>NZ_JAGHRP010000006.1:0-267089 GCF_017743755.1 Shimia sp. R9_3 | reverse complement strand
AACTTCCGCAAAGACGAAGCTGGCGCAGTCACCGTAGACTGGGTTGTTCTGACCGCTGCCGTTGTTGGCCTGGCAGTTGCAGCATTCACTGCAATCGAAACCACCACTTCCGGCCTGACCACTGAAGCAGCCGCGGCACTGACCTCTGCTGACGCAACAACCAGCGCCATTTCCACAACCAGCAGCTCCAACTAATCCCTGAGAGCTTCTCATAGGAGCAGGACAGCCTAAAAGGCCTCGCCCTGCTCTATTGCCCCCCTTTACTGGAGAAATCCCATGATCAAGTTCATCAAAAACTTCCGCAAAGACGAAGCTGGCGCAGTCACCGTAGACTGGGTTGTTCTGACCGCTGCCGTTGTTGGCCTGGCAGTTGCAGCATTCACTGCAATCGAAACCACCACTTCCGGCCTGACCACTGAAGCAGCCGCGGCACTGACCTCTGCTGACGCAACAACCAGCGCCATTTCCACAACCAGCAGCTCCAACTAATCCCTGAGAGCTTCTCATAGGAGCAGGACAGCCTAAAAGGCCTCGCCCTGCTCTATTGCCCCCCTTTACTGGAGAAATCCCATGATCAAGTTCATCAAAAACTTCCGCAAAGACGAAGCTGGCGCAGTCACCGTTGACTGGGTTGTTCTGACCGCTGCCGTTGTTGGCCTCGCAGTTGCAGCATTCACTGCAATCGAAACCACAACTTCCGGCCTGACCACCGAAGCAGCCGCGGCACTGACCTCCGCTGACGCAACAACCAGCGCCATTTCCACAACCAGCAGCTCTAACTAATTCTTGAAGAGCGCTCATAGGCCGGGCGCACTGCGATAAGCGGGGCGCCCGGCCTATCAATTTGATGACATCTCAACAGTCGGCGAGGAATTAAATGATCCGTTCTATGAAGTCTTTTAAAAACGATGAAGCGGGCGCGGTCACAGTTGACTGGGTCGTTCTGACAGCAGGTATTATTGGACTTGCGATCGTTGTTTTTGCAGCCATTGAGTCTGCGGCGCGCGCGCCGGTAACAGCTGCAGCGGTGACCCTGAATGCCGCAGACGCGACCAGCGCGGCAGTCCCAACACAGTAATATTGTGCCTCTGGCACGCTTTTATGGCTGAGCAGGCGTCCGATTTGGTCGCCTGTTTGTTTTTGCCAGCCAGCATCTGGCGCACTTCATACAGAGACGTCACGAAACCTGTCCTTTGGCTCCCTGAATTCGCCACATTTGCCAAGCAATGTCATTCGTGAACCAGTCTGTGCGCCTTCTTTGCACAACGACACAAACACGAGGTGGGACCCATGCGTGGTATCTTTGCAGCCGTGCTGCTTTTCGGTCTGGGGATCGCAGGATTCGCGGTCTACATGGCACAAAACTACATCAAGGAAATCGACAAGCAGGCCGAGCTGGCCCGCAAAAACGCGCCGCCAACCGTCGAGCTGGTGGATGGCTTTATTGTCGCGCGCCAAATGAAGTTTGGCGAGAAGCTTGCCCTCAAGGACGTGCGCCGCACCAAATGGCCTAAAGCCGCCATGCCAGAGGGCATGTTCACTAACGCCGATGAGATCTTCCCTGACGGCGACAACAAGCAACGTGTTGTCCTGCGCACCATGGAAAAAGGCGAGGTCCTGATCGCCGCCAAGCTGACCGAACCGGGCCAGGAAGCCGGCATTCGCTCCCGCCTGAAAGAGGGCGAGCGCGCCTTCACCATCAAGGTCGACGTTACAAGCGGCGTATCCGGGCTGCTGCGCCCAGGCGACCGCGTGGATGTTTACTGGACCGGCGGCGTCGAAAACGACATCACCCGTCGTGGCGACTTCACCAAGCTTATCAAACCCAATGTCAAACTGATCGCCGTGGATCAGTCCGTGAACGAAGAAATGGAAGGCGGCGGCATCGCCCGCACCGTGACCGTGGCCGTTGCCAGCGATCAAGTGCCTGCCCTGAACTTCGCGCAAAGCTCCGGCCGCCTGTCTCTCTCGCTTGTGGGCGCTGGGGATGACACGGTCGCCGAGGTGATCGAAGTTGACCAGAAACGCCTTCTGGGCATCGAAGATGCACCCGAACCGGAAGTGCGCGAGGTGGTTCAGGTGGAGCCGGAACGTGTATGCTCCATCAAAACACGCAAGGGCGGGAATGTGTCCACCATCCCGATCCCCTGCACGAACTAAACCCGAAAAACTACACTGCACGACGATGGCAGTCCAAATCAAAGGCGCCCCGGATCGCGGGCGCCTTTTTCTCGTGCAGCCCTAGGCGACACACGTCTAACGGATGGAATGTGTCTGCCTGCACACAGCCCCACACATCAACAAGCCCGCCAAAGTCATTGATTCTTGCAATATTTACCAAACTGGCGCAGAGTGCTGCCAATTGTGGGCAAAAGACCCGCGAACTGAGGCGTGATCGAGAGGCAGGTCACAATGATTATGAGACGACTTATTGGCGCGACCCTTCTGGGCGTTGCCGTCGGGGTTATGCCGCTTATGGCGCCCCCCACTGCTGCGGAAAGCCTTCGGGTGGTGCGCAGCGGCACAAACTCTTCACTTGGCGTGCCGATGAACCGCGCCGTTGTGGTGGAAAGCGACGTTCCCTTTGCAGAGCTCTCAATTGCCAACCCGGCCATTGCAGATATCTCTTCCCTGTCGGACCGCACAATCTATGTGCTTGGCAAATCTCCGGGGATCACAACGCTCACCCTGCTTGATGCAACCGGCAGGCTGATCACCAATGTCGAGGTTCAGGTATCTCCCGACCTCAGCGAATTTAAAGAGCGCCTGACCCAAATTCTCCCAGATGAGAAAATCGAAGTGCGCTCCGCCAATGATGGCATCGTCCTGTCTGGCACAGTCAGTTCTACGCAACGCCTTCAGCGTGCCCTGGATCTGGCAGAGCGTTATGCGCCAGAGCGTGTTTCAAACCTTTTGGTTGTTGGTGGCGTACAGCAGGTCTTGCTGAAAGTGCGGTTTGCCGAGATGCAGCGCAGTGTGTCCAAGGCTTTGGGCACCAGCCTTCAGATCTCCGGCTCAGGTGACATTATCGAAACCGGTCAATTCCTGTTGCCCCCAACTGACGCAGGCGGCGTGCAGGTTTCAACCGGCACAGTTGGTGCTGGTCTCTTCAACCTCGACATCGGCGCCTTCGAAGTTGGCGTGCTGATCCAGGCGCTGGAGCGCAAAGGTCTGACACGCATGTTGGCAGAGCCCAACCTGTCAGCACTCTCAGGACAAGAGGCCAGCTTCCTTGCGGGCGGCGAATATCCTGTTCCCAGCCCCGGTGAAGACGGCGAAGTCAGCGTCGAATTCAAGCCGTTTGGCATCGAGTTGAACTTTATACCACGTGTGGTCGACGGCGATCTGATCAATCTGGAACTGGCAACAGCTGTCTCCGCTCTGGATACAGCAAACGGCATCGTGGCTGGCGGCCTTAACATCGCGGCCTTCACACGTCGCGAAGCCGCAACTACTGTTGAACTCCGCGACGGGGAAAGCTTTGCCATCGCAGGCCTATTGGAAGATGACTTTCTTGACAACAATGCCCAGGTGCCTTGGCTCGGCGACATCCCTGTTCTGGGCACCCTGTTCCGCAGCGCCGACTATCAGCGCTCACAATCTGAACTGGTGATCATTGTAACGGCCCATCTGGTAACCCCCACCCGCGGCGAAGCGCTCGCGCTGCCCACAGATCGGATCAAGCCCCCCACAGAGCAGGAACTCTTCCTCTTTGGCCATGTGACCAGCAATACCAAGAAGCAATCCGGTGCTGCGGGTGAAGTGGCCAAGCAGGATTTCAATGGCTCTTACGGCTACGTGATGGATTAAGGGAAGGACGCGACATGTTGAAGAAACTGGCAATCCTCAATCTTTTCCTCGCAGCCGCCTGTTCTGACGGCGACAACAGCGCCGTGCCGTCTTGGTTCCGCGAAGCTGGCTCCGTTGTTGACAGCGGCACATTTGGCCAGGCCACCGTCAATAACCTCGGCATCCAGAATGGCGATCAAAGCTACGTCCTGAGCCTCGCCAACCGCTTCGCTGAAGAAGTGCCAGACATGGTGAACTTCCGCTTTGACAGCGCGGAACTTGACGAACAGGCGCGCGCCATCCTGCGCCAGCAGGCGGTCTGGATCAAACAGTTCCCTGAGGTGCGCTTCAAAGTCTATGGCCACACAGATGCGGTCGGCTCCAGTGCTTACAACAAACAGCTCGGCCTGCGCCGTGCACGCGCCGTTGTGGCCTACCTCGGCTCACAAGGCATCGGCGGCGACCGGCTAGAAGCGGTTGTTTCTCTCGGGAAAACCCAACCTCTTGTCGTGAGCCAGGGCCGCGAACGCCAGAACCGCCGGACCGTGACCGAAGTCACAGGCTTTGTGGACCGCCACCCCACCGTGCTTGACGGAAAATATGCCCAAATTGTCTATCGCGAATACGTGAACAGCGCCCTCCCGACGACGGCAATTTCCGGCCTCGCGGTTTCTGGCGGCGGCGAATAACACAAAGAGCCCAAAGTCGCTCACAAAACAAAGAGTTACACAAAGCCGGCCCTTGGGTCGGCTTTGTTTTGTTTGGGAAACGATCCCCGCCCCACCCGCTGATCGTCGCACAATTCCGCACAATTTCGGCTTTTTGGCCCCAATGTTGCCCCAGTTGAGGGGGATGTTCGTTCTTGAGGCAAAGTGCCCTTGCGAAGATTCGCGGCACTGGGGGCTTCCCTGAAGTCCAAACGCTGAACGAGGTGGGCACCTCTGCACAACATCACGCGCGTCAAGCGCAAGCGAACTAGAGGCTGAATATGAGTAGCGAACCGCTGCAAACTGATCAAAGTCCGATCCTGGCATGCACAATTTGCCGGGATGTGCAGAATTTTGAGCTTCTGATCGTGGACATGGAAGAGGCACTTGGGGAGCAATGGGGCGACCTGGGGTTTGAAGACGCGCTTCCATTCATGGAGCAACCGGATGCCGAACATCTGGAATTCATTGCTCTGGCGATTGATGACATGGATGAAGACGCGCTGGACGAGCTGACAGCCATCATCACAGAGGCACGCAACCGCAACATCCGCACACTTTTGATCGCCGAGGATGTCACGCCCGCGTCCCTGCACCATTTGCTGCGCCACGGCGCTGACGAATTCATCCCCTACCCGCTGCCACCGGGCGAGCTTCAGGCCGCCATCGAAAAATTGCGGACCACCACAACCGCCAAAGCCGCTGGCCCGGAAAGCAAAGTCACCCTGTCGGCCTCCTCGGAATCCCGCGAAGGCGTTTTGATCGCCGTGCATGGTCTTGCAGGCGGCACCGGCGCGACCACTCTGGCCACCAATCTCGGCTGGGAGCTGGCAACCATTGGCGACACACCGCCCAGCGTCTGTCTGGTCGATCTCGATCTGCAGTTTGGCACCATGTCCACCTATCTGGATCTGCCACGCCCGGACTCGGTGTTTGAATTGATCACCGATACCGAAAGCATGGACAGCGACAGCTTCGGTCAGGCGCTGCAGAAATACGAAGACATCCTGCATGTGCTCACCGCGCCCGCAGACATCATTCCACTGGATCTGGTCGGCCCTGAGGACATCGAGCGGGTGCTGGAAATGGCGCGCAAGCACTATGACTACGTGATCGTGGACATGCCCTCCACGCTTGTGCAGTGGTCCGAAGTCGTTCTGCAGGCGGCCCATGTCTACTTTGCGACCATGGAAATCGACATGCGCTCCGCACAAAACGCAATGCGCCTGAAACGGGCCTTGCAGGCCGAAGACCTGCCGTTTGAAAAGCTGCGCTACGTGATGAACCGCGCACCGAAATTCACTGATCTGGCGGGCAAAAGCCGCGTCAAACGTCTGGCCGAAAGCCTGAGCATCTCCATCGACCTGCATCTGCCGGACGGCGGCAAGCAGATCGCGCAGGCCTCAGACCACGGCCAACCCCTCGCGGTATCCGCGGCTAAAAACCCGCTGCGCAAGGAAATCGCCAAACTGGCCAACAGCCTGCACGCGCTCGATCAATCTGACGACAAAGCTGCCTAAAGAGGGATCACCCCATGTTCTCCCGCTATAAAAAAGCCGACGCCAAGCCCAGCGCCGCAGTCGCCCAAAAGGCGGCCGTCGCGCAGAAAAAAACTGCAAAGCCCGCCCCCACAGCCCCGGCACCGGAAGCTGCGGTCGAGGCCAAAAAGATCATGCGCCGCCCGATGGCGCAGCAGGCTGCTGGCGAAGTGGTCGCGGGCGATAAGGAACGCCGCCGCAAGGAGCGGCTTGGGGAAATCAAACTGGAGCTGCACCGCGAGCTACTGGACAACCTGAACCTTGCTGCGCTGGACAAAGCCTCCGAGCGGGAACTGCGCTCGGAAATCACGGCGATTGCCACCGAAGTGCTGCAGGAAAAGGCTATTGTCCTAAACCGCGAAGAGCGCACGACGGTCTTTCAGGAACTCTATGACGAGGTCACGGGCCTTGGTCCGCTGGAAACCCTCCTGCAGGACGAAACCGTCAACGATATTCTCGTCAACGGACCCAAGCAGATCTTTGTGGAACGCGCCGGTAAGCTGGAGCTGACCGATGTGGTGTTCAAAGACGAACGCCACCTGCTGCGCATCATCGACAAGATCGTCTCCGCCGTGGGTCGCCGGGTGGATGAATCCAACCCCTATGTGGACGCCCGCCTGGCGGATGGTTCGCGTTTTAACGCCATGGTCTCCCCGATTGCGGTGGACGGCTCGCTGGTCTCCATTCGTAAGTTCAAGAAAGACAAATTGGGCATCGACGATCTGGTGCGTTTTGGCGCTTTTTCTGAGGAAATGGCCGCCTATCTTCAGGCCGCCGTGGCCACGCGCCTCAATGTGATTGTGTCCGGTGGTACCGGCTCCGGTAAGACCACCACGCTCAACGCGCTCAGCTCCTTTATCGACAACGCCGAACGCATCCTGACCATCGAGGATACGGCGGAACTTCAGCTGCAGCAGACCCATGTGGGCCGGATGGAAAGCCGCCCGCCCAACGTGGAAGGCAAAGGCGAGGTCTCCCCGCGCGACTGTCTGAAAAACGCTCTGCGGATGCGTCCTGACCGGATCATCGTGGGCGAGACCCGCGGCGAAGAAGTGATCGACATGCTGCAGGCCATGAACACCGGCCACGACGGTTCCATGACCACGATCCACGCCAACAACGCGCGCGATGGTATCTCCCGTCTGGAAAACATGATCGCCATGGCCGGGATCGAAATGCCGATCAAAGCGGTGCGCAGCCAGATCTCTTCGGCGGTGAACCTGATCGTGCAGGCCTCCCGCCTTCAGGACGGCTCGCGCCGGATGACCTCCATCACCGAGATCACCGGCATGGAGGGCGACGTGATTTCCATGCAGGAGATCTTCCGCTTCCAGCGCACCGGCCTGACACCGGAAAACAAGATTATCGGTCACTTCACCGCCACCGGCGTGCGCAGCCACTATTCCGAGCGCTTCCGCCTCTGGGGCTATGACCTGCCACCTGAAATTTACGAACCGTCTGCGGGGTAAGACGACATGCCATTCTCACCCGAACTCATTGTCTACGGGCTTATCTTTGTGGGTGTCTTCGTTCTGGTCGAAGGCATCTACCTGACTGTTTTTGGCAAATCGATCAGCCTGAACAGCCGCGTCAACCGCCGCCTAGAGATGCTCGACAAGGGCGCCAAGCGCGAAGAGGTGCTGGAACAGCTCCGCAAGGAGATGAAACAGCACACCGAAAACCGCGGCATCCCGCTCTATTCGGTGCTGGCTGAAAAGGCCCAGAAAGCGGCCATCGCCTTCTCGCCCCAACAGCTGATCCTGATCATGGTCGCGCTCACCATCTTTGCTTTTGTGGGTCTCTCCGTCGGCACGCAAACAGGCACCGTGACCCGCGCCGCCATTAGCGTGATGATGGGCGTTGGCGGCGTCTTCACCTGGGTGTCGATGAAGGCCAACAAACGGATTTCTCTGATCGAAGAGCAGCTGCCTGACGCCATCGAACTTATGGTGCGCAGCCTGCGGGTGGGCCACCCGTTCTCCTCCGCCATTCAGATCGTCTCCAAGGAAATCGAAGACCCACTGGCCACCGAATTTGGTGTAATCGCCGATGAGGCCGCCTATGGTCGCGACATGGGCGACGCGCTCAAGGATATGGCCGAACGACTGGACATGCAGGACATGCGCTTTCTGTCTGTGGCCGTGACCATCCAGCAGCAATCCGGTGGTAACCTCGCAGAAATCCTCGCCGGCCTGTCCAAGGTGATCCGCGCACGTTTCCGCCTGTTCCGCCGCGTGAAAGCCATCACCGCCGAGGCGAAATGGTCCGGCAAATTCCTGTCCGCCTTCCCGGTTCTGGCGCTGATCGTGATCAACGTGATGGACCCGAACTACTACGACGAAGTCAAAGACCACTGGCTCTACATTCCCGGCTGTATCGCCGTGGGCATGTTCCTTGGCCTGAACCTCATCGTGATGAAAATCCTGACCAACATCAAAGTTTGAGGAGAGACCACTATGACCACTATGGAAGCCTTGAACCTGATGTTGACCGACATGATCGGTCCCCAAGGTCCCCTACTCGCTGTTCTGGTGCTTGGCGGCTTCTTTGCCCTGCTGGTTTTCGCCATGATGGTCGCCCGTCAGGATGACCCCATCGAAAAGCTCAAGCGCGCGCAAAGCGGCAAGACAGACACCAAGAACTCACAACAGGATAAGCTGCGGCGCAAGGCGGCCAACGCCAAACTCGACAAATACAAAGCCTTCCTGGAGCCTCAAAGCGAAGAGGAACTGAGCTCTGTCCGCCTCAAACTGATGCAGGCAGGCTACCCGTCCCGCGATGCGGTGCGCGCCTATCATTTGGCACAGTTTCTTCTGGGCATCGGCGGTCTGATCTTGGGCGTGAGCTACTTTATCTTCGTGAAGCAGACCCCGGACTCCAGCACCACCGACATGATGCTCTGGACCCTTGGCCCCGGTGCGGCAGGCTACATGCTGCCGAAATACTGGGTGACCCGCCGCGTTGAAGAGCGCAAAGAGGAAATCACCGCAGGCTTCCCTGACAGCCTCGATATGATGCTGGTTTGCGTGGAAGCCGGTCAGTCGCTCGATCAATCCATCGTCCGCGTTGCTGCCGAGTTGCGCGCCTCCTATCCGGCGCTCAGTCAGGAATTTCAGATCGTCGCGCAGGAGATGAAAGCCGGTAAAGACAAATCTCAGGTGCTCTCTGACATGGGCGAGCGTTGCGGCGTGCAGGATGTGTCCTCCTTTGTGACCGTGCTGATCCAATCGGCCACCTTTGGTACCTCCATCGCCGAGGCTCTGCGGGTCTATGCCGGAGAGATGCGTGACAAACGTGTGATGCGGGCGGAAGAGGCGGCAAACAAGTTGCCAACAAAGATGACATTGGCCACAATGATGCTCACAGTGCCGCCGCTGTTGATCATTCTGGTCAGCCCATCCGTGATCGGGATCACGCAGCTCGGCCAATAAGGCAAAACGAGCAAAAGCAAAAAAGATGACAGGTTTTCGGGCCTGCGCCCTTATCGCAGCATTTTCACTGGCCGCCTGTGACACGGGCGGCCTTGGGGCGTCCAAAGACAGCCCCTACGCGCCCGCCGTGGACCGCTCTGAACCAGCGGTTGACGGTTTGCTTGTGGGCTGGCGCCTGATGGATGCGGGCGAATACGAGCTGGCCATGGACGCCTTTGTGCGCGCCGCCGTGGATCAGGGCCGCACGCCCGAAGTGATCTCTGCTGTTGGCACCGCCAATCTGGTCATGGGCCGTCTGGGGCAAGCAGAAACCATGCTGCGGGAGGCCACTCAGGCAGATGACACAAACCCCGAAACCTGGAACAATCTTGGCGTTGCGCTGATGGAACAGGGCAAAAACGCCGAGGCCGAACAGATCCTCAGACGGGCCTATGCGCTGGACAATGGCGAAAGTGACGCAATCCGGGATAATTTGCGCTTAGCGCTCGCAAAATCGAATCAACCCAGCTATGCTGACGAAAAACCACAAGAATATAAGTTGGTTCGACGGGGCAGCAGTGACTATCTCATCCGTCAGACACCATAGTTGAAGGCACGAGCAGCAAAGGACGCAAAAATGCGCCATACTGTGTTGGGGTCGATCTGCGGGCTAAGCTTGGTTGTTTTGGCAGCCTGCTCCGATAGCGACCAAGAGAGCGTTGAGCGCGCGATTCAGGACGTGAACGCGCTGGATGAAAGCAACCTGTCAGATGTGATGCTGACGGTGGCGGATCCAAACGAAGGCATTGCCTATTTCCAACGCACGTTGAACGACAACCCGGACCGTATTGATATTCAGCGTGGTCTGGCGGTGTCTTATGTGCGCGCAAAACGCTTCACCGAGGCCGTCCCGGCCTGGACACGTGTCACCAAACACAAAGAGAGTACCGCAAACGACCGCGTTGATCTCGCCGATGCGCAAATCCGTGCAGGCCAGTGGGACGCAGCCGAAAAGACGCTGGACAGCATTCCTCCCACCCATGAGACCTTCAAGCGCTATCGCCTTGAGGCCATGATTGCGGACAGCAATCAGGAATGGAACCGCGCCGACAGCTTCTATGAAATCGCGGTTGGTCTGACCACACGCCCCGGCGGTGTGATGAACAACTGGGGCTACTCCAAACTGACCCGCGGCGACTACGCCGAAGCGGAACGCCTGTTTGGCGAGGCCATCCGTCAGGACAGCACGCTTTTCACCGCCAAGAACAACATGGTTCTCGCCCGTGGCGCGCAGCGCAAATACACGCTGCCTGTTGTGCCCATGGTGCAAACCGAGCGCGCGCAGCTGCTGCACACGCTTGCGCTTTCAGCGATCAAGCAAGGCGACACCGAGACCGGCAAGGTTCTGCTGCGCGAAGCCATCGAAACGCACCCGCAGCACTTTGAGGCAGCGGTCCGTGCTCTGGATGCACTTGAGCGCACCTAAGGCTTTATAAAGATGCAGGTTTCCAGTAGTTTTGCGCTATGGTCGCTGATCTTGGCGCTCCCGATTTGCCTGTATGCTTTCTATGTCGACATGAAGTTCAAACGGATCAGCAACATGACCGTTTGGGCGCTCTTTGCCGTCTTTGTTGTGGTCGGCCTTGCCTCCCTGCCGCTGATGGATTTTGTCTGGCGTTTTGCCAATTACGCGGTGGTCTTTGCCATCCTCCTGTTGATGTGGATGCTGCGGCAGATGGGGGCTGGCGACGTGAAAATGGCCGCCGTTGGCGCGCTTTTTGTGGACCGCGCAGACGCGGGCGACATGATGTGGATTGCCTTTGCCTCGCTGATCGCCGCCACCGTTGCCACCCTGATCGTGCGCTTCACACCCCTGCGCAAACTTGCGCCTGACTGGGCCGCATGGCGGCTGAAACCCTCAGCTGACGGCGTGGCTGTGGGCAAAGGCGATCAGATGACCCTGCCCATGGGCACCGGCATCGGCCTGATGCTCTGTACATACCTCCTGCTCGGCGCTTTTTACGGCCAGTAACACCGCGATCTGGCGAAGGCGCTTTTTGCAAGCCGCTGTCTGTGCAAGCTTCACCTTCGCGGCTTGATGCGGCCCAAAAAACGCCACCTTTTGATTGTCTATGAGATGGAAACAGCAATGGGGCCAGCCGTGGCCCGATTAGGAGCGATCCATCCATGAATATGCAGACCACCAATGTGATGGCCCCGCCGCCCCCCAAGCGGCTCGAAGACATGCAACTGCCTGTTGTCATGATGCGGGACATTCTGCTGAAAACCATCTTCCGCAAAAACGTGGACATGGTCACCGCAATCGCCAAGGCCGTCTGCCTACCCATCGCCGTCACCCAACAGCTGGTGGATATGGCGCGCGAACAGAAGCTGCTTGAGGCCACCGGAACACTCAACGCCAACAGCGGCAATGAAATGGGCTATCAGCTCACCGATGCCGGCAAATCCCGCGCCATGGATGCGCTGGCCCAGTCCGAGTATTTCGGCGCCATGCCAGTGCCGCTCGAAGTCTACCGCGAGCAGGTCAAACGCCAGTCCATCCGCAACATCCAGATCACCCGGGACCAACTGACCAACGCAATGGGGCATCTCATCCTGCCCCCCACCCTGCTGGATCAGTTGGGACCGGCTGTGGGTTCCGGCCGCTCCATCCTGATGTACGGCCCTCCCGGCAACGGTAAATCCTCGATTTCCAACGGCATTCGCGACGCAATGGGGGATAAGGTCTATGTGCCCCACGCCATCGAATACGCCGGTCAGGTGATCACCGTTTATGACCCGATTGTGCACTCCGCCGCCGAAGCCGAAGAACAAGACATGTCGAGCCTGCGCCGCACCGCACGCTTTGACAGCCGCTATGTCAAATGTGACCGCCCCACCGTGATCACCGGGGGTGAGCTGTCCCTCAGCATGCTTGATCTGGTCTACAACCCAACCGCGCGCACCTATCAGGCGCCTCTGCAGCTGAAGTCCAGCGGCGGCATCTTCATCGTGGACGACTTGGGCCGCCAGGAAGAACCGCCTCAGGCGCTCGTGAACCGTTGGATTGTTCCGCTTGAGGAAAGCAAAGACATCCTTGCCCTTCAGTCCGGTGAGAAATTCGAGGTGCCTTTTGACACACTCGTCATTTTCTCCACCAACTTCCACCCGAATGAGATCTTTGACCAAGCGGCGTTGCGCCGGATTTTCTACAAGATCAAAATCGACGGCCCAAGTCAGGAGAACTTCCTGAAAATCTTCGCGCTGGTTGCCAAGAAAAAAGGTCTGCCGCTGGACGAAGCCAGCCTCGTGCATCTGCTGAAAACCAAATATCCCACGATCGACAACACCTATGCGAACTATCAGCCGGTGTTCCTGATCGACCAGATGATTTCCATCTGCGAATTTGAGGGCATTCCCTACCAGATGCGCCCCGACCTCATCGACCGCGCCTGGTCCAATATGTTTGTGAAAGACGAGCACATTGTGAAGTAACCGGCCCCATTGCCAAAGACAGTCTCAGGGGGATCAGCGTTGCTGCGCCCCCTTTTTCTTTTCTCCGCCAAGGCCTACATTGCGGCCATGACGCCCCTCGCCCGCCTTTTCGCCCTTCCGGTCAAAGCTTACCGGCTGATTTTCAGCCCATGGGTGGGGTTTAACTGCCGCTATCAACCAACCTGTTCCGCCTATGCGCTGGAAGCTTTGGAAAAACATGGCGCGGTCAAAGGCAGCTGGCTCACTCTGCGCCGCATCGGGCGCTGCCATCCGCTCGGCAGCTCAGGCTATGATCCGGTCCCGGACGGCAAAGACGACAAACACTGCGGCTGCTCAAAGTCCTGAAACCCGCCGATTTCTGCCGCTCACGCGAGGCACTCTGGACAGGCCCCACTAATCTACCTAGAGCTGTGGCATCACCCATTGATTTGTTTGGAGTTTTCCCATGCGTTTTTCACGTCTTCTCGCGGCCTCAGTTGTCGCCACTCTCGCCGCTTCCGCCAGCTATGCGGATAAATTTGTCGGCTACGGCGCGATTGAGGGGTGGAATGTCCACATCGACACCGAAAAGAAATCCTGCCTTGTTGAGACCAAGGATCAACTCGACAACGTGATCCAAATGGGCCTGACCAAAGATCGCGGCATCGGCTACATCGGCGTGTTCACCACAGCCGAGACAGACATCAAGCGCGGCGACAAAGAAGCGGTTGGCATTTTGCTCGGCGATGAAATCTATGTTGGCGAAGCCACCGGCATGCGCGGCAATATCACCAAGGGCTACAGCGGCGGCTACGTCCTGACCGACAACCCCGCTGTTTACGAGGCCATCCGCCGCGAGCAGACCATGATTGTCTTCCCGGAAAAACACTACAGCTTCACCGTTGATCTGACCGGCACCGCCAAGGCGCTCGATCTGGCGCGCAAATGCAACCAAGAGCAAGTTCAGTGAGCCGCTCAGCACGCATAAGCAGCGGTGCCTGACGCCTGACACCAAAGGCGTAAGACAAAGCGCCGAATGGTTAAGAATGGGATTGCACCTTAAGCGGTCCCATTTTTATTTCCTCACACCTCTGGCGCGCAAAAGCTCACTAAAAACCAATCTTTTGTACAGCTTTGAGGCGCACCATAAAAAACAGGGCCTTTGACTGCGAATCTCAGCTTGCGCCGCATGACTCTCCTGTGGATAACTTTGGGGACAGATTGACCTTTGCCCAAGACTTCGCATAAGGCGCACATGCTTGATGATCTCGATGATATTCACCCGCTTTTTCACGGCGCGCCTTCTTCCGCTAGTTTCAAGAAGTTGCGCAAACGAATCGTACGCCAAACCCGTGAGGCAATCGAACAATACGGTATGATTGAGCGCGGCGCGCGCTGGCTTGTGTGCCTCTCCGGCGGCAAGGATTCCTATACCCTGTTGGCTATTTTGCATGAATTGAAGTGGCGCGGCCTTTTGCCGGTCGAGCTTCTGGCCTGCAACCTGGATCAGGGCCAGCCGGGCTTTCCGGCAACCGTGTTGCCCGAATTTCTGGAGCGCATGAAGGTTCCGCACCGCATCGAATATCAGGACACCTATTCGATCGTGAAAGACAAGGTTCCGGCCGGTCGCACCTATTGTGCACTGTGTTCACGTCTGCGCCGCGGCAACCTCTACCGCATTGCCCGCGAAGAAGGCTGCAGCGCCGTGGTTCTGGGACACCACCGCGACGACATTCTGGAAACATTTTTCATGAACCTCTTTCACGGCGGGCGCCTGGCGACCATGCCCCCCAAATTGGTTAACGAAGAAGGGGATCTTTTTGTCTACCGCCCTCTCGCCCATGTGGCCGAAGCCGATTGCGAGAAATTTGCCAATGCGATGAACTACCCCATCATTCCGTGTGATCTCTGCGGCTCGCAAGACGGGCTCCAAAGACAGCAGGTCAAACAGATTTTGGACCAATGGGAGGCCAACAGCCCCGGTCGTCGGCAGGTGATGTTCAAAGCCCTCACCAACGTACGGCCCAGCCACATGATGGATCCGAACCTCTTCGATTTTGCCGGTTTGATGCGTGATCCAGTAAAATTTGAACAAAATTCCGACAGCATTCCTAAGCTGCGTTAACGGATCACTTAAGAGAATCGATAAGAGTAGTTCGAGTTTTATGCCGCACGGGAAACGTCAAATGCAGTCAAAGCTGGGACAGCTCTTGGAATCGCTTCGTGCATTCTGGGTTCAGGAGTCTCATGTCCGGCAAGCGCTTCCGCTTGTCGTGCCTTTGGCGACTCTGGCGGCATGGTTCATCTTTGGCGAGATCGGCCTGCTGATCTGCGCCTTCCTGCTGCCGCTGCCGTTTCTGGCCTTCTCGCCGTTTTCCGAAAGCAGCAAGCGCCGCGGCCGCAGTGAAACAGACGGGCTGACCGGCCTGCTGACCAGCACGGGCCTTGAGCACAAGATGCAGGACAAGATGGCGACGCTGGAGCACGACGGTCGCGTGACCGCCTGCTTCTCCATCAAGATCGACAATTTTGCCCGTCTGCGTGAAAACCACGGCGATCAGGCCGCCGAAGACGTGCTGCGCAATGTCGCCAACCGTCTCAAAAGCGCCTTGCGCTCTGACGATATGGTGGCGCGCTCCGGCGATGCGGCCTTTGTTGTCGCACTGGCACCTGTGGCCTATTTTGATGTCGAAAGCGGCATCCAGATGGCCACCCGTTTCCAGACCGCTTTGGAAGAGCCGGTGCCCCTGCAGATGGCCTCCATCTATGTCAGCGTGTCCGTGGGCTTCTGCCTGTCCTCACGTCTGAGCCGCCCAACCGCGACAGCGCTCATTCAGGCCTCCGAAATGGCCATGAACGAGGCGCAGCTCACCGGTGCCTCCAACATCCGCGCCTATTCCACGGATATGGGCCGCAAGGTGATCTCCCGCCGCAAAACCCAAAGCGAAGCGGCCCGCACCCTGCAGCGCGACCAAATCCGCGCGTGGTTCCAGCCGCAGGTCTCCACCGACACCGGCCTTGTGACCGGCTTTGAGGCGCTGGCCCGTTGGGAACACCCCGAACGCGGCATCCTTGCCCCCATCCAGTTTCTCGACGTCCTGCAACAGACCGGACAGATGAGCCAGCTTGCCGACCTGATGCTGCGCCAATCCCTTGGTGCCCTGCGTGCTTGGGATGATGCGGGCTACAGCGTGCCGGTTGTTGGTGTGAATTTCGCAGGCGAAGAGCTGCGCAGCCCCACTCTGGTAGAGCGCATCCAATGGGAACTCGACCGCACCGAGCTATTGCCTGCGCGTCTCGGCATCGAAGTGCTGGAAAGCGTGGTGGCTGGTGCGCCTGACGATATGGTGGTGCGCAACCTTGAAGCCATCTCCGCCCTTGGCTGCTCTGTGGATCTGGATGACTTTGGCACCGGCCACGCCTCCATCTCCTCCATCCGCCGCCTGCCGGTCAAGCGCATCAAGATTGACCGTTCCTTTGTCACCAATGTCGACCGCGATCAGGAGCAGCAGCGCATGATTGCCGCGATTGTCACCATGGCAGAGCGTCTGGGCCTCGAAACTCTCGCCGAGGGCGTGGAAAACTCCGCAGAACACGCCATGCTGGCGCAGCTCGGCTGCTCTCACGTGCAGGGCTACGGCATCGCCCGCCCAATGCCGTTCCATGAGACCCTGAAATGGATGGCCGCCCATCAGGAAAAGATCGGCCCGGCCCTCCAGATCGGCAACAAACCGAGCTGATCTGCGCGCCAACAGCCACGCGCCACCCGCACAGACAAGCAACGACACAACGGCTTTCCTGTGATTCCAGTCGAATCCCCTTGACCTTTGGCCCCCACCTCTGTTGAACCTCCCCAACGTTTCAACGACAGATGGCTTGCGGCAATGGACGATCAGAACAAGAACCTCATCCTCGCGACGGCGCTCAGCTTTGGCGTCATCCTGATCTGGTTCACCCTGTTTCCCCCACCAGAAGCGGTGGAGGATCCCAACGCCCCGGCGATCACCGCAGAAAGCACTGATGCCGCCACGCCGTCTACGGCCCCTGCCCTGAGCAGCGCTGGCACCGACACGGCCTCTGCCGCTGCCACGGGTGCCGAGCCAACAGCCGCTGCAGATGCGCCCCGTCTGGACATCGCAACCGACCGCGTGACCGGCTCGATCTCCCTGCTGGGCGGCCGCATCGACGATCTGAAACTCAACGACTACCGCGTGACTCAGGACGCCGATTCCGAAATCGTAACCCTGCTGTCTCCCAACGGTGAGCCAAACGCCTACTACGCGCTTTACGGCTGGGCCCCCGGCGCGGGTCTGAACCTTGATCAGGTGCCCGGCTCCAACACCCTCTGGTCTGTTGAGAGCGGCGAGATCCTGCGCGAAGACGCGCCCGTGACCCTGTCTTGGGACAACGGCGCAGGCCTGACCTTCCGCCGCACCATTTCCGTGGACGACAACTACATGTTCTCCGTGGACCAATCGGTTGAGAACACCGGCGCAGGCTCCGTGTCCCTCGCACCATACGGTGTGCTGGCCCGCTACGGTCAGCCAGAGGATCTGAAGAACTTCTTCATCCTGCACGAAGGCATGGTCTCCATGGCGGACGGCGAGCTGGCCGAAATCGACTATGACGACATGACCGATTTCACCTTTGACCAACGCGAAGGCGCACCGGCAGAGGTGACACAGGTGGAGGCCAACGGCTGGACCGGCTTCACCGACCACTACTGGATGGCCACCCTGATCCCGGCACCGGGCACAGGCTTCAAATCGGTCGCCAAATATGACGCAAACCGCGACATCTACCAGACCGAAGCCGTGATGCGCACGCTCACCGTCACCGAGGGCGAGACCGCCACCACTTCCAGCCAGCTCTTTGCTGGTGCCAAGGAATGGGCCACCATCCGCGCCTATCAGAACGAGGGCGGTGTTCAGGGCTTCGTTGAATCCATCGACTGGGGATGGTTTGCCTTCCTGACCAAGCCAATCTTTGCGCTGCTGCACTGGCTGAACGTCCAGATCGGCAACATGGGTTGGGCAATCATCGGCCTGACCGTGATCCTGAAAATCATCGTCTTCCCGCTGGCCTATAAATCTTATGCCTCCATGGCGAAGATGAAAGAACTCCAGCCACAGATGGAAAAGCTGAAAGAAGCGGCCGGCGACGACCGTCAGAAAATGCAGCAATCCATGATGGAGCTTTACAAGAAAGAGAAGGTCAACCCAGCGGCCGGCTGTCTGCCGATCCTGATCCAGATCCCGATCTTCTTCTCGCTCTATAAAGTGATCTTCGTGACGCTGGAGCTGCGCCACGCCCCATGGCTTGGCTGGATCACCGACCTGTCCGCACCGGATCCAAGCTCGATCTTCAACCTGTTCGGCCTGCTGCCCTTCGGCATCCCTGAACTGGGCTTCTTTGAGATCTTCAGCCTCGGCATTCTGCCAATCCTGCTGGGTATCTCCATGTGGCTGCAGCAAAAGCTGAACCCGGCACCCACCGATCCGACCCAGCAAATGATCTTTGCCTGGATGCCATGGGTCTTCATGTTCATGCTCGGCAGCTTTGCCTCCGGCCTTGTGGTCTACTGGATCACCAACAACGTGATCACCTTCGTGCAGCAGTACGCCATCATGCGTCAGCACGGCTACAAACCGGACGTATTTGGCAACATCAAAGCCAGCTTTAAGAAAAAACCAAAAGAGGACGCCAAGTGATGGGCACAGTTGCCGCACTTTGGAGACACCCAATCAAGGCCCACGGACGCGAGTCCGTGGGTCACATTTCTTTGGTCGAAGGCCAGACCTTCCCCTGGGATCGCCGCTGGGCCGTGGCCCATGAGGCTGCCAAGACCGAAGGTGGCGAATGGGCCTCCTGCCGTAATTTCTCCCGTGCCGCCGGGGCCCCTGCCCTGATGGCGATCACCGCCAAGGTGGATGAGGACAGCGGCAAAATCACCCTGAACCACCCTGATCTGTGGGAACTCACCATCGATCCCGCCACCCAGGGCGACAAGCTGATCGATTGGGTGCGCCCGATCATGCCCAAAGACCGCGCCGCCAGTGCCAAACTGTTGCCTGCAGGCGAGGTTGGCATGACCGACAGCAACTTCCCCTCCATCGCCATCCACGCCATCGCCAGCCACCGCGCTGTCGAGGAGCTCTTGGGCCAATCCCTCTCCACAGAGCGCTGGCGCGGCAATATCTGGCTGGACGGGTTTGAGGCGTTTTCCGAATTTGACTGGATCGGAAAGACCCTGCGCATCGGCACCGCCGAAATCGAAGTGCGCGAGCGCATCACCCGCTGTCTTGCCACCACATCTAATCCCGATACCGGCGTGCGCGATGCCGATACGCTGGGCGCACTGAAGGGGGCCTATGGCCATCAGGACTTCGGCGTTTACGGTGTCGTAACCAAATCCGGCGACATTTCCGTCGGCGACACAGCGGAGCTTCTCTGATGCAACTGCCCTTCCCATTTGTCGAAGACCCGGAACCGATCGCGCTGGAGCGCGGCCGCAAGCTCTTCAATGGTGCCAACTCCGACTTTCTCAAAGGTGTGGTGGCCATGGCTGGCCTGCCCGCCGGTGACCGTGTGGAGGTCTGCTTTGCGGGCCGCTCCAATGTTGGTAAATCCAGCCTGATCAACGCGCTGACCGGGCGCACCCGTCTGGCGCGCGCCTCCAACACACCGGGCCGCACGCAGGAAATCAACTTCTTCACCCTGACCGACAGCCACTATCTTGTGGACCTTCCGGGCTATGGCTACGCCAACGCGCCCCTGCCGGTGGTGGAGAAATGGCAGCGCCTGCTGAAGCAATATCTCTCCGGCCGCGCCAACCTGCGCCGCGCCTTTGTGCTGATCGACAGCCGCCATGGCGTGAAAGACGTGGACGAAGAGATCATGTCTCTTCTCGACAGCTCCGCCGTGACCTTTCAGGTGGTGATGACCAAAGCCGACAAGGTGAAAGAGAAAGATCGCGAAAAGATCTTCAAGCAGGTGCGCGAGAAACTCGCCAAACACCCGGCCGCCTATCCTGAGATGGTGCTGACCAGCTCTGAGAAGGGCGACGGCATCGGCACCCTGCGTGCCATCATCGCAGGGCTCGCATAAATTGCACCGGCTGTTGCCCCTCATCCTGCTGTTGGCCATCGGCCTGACAGCTGTCATCCCCAAAGGGTGGATGCCAAAGGTGATGGACGACGGCCACATCCTGCTCGTGCTCTGTACCGCAGATGAAATGGTGGAGATGCTCGTCGATGAAAACGGCGAGCCTGTGCCATTGCACGAACGCACCGGCGAAGAGCGCAGCCCCTGCGCCTTCTCCGCTGTGCCTGACGTCGCCATTGTGGCGGACGGCCCGCACCCTTTGCTGCTGGAGGGCACGCTCACCGCGCTCTGGCAACATCAGGGCTTCACCCACGAAAGCGCAGGCTTTCACCGCCGCTATGACGCGCGCGGCCCCCCTTCCCTCTCCTGACACCCCTTCAAAACCTAGCTTTATCCAAACCGCCCCGATTGCCCGGGCTGCGGTCTGTCAGGAGATATCTTCATGGCTCAGAACAGCCAATTCAGCGGCGAAGCCGCCCCCAACACCCTGTCCCAGAAACTCTATTTCGCCGCATGGCGCTGGCATTTCTATGCCGGTCTCTATGTGATCCCCTTCCTGATGATGCTTGCCATCACCGGAATGATGATGATGTTCATCACCCAGTTTGACGGGCGCGACGGGGAGAAAATCGCCGTCACGCCCCAAGCCACCGCCCTCTCGATCTCAGAACAGGCCGAGGCCGCCACCAACGCCGTCCCCGGCACCGTGGTCGAATACATCGGCCCCAAAAGCGACAGCCTCGCTGCGGTCTTCCGCGTCAAAACAGAGGCCAACCAACAGCTCGTCGCTGTTGATCCCTACACCGGCGCCGTTTTGGAAAGCTGGGACCGCCGCACCGGCTGGTATGATTTTGCTGACAACGTGCACGGCTCTCTGCTGCTGGGCGACACAGGTGACCGCCTGATTGAGATCGCCGCAGGCCTCGGCCTCGTTCTGGTGCTCACCGGGCTTTACATCTGGTGGCCCCGTGGCAATTCCGTCTCCGTTCTGGTGCCAAACCTCGCCGCCCGTGGCCGCGCGCTTTGGAAAAGCCTGCACGCGGTTGTCGGCTTCTGGATCTCGGCCCTCATGGTGATCTTCCTGATCTCCGGTCTGGCATGGGCCGGCATCTGGGGTGGCAAATTTGTTCAGGCCTGGTCCACCTTCCCGGCTGAGAAATGGAACAACGTGCCTCTGTCAGACAGCACCCACGCCGCCATGGGCCACGGCAACCAGAACGACGTGCCATGGGCGCTTGAGCAAACGCCAATGCCTGCTTCCGGCTCCGATGTGGGCGTCACCGGCACCCCCGAAGGCGCAGCAGTCGACATCAACAGCCTCGTGGCTTTGGGGCGCGCGCTGGGGCTGGAGGGCCGCTTCCGCGTCGCTTACCCGGGGGATGAAACAGGCGTCTGGACCATCAACCGTGACAGCATGAGCAGCGACAGCACTGACCCGATGGGCGATGTGACCGTGCATGTGGATCAATACACCGGCAAAATCCTCGCCGAGGTGCGTTTTGCCGACTATTCCGTCGCTGGCAAATCCATGGCGGTCAGCATCCCTTTCCACATGGGCCTCATGGGGCTTTGGAACCTGATCCTGAACACGGTGTTCTGCCTTGCGGTGATCTTCCTCTGTGTCTCCGGCGTGGTCATGTGGGTGAAACGCCGCCCGGGCAAAGCCCTGCGTCTCGCAGCCCCACCCGCACCGCGTGAAATGCCACTCTGGAAAGGCGCGCTCCTGATCGCCGCCGTGGTCTCCATCGCCTTCCCGCTTGTCGGCCTCACCCTGCTGGCCGTGCTCGCCTTTGACGTTATAGTGCTCTCAAACGTACCAGCGCTCAAACGCGCGTTCTCTTAAATCACGTGAGCCCCCGCCGGCATCACGCAGGCGGGGGCCACAACTTGACCAATCCAGATTTCGTCACCGGCGTCGGCATCGCAGGCTGCGGCCGCATGGGCGCTCCGATGCTCGCCGCGCTCCGCGCTGCAGGGTTTGACGCCAAAGGCTTTGATGTGCGCCCGCCCTCCGACTTCGGCGCGCTTGCACCGCATGTTCTGGCGCTGCCCGATTTCGCGGCCCAGCTCACCACGCTGATCACCGTGGTCCGCGACATCGCTCAGACCGACGATGTGCTCTTTGGCGCGCAAAATCTGCTCGCAGCCGCGCCCAATCTCTCCACCGTCATCATCTCCTCCACCCTGTCGCCACGCTACGTCCGCGCGCTGCGTGACAGGATCCCACCGCGGATTACCCTGATCGACGCCCCCATGTCCGGCGCCGCCGTTGCCGCCGAAGAGGCCCGGCTGTCCTTCATGCTTGGCGGCGAGCCACTGGACATCGCCACGCATCAGCCTCTGTTTGAGGCCATAGGCGCGCATTTTCACCACATGGGAGCCTTTGGCGCAGGCATGCAGGCCAAAGTGCTCAACAACCTGCTCGCCGCCTCCAACACCGCCATGACCCGCCTTGTGCTCGATTGGGCCGACCAAAGCGGTCTGGACGAACGCGCGCTTCTGGATCTCATCCACACCTCATCGGGGCAAAACTGGCTCGCCTCAGGATTTGAGGAGATCGAATTTGCCCGCGACGGCTGGGAAGCGGACAACACAATCGGCATCCTCACCAAAGACGTGGCCTCCGCGCTGGACGCCGCGCCGGAAGGTGCCGACACCGCGCTGCCTGATCTCATCAAAGCCCAGATCCGCGCGCTCAAACCACGCGCCTGAGCCCACAAGCCAAGCTTTCACAACCCCACACACATCACAAAGACATCTCTCTAAAAAGTGCCTTACAAGAGGCGCGCTCAGCCGTTGCCAAACGCCCCATTTTGCTGCATGACAACGACATGACACTTCATGCACGCGCGCTCTCCGTTCATCTCTTCACTGCTACCGGGGCGGTTTTCGCCATGCTGGCGATGCTCGCCGCAGTTGATAGCAAATGGAGCCTTATGTTCCTTTGGCTCGTGGTGGCCTTCATCGTGGACGGCATCGACGGCCCGCTCGCGCGCCACTACGACGTGAAGAAAAACGCGGCTGAGTTTGACGGCGTGCTGCTCGATCTGATCATCGACTATCTGACCTATGTGTTCATCCCCGCTTTCGCGCTCTTTAAATCAGGGCTGATGGACGGCTGGACCGGCTGGTTTGCAATCATCGTGATCACCTTCACCTCGGCGCTCTATTTCGCCGACACCCGCATGAAAACCAAAGACAATTCCTTCTCGGGCTTCCCCGGATGCTGGAACATGCTGGTGATTGTGATCTTCGCGGTGGAGCCGAACTTCTGGGTCAGCCTCGCGCTTGTGAGCGTTCTGGCAGTGGCGATGTTCCTGCCGATCAAGTTCATCCACCCGGTGCGCACCGAGCGCTGGCGCTGGCTGTCTCTGCCCACCGCACTTGCATGGACCTTCTTTGCAGGCTGGGCCGCATGGGTCGATTTCCACCCCGAAAGCTGGGCGCATTGGGGCCTTGTGGCCACCTCGGTCTATCTTCTCGGCGCAGGCGCTGCACAGCAGATCCTCTACCGCGAACGCCTCTGATCTGACCGCCCTAGGGCCGTCAGATCAACAAGCCACCCGCGCGCTCATGTTTGAGCAGCCAGACCTTGGTCTCCACGCCGCCGCGCCCTGAAAACCCGCCAAGCCCATTGGCCCCCAGCACGCGGTGGCAGGGAATGATCACCGGTATCGGATTGCCGCCACAGCCCTGCCCGATCGCCTGCGCAGGCACACCAATCTCTTTGGCCAGATCACCATAGGTGCGGGTCTCTCCCAGCGGGATCGCCAGCATGGCATCACAGACTTTCTGCTGAAACTCTGATGCTTCCACCCGCAAGGGCAGATCAAACCCGCGCGCTGGGTCATCAAAATAAGCCGCCAACTGTGCCGCCGCTTCCCGCAGCAAGGGCGTGTCGTCCGCGCCCCCCTGCCCCCATTCCGCACGGGTGATGGCCCCGTCCTCTTCGGTCAAGGTCATAAGGCCAGTCGGGGTATCAACGGTGGTTTGCAACATGGCGCCACGATGCCGCCTCCCCCACCCGGAATCAAGGCTACGGGGGCAGCGCAGGAACGCGGGTGTGCGCTCAAACCTCCGAAAGCGCGCGCTTTATCCCAGCCAAACACATCCGAACGAGCAGCAAGAATCCCACCTCGCCAAAGCGCACGCCCTTGCGGGCGGTCGTGCGCTGGCCCGGCGGCCTGCGGCCTTGTTCCGGGCCATGATCAACAAAAAAAGGGCGCCCAAACCGGACACCCTCCTCAATCTCTTTGGCAAAAGGCTCAGCCCAGCGCGTCGTTACAACGGCCACAGACACCGTCATGGCTGTGCTTGCCAACATCAGGCAGGATCTTCCAGCAGCGCTGACATTTCTCGCCGTCAGCCTTCTCAAAGACCACGCCTACACCCTCAACTTCCGGCAGGCGGAAGGCCTCTGCCGGGCTTGGGTCGTTGTTCACGTCGATGGTGGAGGTGATGCAGACATCAGCAAAGTTCACCGTCTTAAGCGCCTCAACCACTTCAGCATCACGCACATGCACCACCGGAGCCGCCTCAAGCGAGGCACCAATCACCTTGTCGGTCCGCTGCACCTCAAGCGCCGCAGTCACAACACGGCGCACTTCGCGCACCTTGGCCCATTTCGCCGCCAGCGGCTCATTGAGCCAATCCGCAGGCGTTTCCGGGAAGTCGATCAGATGCACAGAGCTGTCGTCCCCCGAGAAGCGCTCCAGCCAGACCTCTTCCATGGTGAACACCAGCACCGGCGCAAGCCATGTGGTCAGGCGGTGGAACAGGATATCGAGAACTGTGCGCGCCGCGCGACGGTTCAGCGTGTCGCCATCACAATACAGCGCATCTTTGCGGATATCGAAGTAGAAGGCCGACAGCTCCACAGTGGCGAAGTTAAAGACCGCAGAGACAACCCCTTGGAAGTTGAATTCTGCATAGCCCTTGCGCACCTGATGATCGAGCTCCGCCAGACGATGCAGCACCCAGCGCTCCAGCTCCGGCATGTCCGCCACATCCACGCGATCCGCCTCGGTGAACCCGCTGAGGGAGCCCAGCATAAAGCGCATGGTGTTGCGCAGACGGCGATAGCTGTCTGCCACACCTTTCAGGATCTCATCCCCGATACGCTGATCGGCGGTGTAATCAGTCTGTGCCACCCACAGGCGCAGGATATCCGCGCCGTACTGCTGCACAACCTTCTCAGGCACGATGGTGTTACCCAGAGATTTGGACATCTTGTTGCCCTTGGCATCCAGCGTAAAGCCGTGGGTCACCACATTGCGGTACGGCGCACGGCCCAGCGTGGCCGACGCCTGCAACAGCGAGCTGTGGAACCAGCCACGGTGCTGGTCGGTGCCTTCCATGTAAACGTCGGCGATCCCGTCCTCGGTGCCGTCCTCACGGTCACGCAGCACAAAGGCGTGGGTGGAGCCTGAGTCAAACCACACGTCGAGCACGTCAAACACCTGCTCCCACTCATCCGCGTTATAGCCGTCACCAAGGAAGCGCTCTTTCGCGCCCTCCACATACCAGCAATCCGCGCCTTCTTCTTCAAAGGCCGCCTTGATGCGCGCGTTCACCTCAGGATCACGCAGTAGGAAGCCTTCATCAGTGGGCAGCGCACCTTTCTTCACGAAACAGGTGAGCGGCACACCCCAAGCGCGCTGACGCGACAGCACCCAATCCGGGCGATCCTGGATCATGGAATAAAGACGGTTACGGCCCTTCTGCGGGGTCCATTTGACCAACTCATCGATGGAGCGCAGCGCGCGCTCGCGGATGCTGTCGCCCATCTCGCCTTTGCCGTCATCCAGCTTGCGATCCACGCTCGCAAACCACTGTGGCGTGTTGCGATAGATGATCGGCGCCTTGGAGCGCCAGCTGTGCGGATAGCTGTGCTTGATCTTGCCACGGGCCAGCAGGCCGCCCACTTCCACCAGCTTGTCGATGATGGTTTTGTTGGCATCGCCCTCACCGCCTTTGCGGTTCAGGATGTACTTGCCGCCAAAGAACGGCAGATCCGCGCGGAAGCCACCGTCATCCATTACGTTATAGGTCAGAACGCTCTCCAGCATCCCGAGATCACGGTAAAGCTCAAATTCCTCCATACCGTGAGATGGCGCGCAATGCACAAAGCCGGTGCCTTCGGTGTCGGTCACAAACTCCGCCGCACGGAAATCACGCATGTCATCCCATTCGCCGTTCGCGCCGTCCGCACCATGCAGCGGGTGGGCAAGCCCCACACCTTCCAGATCGCTCACAGGCACGTCACCGACACGTTTCCACATGTCTGCATCCAGACGTGCGCGGGTCATCACGTCACCGGCCAGATTGTCCGCCAGCACAAAACGGTCGCCCACTTTAGCCCAGCTTTCTTCCGGCGTGCCGGTCACTTCATAAAGGCCATAGGCAATGTCTTTGCCAAACACGACCGCCTTGTTGGACGGGATCGTCCAGGGCGTGGTGGTCCAGATCACCACATAAGCGCCCGCCAGCTTGTGATCGGCAGGCTCAGCCACTTTGAACTTCACCCAGATCGTGAAGCTTTCCTTGTCGTGGTACTCAACTTCCGCTTCCGCCAGCGCGGTTTTCTCAACCGGAGACCACATCACAGGCTTGCTGCCCTGATAAAGCGTGCCGTTCATGAGGAACTTCATGAACTCATCGGCAATCACCGCCTCAGCGTGATAATCCATGGTGATGTAAGGGTTTGGCCAATTGCCGGTGATGCCCAGACGCTTGAATTCCTCGCGCTGGATGTCGATCCAACCCTCGGCAAACTTGCGGCATTCCTGACGGAACTCGACAATATCCACCGCGTCTTTGTCTTTGCCCTTCTTGCGGTACTGCTCTTCGATCTTCCATTCGATCGGCAGACCGTGACAATCCCAGCCCGGCACATAGCGCGCATCATGACCCATCATCTGATGGGAGCGCACGATCATATCCTTGATGGTCTTGTTCAGCGCGTGACCGATGTGCAAATGGCCATTCGCATAGGGCGGGCCATCGTGCAGCGTGAAGGGCGTGCGCCCCTCTTTCTCGCGCAGGCGGTCATACACACCCAGCTTTTCCCAACGCTCCAGCCACGCAGGCTCACGCTTGGGCAGCCCCGCGCGCATCGGGAAATCGGTTTTCGGAAGGTTCAGCGTATCTTTGTATTCTGGGGTCTCTTTGACGGTATCGGCACACATGTGTCCGGTCCTTTTCAGGCGGTCTTATTTGGAAGGATGTAGAGCGGCGCGGCAGTCCATACGCCTTGTCCCGGCGGCTCGTTCTTGGATCAGAGCGCCGGGCTGATAATTCGAATAATAATTGCGAATATCTGCGTCATGAGCGCCTTATAGGCGGCTCAGCCCATGGGGTAAAGCAATGATCGCCCCCGCAGAGCGCCCAAGACCATATAAGAAAGGGAGCTGCGGCAATCGCAACTCCCTCACATGCTGTCAAACGGGCTGGCTTGATCAGGCTGGGTCCGGTTTGGTCTGGCTGCGTGGCTGGCAAAAGCTGGCTGCGTGGCGTGACCTAAGGGGACCTATATGAGCCTCATCTGGCGCGCTGGTCTGATCAGAAAACCGTCAGACACAAGGTCGACGACTTAGGCCGCCTGACCTTCAAAGCTGCCGCACCAGTCGTTGCTTTGCACAACCGGCCATTGCGCCGCGCCTTTCATCTCCTCTTCGGTGAGGAAGGTCGGCGCGTTGAAGCGGCACAGACCCGCGGTATCGGCTTTCGCAGCTTCAGAAGCAGCAGCCCCGTCAAAGAACGCACATACGTTGCAAGCTTTATCAGTCATCGGTCTTTCCTTTTGCTTTTCAGAACCCAAACTGGCTGGCGACGGGCTGGCTGTGGTTGTTCTGCTGGCTATCGAGACTCACCACGAGTCCCGCATCAATTCGTGCTCCAGTGGTATCCGTAAAAATCCGCAACCTCAAGGGTATTTTTGTTTATTTTCAGTTACTTGACAGATTTTCTCAACAACCAAACCCGAGTGTTTCACTTCCAAATCCCAAGTAAAACACATATGTCACACCCACAAAGCGCCCTGCGCGCTTGTATGAAAGGCAGCGCCTCTGTAGGCACGTCCAAAAGGACACCAAACATGGCCACATTGCCCCCAAAATTTGACGTGACACGCGAAGAGATCTCCCGCGTGGTGGCCGCGTTTTATGAAATGGTGCGCCAACACCCGGGTCTCGGGCCGGTCTTTGCCGTGCATGTGGAGGATTGGCCCGCCCATGAGGCCAAGGTGGCTGATTTCTGGGCCAATGCGATCCTTTATGAGCGCAGCTATGATGGCAACCCGCTGAAGGTCCACCGCGAGGCGGGCAATGTGCGCCCCGGCATGTTTGACGCCTGGCTTGCGCTTTTTGAGATGACGCTCAAGCGCGAACTCACCGAGGACCAAGCCGCCGCCTGGTCTGCCCTGGCCCATAAAATCGGCCGTTCCCTGCGCGCCGGTGTGGTCGAACAGATCAAAGGCCCCGGCGGCGTCCCAATCCTGCGCTGATCCCTCTGCTTAAGCAGGGATACTCCGCGGCTTCCTCTTGCCCTAAATATCCCCGCCGGAGGCTCCCCAAAGCCGCCACAAGCGCAGCGGCCGGGTAGGAAACACTGCCCCCTCAGCTCTCTTTGTTGAACAGCCCGGTCAAGGCCCGCTTCACCAGCCCCGCCACCGAAGGTCTGCGCCCCGCGCCAAAGGGCAACGGACGGCACACCTCCATCGCCGCAACGCCCACGCGTGCGGTCAGCGCGCCATTCACGATGCCCTCGCCAAACCGGCGGCTGAGCTTTGCCAAAGCGCCACCACCTGCAACCGCGCCAATCAGGTCTTCGCCCGCGGCCACGGCCCCCGTGGCCACCAGATGGGTCATCACCGCCCGAAAGAGCCGCCAGCTGCCCAGCGTGCCGGAGCGCCCGCCATAGATCTCCGCAATCCGCCGGATCATGCGCACATTGGCGGTCAGCGCCGCCACCACATCGGCCAGCGCCAGCGGCACCAGCGCGGTCACCGCCGCCACCTGCCGCGCCGCGGCCTCCACCTCGCGCTGCGCCGCCATATCCAGCGGCGCCATGAGCTCCGCCTCCGCCAAAGCAATCAGCGCATCTGCGTCCAGCACCTCTTCGCGCTGTTTGGTCAGACCATCCCGCCCCCAGGCCAGATCCTCCCGACCGCGGTAAAACCGCAGCAAATCATCCACAACGCCCCGTGCCTGCGTCAGATCATGCGCCCGCACCGCCGCATCCACCCGCGCCTTCAGCCCGTCCACCCGACGCAGCCGCGCCAGCCCGGCCAGCTCTTTCAGGATGATCAGCAAAGCCACCACCAAAGCCGCCGCGCCGATTGCCATGACCGCCCAGCCTAAGAGCGGAAACCGCACCACCAGTCCGGTCACAAAATCCCAAGCCGCCACCGAAAGCGCCGCCCCCAGAAACGCCGCCACCAAAGCCCAAAAAAGCCGCGCCAACCGCGAAGGCTTCCTCGCCCCCAGCTTGGCCGCCACCTGCATCGCCTGCCCGCTTGGCGTCTCCACCATCAAATCCGGCACCGGCGCCGCCTCCGCCACCTTGGGCGCAGGGCTGTCTTCCAGATCAATCAAAACCGGGCCTTTGCTCATGACATCTCTCTCCGCTCTTGCCGCCAGACATACCGGATATCCGGCAACCGCTCCGCATTGCCCGCGCCATCCGTGCGCTCTTCCGCGCGAAACCCGGCGGCCTCATAAAACCTCTGTGCCGCGAGGTTTTCCTGAAAGCACCTCGGCTGCAGCTCCGCCGCACCCTCTTGCGCACGTGTCAACAACCCAGTGCCCAGCCCACGCCCCCGCGCATCGGGTCGCAGATAAAGCGCGGTGATCCAGCCATTTTTCCTGGCCAAAAACCCCTGAACCTGCTCATCCGCCTCAGCCACCCAGCACTCCTCTGCCTCAACCAAATGCGCGCAGAACGCTTGCGTATCCGCCAGACTGTGCAGAACCGGCATCCACGGCGTGTCTTCAATCCAGCCCTGAAGGATCGCGCCCATGACAGGCCCATCAGATGCTTGGGCACGGCGCAAGGCCGCGGTCACAACACATCTCCCAATAAAAACTGTGCCGCGCGGTCGATCCGGATATGAGGCGGGCCTTCGCCGGGGCGCAGGGTGTTGGCCGCAGGCGCAAAGCGCATGATCTGATAGTCCTGATCCAGCCAGCCGTCCGCGCCGACCTTGGCCGCGTTCAGCAACACATTGGGATCCTCCGGCAATTGCCCCGGATAAAACGCCGCCTGCCGCCCATCCGCCAGCAGACGCCCCCGCACACAATCAAGCGCCGCGCCGTCATGGCTCACGGTTTCCTCCACCGTCGCCCGCAAGGAGGCCAGCGAAAGCGCCTCGGTCTCAGCACCCGCAAATTGCGCGCGATCCGCCGCCTCCCGTGTCAGCGCCTGCATGATCGAGGTCAGATGCGGATGCTGACTGTGATGCAGATGATCCGCCTTGGTTGCGGCAAAGAGGATCTTCTCCACCCGCCGCCGCCCCAGCAGCCGCGTGAGCCAGGCCGTGCGTCCGGGGCGAAACGCGGTGAGCGTGTCCGCCAACCCGCCGCGCAGATCCTCCAGCGCCCGCGGCCCCGCGTGGATCGCGCCCAGCGCCTCCACCAGCACCACCTGCCGGTCAATGCGGGCAAAATGATCGCGGAAAAACGGCTTCACCACCTGCGCCTTATAGGCCTCAAAGCGTTTCTCAAACGCCCGCCACAGGCTGCTCTTGCCCGCGTTTTCCACCGGTACAAGCGGCGCAAAGGTCAGCACCGGCGAGCCCGCCAGATCGCCGGGCAGCAAAAACCGCCCCGGGGTGCAATCGGAATAGCCGCCCGCGCGGGCCGCTTGCAAATACTCCGCAAAAGCCGCCGCCAGATCCTGCGCCTTGGGTTCATCCAGATCAGCGCCGCCGTCCATCGCGCGCATCAGCCCCAGAAACTCCGCCGCCTCGTCGCGCGTAGCGATCCGCTCCAAAACCTCCGCACTCCACTGCGTAAAGCTCTTCTCCATCAGCCCCAGATCCAGCAGCCATTCGCCCGGGTAATCCACAATGTCAAGATGCACGGTCCGCGCGCCCTGCAACCCTGCCAGAAGGCCATTGGGCCGCACCCGCAAGGACACCCGCAATTCGCTGATCGCGCGGGTGCTCTCCGGCCATTGGGGCGCGGCCCCCGTCATCATCGCCAGGTGCCGCTCATAATCAAAGCGCGGCACCAGTTGATCCGGCTGCGGCTGCAAAAACGCCGCCTCAATGCGCCCTTCTGCGGCGGCAGCAAGCTGAGGCATGCGCCCGCGATCCAGCAGATTGGCCACCAGCGAGGTTATAAAAACCGTCTTGCCAGAGCGCGCAAGCCCGGTCACCCCCAGCCGCACCACCGGCTCAAACACACCGCTGACCCCGTCGGCCACCGCCTCAACCTGACGCGCGATCCCATCTGTTATTGTGCTTATGACCAATGGCTTGGGCCCTCTGCCTGTTTGCCTCAACCTATGCGGCGGCCCCCTGTATTTCCAGTGGTGAGAATGGCTTCAAATTTCCCCCCAAGTGCGGTAACCGGACGCCCATGCCCAGATATGCTCTCCAAGTCGAATACCACGGCGCCCCTTTCGCAGGCTGGCAGCGCCAGGCCGATCAGCCCTCTGTTCAGGGGGCTATTGAGGCCGCTTTGGCAAAGCTTGAGCGGCGCGAGCACACCATTGCCGCCGCGGGCCGAACCGATGCGGGCGTGCATGGTCTGGCGCAGGTCGCCCATTGCGACATGGAAAAAGACTGGGATCCTTTCCGCCTGTCTGAGGCGCTGAACTTCCAGCTCAAGCCCAACCCTGTGGCCATCGTCAATGCAGCACGCGTGGATGACGACTGGCACGCCCGGTTTTCCGCCACCGAACGGCGCTATCTCTTCCGCATCCTCATGCGCCGCGCCCCCGCCACGCATGAGGCAGGGCTGGTCTGGCAGGTCAAACATGATCTCGACGTCACCGCCATGCAGGCCGGCGCAGACCGTCTGCTCGGCAACCATGATTTCACCACCTTCCGCAGCTCCATCTGCCAGGCCGCCAGCCCGCAGAAAACATTGGATGAGCTGCACGTGGAACGCGTGGAGACCATCGGCGGGCCGGAAATACATTTCCACGTGCGGGCGCGTTCCTTCCTGCACAATCAGGTGCGCAGCTTTGTCGGCACGCTGGAGCGCGTCGGCGCAGGCGCGTGGACGCCGGATGATGTGACAGCCGCACTGGAAGCCCGCGACCGCGCCGCATGCGGCCCGGTGTGTCCGCCACAGGGTCTCTATTTGGCTGGGGTCACCTATCCGGATGCCCCCTTTCCCTGATCTTGCAAACCGGCCTCAGCCCGCTTGTGATCAGCAAAACAAGGCAGAATTGAAAGCTTACCAAGGGTAAACTCTTGACCTTCTCGCCTGAATCCATGCTATTTGCCCGTCACAGGAAACTCTTGAGGCCCAACATGTTCAAGCCAGCCATCACCGGCACCGGTGTCTTCACGCCAGATCAAGTCATTACCAACGACGAGCTGGTCGAAAGCTTCAATGCCTACGCCGACAAGATGAACGCCCAGAACGCCGCCGCCATTGAAGCCGGCGAGATGGAGCCCATGCAGCATTCCTCCAGCGAATTCATCTACAAAGCCTCCGGCATCAAACAACGCCACGTGCTGGACAAAGAGGGCGTGCTGAACCCCGACGTGATGCACCCGCTGCTGCGTCAGCGCAGCGATGACGAACCCGGCGTGATGACCGAGATGGCCCTTGATGCCTGCACCAAAGCGCTCGCGCAGGCGCAGGTTGACGCCTCCGAGATTGATCTGGTGATCTGTGCGGCCTCCAACATGGAGCGTGCTTATCCGGCCATCGCAATTGAGATCCAGAACGCGCTTGGCGCGGGCGGCTTTGCCTTTGACATGAACGTGGCCTGCTCTTCTGCAACTTTTGGCCTGCAGGCTGCTGCTGACATGGTGCGCTCCGGCTCCGTGCGCAAAGCCATCGTTGTGAACCCGGAGATCTGCACAGGCCACCTGGAATGGCGCGACCGCGATTGCCACTTCATCTTTGGCGATGTGGCCACCGCCACCGTGATCGAGCGCGCCGAAGACGCCAAAGGCGACTACTTCGAGATCATCTCGACCCGCTGCGCCACCGAGTTCTCCAACAACATCCGCAACAACAACGGCTTCCTGCGCCGCTCCCGCCCCGATGGCGTGGTAGACCGCCGCGACATGCAGTTCATGCAAAACGGCCGCAAGGTGTTCAAAGAGGTGGTGCCAATGGTCTCCGCCCACATGCTGTCCCACCTCGAAGCAGAAGGCGTTTCCCCGGACAACCTGCGCCGCCTCTGGCTGCATCAGGCCAACAAGTCGATGAACGACTTTATCGGCAAGAAGGTTCTGGGCCGCACACCGGAAGACGGCGAGCAGCCCAACATCCTGCAGGACTACGCCAACACCTCCTCTGCGGGCTCCATCATCGCCTTCTCGAAATACTCTGACGATCTGGAAGCCGGTGACTACGGGGTGATTTGCTCCTTCGGCGCGGGCTATTCAGTTGGATCCGTGCTCGTCAAGCGTCATTAACAAACTGTGATTCGAAGTGTGCGGTATACTGCCGCACACTGACTGTCAGAAATAACAGTCTATATCGAAGAAACTATCACAATTGACAGCTCTCTTTACTGTGACCACCCAGTCTCCCCTACCAGACTCACGTAAGGTAATGCGCTAGCATGGTCTACGGAGGGAGCTGTTGTTTCGCCGCGGTGCTACCCCAGGCATCCTGAGACAAGAGGTTCGAGAGGTGATAGTTTACTGATCCCCTTCTACTCTGCGCTGTCCCGTGCGGAGTCTTGTATGCACACCCGTGCACATATTTTCCCTGTATGTCTTTTCATGACGTGTAGGTGCCCCGGTTCTCCGGGGCACCTTTTTCTTTGGGCTCCAAAAAACACCAGAACCCGAAAATAATCATTATAATTCAAATGCTAACGGTATCTCACAAGATGCTTGCCGCCCGGCGGATCATCCATCTCAACCAGAATACCCGCTTCCTCATTGTGCATCCGGTTCAGCGGATCTTTCACCAGCCCAGCGCTCATCGCCAGCGCTGCAAGGTCCGCTCGATTGGACAGTCCGGTTTTGCTGAGGATGTTTTTCATCCGTTGCCGCACCGCAGAAACAGAGATCTCAAGCTTCTCGGCAATCACCTTGTCCTGAAGCCCGGCCCCGATCATTTCCAGAAGTTCGCGCTGTTTGTCCGAAATTTGGTTCCGTTCGGTAAATTCTGCCGCAAAATGAGCAAGATACCGCTGATGACCCATCATTGCGACAGTATTTAGGACCCATCCATGGGTCTGAATGATGTGTCGCATCTCTCTTTTGGAGTGGTCCCCGCAAAAGGTGATCAGCGCGGCCTGCGGCGGCGCATTCAGCCGCAGAGGAATAGAAAACCCCGCGCGCAACCCCCGCTCAGCCGCCTCCTTGAGCACCTTGTAGCGCTGCTCCGGGATGTGGTGAAATTCATCCGCGAACTCCAGCCCCACCGCAATCGGCGTCAGGCAATTGATCGCATGGGTGCGGAAATAGCTCCACTTGGAGGTCTCTGGATCGTTGTTGTGGGTGTTCAGCCAGGTGCTGTCATAAGAGGTGCGGATAAACAGCGTCCGCTTCCAGTTGGAGAAGTTGTTGGCGCAGATGAAATCAATATACGGCAGGTTCAGGGTCTGCCCCACCTCGACAATCAGCGCCCAGACCTCCGCTGAAGTCCGCGTGGCTTCCAGATCCGCCAGAAACCCGTGCAACAGTTCCGGTGTGTGACGCTCAGCCGCCAGAAGCGGCCGACGCCCGGACGCATCGATCATCGGTCAGACGGATTCCTCTTCCAGATGCAGCTTCATATCCACCAGAACCTGCTGCAGCGCGACGGTTTCGCGCAAAAGACGTTTGGCCTCGGTGACAGTGATCACCCCATCCTCGATGGATTGGTTGTATTCCGCCATCAGCAGAGCAAACCGTTGGCTCAGCGCGATCACATCGGAGTTGACGCCCCCATTGCTGTTCGGGTTGCGGCGGCTGTCATGGTTGAGCGAATTGCCCCGCAGCTCCGCAAGCGCTGCGGTCACATGCGGATAAGACGCCGCCTCTTCCAGCGCGGCCACCGCATCAATCGGCATAAACCGATCCGCGTGCTCCTCATGCCCGGAATAGTAGCGCCCCAGCGTTGCTTTGGACTTGCCGGTCAGCTCGCAGGCAGCCTCAATCCCGACGTCTTTCACCAAGGCCTCGGAATGCTTCTTCAGATAACTGTCCACAACGCTCATATATTCGTTCCAACCCATTGAATGATCTGCCGCATTTCATCTCACACCCCCACGTGAGGGGAAAGGCAGATTTCTTTTCCCATTTTCGAATTAACCCTATTTTTGTCATTTGAGAAAGACCGGAAGCGTTTCCTCCGGCAATGTCAGTGTCCGGTGGGTGCAGCCGGATCATAGGAGGGCGGTGGAAATCTGCGTGGAGATCCGCCGTTGGCCAACAGGCCGCGCATCCCGGGTTCAACATCCCCAATGGTTCAACCAGTCTGACCCCGGGGTGCGCTCCACCCGCCAAACAAACCTGTCTCATCCGCCGATCCGACGCAGCGATCGGCCTCTGCGCATCGCCGTCAGAGTTTTTTGCGCAGCCCCCTCCCATGGTCTTGCACCCATGGCCCGTTGCGTCTTATCACCCGCCCATGGCCAAGCTGTATTTCCAATATTCGACCATGAACGCCGGCAAATCGACTGTGCTTTTGCAGGCCTCTCACAACTACCGTGAGCGCGGGATGCAGACCTATCTGCTCACCGCGAAGCTCGACCACCGCGCAGGGGCGGGACGCATCGCCTCCCGCATCGGCATTTCCGAGCCTGCAGACACCTTTGATCCAAGCTCTGATCTCTTTGCCAAGATCGAGGCTCGCATCGACGAGGGAAAAATCGCCTGTGTCTTCATTGATGAGGCCCAGTTCCTGAGCGAGGAGCAGGTCTGGCAACTGGCCCGCACCGTGGATGATCTGAAAGTGCCGGTCATGTGCTACGGCCTGCGCGTCGATTTTCAGGGCCAGCTGTTCCCCGGCTCCGCTGCGCTTCTGGCGCTGGCTGACGAGATGCGCGAAGTGCGCACCATCTGCCATTGCGGCAAGAAAGCCACCATGGTTGTGCGTCAGGACGAAACCGGCAATGTCCTGCGCGAAGGCGCTCAGGTGCAGATCGGCGGCAATGAAAGCTATGTGTCTCTCTGCCGCCGTCACTGGCGCGAGGCCATGGGCGACATGCCCAAGGAACGCAGAGCGGCGGAATAAATCCGCCGCCCGCGCTTAAGATTTTCAGGCCTGCAAGGGCTTTAAACGAGATTTGGCGGCGTTTTCCCTTGGGCAAAAGCGATCAGGTTGTCCACCGCCATCAGCCCCATCTGCGTGCGCACTTCCAGCGCCGCCGTGCCCAGATGCGGCAACAGGGTGACATTGTCGCGCTTGCGCAGAGCTTCCGGCACCTTGGGTTCAAACTCATAGACATCCAAGCCCGCCCCGCCGATCTCCTCCGCCTCCAAAGCGGCGATCAAAGCGGCCTCATGTACCACTTCCCCGCGGGAAATATTGATGAAATGGGCGTGGCTTTGCATCGCGGCAAAGACCTCCGCATCAAACAGATGATGGGTGTCCGCCCCACCGGGCACCGCCGCCACCAGCACATCCACCTGCGCCGCCAGATCGGTGATCGAGGTCACGCGCTCCGCCGGAAAGGCCCGCTCTTTTTCAGAGCGGTTCCAGTATTTCACCGGCATGCCAAAGCCAAAGTGGCAGCGCGCAGCAATCGCCTGACCAATGCGGCCCATGCCCGCGATGCCGACGGTCTTGCCGGTCAGATGCATGCCCAGCATTTGGGTCGGATGCCAGCCGCGCCAGTGGCCCGCACGCACCAGACGTTCGCCCTCACCTGCGCGCCGTGCGCTCATCAGGATCAAGGTCATCGCCACATCGGCGGTGGCGTCTGTCACAGCACCCGGCGTGTTGGTCACGGTGATGCCTGCCATCTTGGCGGCCTTGGTGTCGATATGATTGAAGCCCACGCCAAAATTCGCCAGCATCTTGCAGCGCGGCGCCGCCACATCGGCAAACACCTTGCGGTCAAAGACATCGCCCAGCGTTGGAAGCACCAGATCAAAGTTGCGCAGGGCATCGCGCAGCTCATCCCCCTCCATCGGCAGGTTGTTGAGCCGCACCGTCACCGAAAACTGCGCCCGCGCCGCCGCGAGCACCTCATCTGGCAGCGGCCGTGTGATCAAAAGCGATTTCAATGCATCCGCCCCCCGTTTGGCACCGGCCCGTCCGGGCCAATCAGCGTGATCTCTCCCGCCTCATCGGGCAGCCCCAGCACCAGAATTTCCGACATGAATTTGCCGATCTGGCGCGGTGGAAAGTTCACCACCGCCATCACCTGTTTGCCAATCAACCCTGCGGGATTGTAATGCGCGGTGATCTGCGCCGAGCTTTTGCGCACGCCCAGCTCATCGCCAAAATCCACCCAGAGCTTGATCGCAGGTTTGCGCGCCTCCGGATAATCTTCCGCCCGCACCACCGTGCCCACGCGAATATCGACCTTCAGAAAATCGTCAAAACTGATCTCAGCCATTGGCCAGCTCCCGGCTCCGCTCCGCCGCAGCGCCCACGGTTTTGATCATCAGAGGCGGCAGGCCTTCTGCGGTGTCCATCAGAACCTCCAGCCCGGCCTGCGTGGTGCCATTGGGACTTGTGACATTGATGCGCAGCTGTTCGGGGCTTTCCTCAGCACTCTCCGCCAGCGCGCCTGCACCGGCCACCGTGGCTTTGGCCAGCGCCATGGACAGCTCAGGCGACAATCCCTGCGCCTCTCCTGCCGCCGCCATGGTCTCGATCATATGAAACACATAGGCCGGGCCAGAGCCGCTCAGCCCGGTGACCGCATCCATCTGGCTTTCACGCTCAAGGCGCACCACCTGACCAACTGCAGAGAGCAGCGCCTCAGAAGCCACCAAACCGGCCTCTCCCGCAGGCCCATTGGCCACGATTGCCGTGATGCCCTTGCCCACAGCCGCGGGCGTGTTGGGCATGGCGCGCACAATCGGGGTGTTTTCGCCGAGAATGTCTTCGTAAGTGCCGATGGAGATACCCGCCGCAACCGAGACAAACAGCGTCTCGCCATTGCCCATGGCCGCCAAGACCGGCAGCGCATCCGCCATCATCTGTGGTTTCACCGCGATCAGCACCACCGCGGGCGCTGCTGGCAGCTCTGCATTCACATGGACACCGCTTTGCTGCGCCCAATCGCTGGGAAAGGGGTCCTGCACCCAGACCGAGCCCGCAGGCAGCCCATCCGCCAGCCAGCCCTGCAACATCGCAGAGCCCATCTTGCCGCAGCCCAAAAGCACAAGCCCGCGCTCGGCCACCAAAGTCATGTCCATGAAAGCCCCCTTATCCTGTTGGGGGCAAGTGTTACGCCCGCCCGTAGGCCTCTGCAATGGCAACTTGCATTGCATCTTTCACAGTTCGCTCACCCCAGACCACAAGCTGAAACGCCGGGTAAAACCGCTCTGCGTTCTGCACCGCATTGCGGATCATCGTGTCGATCTGATCGGGGCTCGCCACCTGTCCGCCCGCCAGCACCAGACCATAGCGATAAATCATCAGCTGCTGGCGCTCCCAATAGGTGAAGGCGCCAGACCAGCACTCATCATTCACCGCATTCAGCGTCTCATAGAGCTGCGGCAGCTTCTCTTCCGGCGGCTGCGCCTCATAGGAACAGACCAACCGCAGGGTCTCGTCATAGGCAGACCAGGCCAGCGTGATGGAATATGTCTTCCACTGTCCTTCGACCGCCATGGCGATCTGATCATCTGCGATCCGCTCAAAATTCCAGTCCCGCACCTCTGCGATATGCTCAACGATATCAATAGGGTGCAGGTCTTCTTCCAGAAACTGCTCTGATAATGCCATGGCGCCACCTCGTTTTGCTATCGCGTGGGGATTGGCAGCTCCCCTAACGCTTGGTGCCTGCTCTAGGACCTGTGGAAAACTCCACCGCCCTTACAACATATGGTGAGGTGCCCTTTACGATGTGTAAAGCAAAATATCTGTGGATAACGCAATAAGTTGTGGATTAAAGTGAAGTATGCACAAGTCTCCACCGCCCGGTGAGAGACCCAAGGAAGGGCTGTTCCCAATGCCCGGATTTTCGCCAGATTCCAAGAGGATAGTGATGGGACAGCAGGAATTCCCCTTTGCGCAGGTTGATGTCTTCACCGACAGCCCGAGTTTTGGCAACCCGCTGGCCGTTGTCGGCGACGCAGAGCCTCTCAGCGAAACCCAAATGGGGCAACTCGCCAACTGGACCAACCTGAGTGAAACAAGCTTCCTGCTGCCGCCCCGCGATCCTGCGGCCGACTACCGCGTGCGGATTTTCACCCCGGCGCAAGAGCTGCCTTTTGCCGGCCACCCGACTCTCGGAAGCGCGCAGGTCTGGCTCAACCAAGGCGGCGCACCCAAAGGCGCCGACATCCTGCAGGACTGCGGCGCAGGCCTGATCCGCATCCGCCGCGACGGCGAGAAGCTCTTCTTCATGGCCCCGCCCCTCACCCGCAGCGGCGCGCTGGATGCAGCCACCCGCGCCCGCGCCATCAAAGGCCTCGGCCTCTCAGAGGCAGACATCGTAGAGGGCGCATGGGTCGACAATGGCCCCGGCTGGGCGGCGCTTCTGCTGCGCGATCACGCCACGGCCATGGCCATCTCGCCGGACTACGCCACGCTGAACGGCCTGCGCATCGGCGTCGTTGCCCCGGCAACGGAAACCGACTTTGAAGTGCGCGGCTTCACCGCCCGCGGGCTGGAAGACCCGGTGACTGGCAGCCTGAACGCTGGCATCGCCCAATGGCTCATCGGTGCAGGCCATGCCGCACCCAGCTACGTGGCCGCACAAGGCACCGCCTTGGGGCGCAAAGGCCGCGTGCATGTGCAAAGTGATGGCGGCGAGATCTGGGTCGGCGGCGCCGTGCAGAGCTGCATCACAGGCACAATCGCGCTGTAGCCAAAAGAAAAAGGGCCGACCCATCGGCCAGCCCCACAGTCTTCAGCTCGGCAAAAGCCTGAGCCTTACTTGCCTTCCAGCGCCTCGATCCGCGCTTTCAGGGCTTCATTTTCTTCACGGGCCTTCTGCGCCATGGCGCGCACCGCATCAAATTCCTCGCGGGTGACAAAATCGCGATCCGCCAGCCAGCGGTCCATCAGCGATTTCATCGCGTTCTCCGCCTCATCCTTGGCGCCCTGAGCGACACCCATGGCGTTGGTCATCAACTGAGACATGTCGTCCATGAATTTGTTCCGGGTTTGCATCGCTCTCTCCGCATTGTGATCCTGACCCCTTATATGGGCGTCAACGCCCGCAGACACAAGGTTGACTTTGTCGCGCGCACCCGGCCATTTGGGCCGCAAACGGAGAGGCACATGAGCGGACAAATTCCCTTCCCCAATATCTCGCCCGAGATCTTCTCGATTTCCGCCTTTGGCATGGAATTTGCCCTGCGCTGGTATGCGCTGGCCTATATCGTCGGCATCCTGATCGGCTGGCGCATTGTGGTCGCCACCGTCAATCGCGCGTCGCTCTGGCCAAACGACACCGCCCCGATTGAAGCGCGTCAGGTCGAAGATCTGCTCAGCTGGGTCATTCTCGGCGTGATCCTTGGCGGCCGCCTTGGCTATGTGCTGTTTTACAAACCGGCGTTTTATCTCGCCAATCCGGGCGACATCATCCGCATCTGGGATGGCGGCATGGCCTTTCACGGCGGCATGCTGGGCGTGATCATCGCGGGCTTTTTGTATTGCCGCAAATATGACCTGCGCCCGATGCAGGTCGGGGATGCCATGGCGCTTGGCGTGCCGGTCGGCCTGTTTCTGGGCCGGATCGCCAACTTCATCAACGCCGAGCTCTGGGGCCGCCCCACCGATCTGCCATGGGGCGTGATCTTCCCCGGTCAGGCCGCGCAGGATTGCGGCCAGCTGGTGGCCTATTGCGCGCGCCACCCCTCCCAGCTCTATGAAGCTCTCATGGAAGGCGTGATCCTTGGCAGCCTCATGCTGTGGCTCGCCTATCGTCGCGGCGCGCTCAAACGTCCCGGCACCCTGATCGGCACTTTCCTCGCAGGCTACGGCACCGCGCGTTTCCTCGTGGAGTTTGTCCGCCAACCCGATGCGCAGTTCATTTCGCCGGGCAACCCGCTTGGCCTCGCACTGCAGATGAACGGCTATGGCTTCACCATGGGGCAGCTGCTCTCGCTACCCATGATCGCCCTCGGCCTCTACCTCATCCTACGCGCCCGCCCTGAACCCGCGCCCGCCACATGAGCACATTGACCCAGCACCTCCTCGCCCGGATTGAGGCCCACGGCCCCATGACCGTGGCGGACTATATGGGCGAGGCGCTGCTGCATCCCACGTTGGGCTATTACACCACACGCGACCCTCTGGGCGCCGCCGGTGACTTCACCACCGCGCCGGAGATCAGTCAGATGTTTGGCGAACTCATTGGCCTCTCGCTGGCGCAGGCCTGGCTCGATCAGGGCGCGCGCGCCCCCTTCACATTGGCTGAACTTGGCCCCGGCCGCGGCACCCTCATGGATGACATCCTGCGCGCCACCCGCGCAGTGCCGGGCTTTCACGCCGCCGCCCAGATCCACCTTGTTGAGGCCTCCCCAACCTTACGCGCCAAACAGCGCGACACCCTCGGCGATCAAGTCACATGGCACGACAGCCTCGACACCCTGCCGGATCAGCCGCTCTATCTCATCGCCAACGAGTTTTTTGACGCCCTCCCGATCCGCCAATACCAACGCGGTTCGGAAGGCTGGCACGAGCGCCTGATCGCCATGCGCGACGGCGCGCTTGCCTTTGCCTTGGGGCCAGAACTGCCGCAGCTGCACCTCACGCACCGCCTTGCCGACACGGTGCAAGACAACATCGTTGAAACCTGTCCGCAGGCCAGCGCCATCGCCGATCAGATCGGCACCCGCATCCGCGACGCGGGCGGCGCGGCCCTGCTGATTGACTATGGCGACTGGCGCGCGCAGGGCGACACATTGCAAGCGCTGCAGGATCACGCCTTCATCGACCCGCTCGCCGCGCCGGGCAGCAGTGACCTGACCGCCCATGTGGATTTTGAGGCCCTGGCACAGGCCGCCCCCTGCGCCCACAGCCGCCTCACCCCGCAAGGCGTGTTTCTGGAGCGCCTCGGCATCACCGCCCGCGCACAGGCCCTGGCCGCAAACCTCAGCGGCGCGGCGCTTGCCAGCCACATCGCCGCACATCGCCGCTTGACGCACCCCGAGGAAATGGGAAACCTGTTCAAAGTCCTCGCGCTCTTCCCCGAAGGCGGCACACCCCCAGCAGGATGCACCACATGACACTTGAGATTCTCACCTCGGACCTGCTTGCCCCCGTGCATCATGGCTTCTTCACCCGCCGCGGCGGGGCCTCCTCCGGCATCTTCGAAGGCCTCAACTGCGGCATGGGCAGCTCTGACCAATCCGAGATTGTTGCGATCAACCGCCAACGTGTAGCCGATGCGATGGAGGTCGACATCGCCCACCTCGCCTCCGTGCATCAGGTGCATTCCGCCGATGTCCACACCGCCACCGGCCCCATCACCGGCGAGCGCCCACGCACCGATGCGATTGTCACCAACCAACCGGGCCTCGCGCTCTCCATCCTCACCGCAGATTGCCAACCGGTCCTGTTCTCAGATCCTGAGGCCGGTGTGATCGGGGCTGCCCACGCAGGCTGGTGCGGCGCATTGGACGGCATTCTCGAAACCACCACGGAGGCCATGGAGGCCCTCGGCGCCTCCCGCGCCAACATCCGCGCCGTGATCGGCCCCTGCATCAGCCAAAGCGCCTATGAGGTTGGCCCCGAGTTTCTGGACAACTTTCTCGCCGAAGACCCCGAGAACAGCCGCTTCTTTGCCAATGGCGAAGGCGACCGCATGCTGTTTGACCTGCCCGCCTACGGGCTGCACCGCCTGCGCCGCGCGGGTGTCGGCGAGGCCGAGTGGATCCGCCACTGCACCTATGCCGATGCAGACAGATTTTACTCCTACCGCCGCACCACCCACGCCAAAGAAGCAGACTACGGCCGCTTAATTTCCTGCATCCGCCTCTAAACACGGCCCTGTGAAAGGCCTTTGTTTTAAAGGCCTTCACCAATACCGCCAAATTGTCACCGCATTTTCCTAAAATCTGACCAATCCTGCCCCATCTCTGCCTCAATTCGACACGAGACTGATCTCAAGTTGGAAACAATAGGCCCGACAGAGGCCAGAAAGACCAAGGAGAGCAGACATGAAAACCCAGAGCCGCTTTATCAAATCCGTTGTTGCCGCATCCAAAGCAGACGCCCCTCAGATGCCTTGGGCCCGTGGCCAGCGTCGCGCCGCCTTCATTGCAAAGCGCAAAGGCGTGCAGCTCAAAAAAGTGGCGTAACGCGCGAGTCGCCCACTCCCGGCGCTGCCCGCTTACCCCAACGCACGACCCTCCAGAAAAAGCGCAAAGCATCTTGCCAGAATTACGGGCTGCTTTGCGCTTCTGCATATGCCAGACCCGCATATGCGCAAATCAGACATCGCTTCATAAGCACTCATCAGCGCATTTTCGCAAAGCCCATCGGCTCCGTTGCTTAAATCCTTAAACCGTCTATAACGCTCGCCAAATTCTCATGTCAGAGGCGCATATGACGGACACACCTCAAGTCGGCATCATTATGGGCAGCCAATCCGATTGGCCGACCATGAAAGAAGCAGCCACCATTCTGGAAGAGCTGGGCATCACCTACGAGAAGAAGATCGTCTCCGCCCACCGCACCCCGGATCGCCTCTGGTCTTACGGCAAAGAAGCCGTCGAGCGCGGCCTTCAGGTGATCATCGCAGGCGCAGGCGGCGCAGCCCATCTGCCCGGCATGATGGCCTCCAAAACCCGCGTGCCTGTGGTGGGTGTTCCGGTCCAAACCCGCGCGCTGTCAGGTGTGGACAGCCTCTACTCCATCGTGCAGATGCCCAAAGGTTTCCCCGTGGCCACGATGGCCATTGGTGCGGCAGGTGCCGCCAACGCAGGCCTCATGGCCGCAGGCATTCTGGCGCTGCAGGATGCTGACCTTGCCACCCGCCTTGATGCGTGGCGCGACGCCCTCTCGGCCTCTATCCCGGATGAACCCCAAGATGACTGATCCCCTCCCCCTCGGTTCCACCATCGGCATCCTCGGCGGTGGCCAGCTGGGCCGCATGCTCTCCGTGGCGGCTTCCCGTCTGGGCTACAAAACCTGCATCTACGAGCCCGGTGGTGATTGCCCTGCCAGCCACGTGGCAAACTATCACTTCCAGAAAAGCTACGACGATGCCGAGGCCCTGCGCGCCTTTGCCGAAGCTGTGGATGTCATCACCTATGAGTTTGAAAACATCCCCACTTCCGCGCTCGACATCCTTGAGGCCCATGTGCCTATCCGCCCGGGCCGCGAAGCGCTGCGCGTCAGCCAGGACCGCCTGACGGAAAAAACTTTCCTGCGCGAACTGGGCCTGAAAACCGCCCCCTTCGCCGATGTCACCGACGCCGAAACAATGGCCGCAGCCGTGGCCGAGATCGGCGCACCAGCGATCCTGAAAACCCGCCGCTTTGGCTATGACGGCAAAGGTCAGGCCCGCCTGAAAACCGCTGCCGATGCGGAGGCCGCCCTCGCCGATATGGCCGGCGCCCCCGCGCTTCTGGAAGGTTTTGTCGATTTCTCCCATGAGGTCTCCGTGATTGCCGCACGCGGCATCGACGGTCAGGTCGCCTGTTTTGATCCGGGCGAAAACGTGCATGCGGAGGGTATCCTGCGCACCACCACCGTGCCTGCCCGCCTCACCGCCGCGCAACGCATGGACGCGGTGCTGCTCGCCGCCAACATCCTGAACGCGCTGGAGTATGTGGGCGTCATGGGTGTGGAGCTCTTCGTCACTTCTGAGGGGCTCATCGTCAATGAAATCGCCCCGCGCGTGCACAACTCCGGCCACTGGACCCAAAACGGCTGCGCGGTCGATCAGTTTGAGCAACACATCCGCGCCGTGGTCGGCCTGCCTCTGGGCGACGGCCAGCGTCACAGCGATGTGGTGATGGAAAACCTGATCGGCGACGACATGGACCAGCTCCCCGCCCTGCTCAAAGAGCGCGACACCGCCGTGCATCTCTACGGAAAGTCCGAGGTCAAAGCAGGCCGCAAAATGGGCCACGTCAACCGCGTCAAAGCCGACGCCGCCAAATAACACGTCAAGGCGAACTCAAAGGGCCCTGTCGCGGGGCCCCGCCTTCTCATTCGTCAAATATCCTGGGGTAGCCACATCAAAGATGAGGCTGGGGCGAAGCCCCCTCTTTTCCCCTTAAGCCGCCATAAACCGCGCCGCCACATCTCCGGCCATATGGCTCACACGCCCGCCCACAAGCGTCGCGCCGATGCGCCCATCCGGCGCCATCACAATCAGATCAGCGCGTTTGCCCGCCTCCAGCGTGCCGCGATCACTCAGCCCTAACACCTCTGCCGGCCGCGCCGAAATCAGCGCCCAGCCGGTCGCAAGATCACAGACGCCTTCCTCAACCATGCGCAGCACCGCCTGTTTGGGGGCCGGATAGTGGTAGTCAGAGGCCAGCGCATCCACCAGCCCTTCGGCCACCAGCTCTGATGCGGTCACATTGCCGGAATGACTGCCGCCGCGCACCACATTGGGCGCGCCCATCACCACCGGATCCCCCGCTGCCTGCGCAGCCTCTGCCGCCTCGCGGGTTTCCGGAAACTCGCTGATCGTCAGCCCACGCGCCCGCCAAAAGGCCCGTGTCTCCGCCGTGTCATCATCATGGCTGCCGAGCCGCACGCCTTTGGCAGCCAAACGCGCCGCCAGTCCGGCCACCGCTTCTGGCACCGCGTCCCGCGCGCCGTGCAGTTCTTTCAGCAAGGCCAGATGCGCTTCCGGGCTGCGCCCGCTCTTCAAGGCCTGCCCGGTCAGCCGCGGTGGCTTTTTGCCCTTCTCCAAGGCGGCATGGGGCAGGTGGTCATTAAACACCACATAAGGCACGCCGTGCGCATCCACCGCCGCCTCAAAATCCGTATAGTCAGACAGCAAATGGCTCTCAAAACGCAGTTGCACCCGCATGTCGGTCAACAGCCCTTCCGCTGCATCGAGCGCAGTCAGAAACCGCTGCGCAAAATCGGGGCTGCGCATGCCGCCTTCCCAGCTCCAGAACTGGGCCAGCACAGCCGTGGTGATGCCATTGGCCGCCAGCTCCGCATCCACCGACATCAGCCCGTCGCCAAGGTTCTTCATTGCGCCGCGACGCGGTGCAAGATGGCGCTCAAAACCGTCGCCATGCAGATCGACAATGCCCGGCAATATCCGAAACCCGCTCAGATCAATCGCGCGTCCCGGCCTATGCCTCGGCGCCGGAGCGGCCAGCATCCCGTCGCGCACACCAAGCGTGACCTGCGCCAAACCGTCCGGCAAAAGCACCTCCGCGCCCGTCAAATCCAGCGCCAGATCCAGCGCCGGATCACTCATCGTGGCGCGCCTCTTCATCACAGGCAGAGGCCACGCAGTCATCTTCCACAATCCGCTGCAAGGCCCGCACAGTGGCCTCCGCCCCCTCAAAGCCCAGCTCCGGATCAAAAGCGCCTTCTGCAAGGAAGGCCTCCACCTGCGCGATCACCACCGGATTGTTCATCATAAACGTATGGGTCACCGGCAGAACGATATGATCCTTCATGCCCGCCACCTTGGTACTGGCCACCGAAACCTTGCCGTCATCCGGTCCCTCGATCAGGCTTGAGAAATACGGGTTCAGCGAGCGGTCCCCCGCAATCACACCCAGCTCAAAATCCACCGGCGGCAGATCGCTTGGCAAGCCGTCCGTGCCCAGCTCCTGCCCCGCCGGACCATTCAGCCACTCAAACGGCGCCAGATCGCGCAGCTCGTCCACCACTTCACTGCCTTTGTTGGGCGGCCCCAACATTACCACCCGGCCGAGATTTTCAGGCCGGTTGTTCACAAACCACTGGCGCAGCAGAATGCCCCCCATGGAATGGGTCACAAAATGCACCTTCCGGTCGCCGCATTTCGCCACCGCCTCAGGCAGGGTGCCGTAGGCCAGATGCGCGATATCTTCCTTGGTGGAGGGATAGCCCTGCCGCACCACCTCATAGCCGTGTCGCTCAAGCGCAAGCTGCATCACCACAAAGGAATTCTTGGTGCGGGCCAACCCATGCAGCATCACCACACATTCCTCTGCCCGCGGGTCTTCGGTCTCAGTTGGCACAGTGCCCAGCACAGGCGCGGCCATCAACGGCAGGAGCGCGGCCAGAACGGCGCATTTTCGGATCAAATATCTCATGGCCTTGAGATAGGCGCTCCGCCCGCTCTACAAAAGCAAAAACCTTACGGAACTTTATGCATGTCGCCGCCTTCGCCCTCTCCCCGTCTCGCTGCCCGCGCCATTATCCTGCAAGAGGGCAAGCTGCTGCTGGTGAATGCCTATCCCGAGGGTCAAAGCGATCTCTGGTGTGTGCCCGGCGGCGGGGTGGAGCGGCACAGCTCGCTGAAGGAAAATCTCGCCCGTGAAGTCTGGGAGGAATGCGGCCTCACCGTCGCCGTACATGATCCCTGCCTGATCAATGAATTTCACGACCCAAGCGGCAGCTTTCATCAGGTCGACATCTATTTCCGCTGCACCATCACCGAGGGCAGCCTGAGCCACGACTGGAAAGATCCGGAGAACATCGTCACCGAGCGGCGGTTTTTCTCCCGTGAAGAGCTTAGCGGGGTGCGGTTTAAGCCTGACAGCCTGCCCGATGTCGCTTGGGGCTCCGGGCTCACTTATGATCCGCTGGAACCCATCGTGAAGCCCTAATCACGCTGCAGTGCTGTGCCGCGGCTTAAGCCTTGCGCATCGACACCAGCACGCCGCCAATCACCAGCACCGCCGCGCCGACAAACCGCAGGGTCAGCGGCTCTGCCAGAAACGCCATGCCGCCCGCCATGGCGATCACCGGCACGGTCAGCTGCGCCACCGCCGCGCGGCTTGCGCCCAGCCCCGGCAGGATCGCATACCACAGCGCATATCCCAGCCCCGAGGTGATCACGCCAGAAACCACCGCCAGCGCCACGCCCTGCCCGCTCAGCGCCGCAGCACCGCCGATCACAATTTCGCCAGCCAGCGCCCAACTCAGCAAAACCGCCACCGGTGCGGCCAGAATGAAGTTCATCGCCGTGGCCTGCGTCGCGTCTGATTCTCTGCGTCCCTGCAGCGAATAGATGCCCCAGCCAAGGCCCGCCGCCGCCATCGCCGCCGCATGGGCCACCGAAACGGCGCCACCTGAACCCGGCGCAAGCAGCCAGACCAGCCCCGCCAGCGCCAATCCGGCACCAAGCCATCGGGTCATCGGCATGTCTTCACGCGCCACAACGGCGCCGCCAAACATGGTGATTTGCACCACGCCAAACAGGATCAGCGCGCCAAGCCCCGCATCCAAGCCGCGATAGGCCAATGAGAAACCAAAAATATACGCCAGAAGACCCGCCACCGCGACGCCACGCCCGACCCCGCCAATGGCAAAGCCACGCTTCTGCCAGGCAATCAGCGCCGCCAGCGCCAGCGCGCCGGAGACAAGCCGGATCACGCCAAAGCTCATGGCATCCATGCCAAGCCCGCCCACAGCGGCGCGGTTCAGAACAGAGTTCGCGGCAAAGGCGGTCATCGTGATAGCGGTCAGAAGCAAGAGTCTCATACCGCCCTGAGTGACACGCGTGGCCGGGACGAGCAAGCCATCCCGACCACGCGCAGCCCCGGGTGTCGCCGCCGGACCAAAGCAGCAACAGAGGGGCCGGGCTTAATGCAAGGCAACGAGACATTTCGCGATACCGCATCGAGCGGAACGCGGCACCGCCACGCTGGGGGGAGCTGTCAGCCCCGCTACCTTTGCTCAGCCATCACGTCGCGCGCAAAGTTCTGATTGCGCGCCTTATCTCCAATCCACATCGCCATATAGCGATCCCGAATATTGTCATGCTGCAGGGTGCAGGTCTGGGTGCCATTCACCCAAAACCGCAACGCATCCGCACCTCTGGGGGCCGCCACAATCCGGTCGCCCGGCTGGATGTCGCGGTAACAGCTGGTCAGCTTGGACAGGATATCCGCATGATCCGCCTGCTCGCCTTCAATCCGTGTCAGCTCTTCCAGTGACGCCCGCAGCAAAATCTTGCGCCGGATCTTGCGCTGATATTCGATCTTCAGCGCGTATTTCCCGTCCCGGTCAAACCCCTGCCCCTGCGGCGCAAACATCTGTGCATCATAGACTTTCAGGCCCAGATAACGGAACTGTCCCGAACCCAGCGTCTGAGGCTGCCCAAGCAGGCTCTCCACCTCCGGCGCGGCGGTGGCAGAAGTCTCCGCCTTGGCGGTTGCCCCCCAACCCAGCGCAAGCGCGAACGTGAGGCACAACATCAGAGAGCGTTCCCGGATCGGCATTCTGAAATGCATGGTTGTCGCCCTCCCTTGCGCGCTTTGGGTCCACCCCCCGCCCAATATTCAGAGTTTTTCTGGCCGGTTTGAGAAAGATACGCAGACAAAAGGCGCCCGGATCACTCCGAACGCCTCTGTTTTGGGGAGAAAATTCCGGCTACTTGCGCCCCTTTCGCCCTTTATGGGCTTTGGTGACGGTTTTGATCATCTTGCCGAAGCTTTTGTCATAGGCCCGTCGCTCCGCCAGCGAGGCGGTGTTGTGCCGCTCCTCTGCCTCAAGCTTGCGCCACCGCTCCAGCCGATCCGCATCCAGCGTCCCCGCCGCGATCGCCGCACGCACGGCGCATCCCGGCTCGCTTTCATGGGCGCAATCGCGGAATTTGCACTGTGTGGCCAGCTCGACCACATCGGCAAACAGATCCGCCAGGCCATCACCCGCCTCCGCAAGCTGCAACTCGCGCATCCCCGGCGTGTCCAGAATGGCCAGCCCGGCCTCGGTGAAATGCAGCTGCCGCGCCGTGGTGGTGTGCCGCCCGCGGCTGTCATCTTCGCGGATCGCCCCGGTCTCGGCCTGCTCACTGCCAAAGAGCGCATTGACCAGCGTGGATTTCCCCACACCGGAGGTGCCAAGAAACGCCACCGTCTGCCCCGGCGCGCACCAATCGGCGAGCTTTGCGGCAGGTTCTTCGCTTTTGGCATTCAGCAACACCACCGGCACCCGATCCGAAATCCGCTGCGCCTCGTCCACAAAGGGCGCGGTGTCTTCACACAGATCGGCCTTGGTCAGCACGATCACCGGCGTCACATCCGCCTCAAAGGCCAGCGCCAGAAACCGCTCCAGCCGCGCCACATTGAAATCATTGTTGCAGCTAGTCACCACAAAGGCGGTGTCCACATTAGCGGCAATCATCTGAATGCTGCGGTCGTGCCCTGCGGCGCGGCGCTTAAACAGGCTCTTGCGCTCCAAAACCTCGCTGTGGCTCGGCAGCTCCGCATTATACAAAAGCCAGTCGCCAACCGTGGCCTCAGGCCCCGGCGGGATCAGCGCCTCAATGCCGTCGCCGCGCACACGCAATCCGTTGCGATGCACTTCCACCACCCGCACCGGCGGAGAGGCCTCCAGAGCATCAAGATCAGTCTGCTGGGCGAAGAAAGGCTGCCATCCCAGAATATCCAGCGGCGCGCGCTTGGGGGTGTCAGAAGGGGTGCCACTGCTGGGCAAAAATTGGGAATAGTCCCGTGTCATTGGTCATGAACTCTCATGGATCAGCCACACGCTGCGCATCTGGCCGAAAGGTAACAGAAAATAGTGGGGGCACAAACGCTCAGCCCCGCGCCAAAGCGCTTGGGTCGCTGATCTGTTGGTGCATCGGGTGGGCACTCTGCCACCCGCCATGTTCAGGCATCCTGATACCGGGCCATAAAACCTCCATCTGAGTTGCCCTAGCTCTACGCCACGGGGCCGCACAGGTCAATTCAGCCTGTGCGCTCAGCCCGCGTGACGCGCCACAAAATCCTGCATCATCGCCACCAGCAGCGGCGCCTGTTTCGGCGTGATCACATGCCCCATGCCGTCAATCGCGTGGTAATCACACCCGGGGATCAGCCCGGCAATCTCCGCCCCGGCCTCCGGCGGGATCAACGTGTCGTTTTCGCCGTGAATGACCTGACAGGGCACCGTCACTTGGGCCAGATCATGCCGCCGGTCGGTGGAGGCAATCACCGCCAAGACCTGACGGTTCACACCTTCCGGATCAAAGCCCCGGTCATAGGCCAGCCCCGCCTGCGCCGTGAGCTCCGCCTCGGTCATCGGATAGGCCGGGCTGCCCCAGAACTCATATTCCCGCAGCGCATTGGCAATGAACTCCTCCCGCGCCACCGGATGCGCCAACAAGGTCGCCAGCCACTCCGCATTGCCGCCACGCTCCGCAAAGGGGCGTGCTGTTGCCATCACAATGGTGCCGCTGAGCAAACGCGCGGCGTGATCCATGCACAAGAGCTGCACAATCGCCCCGCCCATGGACATGCCAAACACATGTGCTGTCTCGATGCCCAGCGCATCCATCACGCCCACCACATCCGCCGCCATGTCATCCAGCCGATACGCAGCAGGCACCGTGCCCTCTGCCAAAGCCCGTGCCGTGATCTCATCCGCTTGGCTTGGCACCCCCTCTTTAGGACAGCGCTGCGAAAGCCCCACATCACGATTGTCAAACAAAACCACGCGAAAACCTGCAGCGGCCAATCCTTGCACAAACTCCTTGGGCCAGTGGATCAGCTGAGACCCCAGCCCCCGGATGAGCACCAAGGGGACGCCCTCGCGCAGCCCGTGGTCTTCCACCTCAATCTGAATGCCATTTGCCGTGATCTGCATCTCTCACCCCTTGTGCTCTTGCCGCAGCACGTTCTTCTGCACCTTGCCCATAGTGTTACGCGGCAAGGCTTCCATGACCACATACTGTCGCGGATGTTTGAACCGTGCGAGCCGCGCTCCAACCTCTGCCTTGATGACCTCGACATCCAGAGTCGCGCCGGGTAGCGCCACCAGCGCCGCAATCACGCTCTCGCCAAAATCCGCATGTGGCACGCCATAAACCGCGCTTTCCGACACGCCCTCCAGATCGTTGAGCACATCCTCAACCTCTTTTGGATAAATGTTGTAGCCCCCGGAAATAATCAGGTCTTTCGCCCGCCCCACAATGGTGACCCGCCCATCCGGCTCCATCACCGCCAGATCACCGGTGATGAAAAACCCATCTTCACGCAGCTCTTCGGCGGTTTTCTCCGGCATCTGCCAATAGCCCTGAAACACATTGTCCCCGCGCACCTCAATCATGCCGATCTCTCCATGCGGCAGGGTCTCACCGGTCTCCGGATTGGTGATCTTCACCTCCGTGCCCGGCAGCGCATGGCCCACCGTGCCCGCCACCCGCGCCCCGTCATAGGGATTGGAGGTGATCATATTGGTTTCCGTCATGCCGTAGCGCTCAAGGATGCGGTGACCGCTGTGCGCCTCAAAGGCCTGATGGGTCTCTGCCAGCAAAGGCGCAGAACCGGAAATAAACAGCCGCATATTGGCACAGAGGGCTTTGTCAAACCGCCCATCGCCCAAAAGCCGCGTATAAAACGTCGGCACACCCATCATCAGCGAGGATTGCGGCAGCGCGCCCAGGATCTCTTCAAGATCAAACTGCGCCATCAGCCGCACCCGCGCGCCTGCCAACAGCGACGTGTTCATGGCCACAAAAAGCCCATGGGTGTGGAAAATGGGCAAAGCATGAACCAGCCTGTCTTCAGATGTGATCTGCCATAAATCCGTCAGCGACCGCGCGTTGGACAGCAGGTTCTTATGCGACATCATCGCGCCCTTGGAGCGCCCGGTGGTGCCTGATGTGTAGAGCAGCCCGGCAAGGTCGTCCGGCCCGCGCGCCACGGTCTCAAACTGCGCAGGCTGCGCATCTGCCGTCGCACTCAGGCTCCCGCCTGTCATTGTCAGCGTCAGCACCTGCGCCCCAACATCCGCCGCAATCTCTCCAATCTGGTCCGCATCTTTGGCATCACAGACAATCAGCTTCGGCGTCGCATCCTCACAGAAATAGCGCACTTCATCCTGCGTATAGGCAGTATTAAGCGGCAGATAGACCGCCCCCGCCTGCAACGCACCACCATAAAGCGCCAGAGTGTCGCGAGTCTTTGGGGCCTGCACCACGACACGCTCCCCCGGGGCCACACCCGCCGCTTGCAGCACATGCGCCATCTGAGCAGCCCGCGCGACAAAATCCTGATAGCTCAGCGAAACCCCGTCATCACAATCCAGAAAAACGGCCGCATTTTCTGCATGGGGGGCAATCAAAGCGTCATAAAGTATGTTGGTCACGCCGGAGGATCCTTTGTCAGTGTGGTCTCGCAGGCAGACCTTTGGGCATCCCGCCCCGATTTACAAGCGCCATAAAACATGGGTCCGACCTGCCTTTTTCCGCCCAATTCAAAAAATTGACGCAACAGCGTTGACTCCCCCGCATTCGCCCCCTACCTCTTTCGCCGTTAGCACTCGCCATTAGGGAGTGATAACGGCTCCGCTGAGGAGTCAGGGAGACACTTTAATTAGGGAAACCTAGTCATGGCTTTTACACCTCTGCATGACCGCGTGCTCGTTCGCCGCGTTGAAAGCGACGAGAAAACCGCAGGCGGTCTGATCATTCCAGACAGCGCCAAAGAAAAACCAGCTGAAGGCGAAGTTGTATCCGTGGGCGCGGGCGCACGTGACGACAAAGGCGCACGCGTCGAGCTCGACGTGAAAGCGGGCGACAAAGTCCTGTTTGGCAAATGGTCCGGCACCGAAGTCACCGTTGACGGTGAAGAACTGCTGATCATGAAAGAATCCGACATCATGGGCATCATTGCCTGATCGTCTGACCGCAATTTACGAATTTAGGAGCCTATAAAATGGCAAAAGACGTCAAATTCGACACCGATGCCCGCAATGCAATGCTGCGCGGCGTGAACGTTCTCGCAGACGCAGTCAAAGTGACCCTCGGCCCAAAAGGCCGTAACGTTGTTCTGGAGAAATCCTTCGGCGCACCACGCATCACCAAAGACGGTGTGTCCGTGGCCAAAGAGATCGAGCTGGAAGACAAGTTCGAGAACATGGGCGCACAGATGGTGAAGGAAGTTGCTTCCCGCACCAACGACGAAGCCGGCGACGGCACCACCACCGCGACCGTTCTGGCACAAGCCATCGTGCGTGAAGGCCTCAAGCAGGTTGCTGCTGGTCTGAACCCAATGGACCTGAAGCGCGGCATCGATCTGGCAACTGCGAAAGTTGTTGAAGGCATCAAATCCGCATCCCGCGAAGTTGCTGACTCCGCAGAAGTTGCTCAGGTTGGCACCATCTCCGCAAACGGCGAAGCCGAAATCGGCCAGCAGATCGCAGACGCGATGCAGAAAGTTGGCAACGAGGGCGTGATCACCGTTGAGGAAAACAAAGGTCTGGAAACCGAGACCGATGTTGTTGAGGGCATGCAGTTCGACCGCGGCTACCTCTCCCCTTACTTCGTCACCAACGCAGACAAAATGATCGCTGATCTGGACGACTGCATGGTGCTGCTACACGAGAAGAAACTCTCTTCCCTGCAGCCAATGGTTCCACTGCTTGAGCAGGTGATCCAGTCCCAGAAGCCTCTTCTGATCATCGCAGAAGACGTGGAAGGCGAAGCGCTGGCAACTCTGGTTGTGAACAAACTGCGCGGCGGCCTGAAAATTGCTGCTGTTAAAGCACCTGGCTTCGGCGACCGCCGCAAAGCCATGCTGCAGGACATCGCCATCCTGACCGGCGGTCAGGTTATCTCCGAAGATCTGGGCATGAAGCTCGAGAACGTCACCATGGACATGCTCGGCACCGCCAAGAAAATCGAGATCACCAAAGACGAAACCACCATCGTTGACGGTGCAGGCGAGAAAGCAGAGATCGAAGCACGCGTGGCTCAGATCCGCACTCAGATCGAAGAAACTTCTTCCGACTACGACCGTGAGAAGCTGCAAGAGCGCGTTGCCAAACTGGCAGGCGGTGTTGCTGTGATCCGCGTTGGCGGCATGACCGAAGTGGAAGTGAAAGAGCGCAAAGACCGTGTGGACGATGCTCTGAACGCAACCCGCGCAGCTGTGCAGGAAGGCGTGATCGTCGGCGGTGGTGTTGCTCTGGTTCAGGCCGGTAAAGCACTGAACGGTCTGGAAGGCGCAAACGCTGACCAGAACGCAGGCATCAACATCGTGCGCAAAGCCATCGAAGCACCTCTGCGTCAGATCGCAGAGAACTCCGGTGTTGACGGTGCTGTTGTGGCGGGCAAAATCCGCGAGAGCGACGACACCTCCTTCGGCTTCAACGCACAGACCGAAGAATATGGCGACATGTTCTCCTTCGGTGTGATCGACCCAGCCAAAGTGACCCGTACCGCTCTGGAAGACGCAGCCTCCGTTGCAGGACTGCTGATCACCACCGAAGCGATGGTTGCAGACAAGCCAGCCAAAGAAGGCGCAGCCGCACCTGCAATGCCTGACATGGGCGGCATGGGCGGCATGATGTAAGGCGAACTTCCATAAGGAAGTTCTGCCGAAGGCGACAGTGCCTTGGCCTTTGGGCCAAGGTCACGAAAGCCTCCGCCAGACAAATATGAAAGGGTCGCCTCCAGGCGGCCCTTTTTCTTTATCCGCTGCAAGGGCCAGCGCCCGACCGCGGGTGGGCGCACAGACGTGCAAAGTCGCCACTTTATCTCTGCCAAAGACCTCTTGGCCCGCAATCTCCTATAACCGCACACAAAGCGCCCGCCTAGAGGGGCGGTCGGGCGCTGGCCCGGCGGGCTGCGCCCTTGTTCCGGGCTGTCAGGCGTCCCACCTCGAAACGCAGCAATGGCATCGCGAACACATACGCCGCAGTATAATTTATAGTAAATTCAAACCCGGAAAGAAAAATTCAAGAAGGAACAGAAACATCATTACTGCACCGACCAAGTAGTAGCCCCGCACTTTTACTAGGAATACACTCTCAGTTGTGGTGAAGTCCCGCGCACCCTTCTTTTCACGAAAATTCTTTAAAAATTTTGGCTGGATGAATCGAAAGCCCTGGCGGCCGAGCCGCAGCCCTGATCCCCAAAGAAAAAATACGAGGAAGGCACCAATTATCACTGCTGGGAAAAAATATAAAAGATCACGTACCTCAAGAGGCATATTGCTGAAGTCCTCTAAAATCCGTTCGGAAAGCGACACTAGTCCTATCATAGATGCTGTGCTTCAAAATCATAGAGGTGCATCCCTACACCGCCTTAAGCCGGCCCTTAAGTACACTCCCGTGCAGGCAACAACGACACCTAGCACAAAGCCCACCCTTCGGCACGCCCCGTCCCTCGCGAAGCCTTCCGTCGACACTACCCCATCGGTGAGTTGCACGGCATAAATTCAAAGCCCTCCGGCAAATCCACTTGCGCTTTCCGCGTGGTCTCAGGCGGCTCTGGGGAGGTATCAAAACTCAGTTTGGACAGCGCGATGCCACCGTCTACATTCGAGGTGATTTGCAACGCCGTGACATCTAGGGAATACTGGCAGCGCACAAAACTTGCGGAAAATACATCTGCAACCATGATCCGCCGCTCCGCCACAAGGTCACCATTCGCCCCAAAGGCTTTCACGCGAATGTGTCGATCATTTTTGCCCGCCCCATCATGCTGTTCCATGCGAAACAGACGTTTCACCTCGATCCCAAAGGCATATTGAGGTCGGGGGAAGACCACAGCCAACGGCCTGTGTCCCAGCACGGTCTCAACAGTCACAGTCTTTTTCGCCTGCGCACCATAGCCAACAGTTCTCGTGTATTTCTCTCGCTTTCCATAGGTGAGACCCTCAGAGATCATTTCTAAGAAAAGCGTCTTGCCATCTCCGAAGCGGTCAATGACCGGCCCACTGTCTGAAGTATTCCCGGTTGTGTGCGCAGAAAGGTACTGACCTTTGAAAACGCTCCCAATTTTCAAAGCGCCATGCCTCAGATGAACAGGAAACCGTTTCCCGCGATACTGCGTCTGCCCCAACGCGCCAAAATCCACGACCTCATCCTGAAACTGTTCCGAAGACGTCAAAGGCCCCGTGTTCAACCCTTCGCTCACCGCGACATCCTGTGCTGAAATGGCGGTCCCAACGAGCGCGCAAAGGCCAATCGCCAAAACTTCGCCAGAAAATGACCACTTGTGACCTTCGCTCATAGATTGTCTCCCAATTGCACCCACATTCCGAAGGTAACAAAACGCCCGCAACAATCCATGGTGGAAATCAAGACGTTCTCCATCCACACGCCGCCCCCTCGCAATCCTCACACCCCTCCCCTATCTCTCTGAGAACACAGCCAAACCGGACCAGACGACATGCATGTTCTCACAGTGATTGACCACCCCAACCCCGCCTCTTTCAGCCATGCGGTTGCCGCCGAATTCATGCGTGGCGCGCAGGCGGCGGGCCACACCACAGAGCTGGCCGATCTCAACGCAGAGGGGTTCTCCCCGCTTTGGTCCATGGCTGATATCGAGAGCACAGACACCCCCCCGCCCGACGTGCGGCGCGAGCAGGAGCGCATCGAACGCTGTGACGCGATCTGCCTTGTCTTCCCGCTCTTCTGGTGGGGCATGCCGTCGATGATGAAGGGCTGGATGGACCGCGTCTTTTCCTGGGGCTGGGCCTATGATCAGCTTGATGATCCAGACCAAAGCCTCTTGAACCCCCGCACCGGCGTGTTGCTCATCCCCGCAGGCGCGCGCTCTGACGAGATGGAAGAAGAGGGCTACACGGCCGCGCTTAACACCCTCTGGACCAAAGGCACCTTTGGCTACTTCGGCCTCTCCCCGCGCAAGATCGAACTCTTAAACGGCTCCACCGGCTCCGCCCCCCGCCGCGCCGCGCTCTTGGAACGCAGCTACCAGACGGGCCTCACTTTGGAGCCGCCCGCCCAAAACTGACCAAAAGTGATCGACCTGCTTCAGGCGTTGCAGATTTGTTGGACGATGAGGGTTTGGAAAACGCATCAAAGCCCGGATGACCAATCCGGGCCGCGCCCGACCCTCCCCATGAGAGGGCGCATTTGCGAAGGTCTTCATTCCTCAAAACGGCAGAGTCTCTTGGCCAGATAAACTGCCATGCATCACCGCTCCTCCGCGCCCACCCAGGCTCAGGCGCGGCCCTCCCGATCCACCTATGGCTTAAAAAATTTCACTCAGCTCTGATCCCGCCTCCGCGCCCAGGCCAGGGCCTCCGCCTCAACCCGCTGCACAAAGGCGTCTTTGCCGTCAATATACGCCTCCCAGTCGCCGCGCCCTTCCGCAATCAACTGGCGTTTCAACGCGCCATAATCCGCCGCCACCGCCGGATGCGCACGCAGGTAGTCGCGAAACGCCAGATGGCGCGCCACATGCGCAGAGCCTCTTTCAAACACATGCAGGTGATGGCTGCGCTGCCCCGCACCGTCCATCTTGCGAAAATACCGCCGTCCCGGAATGCCGAGCTCTCCCATCACCTCATAGCCCAGCGCCTCAAACTGCGCAGTGGCCGCATCCACCGCCGCCAGATCCGCCACCTCACCAAGTAGATCAAGGATTGGCTTGGCCAACAGACCGGGCACCGAAGTGCTGCCAATGTGATGCAACTCGATCGCCTCAGCTTCCAGCGCCGCGTGGATGGCCTCCGCCTCTTGCGCAAAGCCCGCCGCCCATGCAGGATCATGTTCCACAACCAAAACCATGCCGCTGCATTAACCTTTCAAGTCCAAAAAATTCCACCTCCGCGAAACAGCCGCAATACCGACGCGATACCGACGTGCCAACAGGGCCAGTTTTGCGGATTAATGCACCGTCCCGGCGCAACGCTTAACCCGCATCTGCAAGCGCCGCGACGCCAGATTCGCTCAACATGTAGACGCCTTTTTCGACCTTCTCAAACCAGCCATAGTGGTTGTCCCGCATCAGGGTTGTTGCGTTCTCCACACCTGTGCCACCGGCCACATCCCGCCCCCGGCTTGCGCCGTTTTCATTGAGATATACCGCGCATTTTTCCGCGTCCTGACGGTAAACCGTCACGGTTGCGCCGCGCGTCCCGCCCACATTCGGATCTCCCTCAAGGCGCGAAAACGCCTTTAATAGCTGGGCTTTACGTGTCTTGGATTTTCTCGGTTGAAACGGCACCGGATCACAATGCGCCTCCACCGCGCCATCCTTGAGCCGCACCGAAAGCACCCCGATGCCCAGCCGTTTGCACAGGCCAATATTGCCGGAAAACGCCTTCCATCCGGCCCGCCCCTTCCAGCGCGGCACCGCCACATAAACCGCATCCGTCACCGCCTGCCGCGCCACCGCCTGTTGCAGCAACGCGAGGGAGAAACCAGTCTTTAACTCTATGATGACAGGCTCTTCCCCTGCCCGCATCGCCACCACATCCGCCGCACCCACTTCGGCTTTCACCTCAAATCCCCGCGCCTCCAGCCAGGCTTTGATCGGGGCATAAAGCTCTGTTTCGGCGATCTTGCTCATACCTCTTGGTAGCGGCAATTTGGGCAAATGCCCACAACGCTTTGCCAGCCGATGCGCGCGCTCTTGAGCGTAGGAGGCAAACTGCTAATTTGGCGCCAATTCCTATGAGGTTTCTGATGCGCATTTTCACGACGATCTTGTTTCTGCTCGGTTTTTCCGGGGCAGCCATGGCCAATTGCGAAGGCCCAAACCAGTTTGAGCAGCGCCCATTGGCGGAACGCGCCGCGATGCTTGAGGCCGCGGAACAAGCGCCCTTCTCCGAAGGGCTGCTCTGGCAGGTGGAGAAAGACGGGGTTGTCTCCCATATTGTCGGAACCTTCCATCTGCACCTGCCCGAGCACGCCGCCACCATGGAGCGCCTGCGCAGCCTCACGCCACCACCCCAGCAGCTCTTTATGGAGATGACATCGGAGGCCCAACTCGGCTTTCAGCGTCACCTGACCCAAAATCCGGAGCTCTTTCTGATCCAGTCCGGCCCCTCCCTGATCGACCGCCTTGGAGATGAAAACTGGGCCAAAGTCTCTGATCAACTGAAGGCCCGGGGCATGCCGCCCTTCTTGGCCGCACGCTATCAGCCTTGGTTTCTGGGCATGACGCTGATGGTCCCACCCTGCGCCTTTGATGTTGTTAAATCTGGCAAAAAAGGGCTGGATCTGCAAATCGAAGCGCTTGCCCAAACACGCGATTGGCCCCGGCATTCTCTGGACAACACCGAAAGCCTGATTGGGCTGCTGGCCGGTGACCCGATCGACCAACAGGTCGATGATCTGCGCTGGAGCCTTGATCTGGGCACTGATCTTTCAGGCGCAGATATGATCCCCACGGTTATAGACATGTATCTCTCTGAAACCATTCAGCTTATCTGGGATCTCAACCGTGCGGACATGCTACAGGCGGCGCAGGGCGATGCCGACGCAGAGCGCATCGCCACCCTGCTGCAACAGGTCGAAGAAGACCTGATCAAAACCCGCAACACCGCTTGGGTTAAGACCCTCGCCCCCGCGCTGGCCAAGACCCCTTCGCTTGTCGCCTTTGGCGCGCTGCATCTGCCCGGAGACCACGGTGTTCTGGCCCAGCTTGAGGCGGCAGGCTTCACCGTGACCCGCCTGCCGCTCTAGGCCAAATCGCCGCCCCGGCGCCTGCCCCCGTGACAAAGCGCGCGCGCCCTTCTATAAGGCGCGCAAATCCGCAATATTCCCCTGTTTTCTAAGGACCTCTCGACATGACCATTCAGGTTTTTGGCCACAAGTCTCCTGACACCGATTCCACCGGCTCCCCCATCATCTGGGCCTGGTATCTCTCTGAAATCAAAGGCACCCCAGCCGAAGCAAAGCTGCTGGGCGAGCCCAACACCGAAGCCGCATGGCTGCTGGAGCGCTGGGACCTGACCAAGCCTGAGATCATTGCCGACGTCGCAGATGACGCCGCCGTGGTGATTGTCGACACCAACAACCCGGCCGAGCTGCCTGCCAACATCAACGGCGCAGACGTTCAGGCGATCATCGACCACCACAAGCTGGTGGGCGGTCTGGAAACCAAAGGTCCAATCGACATCACCATCCGCCCGGTGGCCTGCACCGCGACCATCATGCACGACCTGATGGGCGACATTGACATGCCAGACTGGATCAAGGGCACCATGCTGACCTGCATCCTGTCTGACACCCTGGAATTCCGCAGCCCGACCACCACCGACCACGACAAGGCCGTGGCCGAGAAACTGGCTGCCGATCTGGGCATCGACATCCCGTCTTATGCTGCTGAAATGTTTGCCGCAAAATCCGACGTGTCTTCTTTCTCCGACGCAGAGCTGCTGCGCATGGACTCCAAAGAATACGAAGTCGACGGCACCAAATTCCGCGTCTCCGTTCTGGAAACCACCTCTCCTGCCATCGTGCTGGACCGCAAAGCGTCCCTGATGCAGAGCATGACCACCGTGGCCTCCGAGGATGGCGTGGATCAGGTTCTGCTCTTCGTGGTGGACATCCTGAACGAAGAAAGCACCCTGCTTGTGCCAAACGATCTGGTGAAAACAGTTGCCGCGAAGTCCTTTGACGCAACTGCCGAAGGTGACAGCGTTGTGCTGCCAGGCGTCGTGAGCCGCAAAAAGCAGATCATTCCAAACCTCAAAGTTTGATCGCGCATATCTCTCAAAACAAAAGGCCGGTGTGTCCCCACACCGGCCTTTTTCTTTTCCCTCGTAGGGTGCGCAATCCCTGCGCACCCCACCAATCACTTAGACATCGCCCCCTCCGGCAACGCCCCCTCCGTCAGCCACTCCCACAGCTCTGCCCAAAACGCCTCTCGCCCTTTGCGAAACGCCCCTTCATGACCCAACTTCTTAACGCCCAGCGCCCCTGGTGTGCGCAAAGCCAAATGCTTCTCCGCACGGGAATAATAAGACAGCGTGTCTTCCGAGGCGGCCTCAGTTGCAATCGGATCATCACTCAGGGACCAGGAACACATCGGGGCGGTCACCTGATCATAGTGATGCGGGTATCTGCCTGATGCGAGGTCCGGCAACAGATAACTCCTCCGGCTGCTCCACCGCCGCCATGTCCGGAACACTTTGGGTGGAAGAGCCTCACCGCCCCAGATGCCGCCGGCGGGAATAAATCCATATCGCGCAAGGCAATAGCTGCCATAGCCCCACCACCAAAACAGCTCCAGCGGCCAGTTGGCGGACTTGTGCAGCCGCCAATAACCACTGCCCACCGCGACAAAAGCATGCCGCACCGCCAGCGTATTGTTCTGCGCAAACCCCACAAACTGCCCGCCAACGCTGTGCCCCAATGTGGTCAGCGGCAGCCCCTCCGCTTCCTGCTTCAACCAGCTTAGCGCCGCCGTCATATCCAGCCGCCCCCAATCGGGGTAGTCGATCTTCGATGCTGCAAGGTCCTTTGCCCCGCTGTCGCCAATCCCCCGAAAATCATAGGTCAGCACCACCGCACCCCGCGCCGCCAGATAGGCCGCCGCATGTCGATAGAACCTGCGCGGATATCCAGTGCCTGCCGAAATCAGGATTGCCACCTGCGGCGCAGCCCCTCGATAGAGCGTACCAGCCAGCGCGGTGCCATCCTCTGTGGTGAGCGTTACATCTTCGACAGCAACATCACTCATATCCAACATCACACCCGCTCCTCAGAAAGGTCCACCTGATCAATGATCTCTTCGGCATTCTCAGCCATATGGGTCAGAAAACGCCCGATCACCTCCTGCTCGGCCTCGTCAAAAGGTGCGAGCAGAAGCCCGTTGATGTGCTGCACCAAAGGCAACGTACGCTGTAGTAAATCCTGCGCAGACGGTTCAAGGTACACTCTCACCACGCGTCCATCAGCATCCTCACGTGCGCGGCGGACAAAGCCGCGCTCAACCATACGGTCAATCAACCCACTGAGGCTCGACTTGCGCATCGATAGTGCCTTGGCCAGATCGGTCACTGTTTGACCGTCCTCTTTGGACAAAAGCGCCAAGACACCATGTTGCGGCATCGACAGCCCAGCCATGGCTTGCGTCTTTCGTTCTGACGCCCGCGCCAGCGCCGCATAGGCTTTGTTGATCAGAAAAAACAGACGGGGTTGTCTGGTCATTTTAGTTCGCATCCGAATTTTTTTCGCCTAATTCGTATACGAACCATCTGCCTTGACAAGTCATCTTGACGTTGACGTCGCGCCAACCAAAAAGGGCGAGAGAAACTCCCTCGCCCTTTCTGTATATCAATTTGGAAGAGCTAGATCAGCTTCGGTTCAGATCACTCACCGCAATTGGCTCTCCGTCTTTGAGCACCGCTACGCCGCAAGCCGGCACCGTCAAATCCCCAAGGTTTTCTGCAAAGCCATTGTAGTTGACCACAAATTCCAGCTCTCCAAAGCGGCGTTTACGCATCCCCTCCGGCACAGGGCTGACAGAGAAACTAGCCTTCTCAGCCACCATAGCCACAAGCCGATCCCACAATACCTCGTCGGGGAAACTGCCGAGATACCAACGGCCTCCCTGCCCCATCAGCACCGGCGCGCCCGCTTCGGTGGCCAGCAACACCACTGCGTCGCCGCTCAGCCGTTCATGCCAGTGATCGGCCATACCACCGCCAGCAACCGGCATCCCGGCATGCGGTGGCATGCTTTCAATCAGCTCTACGCGCACATCCAGCCCCGGCAACTCCGGGCGCCCCCCTGCGGGAATAAAGAAGTCCTCGGTGATGGCCCCGGTGCGCGGCCCATAGATGCCTAGCGCGCCAGCCGCACTCACGGCTTCCACCAATGCAGGATCCACCGTCGCCACGCACGGTGCAAACACCGCTTTGTAGCCTGCAAAGTCACGGCAAGAGGCGCTTACGATGTCCACCGAAAGCCCCGCACGGCGCAGCCCGCGATAGGCCGAAAACACCAGTCTGAAATAGTCAAAGCCAGCGCCCTGCGGCTGTGTGTGCCAGGCCCAATCCGAAGGATAATCAAACACCAGCGCCACCTCGGCCTGCTGTGTCTCTTGCGGGGGCAAATCGGCCAAAATCTTGGCCACCGCACGCGCCTCATCCATGCCCGGTGCCTCACGGCCATCGGGCGTCTGCAGCCCTGCGTGCATCTGCTCCTGCGCAAACGGGGCCTGCCGCCAGCGGAAATAGCTCACTACCTCTGCCCCATGGGCAAAGGCCTCCAGCGACCACAGCGCCACCATCCCTGGCAAAGGTGCGGGGTTATACGGTGCCCAATTCACCGGGCCGGGTTGCTGTTCCATGACCCACCAACGACCCTTGCCCACCGCACGATAAAGATCGTGGTGGAAGGCCTGCATGTCCGGATCCCCTTGGCGCAGGAACCGCACCTTATGGTCCTCTGACGCCTCCAGGCGATCTGATAGAAAGCCAATCGGATAGCTGTCCCAGCTCGCGATATCGAGGTCTTTGCCCACGTCAAAATGGTCAAATTCCAGAATGCGGCCCATGTAATTGTGGATCAGCGGCGCATCCGTATGAGCGCGCAGGATATCGGTCTGAACCTTGTTGAACGCCACCACCTGATCAGAGGAAAACCGGCGGAAGGCCAGCACATGTGCAGGGTTCGGCTCGGTCACCGTGAGGTTGGGCAAGTCGATCTGATCAAAGGAGAAATACTCCATCGACCAGAAGATATTGCCCCAGGCCTCATTGAGTGCCTCAACAGTGCCATAGCGCGCCTTGCACCAGGCTTGAAACGCGACCTTTGCAGGTTCTGAATAGCTGATGATCGTGTCGTGACAGCCGTACTCATTGTCCGTCTGCCACGCGGCCACATGCGGGTTTTTGCCATAGCGCTCCGCAATAATCTTGGTGATCCGCGCGCTCTCCGCCTTAAACCCTTCGTGGCTGAAGCAATAATGCCGACGCGAGCCAAATTTGCGTAGATTGCCATTTTCATCCACCGCCAGCATGTCGGGATGCTTGTCGATCATCCAGCGCGGCGGCGTGGCGGTCGGTGTGCCCAGCACAACTTTCAAGCCGGCACTGCCCAGCACCTCAATCGCACGGTCCAGCCACTCCAGCGTCAGCGTGCCCGCCACAGCCTCCATACGGCTCCAGGCGAACTCGCCAATTCGCACCCAAGTGATGCCTGCCGCGATCATATCGGCAGCATCTTTCGCCCACATCTCCTCCGGCCAGTGCTCCGGATAATAACAGACGCCCAGCTCTTGTTTCATAGGATCACCCGCGGTTCCGCTACGCCCTGACCGGCGTTTTCCTGCACAAATGTCATACCGTTCTGTGGCGCAGCAGCCAGAACATCAGCCGCCAGATCTTCCGCCGCTGTGGTGACATAGAGATCACGCAGCTCGGGGCCACCAAAGGCCGGACAAGAGGCTTGCACCCCGCCCACCTCCACGGCCTTCACAAAGCTGCCCTTAGGATCATAGGCCGCCACACGCGCGGCACCCCATTGCGCGATCCAGACATTGCCCTCGGCGTCGACCACCGCGCCATCCGGGTTCAGACCTTCCGGCTTCAGGTCAAGATAAACCTCCGCCGCGCCCACAGGCCAGCCGGTATCCGAGTCCAAACTTTGGCGCATCACCTGCCCTGTTGGCGTGTCGGTGTAATAGGCACAGGCGCGTGTCTGATCAAAACAGATCGCGTTTGAGATGGTGATGTCTCCAACCACCTGACGCAGTTCGCCTCTGTAGAAGCGATAAATCGCGCCCGCCTTGGCTTCAGCGGATTTCCCCATGGTCCCGATCCAGAAACCGCCCCAAGGGTCCGCGCGCCCGTCATTGGAGCGTGTCACCGGATTGTCGGCTTCCAGATCGACCACATGCTCGCGCAGGCCGCATTCCAGATCCATCCGCCACAGCGCGGTCTCTGAGGCCACGAGGAGAGTCTCCTCATCCACCCAACCAGCGGCGGAGAAGAACTCATCAAACACCCACTCCTGCTGCACGCCCTCTTTCTGGGTCAGCAGACGTTTGCCTTTGATATCAAACCAGTAAAATTGCTCGCGCACCGGATGCCAGAGCGGACCTTCACCCAACTCACAGACCCGATTGTCAAAGACGACGCTCATGCCATGGCCTCATCATAGGCCGCCACGATCGCATCTGCCTTAGCGCGCACATCAGCTGCACTCATCCCCGGTTTGTAGATCGCAGAGCCGATGCCAAACCCGCTCGCACCTGCCGCGACCCACTCACCAAAGTTGTCTGGCCCCGCACCGCCCACAGCATAGACTGCACGGTCTTTGGGCAGCACGGCACGCATCGCTTTGAGGCCTGCTGGCCCCGCCATGTCACCGGGGAAAAGCTTCAGGCCTGTTGCGCCTGCCTTCAGGGCGGCAAAAGCTTCTGTCGGGGTGAACACGCCGGGCCAGCTTTCCATGCCAAGACTTGCTGTGTGCGCAATCACGTCTACATCGCAGTTGGGCGAGACTATCAATTGCCCGCCAACCGCTTTCACTGCATCCACCTGCGCCACTTCGAGCACCGTGCCGGCACCCACAAGCGCTTGAGCGCCGATGGATTTTGCCAGCAACCCGATGCTCTCCAGCGGCTCCGGCGAGTTCAGCGGCACCTCGATCTTATCAATGCCTGCGGCGAGAATTTCCTGTGCAATCGCTTCCACTTCGCCCGGGGTCACCCCGCGCAAGATCGCAATAATCGACCGGCTCATGTTGTTATCCCAAAAGGTTGCGCGCGGCGATCAGCCCCGCAAGTGTCATTTCCTGGCAGTCCACCACAGAGACAAACCCGCCCTGCGCCTTCAGCGCCTCAGCGTAAATATTTGAAAGCACCGCATCGCCAATCACCGCGATCTGCTGGCCCAGCCAATAGGGGCGCGATGCCGCCAACTCAGCGCCCAGCAGCAGGCCAGAGAGCCGCGCATGTCCAACCGCCGCAGGCGTCGCCTCCAGCAGGTCGCTGGCCCGGATCGCAAACAGTTCAGTTGCGAGGTTTTCCGGGCGCGAGAGCGTTACATCCATGCCCGCGCGGAAGGCCTCTTCGTCCCAGCCTTCGCCGACCGAGTGCTGCAGCACCGATTGTTTGGACAAAAGCGCAAACATCTCTCCAGTCATAAAGGTGCGAAAGCTCACGACCTCGTCCGCGCTCACGTGCACCCATTTGGTGTGGGTGCCCGGAAGGCACAAAACCCCGTCCCAGTTCTGATGTTTGGACAGAAAGCCAGCCACCTGGGTCTCTTCGCCCCGCATCACATCGGCGGGTTTCATCTGCTTCAGGCCCGGCACCACATGCACACGCAGGCGCGCATCCGTATCCGGCACGCGAATGATCCGTTCCGCCAAGGCCGGCGCAGGCACCGCGCTGTAAGGCGCTTCCTCCCAGCCCTGGCGCGCGCCAACCATGCCGCAGGCAATCACATCGGTCACGCCATCACCCAGCCAGTCGCCAACCAGCGCCAAGAGGGCCGGTTCAAACTCCGCCTTGCTGAGCTTGGACATGCCCTGCTCGGACTCTGCAGTGGCCAGCACCTTCTCGCCCGCCATGGCAAAGACCCGCAACCGAGACGTGCCCCAATCCACCGCGATCCATTCTGCTTGCACGCTCATCACTTACCCCGAAACCACAACGCCGCCGTCCACTGCCATACACTGGCCCGTCATCATCCGGCTGGCATTGGAGGCGAGATACAGCGTCGGATCGATCATATCCTCGGGCTTCAGATGCTCTTTCAGACACTGACGCTCCATATGCGCCGTCAGCGCCTCAGGCTCGGCCCACATGTCCAATTGTTTCTGGGTCAACACCCAGCCCGGTGCCAGCGCATTGACGCGAATGCCTTTTGGCCCCAGCTCCCGCGCCAGCGAACGGGTCATCCCCGTGATCGCCGCATTGGCCGCCGTATAAATCGGGTAGCCTGCGTTGCCCATGATGTAGCTAATCGAGCTGAAATTGATGATCGAGCCGCCGTCCGTCATCTGCCGCGCCGCTTCCTGACAGGCAAAGAAATAGGCTTTCTGGTTCACCGCCTGCATCCAGTCGTAGAACGCTTCGTCCACCTCATCGAGTGCATGGCGCTGGTCGTTGGCCGCGTTGTTCACCACCACATCCAGACCGCCGTGTTCTCCCACCGCCTGCTGGATGGTCTCGCGCAGACGCGGAATGTCAGAGATATCGCCTTGCATGAACAGAGGTGTTGCACCGTGTTTGGTTTCCATCTCTGCGATGAAGTCATCCGCAGCGGAGCGTCCGATGATGGCCACCTTTGCGCCTTGCGCCATAAACCCATCGGTCAGGGCCGCGCCGATGCCACTGGCCCCGCCTGTGATATAAACGGACTTGCCTTTGAGATCTGGAAAAATCGTGCTTGCCATCAGTGGCTCTCCCGTGTGACCAAACGTGTGTCTTTGCCGACGAGGAAGTCGAGGTCCGCACCTTTGTCGGCCTGCAGCACGTGGTCATAATAAAGTTTTGCGTAGCCGCGTGTATAATGCTCTGGATCGGGCTGCCAGTCGGCACGGCGCGCCTCAAGCTCTGCCTCATCCACCAGTAGCTCCAGCACACCGTTTTGCGCTGACACTTTGATGCGGTCACCGGTTTTCACCAGCGCCAGCGTGCCTCCGGCCTGTGCTTCCGGGCTGACATGCAGGATCACCGTGCCAAAGGCCGTGCCTGACATACGCGCATCCGACACGCGGATCATATCGCGTACGCCCTCTTTCACCAGCTTCCCGGGGATCGGCATATTGCCCACCTCCGGCATCCCCGGATAGCCCTTCGGGCCACAGCCTTTCAGCACCAGAATAGTTTCCGGCGTCACCGGCAGATCGTCACGGTCAATATTGGCTTTCAGGTCTTCGATGTTCTCAAACACAAAGGCCTCGCCCTCATGTTCCAGAAGCGCATCCGTCGCCGCAGAAGGCTTCACAATCGCCCCATTTGGCGCGAGGTTGCCCCGCAGCACACGCAGACCGGCGGCAGGTTTGACCGGATTGTTAAGCGGTCGGATCACGTCGTCATTATAGATCTCAGCCCCGTCATGATAGGTCGCGATATCTTTGCCCAGCACAGTGTTGGCCGGACGCACGTGATCCTTCAGCTGGCTCAAAACGGCAGGCACACCGCCGGCGTAGCAGAAGTCTTCCATCAGGTATTTACCCGAGGGCATACAGTTGACCAGCAGCGGGATGTCTGAGCCGATCTCAAAATCTTTCAGTGTCAGACCCACACCCACACGGCCCGCAAGCGCCAGCAAATGCACCACCGCGTTGGTGGAGCCCCCCACCGCCGCATTGGCCAGAATGGCGTTTTCAAAGGCTTCTTTGGTGAGGATGTCAGAAGGTTTCAGATCTTCGTCCACCATTTCCACAATGCGCTTACCAGTCAGATGCGCCAGCGCCATCCGGCGCGCATCCACCGCAGGCAGCGCCGCATTGGTCGGCAGCGCCATGCCCATCGCTTCCACCAAGGAGGCCATAGTGGAGGCCGTGCCCATGGTCATGCACACGCCCGCGCTGCGGCTCATGCCGCTTTCCGCATTCATGAAATCCTGCAAGGTCATCTCGCCCGCGCGGACCTCTTCAGAGAACTTCCAGACGTCCGTACCAGAGCCGATGTCCTTGCCCTTGAACTTCCCGTTCAGCATCGGGCCGGAGCTCACAACGATGGTCGGCAGGTCCACAGACGCCGCGCCCATCAGCTGCCCCGGGGTGGTCTTGTCACAGCCGCCCAGCAGCACAACACCGTCGATGCCATAGGCGCGGATGCTTTCTTCCACATCCATCGCCAGCAGGTTGCGGAACAGCATCGCAGTGGGCTTCATCTGGGTCTCACCCAGCGACATCACCGGGAACTCCACCGGGAAGCCACCCGCCTCCCAGACCCCGCGCTTCACGCCTTCGGCCAGCGTGCGCAGGCCAGAGTTACAGGGGGTCAGCTCCGACCAGGTGTTGCAGATCCCGATGATCGGGCGCCCGTCAAAAGCGTGATCCGGAAAGCCCTGGTTTTTCATCCAGCTGCGGTGAATGAACCCGTCTTTGTCCAGCTTGCCATACCAATGCTGGGAGCGGCGTTTCTTGGTCATACTCGTTTTCCTTCAATCACCCACATCCGGTCCGGGAAGGACCACGGCAGGATGAGTCCGTGTTGCATCAATATCTGGCCACTCACCGTGAGCGGCCCGTCTTTTATCGGCATCTCGCGACGGGACAAATGATGTGCCTCATCGCGGTTGATCAGCTCAATTTCATAGCGCGCATCCGGCTCCAAACCCGTGAGCCTCAAAGGGCGCGGCATGATCTGCGTCCCGGTGTCCGCCTTACCGGCAAAAACCACAAAGCGCGTCTTGTCCTGCGACAGTTGCTGTTCTGCAATCACACTGCTGTCCGCAACGTCCAGCCGCAGAATGTCCGCCGACATACGCCAGTCCCGATTGGCCTTCCACCAGGTGGTGACACGGGTCAGCACCTCGGTTTCACTGTCCGTCAGCTCGCGGGGATCCATTTCAAACCCCATGTGCCGCTGCGCCGCCACCCAGGCGCGGAAGTGGATGTCATGCACCCGCCCGGAGGTATGGCAATGGCGCGGCCCAACGTGGCTGCCGGTGATCGCCGCAGGCAGCATCAGCGCCGCATCATGCTGAATGCGCAACCGCTCCAGCGCGTCATTGCTGTCACTCAGCCAAACCCGCTGCGTATGGCGCAAAATCCCCGCATCAATCCGCCCCCCACCAGAGGCGCAACTCTCAATCTCCACCTGCGGGAAAGCGGCGCGCAGCGCCCCCATCAGCGCATAGATGCCCTCCGCCTGCGCCGCATCGGCCACGGGCAGCAAGCGGTTGTGATCCCACTTGATGTAATCAATGTCGTGGCTTTCCAGGATCGCGCTGATCTTGCCGTAAAGGTGGTCTCGCACCTCAGGGTTGGCCATGTCCAGCACCCGCTGCTGACGCCCTTCGATCTGATCCACCGGCCCCAGGATCCACTCCGGATGGGCCCGTGCCAGATCACTGTCGAGGTTGACCATCTCCGGCTCAAACCACAGGCCAAAGACCATCCCAAGCGACGCCACATGATCTATCAGCGGGCTCAGACCGTCCGGCCATTTGCGCGGATCAATGTCCCAATCCCCAAGGCTGGAGGTGTCGTCATCGCGCTTCCCGAACCAGCCGTCATCCAGCACAAAACGCTCCGCACCCAGCGCCGCGGCCCGGTCGGCAATCGCTTTAAGTTCCTCAAAGTCGTGATCAAAGTAGATCGCTTCCCAGCAATTATAGTGCACCGGGCGCGGGCGCTCCGGATGCGGCCAGGTCACCACATGCTCCCGCAGATGACGTTGAAACGCCACCGCGCAGCCATTCAACCCCGCGTCGGAAACCGAGAGATAGAGCTTTCCAGTCTCAAACTGCGTTCCTGCGCGGCGCGTGCCGGTGGCATGGCCCCACTGGATCTGACGCCGCCCATCCGGCAGCTCTTCGGCATACATGACATGTCCACCAGACCAGCCGTAATGCATCGCAAAGACCTGGCCTTGTGTATTGCTTGCGCCCTGCTCCGGGAAATAGGCCAGCGGCGGGTGCTCATGGCCGGACCGGCCCGTGCGCGCCTCCCGCATCAGAACCCCTGCGCGCCATGGGCTGCGTTCCATCTGAAACTCACCAACCCAGCGGCCCGAGAAATGCAAAATCTCCGCCCCCATCTGCGGCCCCGGCAGCACCGGCGCAGCCAGATGGTGCACACTGATCTCCGCACGGGAGGTCAGCGTGGTTGAGGCGGCAATCACATCACCCTCAACGGCAAAGGTGAAGGTCAGCGTCAGCCCGGCCTCTGCGTCCTCGCAGACAAAGCGCGCGCCGTCGGTCTCAATCAGTTTAAAACGTGGATAAAGCGCCTGCCCATCGCGGTAGGCCACCAGCCCCGCCTGCCCCTGAAAGCTGTTGCCCGCTTCCGGACACAGCGACAGGGCGGGCAGTGCGTCGATCATGCCCCCGGTCACATCACGCGCGGTCGCGGCCGCAAGCGCGCTCAAATCGTCTCCCGCAGGCAACGGAGCGCCCCAGTAGAGCGCGCCGGGCACGCCCCCGTCTGAACCAAGCACCAATGTCTGACCCGGCGCATCAATGCGCCAGGTTTGCAAAGCTTGCGTCACTTCACAGCTCCCAAAGTGAGACCGGCAATGAAGTGCCGTTGCATCAGGAAGAACATCGCCACAGGGGGCAGAGCCGCCACAATCGAGCCTGCGCTCATCAGGTGATAGGCAGCACGGTACTGCGCGTTAAACGAGGTGATCCCGGCGGTCACAGGCTGGCTCTCCGCCCCTTGGGTCAGCACCACCGCCCAGAAATAGTCGTTCCAGATGAAGGTGAAGATCAGCACCGAAAGCGCCGCCAGCGCGGGCTTCATCAGGGGCAACACCACATACCAGAAGATGCGCCATTCGCTCACACCTTCCACCCGCGCCGCCTCAATCAGCTCAAACGGCAGAGCGCGGATGAAGTTGCGCATAAACAGCGTGCAGAACCCGGTCTGGAAAGCCACATGGAACAGCACAAGGCCGGTCTTGGTGTTGTACAGCCCCATGTCCAGCGTCAGGTCACGCACCGGCACCATCAGGATCTGAAACGGCACGAAGTTTCCGGCCACAAACATAAAGAAGATCCAAAGGTTGGCGCGGAACTTGTAAATCCCCAGCGCAAACCCCGTCATCGAGCTGAGCGCCACGGCCCCGATCACCGTTGGAATGGTGATCATGAAGGAGTTCAGCAGATAACGTGGCATATCGGAGTCAAAGAAGACCCGCCCATAGTTCGCGGCCCCCTCAAAGCTTGACGGCAGCCCCCAGTAGTTGCCGGAGGTGAAATCCGCATCCGGTTTGATGGAGAACAGAGCCACGGCCAGCAGAGGCGCGAGCCAGAGCAGCAGCGCAATCGGCAGCATGGTCTTATAGGCAAGCTGCGCGGCCTGAGGCTGTTTTTCGATCGGTTGTGGAAACATCTCAGTGCCCCTTCTCTTCGCGATACATCGACCACAGGAAGTAGGCGATAAAGCAGAGCATGATCAGGAACAGCACCACGGCAATCGCCGCGCCATAGCCCATGCGGAAACCGTATTCCGACAGCGCCACTTCAAACATGTAATAGGCCAGCACACGCGAGCTGCCAAACGGGCCGCCCTGTGTCATGATGGAGATCAGGTCAAAGGAGCGCAGCGCGCCGATGATCGTCACCACAAAGGCAATGAAGGTCGCCGGGCGCAGTTGCGGCAGGATGATGTGCCAGAGCATTTTCCAGCCCTTCGCCCCATCCAGACGCCCGGCTTCGATCTGCTCCGGATCCACCGCGTTCAGGCCGGTGAGGTAAAGGATCATGCAGTAGGCCGTCTGCGGCCACAGGCCCGCAGCGACGATGCCGTAGGTCACAAGGTCTTCGTTCCCAAGCACATTGATCGGGCCCATGCCGACCCAGCCCAGCATTGTGTTCAGCAGGCCGAAGTTCGGATCGTAAAACCAGCTGAACACCAGACCAACCACCACCTGACTGATCACGAAAGGGAAGAAGAACAGCGACTTATAGATACGGATGCCCGCGACAGTCTGGTTCAGGAACAGCGCAATGAAAAGGCCGGCAGGAATGGCAAGCAGGTAGAGAAACAGCCACAGCACGTTGTTTTTCAACGACACAAAGAAGGCGTCTCGATCCACATACTCCCAGTAAAGGTCTTCATAGTTGCGAAAGCCCACGTAGGTCTTTTCGCCCAACCCGTCCCACTCATAAAGCGACAGGTTGAAAGATTGGAACACCGGCGCGATCACATAGACCGCGAAAAACAGGATGCCCGGCGCCAGGAAAACCCAGGGCGCGATGCGCTGTTGATTGCGGTGGAACCAGCTTTCGGTTTCAGGAATTTCAGAAGAAACGGTCATAACATAACCCGGGGTTTGAGGGCTGAGAGGCGGAGAATTCCCCCGCCTCTCGTGTCAAACGACGGCTAATTGGCCAGATAGCCAAGCCAACGCCTTGTTTTTATTTGTAGATACGGCCGCGTGCGCGCTCGAGCTTGGCCAGGATCTTATCCAGCTGATCTGGCTTCACCATGAACTCCTGGAAACCTTCCATGGAGACTTTGGCCATTTCTGCCGGAGCATCACGGTCCCAGAACTGCGCCACACCACCGGTGGAATTGGTGGACAGCATCTCAAAGCCCTGCTGCAGGAACTTGTCATCATCCACGGAGGAGGCTGCGTTCACAGGCAGCTGACCCAGGTTCTTGCCGTTGTTGATGATGGTCTGCTCTTCTGGCGAGGTGGCAAAGCGCAGGAACTCACGTGCCGCTTCTTTGTTCTTCGCGTTTGCAGGGATGTGGAAGGTGTCGGTTGGTGCATCTTCAGAGAGTGCAACGTCCGGGTTGATCTTCACAAACTGATAGAAATCCAGCTGGTCATCAGACAGACCTGCCTCGCGCAGCGGCGCCACAGCGAAGTTGCCCATCAGATAGGCCGCCGCTTCACCGTTCACCATGAACGGCAGCGCTTCCTGCCAGCTGTAGGTCTGGTGGTCAGCAATAAAGCCGCCCATGTCGATCAGCTCTTTCCAGTTCATGAAAGTCTGCTTCACGCGCTCGTCTTCCCAAGACACGTTGCCAGCCGCCAGATCCATGTGGAAATCAAAGCCGTTGGTGCGCATGTTCAGGTAGTCAAACCAACCGCCAGCGGTCCACAGGTACTTTGTGCCGATGGTGTAACAGGCGCGGCCAGACTCTACGATCTTGGCGCAGTTGGCTTTCTCTTCGTCCCATGTGGTTGGCTCAGACAGGCCCAGCTCGGCAAAGATATCTTTGCGGTAGTAAACACCCCACTGATAGTAGGTGTAGGCCACACCCCACTGCTTGTCGTCAATGGTCAGAGCGCCTTTGGTGGAAGCCAGACCTTCTGCGATGGCTGGCTCTGCATAAAGATCGGATACATCTTCAAACAGGCCCGCTTCTACGTAGGGGCGCATACGGTTGGCGGCATACCAGGTGGCAACATCCGGCGCATTTGCGGTCAGGAAGTTGCGGATCTGGGTCTTATAGGCTTCGCGATCGATCACAGTGGTTTCGATGTTCAGGTCCGGGTGCTTTTCACCGAAACGCGCAATCATAGCCTCCATTGTCGCGCGCGGCGCTGGGTTCGATGTGTCCAGGAAAATGGTCAGATCGCCGCTCAGCTCCGCGGAAGCCGGTACAGCAAACGCCGAAGCAACCGCGGCCGCGGCTGCAGTGGTTTTCATTTTGGAAAGCATTGTGTCCTCCCTGTGCTCCAAAATTATGTAAGTGTTGGTTTCATTATTTGAAACCTCGTTTTACATATTGAAAACTACACCCTGTTCGAGCTAGGTTGTCAACAGATTCCTGCGGATCCGCAGGAAAGCGGAGGAGCATAGAAGCGTCATGGCAGGCGACGGAACAGTCGGCAAAGCACTGGATGTGCTTGATCAAGTGGCCGCCTTTGAGCGGCCTGTGCGCTTTGGAGAGCTGCAGGAACAAAGCGCCTTCCCGAAGGCGACGCTCTATCGGTTTCTGCAAACCCTGACCAATCAGGGCATGCTGTCTTATGACAGCGAACGGCAAACCTACACGCTGGGCATTCGCCTGGTGCGTCTGGCTCATGCCGCATGGACACAAAGCTCGCTTGCCCCCATCGCGCGCCCACATCTGGATGCGCTCTCGCAAGCCACCGGTGAAACCGTACACCTCGCGCAGCTGGACGCCTCGCAGGTGCTTTATGTGGACAAACGCAACGCGCGTGACCCGGTTGAGATGTACTCGCAAGCTGGCAAGGTTGGCCCCGCCTACTGCACCGGCGTTGGCAAAGCGATGATGGCCTTTCTGGACGAAGCCACTTTGGCTTCTGCGATTGCACAACAGAGCTTTCACCGCTTCACCCCCACCACCTTGGTGACAGGGGAGGACTTGCGCGCCGAACTCGCAAACATTCGGGCGCGCGGCTACGGCTTTGACCGGGAAGAACATGAACCCGGCATCGTCTGTATCGCAGCGCCGGTTCTCACACCCAACGGCCGCATGCTGGGCGCTTTGTCCGTGACCGGCCCGACCAGCCGAACCTCACTTGATCAACTTGAAACCTGGGCGCCGCGCGTGATGGAAACCGCCGCTCAAATTGGCCGGGAAGCCCAGGCATGGCGTTTCCCCGAAACCAGACAACAAAAGGTAGCGACCACATGACAGGCGTAACTCTGCAAGGGGCCATCAAGAAATACGGCGAAACGCAGGTGATCCACGGCGTGGATCTGCAAATCGAAGATGGCGAATTCTGTGTGTTTGTCGGCCCGTCAGGCTGCGGCAAGTCCACCCTGCTGCGCATGATCGCCGGTCTGGAGGAGACCACCGGCGGCACCATCAACATCGGGTCGCGTGATGTCACCCACATGGATCCGGCCAAGCGCGGCGTCGCCATGGTGTTCCAGACCTACGCGCTCTACCCGCATATGACCGTGGCCGAAAACATGGGCTTTGGCCTGCGCATGAACGGCGTGCCCAAGACCGAGATTGAGGAGAAGGTGCAAAAGGCCTCCTCGATCCTCAAACTGGATCAATACCTCAAGCGCAAACCCAAAGCGCTCTCCGGTGGTCAGCGCCAGCGCGTTGCCATTGGCCGCGCCATTGTGCGCGGGCCGGAAGTCTTCTTGTTTGACGAACCGCTCTCCAACCTCGATGCGGAACTGCGTGTCGACATGCGCGTGGAAATCGCCCGCCTGCATCAGGAAATCGGCGCCACCATGATTTATGTGACCCACGATCAGGTCGAAGCCATGACCATGGCCGACAAGATCGTGGTGCTGCGTGATGGCCGCATCGAACAGGTCGGCGCGCCGCTGGATCTCTACCGCGATCCCGACAACCGCTTTGTGGCGGGTTTCATCGGCTCCCCCTCCATGAACTTCCTGGAATGTGATGTGGTGGACGGCACGCTGATAAACCCGGCCTTCTCCGCGCCCATCCCCTCCCCCATTGCATTGCCGCAGAACCAGACCAAAGTGACGCTCGGCATTCGCCCGGAGCATCTGCAACTGGATCACAGCGCTGACCAGCTTACCATCGAGCTCACCGAAGCGCTTGGCGGCGTGTCCTACTGCTATCTGGGCGGTATCGGCGACACCCGCCTGATTGTTGAGGAACGTGGCGATGAACGCAGCCCTGAAGGCGCAAAAGTCGGCCTCACAATCCCGGCCGAGCGCATCTACCTGTTTGACCCCGACACCGGCGCGCGCATCCGCTAAGTGACGGAACAAGAAACAAACAGACGCCCCGTTCTTTGAGCGGGGCATTTTTCTGTGCATAGCAGTGCACTGGCTTGATTTTGGGAAATCCGGACACAACGGACATAAAGCGTCAGCGCTTGACCAACCGTGTTGGAATTCATTTCATCGCGTGCAACTGAACAAGTTGACCACGGCCGGAATTCTGACTTCACCCCTTGCTTGGAACTTCTCAAAGGCTAGCTTCACAGCCCCTTCTATTGCCGCCTCATCCGTTTCTGTTCCCATATGAGCTTTCACTATGCGAGCCGCAGGACCTACCTTACTGGCCGCTCTGGCAGCGCCTGCGACACCGCCCGGAGGTGTCAGTTCAATATCCATTGGTCGCGCTTCAATATTGGACAGACCTGCCTGAACAATCAGTTCTCTGACACGATCGCAATCTTGAAATGCAGTTGGACCAGGAGCATGGGGATCCCCCTGAGGCTGAGGGCCAAGCCTTTCCTCTGCCGCTTTTTTGGGTATCTCGAACCAAGGGTTTTCCGCTACTGACGCCCAGCTCACGAAGACCATTTTACCTTGTGTATCCAGCGCCTTGGCCAAATTTTCCATCGCGACCACCGTGTCAGAGAAAAAGCTCATGCCCAATCGTGAGACCAAAATATCAAAAGACTGGTCAGAAAAATCATGTGTTTGAGCATCGGCCAAAAGGAAAGAAACGTTCTGTAAACCTTCCCCTTCTGCTCTTCTGGATGCGCGTTTGAGAAGCGGGTCAGAGATATCTACCCCAAGCACCGCGCCGTCGGAAACCCGTCGAGCGGCTTCAAGTGTACTGGCACCGGTTCCACATCCAATGTCGATGATACGGTCCGTAGGAACAATTTCGGCAACATCGAACATCATGTCCAGCATGCCGGACATCGCGGTATCCAGAGCATGCTCGTGTTCAATCCATTTCAGGCCCGCGGGAGACGTCCAATAATCAGCCTGCGCCCTATTTGCTTCCATGAAAGATCACCTCTTTCATCCCAATCTAGCAAACATTCCCGGAATGCGCAGCATTGGACATTTGGCGTCAATCCAGCCACACGCCTCAGCGCCTCACTGCAGGTATCAACCCCCTATCATCCGTCCACTTTGTAGTGCGCCAAAAACATTGCGACGCAATCATCCAAGGCATCCTTTGGCGTCGGTGTCTCGCCGAGAAAAAATTCCGGCCAGAAGAAGAAATTCTTCACGAGCGCCAACAGCTGGTTGGTGGCAAAAACCGGATCCGCCTTACGCAGCACGCCTGCCTCCATGGCCTCGCCAATCAACCGCGTCATCGGGTAGTCATGGGTTTCCGTCTCGGTGAAGAATTTCCGGGAACGCTCAAGATCGCGGATCAGCTCTGACAGCACCATGCGGTTCAGTCCAATGGCCGTCTCTTCTGTTATGACCGCGATATACCGCCACAAAGCGTCTTTTAACTGCTCTACAAAATCCCCGCTTGGGTCGTAGGCCACCGGCTCCATGCTCTGGTTTTGCTCCAACATGATCGCCGAGATGGCTTCAAACAGCGCCTCTTTGCTCTCGAAGTGATTGTAGAGCGTGCGACTCGAAACCTGCGCTCTTTTTGCGATTGAGGTGGTCTTGGCCCCCAGAAACCCCTGCTCGCGGAACTCATCGATCGCCGCATCGATAATATCTTTTCTTTTCTTTTCAGTGCGTTTCACGATTTTCGACCCCAAAAGTAAAATTTTCTGTTTACAATAAGCACCCATCCCACATAAGTAAACATAACGATTTACTTTAGCAAGGCGAAACACGATCCTGGAAACCAGTGGACCATGACAATGACCAACCTCTCAAGACGCCACCTCATCCAAACCGCCTCGCTTGCCTCCCTGATGTCCTTTGCGGGCTGGGGCGCAGGCGCGAAACAGACATCCCTTCCCATCAACGCAGGAGCTTCTGAAATGTCCTTCAAACCCGGAACAAACCCCGTCACTTTCAAATCCTTCGGCCTCGATCTTGTGGGCGATCTGTATCTGCCCGAAGACTTCGACCCGGCAAAGACGTACAAGGCCATTGTCGGTGCCAGCCCCTTCCCGCAGGTCAAGGACCAGATCCCCGCGACCTACGGTCCCGAAATGGCCGCGCGCGGCTTTATCTACCTTGGTTTTGACTACATGGGCATGGGCTCCTCTCCAGCGCTTCCCGGCGAACATATGCAATCACGCTACAATTTCCGCCTGATCGAGAACACATGGGATGCGGTGTCCTATCTCGGCACCCTGCCCTTCGTCGAAGAAATCTACGGTCTTGGCGTGTGTCAGGGCGGTCAGACGATCGCCTCAGCAGCGGTCACAGACCACCGCATTAAGAAGATCGCTATGGTATCAGGCATGATGGCCTCAGACGCATTTCAGTGGACAGACCGGAATATGGCCAATCAGATGATCGCCGCCGCCAACGCCTCGATGCAGACGCAATATGAAACTGGCGCGCCAGACTATGTTGCACCCTTTGGTCTGAACGACGAGATGTCCCGTGAAGAGTTCACCTCTGCAGCTGCTTATCCGGAGATGGCTGGCGAAACTTACGACTACTACGGTCGCGACGGCGCCAAAGGGCCGATTGCCGTACCGAATTACACCAATATGCACATCGGTGATCAGCCCATGCAGTCCTTGTTCTCGATCTGTGAAGCATATGCCGACAAGATCGTGCAACCATCGCTGACAATCTATGGCACAAACGCCGCAACTGCGATTTGCTCAACCGCCTTTGTCGAGAAGCTGACCAACGACCACAAAGAGCTGGCCTTTGACGAGTTCACACACGTGGATTTCTACCACAAGCCAGAGGCCGTCAAAGCCTCCACCGATGCCGTGGCAGAATTCTTCAACGCGTAAAATGATTGGTGGAGGTCATAGCAATATGATCTCCACTTTCTCTTGCACTTAAGCTGATACCAGTAGACCAACAGCGCCCATAGCTATTGGCTCCCCCCCAGCGGCGCCTCAGCCCCCCACCGCAGGCTTCAATCCGCAATCACCCAGTCATCCGCATAAGCCAGCTCTCCGATTGCCATCCAGGACATGCGCACACGTGCCACGCGGCTGTCGCCCCAGGTGCGGAATACGAGCTGAAACCCGAGATTGGTGATTTCTTCAGCCGCAACTTCGGAACGGATATTCGGGCCGCTGTCCATATCCCACAGCGACAAAGACACATGCACCGCCGGCGGCATGCGATACGTAGAGCGAAACTTGACCAGTTTGCGCCGCTCCCGTGGCCCATCCCCGGTCCACATCTGTCCATTTTCTTCAAAGTCGGAGAAGAGGGCCACATCCCCCTGATCCACCCCGACATAGCTATTTCGTATCCGTTTCATCGCCATCTGTGTGCAAGTCAATAAAGGCAGCATCAAGCCAAAATATGGTTACGAAAACGCAAAAGGCCCCGCCGTGGTGGCGAGGCCTCATGTTGATCATGTCCCGGTTGGGATCAGACCATATCTTCCATGAGCTGTTCCAGATCGGAGAGGAATTTCTCCGCCCCGTCCTTGTGCTCTTCACCGGCTTCGGCGGCTGCCTTGCGGGCGTCTGCGATGACGTCCTCAAGATCTGCCTTGGTCACGGTGTCACCGCTATGTGCGTGTTCCGCGATCACCGAGATCGACTCTGCAGAGATTTCCGCGAAACCGCGGGTCACCACAAAATCCTTCTCACCATCCGCCGTCTGAACCCGCACCACGCCTGGGCGCAGCGAGGTCAGCAAAGGCGCATGGCCTGGCATTGCGGTAAGGTCACCATCAGCGCCAGGGATCTGCACGGCGGTCGCCTGGAGCGAAGCAAGGCTCCGCTCAGGGCTGACCAGATCAAATTGCAGTTCGTTTGCCATGTCGGGCCTCCTTAGGCCGCTTCAGCAGCCATCTTCTCGGCTTTTGCGATCACTTCCTCGATGCCGCCAACCATGTAGAAGGCGCCTTCAGGCAGGTGGTCGTATTCGCCAGCCACAACAGCTTTGAACGAAGCAATGGTGTCTTCCAGAGGCACCTGAACACCGTCAGAACCGGTGAAGACCTTCGCAACGTCGAACGGCTGGGAGAGGAAACGCTGGATCTTACGCGCACGCGCAACGGTCAGCTTATCTTCTTCAGACAGTTCGTCCATGCCGAGGATCGCGATGATGTCCTGCAGCGACTTGTAACGCTGGAGAATACCCTGAACCTCAAAGGCCACGTTGTAGTGCTCTTCACCCACAACAGATGGGTCCATCAGGCGCGAGCTGGAGTCCAGCGGGTCCACAGCTGGGTAGATACCCAGTTCGGAAATCGCACGGGACAGAACGGTTGTCGCGTCCAAGTGAGCAAAGGTTGTCGCTGGTGCCGGGTCGGTAAGGTCGTCCGCTGGAACATACACAGCCTGGATCGAGGTGATCGAGCCGGACTTTGTAGAGGTAATACGTTCCTGCATCGCACCCATGTCGGTGGCCAGTGTTGGCTGGTAGCCCACAGCAGAAGGAATACGGCCCAGAAGCGCGGACACCTCCGAACCCGCTTGGGTAAAGCGGAAGATGTTGTCCACGAAGAACAGAACGTCGGTACCGGATTGGTCACGGAACTGTTCCGCCAGGGTCAGACCGGTCAGCGCAACACGGGCACGCGCACCGGGAGGCTCGTTCATCTGGCCGTAAACCAAAGCAACCTGAGAGTCTTCGAGGTTGTCTGGCTTAATCACGTTGGATTCGATCATCTCGTGATAGAGGTCGTTGCCTTCACGGGTACGTTCACCAACACCCGCGAACACCGAGTAACCGGAGTGCACTTTTGCGATGTTGTTGATCAGTTCCATGATCAGAACGGTTTTGCCCACGCCGGCGCCGCCGAACAGACCGATCTTACCACCTTTAGAGTAAGGTGCGAGAAGGTCGATCACCTTGATGCCGGTGACAAGGATTTCGGACTCGGTTGCCTGCTCAGCGAACTCAGGTGCTGGCTGGTGGATGGCGCGAGTTTCTTTCGCTTCCACTGGGCCGCCTTCGTCAACCGGCTCACCGATCACGTTCAGAATACGACCGAGGGTCGCGTTGCCAACCGGGATCGAGATCGGAGCGCCAGTGTCTTCCACTGCTGCGCCGCGAACCAGACCTTCGGTTGCGTCCATTGCGATGGTACGAACGGTGTTTTCACCAAGGTGCTGGGCAACTTCCAGAACCAGTTTCTTACCGTTGTTTTCGGTGGTCAGTGCGTTCAGGATCTCCGGCAGAGTGTCGTCGAACTGCACGTCGACAACAGCGCCGATGACCTGAGTCACCTTACCTTTTGCGTTTGCCATGTTTCGTCTCCGGTTCTTAGAGCGCTTCCGCGCCCGAGATGATTTCAATAAGCTCGTTGGTGATAACAGCCTGACGTGAGCGGTTAAACTCGATGGTCAGCTTGTCGATCATGTCGCCTGCGTTGCGGGTTGCGTTGTCCATTGCAGACATCCGCGCACCCTGCTCAGAGGCACCGTTTTCCAGCAGTGCAGAGAAAATCTGCGTGGCCACGCCGCGCGGCAGCAGGTCAGCCAGAATGGCCTCTTCGCTGGGCTCGTAGTCATACAGAGTTGCTTCGCCACCTTCCTCAGCCTCAAATGCGGCCGGGATGATCTGCTGTGCGGTCGGGATCTGGCTCACGACGTTCACGAACTTCGAGTAGAAGATCGTTGCGACATCAAATTCGCCCGCGTCAAAGCGCACGAGAATGTCACGGGCAATGCCCTGAGCGTCGTCGTAACCCACGCGTTTCACCTCGGTGAGGTCAACGTGGCCTACAAAGTCATCACCCAATTCGCGTTTGATCGCGTCACGGCCCTTCTTGCCGACGGTCAGAACCTTGACGGTTTTGCCTTCAGCTTTCAGTTCCGCAGCTTTCGCACGCGCCAACTTAGCAATGTTTGCGTTGAAGCCACCGCAGAGGCCGCGTTCAGCGGTCATCACCACCAGAAGGTGGGTCTGATCGCTGCCGGTCCCTGCAAGCAGCTTAGGTGCAGAGTCAGAGCCGCCAACCGAGGCCGCGAGCCCGGCCAGAACGGCGTTGAACCGTTCTGTGTAGGGGCGCGACTGCTCAGCAGCTTCCTGCGCGCGGCGAAGCTTCGCCGCGGCAACCATCTGCATGGCTTTTGTGATCTTCCGAGTGTTTTTCACACTCTCGATCCGGTTTTTTAGGTCCTTCAGACTAGGCATTGTCCGAACCCCTTATGAAAAGTCAGCGGCGAACGCGTCCAGAACGGCTTTCACTTTGTCAGCGGCCTCGCCTTTGATCTTCGGATCTTCGTCGGTGATCCACTGAAGCAGGTCGGCGTGCTTGCTGCGCAGGAAGGTCAGCAGAGCTTCTTCAAAGCGGCCAACTTCGGATACGTCCACTTTGTCGAGGTAGCCGTTCACACCCGCGAAGATCACGCAGACGATTTCTGCGTTGGTCAGCGGGGAGTACTGAGGCTGCTTCATCAGCTCGGTCAGACGTGCACCACGGTTCAGCAGCTGCTGGGTTGCGGCGTCAAGGTCGGAACCAAACTGAGCGAAGGCTGCCATCTCACGATACTGCGCGAGGGACAGTTTCACCGGACCCGCAACGGAAGACATCGCGGAAGTCTGCGCGGAGGAACCCACACGGGAAACCGACAGACCGGTGTTCACAGCAGGACGGATACCCTGGTAGAACAGCTCGGTTTCAAGGAAGATCTGACCGTCGGTGATGGAGATCACGTTGGTCGGAATAAACGCGGAAACGTCGCCACCTTGGGTTTCGATGATCGGCAGCGCGGTCAGCGAGCCTGCACCGAAGTCTTCGTTCAGCTTCGCGGAACGCTCAAGCAGACGGGAGTGGAGGTAGAAAACGTCACCAGGATAGGCTTCACGGCCGGGCGGACGACGCAGCAGCAGGGACATCTGACGATAGGCCACAGCCTGCTTGGACAGGTCATCATAGATGATCAGCGCGTGCTTGCCGTTGTCACGGAAGTACTCGGCCATCGCGGTCGCGGCATAAGGTGCCAGGAACTGCATCGGTGCTGGGTCGGACGCGGTTGCGGCCACAACGATGGAGTATTCAATCGCGCCGGTTTCTTCCAGCTTCTTCACCAGCTGAGCAACAGTGGAGCGCTTCTGGCCAACCGCGACGTATACGCAGTACAGCTTCTTGCTCTCATCGTCGCCTGCGGCGTCGTTGTAAGACTTCTGGTTCAGGATCGCGTCCAGAGCAACGGCAGTTTTACCGGTCTGACGGTCACCAATGATCAGCTCACGCTGGCCACGGCCGATTGGGATCATCGCGTCAACGGACTTCAGGCCGGTCGCCATTGGTTCGTGAACGGATTTACGCGGGATGATGCCTGGCGCTTTAACGTCTGCAACACCACGTGTGTCAGAGTCGATCGGACCTTTGCCGTCCAGCGGGTTGCCCAGACCGTCAACAACGCGGCCCAGCAGGCCTTTGCCGGTTGGAACGTCCACGATGGAGTTGGTGCGCTTAACAGTGTCACCTTCTTTGATGTCACGGTCAGAACCGAAGATAACGACACCCACGTTGTCGTTTTCCAGGTTCAGCGCCATGCCCTGAATACCACCTGGGAATTCAACCATCTCACCGGCTTGAACGTTGTCCAGGCCGTAGACGCGCGCAATACCGTCGCCGACGGAAAGCACACGGCCGACTTCGGCCACTTCGGCCTCTTGGCCAAAGTTTTTGATCTGCTCCTTAAGGATCGCAGAGATTTCGGCTGCTTGGATACCCATTATCCGACCTCTTTCATTGCATTCTGTAGGGATGCGAGCTTGGAGCGGATCGAGGTATCGATCATCTTCGAGCCCACTTTAACGACAAGACCGCCGACGAGAGACGCGTCAACGGTCGCATTAATCTTGACATCTTTGCCCACGCGCGCGGCCAGGGTCTTGGCCAGCTTTTCGCTCTGGGTTTTGGTCAATGCCTTGGCGCTGGTGACCTCTGCAGTCACTTCGCCTTTGTGCTCCGCAAGCATCGCTTGCAGATGCTCAATAAGCTGCGGCAGCACAAACAGGCGACGTTTCTGCGCCATCAGGCCCAGCACGTTCACCAGTACATCTTGTACACCGATTTTTTGGGCAACGGCCGTGATGGCTGCACCTTGTTCATCGCGGCTGATCAAAGGCGAATTGATCAGATCACGCAGCTCTGCGCTGTCGGCGACTGCCGCGCTCAGGCCTTCGAGGCTGCTTTCCAATTCGCTCAGCGCATTGTTCTCTTGTGCGATCTCAAAGACCGCGGCGGCATAGCGTTCTGCAATGCCGGAGGAGATCGAAGCTGGTTCGGACACGTCCACCCTTCCGCTTGCTGGCCTCACCTCTCGCATACAATTGTATGCAAAAAACGAGGGCGTTTATGGCCCCGGGACTAACGAGGCGTTAAAATCCGTCGCGGGTGTAGCAGAGGGACGCTCGCCTAGCAACAAGTTTGCACGGCAATAGGAAGGTCTGGAAAATGGCCTCCACAGCCATCGAACTATTCGCTGTCAAGGCGTTGGCGCAAGCGGCTCTAAACATATCCTATGAACCTGTTTTTTAGGCGAAACCCGTGAGTTTCCCAAATATTGACCCAAACCATTCGTAGCGTTGCGTCACATAGTGCGACAATTCGGCACGCCTAGCCTTATCCGGTTTCGGTCACCCACGGCATGTATCAACGAAATTTCAATCTACTACGCGCTCAATACTTCCTCGGCGGACGGAGTCCGATTCTAAATTTCTGAGGTAGTCATGGGGCCGCTTGTAATTCTCTCTCTGCTGGGCATCGGCGCAGCAACCGCCGTTGTGGATGTGATGGGGTCCTCAAACGACGACCAAGATGGGACCACTCCGCCGGAAAAGGGTGATCAGCCCGATGAGGACACCTCCTCCAACCTGATTGAAGAAACTCCCGACAGCTCCGGTGACACCCCCACTGAGCCTGATGCAGCCGCCCCAGCTTTAGAAGACGCGATCATGGGTACCGATGAGGGCGACAGCCTTATTGCACGCGGCAGCGACAACATTATGGCGGGCGATGGCGAGGATACATTGATCTCCTGGGGCTCAGGCGAAGTTCACGGCGAAGACGGCAACGACGCCTTCAAGATCGGCGGCTCCGTGCAGGGCTTTGGCGGGGACGGCGAAGACTATATGCACATCTCTCAGGCCGCCCGCGGCTATGGCGGCGACGGGGATGACACCTTCTTTCTGAAGGCCTCCCAGTCGGCAGAGGGCGATGCAGCCCACGCCGATGGCGGCGATGGCGACGACACCTTCCTGATGCGGCCCCTGTCCGGCTTCCCCGAGGACACGCTTGCCCATGTGCTGACCGGCGGTGCCGGTGCCGATGTCTACGCATTGGATGTGGACGCGGCCACGGCCATTCGCGATGGCGAGGATGGCAAAGACCTCATCGTGGCGCGGATCACCGATTTTGACACCGAAGAGGACATGCTTCTGGTCGACATCGGCGCCAGCGCCAATATGCCCGACCTTGCGCAGATCCCGACGCCGGAAATCACGACCACCACAGATCCGGATGGTGCCTTTACGGATGTGCACATCAGCTGGCAAAACCCGCTGAACCCCGACAATGTCGAAACCCGCACCGTACGGCTTGAAGGCGTCACCGATTTCTCCGCAGAGGATGTGGAGCTCACCAGCGTCTTTGACCCTGACAGCGGCTACTTCAAAGACGAGACCAATGGGGCCAGCGCCCATCGCATGTTTGCCCTCAACCATCTGACCGGCACCGCCTCCGATGACACGCTGACCGCAGAGGAAAACAGCCTGATCGCGCTGAAAGAAGGCAACGATACGCTGACGCTGGTGGGCGGCAGCCACCTCGCGCATGGTGGTGAAGGCGATGACACAATCACCGTGATTGAAGCCAGCGACGGACCAGTGCATCTCTTTGGCGGTGAAGGCGACGATGTGATCACCGCTGATCTGGTGAAAAACAACGACACCGCACTCTTTGGCGGAGATGGTGATGACCACATCACCTTTGGCCTTGGCCACTATGTGGATGGCAACGCGGGCGAAGACACGCTGGTGCTCAATGTGATGCCCGATGCCTTTGATCAGGGTCCCGCAGTTCTGCGCACCCTCACGGGCAATCATCTGACAATCAACATCCCGCCCGAGCTTCAAGGCGAGGTCGACATCGTCAACCACACCTACGGCAACGGCTTTGAAGTGGCCTATTCCGAAATCTACGTGGGCGATGTGGCGGTGCTCAAACTGCTTGAGGAAGACTTTGAAAGCGGTGTCGGCATCGCAGATGACGATCCGCGCATCACCATCCTGCGCAACGTGGCCTAGGGTCTGTTGACATTCAGCGCGCGCTCCGGCGTGAGATTTGGCCGAAATCGGCCATCGCCGCGTTATTTTGGTTCGAAAAGGGGCCACCTTTACATCACCAAAACGCCTTGCGCTGGTGGATTTTGGTCTCAAACCGGGGGTGCGCGGTGAATGTCAACAGACTCTAAGCTGGTGCCACGTCCGGGCTGGGTGCCAGAACGCCCAGTTGCCGCGTGACCCGTGTGCGCACCCCTGGCCCGCTTGGCGCCTGCACCCGTTTGCTGGCCTCCACAATCAGCACGCCCCCCGCCATCACCGGCGACACCGTCTTACCAAAGCTCTCCAGTAGGTTGCCGGTCTTGCGCCAGAAACGTTTGTGACTCGGCGGCTGATAAAGCGTCGCGCGGTGCCGCTCCGGCATAAATCCGTGCTGCTTCAGCAAGCCTTCCAGCTGCGCCGTAGAATAAGGACGGCCAAAGCCAAAAGGCGTCTTATCGCTGCGCGACCACATGCCGGAACGGTGCGGCACAATGAACACCGCGCGCCCGCCTGGCCCCAGCACCCGACTGGCCTCTGCCAGCACATCTCCGGGCCGCTCGCTGGTTTCAAGCCCGTGCATGATCACCAGCTTGTCCGCATGTCCGGTCGCAATCGGCCAAAGCGTCTCTTCACAGAGCGTCGCAACGTTCGCCATCCCCGCAGGCCAGGGCATCACCCCCTGCGGCCCCGGCATCAGGCCAACAACGCGCCGCGCCTCCCCCAGATAGGGCCGCAACAGCGGCACCGCAAAGCCAAACCCGACGACCGTTTGTCCCTTGGCCTCGGGCCAAAGCTCCAGCAATTCGTCACGCACAGCCTTCTGGGCCGCACGCCCCAAAGTGCTGCGGTAATAGAAATTGCGTAGGTCCTGCACATCAAGATGCATTGCGCCTGGCTCTCTGATCGGCAAATCTAGTGCTAACATAACCATGAAGAGGCGGATTTCCATGCCCCATCAGATCGTGACCATTCCCTGCCTGTCAGACAACTACGCCTTTCTGGTGCATGATGAGGCCAGCGGAGCCACTGCACTGGTCGATGCACCCGAGCCCGGCCCGATTCTCGCAGCCCTTTCCGAGCGCAACTGGCAGCTCAGCCATGTGCTTTTGACCCATCACCATTGGGATCATATCGACGGTCTCGACGGTATTCTTTCAGAACACCCCGCTAAGGTGATTGGTGCCAGCGCCGATGCCCACCGTCTGCCCGCGCTGGATCTCGCACTGGCAGAGGGCGACAGCTTTGACTTTGCGGGCGAAGAGGTCGCGGTGATTGATGTGTCCGGCCACACCGTGGGCCACATCGCCTTTCATTTCCCCGACACACAGGCCGTCTTCACCGGCGACAGCCTGATGGCCATGGGCTGCGGCCGTCTTTTTGAGGGCACACCGGCGCAGATGTTTAAGAGCCTCAGCAAGCTCGCCGCCCTTCCAGACACCACAACCGTCTGCTCCGGTCACGAATACACCGCCTCCAACTGCGCCTTTGCCGCCTCTCTGGGCGAAGACAATCCGGCTCTGACTGCGCGTATCCTTGAGGTGGATGCCTTGCGCGCTGAAGGGAAATTCACCGTGCCCTCCAGTCTCGGGCAAGAAAAGGCCACGAATCCCTTCCTGCGCGGAGACGATCCGGCCCTTCAGGCCGCCATCGGCATACCGGATGCCACGGCTGAAGAGGTATTCACCGAAATTCGCAAACGCAAAGATCATTTTTGATCGGCTTTGCCAAATCATGCAGGTCGGTGCCGCGCAAAGGCATGGCGCCGCCTCAAATCCAGCCTTTACTGGCTGTTTTGCAGCCCATTCCTTCAGCGTTTCACGACAGAGTGACCCAACCTTAGGCTGCATCCTGCGACAATCTGTGTCAAATTTTACAGAAAGTCCTTGAAGACCGCCGACAATCGACCAAACTTTAACAGTACAGACCCTATGATGATACGCGGAGGTTCCGCCTTCATCTAACCTCGGAGGGAGCAGTCACACCGTGCCGTCATTTTCAAACACGCTCGAACAAGCCATTCATGCCGCACTTGCACAGGCCAACCAGCGCAAACATGAGTTTGCCACGCTGGAGCATTTGCTCCTGTCGTTGCTGGAAGAGCCCGATGCCCTGCGCGTGATGCAGGCCTGCGGCGTGAACATCGACGAATTGCGCAGCGACCTGATCGAATTCATTGACGATGACCTGTCCAATCTGGTCACCGACATCGAAGGCAGCGAGGCGGTCCCGACCGCCGCATTCCAACGCGTTATCCAGCGCGCCGCGATCCATGTCCAAAGCTCAGGCCGCACCGAAGTCACCGGTGCCAATGTGCTGGTGGCGATCTTTGCGGAGCGTGAATCCAACGCCGCTTATTTCCTGCAGGAACAGGACATGACCCGCTATGACGCGGTCAACTTCATCGCCCACGGCGTGGCCAAAAACCCCGCCTTTGGCGAGGCGCGTCCGGTTTCCGGTGCCGAAGATGAGAGCGAACAGCGCATCGAAGGCACCGCAGAGGGCGGCGAAGGCAAAGAAAGCGCGCTGGCCAAATACTGCGTCGACCTGAACGCCAAAGCGAACAAAGGCGACGTTGATCCTCTGATCGGTCGCGATCATGAGGTCGAGCGCTGCATTCAGGTGCTGTGCCGCCGCCGCAAGAACAACCCGCTTCTGGTGGGCGACCCGGGCGTCGGTAAAACCGCCATCGCCGAAGGTCTCGCGCGCAAAATCGTGCAGGGCGAAATCCCCGAGGTTCTCTCTCAGACCACGATCTACTCCCTTGATATGGGCGCACTTCTCGCCGGCACCCGCTACCGCGGTGACTTTGAGGAACGTCTCAAGGCTGTGGTGACCGAGCTTGAGGACCACCCCGACGCCGTTCTTTTCATCGACGAAATCCACACCGTGATCGGTGCTGGTGCCACCTCCGGCGGCGCAATGGATGCCTCCAACCTGCTGAAGCCTGCGCTTCAGGGCGGAAAACTGCGCACCATGGGTTCCACCACCTATAAAGAGTTCCGCCAGCACTTTGAGAAAGACCGCGCCCTGTCCCGTCGTTTCCAGAAAATCGACGTGAACGAGCCAACCGTGCCCGACAGCATCAAGATCCTCAAAGGCCTCAAAGAGTATTTTGAGGAGCATCACGGCGTGAAATACACCGCCGATGCGATCAAAACCGCTGTGGAACTTTCTGCGCGCTACATCAATGACCGTAAACTGCCGGACAAAGCCATCGACGTGATCGACGAGGCCGGTGCCGCGCAGCACCTGCTGGCCGCCTCCAAACGCCGCAAGACCATCGGCGTGAAAGAGATCGAGGGCGTGGTCGCCAAAATCGCGCGCATCCCCCCGAAAAACGTCTCCAAAGACGACGCCGAAGTGCTCAAGGATCTGGAAAAATCCCTCAAGCGCGTGGTGTTTGGTCAGGACAAAGCCATCGAGGCGCTCAGCTCTGCCATCAAACTGGCCCGCGCCGGTCTGCGCGAGCCTGAAAAGCCCATCGGCAACTACCTCTTCGCCGGTCCAACCGGTGTGGGTAAAACCGAGGTCGCCAAACAGCTGGCCGACACGCTGGGTGTGGAACTTCTGCGCTTTGATATGTCTGAGTACATGGAGAAACACGCGGTCTCCCGCCTGATCGGCGCGCCTCCGGGCTATGTCGGCTTTGATCAGGGCGGTCTTCTGACCGATGGCGTGGATCAGCACCCGCATTGCGTGCTGCTGCTCGATGAGATCGAGAAGGCCCACCCCGATGTCTACAACATCCTCTTGCAGGTGATGGACAACGGCGAGCTGACCGATCACAACGGCCGCACCGTGAGCTTCCGCAATGTGGTTCTGATCATGACCTCCAACGCGGGGGCCACCGAGCAGGCGAAGGCCGCCATCGGCTTTGGCCGCGACCGTCGTGAGGGCGAAGACACCGCCGCGATCGAGCGCACGTTCACACCGGAATTCCGCAACCGTCTGGACGCGGTGATCTCCTTCCAGCCGCTGCCGAAAGAGACCATCCTGCAGGTTGTCGAGAAATTCGTGCTGCAGCTTGAGGCCCAGCTGATGGACCGCAACGTGACCATCGAGCTCACACCAAAGGCCGCGCAGTGGCTGGCGGATAAGGGTTATGACGACAAGATGGGCGCCCGCCCGCTTGGCCGTGTGATCCAGGAGCACATCAAGAAGCCGCTCGCCGAAGAGCTGCTCTTTGGCAAGCTTGCCAAAGGCGGCGTGGTCAAGGTCAAGGTCAGAGACGGCGAGCTGGTGCTCGATCTGTCCGGCCCGGACAAGCCGCGCATCACTGGCGACAAACAGCCGCCGCTGCTGACGGCGGACTGATGCGCCTCACAGGCTTCGCACTTCTTGGCGCGCTCGCAGCTTTCCCCGCTGCGGGCGCGCCATTGTTTTCGCTGCCTGTCGACTGTGAGCTGGGCGAAACCTGCTTCATTCAGAACTATGTCGATCAGGACAGTTCTGACGGCACACAGGATCACACCTGCGGCGGGCTGTCTTATGACGGGCACAAAGGCACGGATTTTGCCCTCCCCACCTCCAAGGCCATGACTGAGGGGGTCAATGTGCTTGCTGCTGCGGGCGGCGTTGTTCTGGGCGTGCGCGACGGCATGCGTGATCAAATCATCCGTACAGAAGACATTCCCAAACTCAACGGGCGTGACTGCGGCAATGGGGTCGCGATTGACCACGGCGACGGCTGGGTCACCCAATATTGCCATATGAAGCGCAACACCGTCCGCGTCGCGACCGGAGATCAGGTCAAACGCGGCCAGCCCCTGGGCGAGATCGGCCTCTCCGGACGCACGCAGTTTCCGCATCTGCACATCTCTGTGCGCCACAATGATCAGGTGGTTGATCCCTTCTCCGCCGACACCCTCGGCACCTGCGGCGGCGCACACAGCTCTCTTTGGGCAGAGCCTATTTCCTATGTGGCGGGCGGTTTGATCCGCATCGGATTTGAGGTTGGCATTCCGGAATATGACCGGGTCAAAGACGGCATGGCCGGGCGCGAGCGCATCCCTGCGCAGGCCAAGGCGCTGGTGCTGTTTGGGCACGCTTATGGCAGCCGTCCGGGCGATCAGATGTCCTTTACGATCAATGGCCCGCAAGGCGCTGTCTACACGCAGACCATGCTGCTGGACCGCGCGCAGGCACAGTATTTCCGCGCTGGCGGGCGCCGCACACCGCAGGGCGGCTGGCCCAAAGGCACCTACACAGGTGAGGTTCTGCTAAAGCGGGACGGCGCAGTCCTTGATCAGTCAACGACGATCCTGACGATAGAATGAGATCGCTGCCCCGCATGTAGGGAGCAGCAAATGATCAAACGGCACCATTGAAACCGCTTATTTCTCGGTGAATTTCAGCTCGATCCGCCGGTTTCGCGCCCGCGCCTCCTCAGAGTCTGCCGGATCCACCGGCTGATACTGGCCAAAGCCATTGGCAGACAGGCGCGTGGGCGGCAGGCCCAGCACATCAATCAGATAGCGCACCACAGACAGCGCCCGCGCTTGGCTCAGCTCCCAGTTATCGGCAAAAACGCCGCCTGAAATCGGCACATCATCGGTGTGGCCATCCACCCGCAGGATCCAGTTGATCTCTGCTGGAATGTCATCCACCACGCCCTGCAGGATGCCCGCCACCTTAGCGACTTCACTCTGTCCTTCCGGTGACAGCTGCGCACCGCCCGGCGGGAACAGCACTTCTGAAGAGAACACAAAGCGGTCGCCGACAATCTGCACCCCTTCCTGCGCGCCGAGCACATTGCGCAAACGCCCAAAGAACTCAGAGCGATACTGCGCCAGATCCCGCGTCTCCGCCGCCAGCGCAGCGGCCTCGGCCTCAAGCGCCAGCTTCTCTTCTTCCAGCCGCTTGCGCTCCGCCTCTTCCAGCTGCCGCCGTTTGCGCTCTTCTGCGGCGGCCCGCGCCAGAGCCGCGTTGAGATCAGAACCAAGCGCCTCAAGCTGGACCTGCGCCGCCGCATCCCGCTCCGCATATTCATCCAAAATACCCTGCAGCGATCCCAACTGCGCGCGCAGCGCGGCAATCTGCTGATTGAGCACCGCAATCTGGCGCTGGCTCTCCGCCGATCTGGCCTCTTCTTCTGACAGCGCTTTGTTGGCTTCTGACAGCAACACATCTCGGCGCTCCGCCTCGCTCAACGCGTCAGCCTGCGCCGCTTCCGCCGCCCTCTGGGCTGCAAGTGCCGCCGCAAGGGCCTGTTGTACATCATCCCCGTCGCGCAGCTGCTGCTCTGCGGAAAGCTTCGCCGCCAGAGCCGCCGCAAGCCGCTCGCGCAGATCATTGCCGCTGTCCTGAGCTTGAACCTGCGCGGCCACCGCCGCTGCCAGTTGATCTTCCAACGTGGCAACCCGCGCGGTCAGCCCGTCGACCTGCGCAGAAGAGGCAGCGCCTTCGGTTTCCGCAGCCAGTTTTGCGGCCAGCGCCTCGGCCAATTGGGCCTCAAGCGTCGCCAAATCGTCAGAGCGTTCAGAAACCTGCGCCTCTGCTGTGGCGCGCGCGGCCACTTCCTGCACCAGCTGCGCCTGCAAATCACTCACCGTGCGCCGGTTCTCCTCAAGCCCCAGCAATGTCGCTGCCAGCTCTGCCTTCACCGAGGCCAGCTGACCATCGCGTGTGTCCAGCTCCGTCTGAAGCGTGGCCAGCTGCAGCGCCGCCTCCGCCAGATCAGAGCCAACGTCCTGCCCCTCCACCAGCGCCGCGGCCAGTTTCAGGTCTAGATCATCCCGCGCAGCCTCCGCCGCTGCCAAAAGCGTCAGCGTGTCCTCGGCCTCTTTGCGCTGCTCTTCCAGCGCCAAAGTCATGGCGGTCAGCTCCGCATCGGCGTTTTCCAAACGCTTGCGCAGCTCTTCCGCCGCTGCCGCCTCAAGCAAACGCTGCTGCTCCTGCTCGGTAAGCGCGCGGTCCAACTGATCCGCCTCAGCGCCCAGCTCATCAATCTGCAACTGCCCTTCGGCCACATCTTCGCGCAGGCTCGCAATCAGCGCTTCCATCGCCTCTGCTTCCGCCGCCGCCAAACGAGCCGCCTCCGCACCGGCATCAATTTCATCCCGCGCCGCCGCCAGCGCCAGATTGAGCGCCGCGCGCTCATCAATCAGCGCGTCACGTGCCACTTCCAGCGCGGCCACATTGGCCTGTGCGTCATCGCGTTGCGCCAGCAGTGTCGCCACCTGTGCCTCAAAGCTTGTGATCTGCGCCCGCGCACGCTCCAGCGCGGCGCCTTGGGCATCCCGTGTTGCCGTCAGAGCCGCGATCAGCGCTTCCTGCTCGCGCAGCTGGCTGTCCCGATCCGTCAACGTCGCCGTCAAACCGCTCAGCTCGCCTTCCAGATCGCGCGTCCGCGTCCGCTCCAGGCCCAGTGCATCCGCCAACGCCGCAACCTCACCCTGAAGCGCATCAAGCTCGCTTTCCTGTCCGGTGATGGTCTCACTCAGCACAAACTGCACGATCATGAAGATCGTCAGCACAAACATCAGCACCAGCAAAAGCCCGGTCATCGCATCCACGAAACCGGGCCAGATCGAGCCTTGAAACCGTTGTCCTGTGCGCCGCGAGAGGGCCATGGCTTAGCCCTCCTGCCCACCTTTTGAGATTGGCGAGCGCTTGAGCTGTACCTTGGTGTTGGGCGCGGCGTTTTCCGCTTCCTGCGCCTTGGCCAGCCGCCGCAGCACACGGGAAATCCCGCTCAGCTCTGTGCGCAGCTCCGCCATGCTTTCCTGACGTCCGGCGGAGATCTCTTCCAGAATGCGCAGCATCTGCACATCAATCGAGCGCAGCCGCATCCGGCTTTCCGCATCAATGCCACCGTCCCCGACAATCCCTTCGCCCATCTTGGCCAGCAGCGCCTCCTGCCCTTCCGCCAGCCGTAACAAAGCCTGGGTCACGGGCGTCTGCGTGTCCGCGCGGTCCGCCATCCGGTTCACCGCCTCGATCAGCTCGCCCATCTGGCCGCTGTTCTGCCCCCGCATCTGAGCGGTTTCGATCATGGTTTCGCGCAGTTGATCAAGCTGGCCCGACATATGCTCGAACGCCGCCCCCAGCACCTGAATATCGCCGCCCTCGCCATCGCTGGTGGCAAAACCCACCCGCGTGATCGAGCTCAGCCATTCTTCGAGTTCGCGATAAAACCGGTTCTGCCCATGGCCGGCAAACAGCTCCAGCAGGCCCACAATCAGCGAGCCCGCAAGCCCCAGCAATGAGGAGGCAAAGGCCACGCCCATGCCACCCAGCTGGCTTTCAAGCCCCGTCATCAGACGCGAGAACACCTCAACACCGCCTTCGCCACCACCCACATCAAGGCTGCGGATCGTGTCCACCACCGCAGGCACGGTGGTTGCAAGGCCGTAGAAGGTGCCCAAAAGCCCCAGGAAGATCAGCATGTTGACGAGGTAGCGCGTGATTTCTCGCCCCTCATCCACACGGGTGGCCACCGAATCCAGAATGGAGCGCGCCGAGGAAGAGGCGATCTGCCCATGCGCCCCGCGTTCCCTCAGCAGACTCGCCAGCGGTGCCAGCAATGTCGGCGGGTTGTGCGCGTCATAGCCATCGCGCAGACCGGCAAACCCCTCGATCCAGCGCACCGAGGAAATCAGCGACAGCACCTGACCAAAGGTCGCGGCCACACCGATCAAAAAGACAAAGATGATAAAGCCATTCAAATAGGGGTTTGCCTGAAACACAGGCAAGACACGCGGCAGGGCAAAATAGCCCAAAGCCCCGGTCATTCCCAAAACGCTCACCATCAGGAAAATCTGGCGCGTTGGCTTAGAGAAATGCGGCTCGACTTTGCGGTCCGGCTGATCCATGAGGACGGATCCTGACACTTGTTTATTCTGCGTTATTCAGCGCTCACCCTACTGGCATGTCCTTCATGTGCCAAGGTATTTCCAGCCCCCGCCCCGCGCTGGTCTCAGGCTGTGGTCATTCTGCTTACTTCGCGGGACAACCAGGCCAAATCCGCATCTTCAATGCCCAGCTCAAACAGGTGATTGGCGGTGTTGTGCAAATATTCGGTGTTCGGCCCGCGCCCCCCCACAGCCGTGGAAATGATCGCCGCCTGCTCCGCCAGCGGCAGGTGGCAATACTGGACGTGTTCGGGGTCGATCACATAGGTCACCGCCTCCACCACGCGCCCATCGGTCAGCGTCAACGGCAGGTTGCGCTCCAGATAGGCCGAGCTGATCAGCTCCCGCTCGCGCAGATACTCAAGCGTGCGCGCCTCATGGCCCTCTGCCACCTTCAGCGCCAGCCCCTGACAATGCGCGCCCACTTCGGCGTCCAATGCCAGCACCAAACCGGGGTGCTCGACCGTGCCGCGATGATGGATGGAGCGCATGCAGAAACTGCGGTGCCAGCCATCAAGCCGCGCCACCGCCTGTTCGGCGACCTCAAAACCCGGGTTCCACAAAAGGGACCCATATCCAAATACCCACATATGCTGCCTCTGGTCCTACTGGCTTTGCGCCGTTAAACACCAAACTGGATCGGGGAGAAAGGGCCAGCCATGATGAAACGTCTCACAGTTCTGATCGCTCTGGCGGCCATGGCATGGTCCGGTTTCTGGCTCGCCGGATACTGGGGCCTCTCCAAAGGCATCCCCGCATGGTTTGAAGCACGCCAGAATGATGGCTGGGTTGCCGAATATGACGACCTCTCCCTACGCGGCTTCCCCAGCCGTCTGGACAGCACGCTCACCAACGTGACCCTCGCAGATCCTGACACAAGCGTTGCCTGGGATGCGCCCTTCTTTCAGATTTTTGCGCTCACCTACCGTCCGCACCACGTGATTGCCGTCTGGCCAAACACCCAGACCATTTCGACACCAACCGAAAAGCTCACGGTGAACACCACAGACATGCGCGCCTCCCTGATTTTTGAGCCGGGTACCGATCTGACACTGGCGCGCAGCAATCTCGCAATCGACGGGCTTGCCATCAGCTCTTCACAAGGCTGGGAGCTTCTGGCCAACGCGGTGAACATTGCCATGCACCGGCAGGATGATAATCCCGCGCGCTACCGTCTGGCGTTTCAGGCCGACGAATTTGCCCCGACCCCCGTGCTCAACCTGCCAGCCGATCTCGACCTGCCGCGCAGCTTCTCCAGCTTTCAGGCCGACCTGACCGCCGAATTCAGCCGCCCGTGGGATCGCTCCGCCATTGAACAGGACCGGCCACAGCCCGTCGCGCTGGATCTCACTCTGGCCGAGGTCATCTGGGGCGATCTGGAGCTTAATGCCGCCGGCGCCGTGACCATCGACCGCTTTGGTGTGCCGACCGGAGAAATCACCATCCGTGCGGTCAACTGGCGCGACATTCTGCAGGTTGCCCGCCAGTCTGAACAGGTGCCCGCCTCTGTGGTGGACACGGTCGAGCAGGCGCTTGGTTTTATCGCCGGGCTTTCGGGCAACGCCGACACGCTCGACATTCCGCTGACTTTCAAACGCGGCGCAACCCATCTCGGCCCGCTGCCTATTGGCCCCGCGCCAAAAATCGTGCTGCGTTAAACGCGCCGCTTACCGGCAGTAAGGTCCGCCACGGTGGCGCGCCGTGTCAAAGTGGAAGTGATCGCGGTGGAAACGGTCCGAATTCGGCCCCAGCACCGTGCCAAACGGCCCACAGGCGCTTTTGTGCATTTTCTTGAGCATCCGGCCACGTTTGCCTTTGCCCCAGTCCCGCAGCACAGAGATTGTGTCGCCGTTTTCCAGAACCAGCGCTGAAATATCAATCGCCTTGCCCTTGCCGTGCTCGCTGATCTTGGCACCTTTTTTGTGGTTGCGTGTCCGGCAGGAATAGCCCGCTGCCACCTTCAGCGTGTCGATGCCACCACCATAGTTGCGCACGGCTCTCTTTGCGCCTTTGTTGACCCATTTTTTCAGGGCTTTGGCGGTGTCACAGGTCATAACTGCCGGTGTGCTCAGCGCAACGCCATCCACCTCATAAAGCTTGACCGCCCCGCGACGAATGCCACAGCCGGGCAGCTTCGCAGGCACCGGTGCAACCTCTTTGCCGATCAAATCGCGGTCCCGACAGATCTTGCCGATCCCGGCCGCCTTGCGCGCCTTCTTCTCTTCCCGAGTCACCCGCGCGGGTATGGGTTGCGCCACCGGCTCCAGTGCAGCCAATGAGCTTTGCACAGAGGCTGACACGGGCACGACATTGGCCACGGCACCGCCCGAGCCGGGTCGGATCACCGGGCGCAAAGACCGGTCCGGCGCAAAGCTTGGCAGCGCCACCGGAAACACCATCAACCGCGTCACAGGGCGCAAACTGCGCTCGGGCGCATTGGCCTGCGCAATGGGTGTGGCCGCTGTCAAAACTGCGCCCAAGCTCAGGACACCCAGCAGATATCCTGAAACGCGCCTCATGCGCTTGGCGCACCCCGGCCAAAGTTCGGCTCTGCCGTGTCCTGCCCGGCTTCAATAATGCCGCGCCGAATGGCGCGTGTACGGGTGAAGTAATCGTGCAGATGATCGCCGTCGCCGGTGCGGATCGCCCGTTGCAGCGCAAACAGCTCTTCGGTGAAGCGCCCCAGAATCTCCAGCGTCGCGTCTTTGTTGGTCAGGAAGACATCGCGCCACATGGTTGGATCAGAGGCCGCAATCCGCGTGAAGTCCCGGAAACCGGCGGCGGAGTATTTGATCACTTCGCTGTCTGTGACGCGGCGCAGATCATCGGCAACACCCACCATGGTGTAGGCAATCAGGTGCGGCGCGTGACTGGTGACAGCCAGCACCAGATCATGGTGATCTGCATCCATCTCATCCACATTGGCGCCCATGCCTTCCCACAACGCGCGCAGCTTGGCGACCGCCTCAGGCGCGCTGCCCTCCACCGGCACCAGCAGAGACCAGCGGTTGTCAAATAGCTCGGCAAAGCCGCTTTCTGGGCCGGAATGCTCGGTGCCGGCGAGCGGGTGCGCCGGAACAAAATGCACGCCCTCGGGCAAATGCGGGGCCACGGCGTCAATCACATGGCGCTTCACGGAGCCCACATCCGTCACGGTGGCGCCCTGTGCCAATGCCGGCGCAATCTCGGCGGCCACAGCCCCCATCGCGCCCACCGGCACACAGAGCACCACAAGGTCTGCGCCCTCTACCGCCTCTTTGGCGCTGTCACACACCCGGTCACACAGGCCGATCCGCCGCGCGGTCTCGCGGGTTTCCTCGGAACGGGCAAAGCCTGTGACCTCGCCCGCAAGTCCCGCGCGTTTGATCGCCCAGAACATCGACGAGGCGATCAGCCCCAGGCCAATCAGAGCCACACGGTTATAAACCGGCGCGGACACCACGTCGCTCATCGTGCACCGGCCTTGAACTGACCGATGGCATGGGCCACACGGCGGCAGCTTGGCTCATCCCCCACGGTGATCCGCAGGCAGTTGGGCAAGCCATAGCCCGCCACCTGCCGCACAATCAGCCCCTGGGAGGCGAGGTAAGCGTTGCAGCCTTCCGCCTCTTCCTGATCGGCAAACCGCGCCAGAATGAAGTTGGTGCAGGAGGTGTCAGACGGCACGCCGATCTCCATCAGAGCCTCTGCCAGCCACGCCCGCAGGCGCGTGTTCTCCGCCCGGCATTTGGCCACCCATTCCTGATCACGCACGGCAGCTTCCGCCAGCTTCATCTGGATGTTTGACAGGTTGAACGGCTGACGCACACGGTTGAGCACATCAATGATCTCTTTGGAGGCATAGCCCCAGCCCACACGCAATCCGCCCAGACCGTAAATCTTGGAGAAGGTGCGGGTCATCACCACGTTGCTGCGCGCTTCCACAAGCCCGGCCGCACCGTCAAACCCCTGTACATATTCGGTGTAGGCACCGTCATGCACCAGAATACAGCCCTTGGGCAGACCATCGGCCAGACGTGCCATATCATTGCCGCCAATCATCGTGCCGGTCGGGTTGGCCGGATTGGCGATAAAGACGATCTTGGTGCGCTTGGTGCAGGCCGCCAGAATAGCATCCACATCCACAACCCGCTCACGTTCTGCCACCGGCACAGGCTTTGCGCCCACCATCTTGGCAAGGATCGGATACATGGAGAAGCCGTGCTCCGGATACACCACCTCGTCCCCAACACCGGCATAGGCCTGCGCGATGAACTGCAGCACCTCGTCGCTGCCCACACCACAGATGATGCGGTTCACATCCAGCCCGTGCACCTCGGCAATGGCCTGGCGCAGCTCCGCATGATCGGTCGAAGGATAGCGATGCAGGTTGAACCCGGTCTTGGCATGAAACTCGGTGACCGCGTCACTGCATCCCAATGGGTTCTCATTGGAGGACAGTTTCACAACGTCTTTCACGCCCTCAACTGTGGCCTTCCCGCCAACATACAACTCGATGTCCAACACACCCGGCTGCGGCTGAATTTCTGACATGCGTTTCACTCCTTCGCTGGCTTGCTGTTTAGCCCCGCCCTGCCCGCTTGGAAAGGCATCACAACCGCAAGGGGCGCTTTTGCCTCAACGGAACGCCCGCCTGTTGCCCAGCCACCCCACGTGCCTTGCCAGAACATGCATAAGAACCCGAGACCAAATACCCACAAAAGAAAAGCGGCACCCAAAGATGCCGCCTCATCACACGCGCCCTCAAACGTAGCGCCTGCCTATTCTGTCAGTGTCAGTTGCCGCGCGCGGCCAACCCGCAATCAGGTGTAATAATCCACCACCGATTTGCTGGTATCAATCCCCGCCGCATCCAGCTTGTCTTTCAGGATGGTGGCAAAGTTGCCGTTCTGCGCGTTCTGATAGCTCGACACCGCCGAACGGATCGCACTCATCACGGCACCGTCAACGGCCCGGTTGCGCTGTGTCTCATGCGCCGGCCGTTGTGTTTGCGCCGCCTGCTGCACAGGTTGAACCACTTCTGTCTTAGGACTTTCCACCGGCACCTGCGGTGCCTGCCCACTGTATTTGGCCAGTGCCGCGTGCAGCATTGCATTCTGCGTCGCGCTCAATCCATGCCAACCTGTGGTCTCGCCCAATATTCCGACCGCTTCGACCATGCCTTTACTCCTTTGCACCAATGTCGATCCGGCGCAGCCCCCGATGCTGCCTCGTTAATACTGTTGATACGCTTGCACTTTTTTAAGATTCTGGCAACCGAACCGCTAAAATTGTAAATAGAAATCAGGGCGTTAAGCAGGTTTATCGCTGGACAAATCACCGATTTTACGACCCATCGCCCACGCGCAACCCAAGCCTGCACTGCGAACATAGAAAAACCCGCCACAAGGGCGGGTTCTCCAGAATTTCCAAATGTCGCGGCGAAGATTAGTTCTTCGCGTAGAATTCCACGACCAGGTTTGGTTCCATGATGACCGGGTAAGGCACGTCGGACAGGCCAGGCGCGCGCACAAAAGTTGCGGTCATTTTGGAGTGATCTGCTTCGATGTAGTCAGGCACATCACGCTCTGCCAGCTGAACAGCTTCCAGCAGCACTGCGAGTTGCTTGGACTTCTCGCGCACTTCGATCACGTCGCCTTCTTTCACGCGGTAAGACGCGATGTTCACGCGCTTGCCGTTCACCAGCACGTGGCCGTGGTTCACGAACTGACGTGCAGCAAAGACGGTTGGAACGAATTTCGCGCGGTATACAACGGCGTCCAGACGGCGCTCCAGCAGACCGATCAGGTTTTCACCGGTGTCGCCTTTTACACGTTCCGCTTCTGCGTAGATGCGACGGAACTGCTTCTCGGTCAGGTCGCCGTAGTAGCCTTTCAGCTTCTGCTTTGCGCGCAGCTGGGTGCCGAAGTCGGACAGTTTGCCTTTGCGGCGCTGACCGTGCTGGCCCGGGCCATAGTCACGACGGTTGACTGGGGATTTAGGACGACCCCAGATGTTTTCGCCCATCCGGCGGTCAATTTTGTACTTGGCAGCAGTTCTTTTTGTCATCTGCTGATCTCCTTCGTTCAGGTTTTCGAAGGGCGTTGTCCTCTCGCCGGATTTTGCCGACGTGACAGGGTTCCTCTTGCGAGGGCCACCAACACCAATGAATGCGCGCTTATACGGGGGATTCTTGGGGAGTCAAGCGGGGAGTGCCCTATCAGTGGCAGCGCCGCTTAAGCTGCCATAAAGTCGATAAGCCTGCGCATGCGATCTGGCAAGAGCCGACGGCTGGGATAGACCGCATACATGTCACGTGACACCGGCGGCACATCCGAAACCTCCAACGGAACCAAACCGTCCCTCACCAGATCTTCAGGCAGCAGCGCCACGCCAAAGTCCATCCGCGCCGCGTCAGCCACCAGATTGAGATCATCGAGCACATGCGTAACGTTGGAAGGCTGCAACCGCTCCCCATTGCTCAAAATCCACGCCTGCTGCGTGCACACCGCTGGCAGGCCCAGCAGCACCTCGCGTGACACCACACCCGACACTCCATGCCCCTCGCAAAATCCAGCGGCCGCGCAGAACCGATAAGGCACAGACCAGAGCCGCCGGGCAATCAGATTGGAATCCTCCAACGGCCCCAGCCGAAAGGCGAGATCAATATTGTCGCGGAAGAAATCGAGATTGGCATTTGCCGCTATCAGGTCAAACCGGACCGTGGGATTATCTGCGGCAAAGGCCAGGAGCCGCGGCCCTATGGAGACTCGCGCCGCCAAAGGCGATGCCGTCACGCGAATGGTCTGCTGTGCCGGTAGCTCCAGAATTCCAGCCACATTCTGAAGTGCCTCAACCGCGCCTTGGCTCTGATCAAACAGCCGGCGCCCCTCCTCCGTGAGCCGCACTTGTCTTGTGGTCCGCTCAAAAAGCCGCACCCCCAGCTGGGTCTCCAGCCCTGCGATCCGGCGGCTCACCCGACTGAGGGGTATGCCAAGACTTTCTGCCGCCTCAGAAAAACTGAGATGGCGCGCGACAGCGACAAATAAGGCAAGGTCGTTGTAGATCATTATCTCATTTTTGAGATTATAACTCTTATTTTCAACCATTATCTTCTCAGATGCGGTCACCTAACTGCTCCTCCAGACACAGGAGAAAACACATGCCTTATGCTATTGAGATCCCCCACACCGGAGCCGCTGACGTTCTCACAAAGGTGGCCCGCGCGCCTCAGTCCCCAAAACCAAGCGAAGTGCTGATCCGCAACCACGCCGCCGCTGTGAATTTCATCGACACCATTATCCGGCGCGGTGAGATGCCTGAGGGTATGATGCCCGACCTACCCCATGTCCCGGGCGTGGAAAGCGCGGGTGTGGTAGAAGCCGTTGGCGCGGATGTCACCCAATTCGCTGTGGGCGACCGCGTTGCCTGGATGGGCCCGATTGGCGCGGGCGGCTATGGCACCCACTCTATTGTGTCAGCGCCCTACGTCACCAAAATTGCAGACAGCATCCCGTTCGCCAAGGCCGCTGCGCTGCCGGTGAACGCCATGACCGCATATCACATGCTGGTCAACTTGGGCGGTGCGGCGGCAGGAAAATCGGTTCTCGTACATGCGGCCGCAGGTGGTGTTGGCACCATGATCCAGCACATCGCCAAGCACCTCGGCATGACAGTCATCGCTTCGGTCAGCACGGACAAGATGGACTATGCCCGCGCTCAGGGGGCCGACCATGTGATCGACTACCGCACGGAAAACGTCTCTGAACGGGTCAAAGAAATCACCAACGGTCGCGGTGTCGACCTCAGCCTGAACCCGATCTCTGGCGCCACACTGGCCACGGATTTGGACGCCCTCGCCCCCTTGGGCACTGTGGTTCTGTTTGGCTTCCTCGCAGGCCTGCCCACAGGGACATTTGCCGAAGATCTCTCCAAACACTTCCAAAAGTCCGTCGCCGTGCGTGTCAGCGACATCTATACCTATTTCCTCAACGCGCCCGAAGCATTCCAGGCCGACCTAACCCGCGTCTTTGCGCTTCTGGAGAATGACATCCTGCGCCCGCAAATCTCCACTTTGCCAATCTCCGAAGCATCAGAGGCGCACCGACAATTGGAAAGGGGCGCCACCACTGGGAAACTGGTGCTCACAATCGACTGACATCAAGCCGCCCCGCCGAAATGGCGGGGCCAATTCAGCAAGAGCCCAATGGAAATACATGTTAGGCTTCGAAACCAAGCGTAGTTTGCAATCCCGTCACGGCGCACTTCGCCAAAACCAATCAGTCCACTCAGCACCTTTACCGGCTGGTCACCCGCTATTTTGGATCAAAACTGCGTCCAGCAAGCCTAAATTTCTGCTTTCCACGGTTGCCATCAACAGTGCCGTCTCCTCTCCATCCCCAAGCATCAAGCGCAATGCGCCCGCCAAACAAAAACGCCCCGCTCTCGTCATATTCCTTGAAGGCGAGGCCATTTTTCGTGGCTTCGGTCACACGTGTACGCTTCTTGCGCCTCCCGTCGGAGTGAACTTCTTTATAGGTGCATTGTCCCAACGTGCGCGTGCAATCATGCGGCCGATATTTGATCTCGAACCCATCCGCGCGCACCCATTTCCGGTAGTTTCCGTCTTTGTCCAGATAAGTGACAAAGACAGGCTCTCCTGCGGGTTGCGCGCCACGATAACTCTTAAGGACAAAATCCTTACCCTTGCGACCAGCATAAACATGGTGGATCAGTCCACCCTTCGACTGCTCGACTGAAACATAGTCCCCCGGCGTCGCTTTCTCAGATTTCCAGCGGATGTCTTGAGCACTCGCGGATGTTGCCATCAGGGAAAACGCGACCAAAAGAAGCTTTGATTTGAACAAGGATCTAACTCTTCGACTTAGGGAAAACACCCTCAGATTGCATTGAGACACTCACAAACTCAACCAAAACATCACGCTCCGAAAACTCGCACACTTAAGGATGATGAGGAACAAACTGAGCCCCCAAAATCGCCGCAATTGCTCCCTATTCCCGCCGCAGTACACCTCCAGAACAAGACCGCATAGGTTGAATGGTACACGTTATGAAGCGTCTTATTGCTGCAGCCCTCATTGGCTACGTCACCTTCCTGATGGCGCTTGCGGTATTTCGTCCTGCCAACCCAAGCTACGCGGAGCTTGCGCAGGAATTTTGCCCGGTTGAGTGGGCCGCGCTGGAGGCCTTTGTTCCGCCGCTCTATCTCCAACACTATCACGATCAGGAAGCCGCACGCGAACGAGGCACGTCGCTTGCGGTCAACGCCGTGCTGCACCGCCCCTTCGTTCTTGCGCTGGCCAATGCTGATTTCGTGTCCCATTTCGTGAGCTTTGACAGGGCCGAGAACCACAGCCCCTACACCATCGCGCACACGCAGGCGCGTCTCAACTTTGTGAAATGCCTCAACCTCTCAGAAGAGGGCCGCGCCGTGACGCATCAGATGTACGAGGAGGTTTATCCGGAGGAAGAACACGGCCGCCATGATGGCATCCAGCACATCTTTGACATGACCGACAATCTGTTCTGCATGGGTTTTGATCAGGCCTTTGAGGCGTTCAAAAAACTCGACCCCGACAGCCCCTACTATTACCACGCCCACTTCAACGTCACGACGCAAAAGATGAAGATCTGCCCCGCGCCCGAAGTCACGCCGCCATCGCCACAATCCGGCTGATCTCACCACCGGCGTTCACCGCCTGATAGACCGGAAACGGCACCCGCTGCGAGAGATCAATCTCCCGCGTCACCCAGTTCTGTGCCTCCAGCCGCTGCAACGACGCGGAAAGCGCCCGATCTGTGATCGTACCCAGCCCGGCCCGCAGCCCTGAAAACCGCTGAGGCTGCTGCGCCAAGGCCAGCACCGGCACCGTCCAGCTCTTGCGCAGCACCCCCAGTTGCCCACCATCAGGCACCGCCTGCAACACACGATGCGCCAGCGCCGCCGCCGCCGCGCCTTCCTGCGTGAGCCGAAATTCAGGCCGGATCGGATGCCCATGCCCCGGATTGCGCTCCACCAGCCCCAGCCCCATCAGATGCTGCAGACTTGCGGCAAATGCCGTGCGCCCCGCTCCGGTGGCGGCCAGCAAAGCCGCCTGTCGCCCCGGCACCCCCGCATGCATATGCGCCAGAATGTCCAACGCCCAGGCCCGGGAGGTCAGCTTGACAAGAGAATGAATGTCCATAAAGTATAGTTACTTTATTTTTTATTTCACACAAGACATAAGGACCCGCCCATGGCTCTCGCCCCCGTCGACAACCGCATCACCCTTGCCCTTTCGGTCAAAGATCGTCACGCCAGCGCCGCGTGGTATCAGGAAAAGCTTGGATTTGAGCTGCGCTATCACATTGATGAGGCAGGCTGGAGTGAAATGGCCACCAACACCGAAGGAGTCACACTGGGGTTTGGCGAGCAGGCAGAGCCCAATCCCGGCAACTGTGTGCCGGTCTTTGGCGTTGCAGACATCGACGCGGCCCGCAGTGCTCTGGAAGGGGCCAATGTGCGGTTTGACGGACCCACGCAGGAAGTCCCGGGCATGGTCAAACTCGCCACATTCTATGATCCGGACGAAAACGCCCTGATGCTCGCACAAGATCTCAGCCAGACCGGCTGAGACAGAGGTCAGGCGGCGTCATGCAGCAGAATGGCCGCCTCGCTGGTGGTCAGATTGCGTCGCGCATAGGCGCCATAGCTGTGCGGATCATCCGCCACATCCGGCAGATGCGCGGCCAGACGCGCGCGGTCTTGCGGCGCAAGGCTGTCCATCTCCGCACTGGCAGGGTGAAAGCTCTCGGTTTCCACGCCATTGGCCCAGATCACCTCATGGCTTGGCAACAGCAGATGCACATAGGCGACTTCCTTCAGCGCGCTGTCCACCGCAACCGTGCGTCCGTTCACCAGATCGCGCGCGGTCACCAAAACCTCAGGCACATTGAAAAGCGCCCGTGCCGCCGCGCCGCGCACCAGCATCCGGTGCTCCGGGCTGACAATCAGCTCCTGATCGGGCCGCTCAATGCCCAGCGCACCAGGCCGAATACGGATCGGGCGCAGCTTGGGCATCGCAAAAAGGCGCGCGCCGGTCATGCGGCGGCTGCCAATCCACTGAACTTCCTGCGCGCCATTGTCCCGGGTCTGCACCCGGTCGCCTTCGCGCAGCTCCTCAATCAGGCGCGGGCCTTCCGGCGTGGCAATGCGCGTGCCCGGCGTGAAACAGATCACACCGCTGCTGGCCTCCGCTTTGGGGCGCTGCAGCGCGCTCATCGCGTGATGCACCACCCAGAGCTGCCGGTTCTTCGGCGGCAGCTCATCCAAAAACATCAACAGCGGGACACTGCCCGCAACCTCGATCACCGTCGCCGTATAGCTGTCGGTGCCGTCGGTCACCACGAACCCGCCCTCCATGAGCGGATCCTCAACCTCGATTTCATCCAAAGATGTCACATGGGTCTGCGTATTCACCGCAGCCCCAACCAGCCGACGCACCATATGCGCCGCCCGCTTGCGGATGTTTGCCCCTTCTTCGCCTCGGTCCAGACGCAATAGCCCCGTGGGGCCGTCCACACGGACGGCTTCCTGTGACCAGGACCACACCACGCCCGTGTCCAGCGCTTGTAGCGGTGCGGCCTTCTGACCGTCTATTTCTGTCTGTGACCAGGAGATGACAAACGTGCCACGAAAGCCCGTCTTCATTGCCCGATAACCTGCCATGTCTTTTTTTATTAACGGCAGGTTAACAAAATCGGACAGAATTGCCTACCCGATTCTCCGCAAAATCCGGCGGAGGGCGCCGCGCGGCCGTGCGGCGCCAGCTCATTTTAGAATTTGAAATCGAGCTTGATGGCCCCGACAACCTGCGCCTCATCCTGCGCTTCGAACTCTTCAGAAAGCCACGTCAGGCCATAAAAAACATGGTGTTTCTGGCCGCGCCAATGCACACCGGCACGCACCCGGCTGCGCATCTCCTCAAGCGCGATGCCGCGGTCTTCCGGCAGGAACACGCTGTCAAAAACATGTGCCACATCTGCACCAGCCACAAAGCTCCAACCCGGCTGATGGTTGCGAATCGTGCGGTAGCGATGACCGGTCACCCAGTCCCGCACCAAGAGCTCACCTTCGCCAAATTTGCCGATGGTCAGGTCAAATCCGGCGCGCACAAGGCTTTCGTCACCGGCACGCGCCTCAACGAAGGGACGCAAGCGGGACTGCCCGCCCATCTGCACTTCACGGCCAACCTCGGCCACACCACGCAGACGCCATGTATTGGGGATTTGAGCAGCTCGCACTTCAGGTGAAGATTGGGACACATTGATCAGGTCGTGAATGGCGTTTTGCAGCTCATCCAGATGGGTCATAGGGCCAATGGCCACCAAGTCACCGCCCAATGCGAATTCCGTACCGCTGCGCTGAAAATGCGTGTGCACACCAGCGCTCAACATCCCTGCAAACGGACGATCAGAGGGGCTTGGGTTCACAAGCGATCTGGGCGCAATCACCTCGCCCCCCAAACGCAGCTCCAAAATGTCGCCCGCCGCTTCCGGCAACGCGCCGTCCCAGTCATATCCCCAGACGCGGCTGGTCCCATAGGAGCCGGTGCGCCAGCGGTCAAACCCGTCGCCAATCACATCATTCACAAGAAGGTTGCCAAACCCAAGATAGCTGCGCCCCTCTGCCATCGCAGAATGCGCAGTGATTCCGGCAGTGACTCCAATTGCAACAACAGTCGCAAAAATGCGCGCCAACATGATCTATCTCCAGCGGTAGTTTCCTTGGCGCTGCATAAAGCACACGAGCGCTTAAAGAACCTTTGAGCGCCGCAGTCAGGTGAAGATAAGGAAACTTTGCGGCAAAATAGCATCAAAGCCGCGGGGTATCCGCAATGCGGCTCAGAACAGCTCCGCCTCGCGCGCAATCAGCGCCGCTTGCGTCCGGTTCGCGGCCCCAATCTTGCGGTAGAGATTTTTCACATGCAGCTTGATGGTCGGCTCTGACAGATCAAGATCACGTGCGATCTCTTTGTTGGCTTTGCCTTCGGCAAGCCCTTGCAGAACTTCCATCTCCCGTTTGGTGAGCTTTTGCGCAATCGGATGACGCTCTGTGCTTATCGCCTCTTCGGTCAGCAGGTCCGCAGGCACAAATTGCTCCCCTGCAGCCATAAACCGAATGGCATTGACCAGAGATTTGGCTGGCAGGGTTTTGGGGACAAATCCGGCAGCGCCCGCCGCCATGGCCCGATGCACCACGTCACGTGAGGCCTCTCCGGAAATCAGCGCCACCCGCGGGGCCACCTTATGCGCTAGCACCTGCTTCAACCCGTCCAGACCGCGCATGCCCGGCATATTGTAATCCAGAAGCACAAGATCAAAATCAGCCGTCTGATCCAATGCGGCAAGCGCACCATCCAGATCGGAAACCCCGACGGTCGACATCGCACCGGCCGCTTCCACAAACGCCACCACAGTATCTCTCAAGAGATCATGATCATCAGCGATTAGTATCTTCAACAACTCACTCCGCGCTTCGTACTGGACATATCTCGCCCAGCCCCGGAAACTGCAAGGGTTTGATATCCCCATTTAAGCCGAGAAAAGTGAAGCATTTACTTCCGCGAAACACCACCACTGTTCTTCAACCTTAGCGAATATGTGACCATCCCTCGCCACCTTACGCGAGGTTAAATCGAAAACCTACCCCTTTGTATAGGAGGTTTATCCTCATGCTCACGTGCACCATCGAATCCAAGCAGTTAACACTAACGTCAAGCAAACGAGGCGGCAGAAAAATGCGACCAAAAACATCCGCGACTTTCGCGCTTGCACTCAGCTTGTTGCTACCACTCACGACAGCCCTTCGGGCTGCCGACGCCATGGACACGCCATCCGGAAGCGTCATCCTGACTGTGTCGGGCACGATCGACAAAACCAATGTCGACGACACAGCTCAGTTCGATTTGGAGATGCTGCGCGAATTACCGGCAGCCTCCATTTCAACTTCGACCATATGGACCGAAGGGGTTCTTATGTTCACGGGTGTACCGATAGCGTTGTTGCTTGAAGAATTGGGGAATTCTGGCAACACGCTTCGGGCCTCCGCGATTAACGACTACACCATCGAGATCCCAGTTGCTTCGCTTGAAGGCGACGCGCCCATACTGGCCTATGAAATGAACGGTGACACCATGCACCGCCGTGAAAAAGGCCCGCTCTGGGTGATCTACCCGTTTGATTCCGATGAGAAATACCGCACATCGCAAATCTACTCGCGCAGCATTTGGCAACTCGACAGAATTGAAGTCATCGACTAGCTTTTGCGCATGTCGCAAAGCTTGTCACACGTCTTTCCACGAGCCCAAGGGCTCCTCAGCGCGCCGCAAGCGTATGTCTAGGTATGTGGGTTGGTTTTGGTATATTCGCGCGAACGCAGCATGACGGGTCTCTGTCCGGCACCGGAGGCAAAGCCGTGAGCGCGCGCTCCGGACAAACCGCGCAGGATCACGCCACGCAACGCCGCCACGCGACGCGGGCGTCCCTTTCCCCAGATCGCTCTCCCTGGCGCCGCCGCCTCAGCATCGGCCTCATCGTGCTTGTCTGCGTGCTGACGGTCTTCTCCGCATATGCCGCCTATGAGGTCACCTCTAACTTCCGAGAGGTGCGCGCCAAAGCCTCTGATGACGTGGACTGGTCCCTAAATCAGGTCGAGCTGGAGAGCCGCGATTTCACCACCGCTCTGGAAACCGCCATTCTGGATCCGGAAGGCGGCCTCGCCCGCCTGCGGCTGCGCTATGACATTCTCTACAGCCGCGTCACCACGCTGGCGACCTCTCCCGTCTATCTGCGCCTGACCTCCGTGCCGGAGTTCGATGCGGCGCTGGAGCGCGTGCACAGCTTTGTCATCGACACGGTGCCGATCATTGACGCGCCCGACGCCGAACTGCGCGCCGCCCTGCCGCAGCTCACCGAAGACTCAGCGCATTTGCGCAACGACACCCGCACCCTATCCCTGAAAGGGCTGACCTTCTTTGCCGAACAGGCAGACCGCCAGCGCGCGCAAGTGGCAGACACGCTGCTGCGCCTGACCGGCCTGATCGCCCTGCTCCTCGTCGCCCTGCTGGCGCTGGTCATCCACGCCTTCAACAACTACCGGCTCGCGCGCCAGCACGGCCAGGCCCTGACCGAAGCCAACAACCGCATGAGCACCATCCTCACCACCTCGCTGGACGGCGTGCTGGTGACCGACGGCGAAGGCCGCCTGCTCGAGTTCAACAAGGCCTGCGAAGACATGTTCCAATACAAGTTTGAGGACATTCGCGGCCAGAATGTGATCGACCTGATCGCCCCGCCGGGGACCGACGCCATCCATAAGGCCGCGATGGAGCGCATCCGCAACGGTCAATCCGACCACTTCGCGGGCCGTGGCCGCATCCGCTCTGATTTGCGGCGCGCCGACGGCACCCTCTTCCCCGGCGAAATCTCCGTGGAAGTTGCCGAAGAAGACGGCCGCCCGATCCTTTTGGGCTTCATGCATGACATCTCGGATCGCGTCGCCGCCGAGCAGGAGCTGGTCAAAACCCGCGATCAGGCGCTGGCTGGCGAGCGCGCCAAGGCAGAGTTCCTCACCGTGATGAGCCACGAAATCCGCACGCCACTCAACGGCATGCTCGGCAATCTCAGCCTGCTCAACGACACCGCCCTGACCACCGCGCAAACCCGCTACATCCGCAATATGGAAATCTCAGGCCGCGTGCTCATGCGCCATGTGGACACGGTGCTTGACATCGCCCGCCATGAGGCCGGTGTGCTCAATATCTCTTTGGCCTGCACCGATCTCTCGGTTCTGCTTCAGGAGCTAGTCGACAGCCAACTGAGTGCGGCCTCCGCCCGTGGCAACGCCCTCAGCTGGCGCTGGGAAGGGACGCCGCGCGCCTGGGTGCGCACCGACCGCGCCGCGCTGGAGCAGGTGCTGCTCAATCTGATCGGCAATGCCATCAAATTCACCAACAAAGGTGCCATCACGGTTGAAGTCGAGGCGCTGCCCGAAACCATCGACGACACGCCGGTAATCGAGCTGCGCGTCTGCGACACCGGCATCGGCATCGCCGAGGACCGCCTGGACAAGGTGTTTGAGGATTTTGTCACCAATGACACCGGCCTTGGGCAAGTGCCCGGCGGCACCGGTCTCGGCCTTGGCATCGCCCGCCGCATCGTCACCGCCATGGGCGGCACCCTTGGCGTTGAAAGCACCGAAGGCCAAGGCAGCGTGTTCTGGGTACGCCTGCCCATGGCACCGGGCCGCCGCCCGCCCCAGCACGCCGAGGAAAGCGTACCCGCCACCGCCATCAAACGCCGCGTTCTGGTGGTCGAGGACAACGCCATCAACCGCGAATTGGCCGAGGAAGTGCTGCGCAATGCCGGCCATGAGGTGATCGTTGCCGCTGATGGCGAGCAAGGTCTGGAACAGGCCAGCGTGGCCGCCTTTGATGTGATCCTGATGGACATCGCCATGCCGGTGATGGACGGGTTGATGGCCACCCTTGCTATTCGCGGCGGCAACGGTCCCAACAAACACACGCCGATCATTGCGGTCTCCGCCAACATCCTGCCAACCGAACGCCTGCGCCTGAAAGAAGCTGGCATGAACGGCTTCCTCGCCAAACCTCTGGATCGGGCGGCCCTGCAGGACACATTGCACACCCTGAGCACCGCCAAAACCTCGGGCGAAGAAGATGGCGCAAAAACAGCCTCCGTGGTTGTCGACATCAAAACCCTGACCAACAACCGGTCCGGCCTGCCAACCGACACGTTCGCCCGGCTGCTCACCCGCTTCCTCAACGAAGGGGACACACTGCGCGACGCGATCGCCGCGCCCGACAGTGACCCCGCCACCGTCGCCAAAATGTGCCACAATCTGGCAGGGGCCGCAGCGGTCTTTGGCGCGCGCAGCCTGCATGCACAGCTGGTCGAAGCCGACACCGCCGCCAAAATGCAGGACAGCAGCGGGTTTGACCGCGCCTTGGCCGCCTTCCCTGCGATCTGGAGCGAAACCCGCGCCGCGCTGATGGATCACCTGCCCTCTGACGCCGCTGAGTGAGACCGCGCTAAGGCATCGTCCTGAAAATATAAAACGCTTGATCTCCACCAACGCGTAGGAGGCGCAGCCGACCAGCCCCACCCCATCTTTACGAGCCCTCCCCCAAGGGAGGGGGCTTCACCCCAACCCAGGGTCGGGGGCCGGTCTATGAGACCCGCTACTGTCGTTACAGATGTGTTGGACCGCGCTAAGGCATCTCCGCACCCGTTGTGGGTGGAAAGCTCTGCAGCGCTTCCAGAAACCAGCCCAGCGCCTGTCCGCGTCGCGGACCGCTGCGAAACACCACAGCCATCGAGACAGGGCCTTGGTCTGGAAAATCCAACACGTCAAAACGGGCGCGGAAATGGCGGCTCTCCGCATAACTGGCCGCCACCATTCCCACCGCATCGCTGCGCTTCACAACGCCTGCGGCCATCGCGAAGTTCTGCATGATGTGCAGCCGCCTTAGCAGGTCGCCCTCCATCTGCGGCATCACATTTTGCATCTGTTCCGCATAAGGCCCGCTGGTCTCAGGCACGATCAGCGGCAAGCCCACCAAATCCTGCGCCGTGACTTGCCGACCAAGCAGGGGATGCCCGTGGCGCACAAACAGCCGCACTTGCAGCGGCGCCAAAGCCTCAGCACGCGCCCCCGGCTCCGCCATCAGCGGGCGCGAAGGCCCGATAAACGCATCCAGATCCCCCTGACGAAAGAGCTGCAGCCCCGCTTCAAACGAGGTGCCCCGCACATGCACGCGCACATCCGGATGCGCATTCACCAGAGACCACACGGCGCGGCTCATCAACCCTTCCATGGAGCTTGGCGCAATACCGATCCGCAGCACCTGCTCGCGCGTCTGCCGCGCCGCATCCACATCTGAGGTGAGCTGATCCACATCCGCCAGAATGCGGGCCGCTCGATCCACAAACTGTCGACCCTGCGCGGTGGCCGCAACCCCGCGCGCATGGCGGTAAAACAGAGCGGTTCCAACCTCTTGCTCGACATCGGCCACCGCCTTTGTCACCGCCGACTGGGTCACATTCAGCGCCCGCGCCGCAGCCGAGATTGCCCCCTGCCGATCCACCGCCACCACATAGCGCAATTTGGTCAGGTTCATGGCCTCTCCCTGCCATTCCAAAAACGAATAGCTTGCGACAACATTGAATTTGCCAGATATCTACGTCAACCCGATACTGGCGCAGGATCCGGCGCCGCTGAGGCTGGCTAGAGACCGGATTGGAGGAGACTACCATGAGCGCAGCCGCCATCGTGGCGGGTGTTGGCATGATCAAATTTGCCAAACCCGGTGCATCAGAAAGCTATGATCAAATGGGCGCCGCCGCCGTGCGGGCTGCGCTGAAAGATGCGGGTCTCAGCTACGCGGATATTCGGCAGGCCTTTGCGGGCTACGTCTACGGCGACAGCACATGCGGGCAGAAGGCGCTTTATCAGGTTGGCATGTCCGGCATCCCGATCATCAACGTCAACAACAACTGCTCCACAGGCTCCACCGCGCTCTATATGGCGCGGCAGGCCGTGGAGAGCGGCATGGCAGACTGCGTGCTCGCTGTGGGCTTTGAGCAGATGCGTCCTGGCGCTCTGGGCAGCCATTGGACCGACCGGCCCACGCCCTTTGATGACTTTGACGCAGCCTGCGACACGCTGGTCGGCCACGCCGAAGTGCCGCTGGCGCTGCGCTATTTTGGCGGCGCGGGGCAATCGCACATGCAGAAATATGGCACCGAGCTGGCTGACTTTGCCAAGATCCGCGCCAAGGCCTCCCGCCACGCGGCGCGCAACCCGCTTGCCTTGTTCTCACAGGAACTTTCTGAGGAAGAGGTGCTCGCCGCGCCCGTGATGTGGGATGGGGTCATGACCCGTCTTATGGCCTGCCCGCCAACCTGCGGCGGTGCTGCCGCCATTCTCTGTTCGGAGCGCTTCGCCGCCAAACGCGGTCTGGACACCACCGTCCGGATAAAGGCGCAGGCCTTGACAACCGATTACGCCTCCACCTTTGAGGCACAGGACATGATGCAGGTGGTGGGCTACGACATGACCGCCGCGGCGACGCAGCAGGTGCAGGAAGCCTCCGGCATCGCGATCGAGGATGTGGATGTGGTCGAGCTGCATGACTGCTTCGCCCACAACGAACTCATCACCTACGAAGGGCTCGGCCTCACGCCGGAAGGCTCCGCGCAGAAATTCATCGCAGATGGCGACAACACCTATGGCGGCAAATATGTCACCAACCCCTCCGGCGGCCTGCTGTCCAAGGGCCACCCGCTGGGGGCCACCGGTCTGGCGCAATGTTATGAGCTGACCCACCAGCTGCGCGGCACCGCAGAGGCGCGGCAGGTCGAAGGCGCCCGCACCGCGCTTCAGCACAACCTTGGCCTTGGCGGCGCCTGCGTGGTCACGCTCTATCAGGCGGCGTGAGGCAGGGCGGATGGGCATCTTTGATCGCAGCGCCAAGGGTCACATCACCCCCGTCATCGAGATCACCATCGAACGCGGGGCGCTGATCTTCTTTGCCGAAACCATCGGCGAGACCAATCCCGTGCACCTCGACACCCGTGCCGCCCGCGCCGCCGATCACCCCGACATTCTCGCCCCTGCCACCTACGCCGTGGTGGTGGGCACATTGGCCGGACAAAAGGCCAAACGCCGCGGGCAGCCAGACATTCTGGAGTTGATCAACGGCGATCTGCGCGTGCTCCTGCATGGCGCAGAAGACTACACCTACCACGGGCCGCTCTACGCCGGAGATACGGTGCAGGTCGAAAACGAGATCACCGGCTTCAGCGACCCCAAAGGCGGCAAACTTGAGATCGCCCATATCACCACCCGCATCAGCCACCCCGAACGTGGCCTGCTGGTTGAGGCCAATCGCGCTCTGATCCACCGCCTGAGCTAAGGGAGAGACATCATGACCACGACAATCACAATCGCCCGCACCCCCGCCACCGCTCAGGTCGGCGATCACCTGCCCCCACTCACATTCGGCCCGATCAGCCGCAAAACCCTCGCGCTCTATGCCGGAGCCTCAGCGGATCACAACCCGATCCACATCGATCTGGATTTTGCCCGCGAGGCTGGCATGGACGATGTCTTTGCCCATGGCATGCTCTCCATGGCCCAGCTCGGCCGCCTCGTGACCGGCTGGGCAGGCCAAAGCCGCCTGCGCGGACTCTCCAGCCGCTTCACCGCGATCACCCCGGTGGGCGCCACCGTCACCTGCACAGGCACCGTCAGCGACCGGCTTGAGCAACACGGCCGCGTTCTGCTGACCCTCGCGCTCGCCGCGCATATTGATGACGGCACCAGAACCCTGCGCGGCGAAGCCAAGGTCTGCGGCACCCCCTGATCCCCGCGCGCACAGCATACCAAGCGCCCCCTCCTGACAGACAGCAAGGACCTCAAATGCCCAACCACATGTGGATGACGGCGGACCACACCGCCTTTGCAGATAGCGTCAGCCGTTTCATGGCCGAAGAGGTCATCCCCAACAACGCCGCATGGTCCGAGGCCGGCGTGGTGCCCAAAGAGCTCTGGCGCAAAGCCGGTGACCTTGGCATCCTCGGGGCCACCTTCCCCGAAGCCCACGGCGGCCTTGGCCTGTCACGCCACTTTGACGCCATCACCTTTCTGGAACAGACCAAAGCCGGAGACAGCGGCTGGGGCGTCTCGGTCCACAACATCGCCGCGCATTACATCACCGCCTTTGGCTCTGAAGAGCAGCAGGCCCGCTGGCTGCCCGACCTTGCCGCGGGGCGCAAAGTCGCCGCCATCGCCATGACCGAACCGGGCACCGGCTCCGACCTGCAGGCGGTGAAAACCACTGCCATCCGGGACGGCAATGAATATCTGATCAATGGCTCCAAGACCTTCATCACCAATGGCGCCACCGCCGATCTGATCGTGCTGGTCGCCAAGACCGACCCATCCGCCAAAGGCCGGGGCGTGTCGCTGATCATTGTCGAAACCGAAGGGCTTGAGGGCTTCACCGTCGGCCGCCGCCTCAAGAAGATGGGCATGAAGCGCAACGACACCGCCGAGCTTTCCTTTCAGGATGTGCGCGTCCCGCTGACCAACCTGCTTGGCTCCGAGGAAGGCCAGGGGTTCATCCAGCTTATGAAACAGCTCCCATGGGAGCGCCTGATCCTTGGCTATATGGCGCTGGGGGCCTCCCAATGCGCGCTCGACCACACGCTGGCTTATGTGAAAGAGCGCAAAGCCTTTGGCCAGCGCGTCATGGATTTCCAGAACACCCGCTTCAAGCTTGCTGAATGCGCCACCAAGATCGAACTGCTCGCCGCCTTCTGCGATCAATGCCTGACCGAGCTCGACGCAGGCCAGCTCACTGCTGAAAAAGCCGCCATGGCCAAATGGTGGGGCACACAGACCCAATGTGAAATCGTCGATGAATGCCTGCAGCTCTACGGTGGCTACGGCTATATGTCAGAGTATCCGATCAGCGAACTCTACACCGATGCACGCGTGCAAAAGATTTATGGTGGCACCAATGAAATCATGAAAGAGGTGATCGCCCGATCTCTGGATCTCGACTAAGGACCACCCAAATGAGCAAACTCACAGGAAAGCTGACAGGCAAAACCGCCTATATCACTGGCGCAGGCAATGGCATCGGCCGCGCCGTCGCCCTGAAACTCGCCCGCGAAGGCGCCAATATCGTGGTCAATGATCTCGAAGAGGCCCCCGCCCAAGCCGTGGTCGATGAAATCACCGCAGCCGGTGGCAAGGCCATTGCCGTGCCCGGCTCCGTCACTGAGGACGGCTTTGCAGAACGCTTCATCGGCACAGGTGTCTCTGAGTGGAACGCAATCGACATCATCGTCAACAACGCGGGCTACACATGGGACAGCCTCATTGGCCATATGACCGACGATCAGTTTGACGCCATGATGGATGTGCACGTCAAAGCGCCCTTCCGCATCCTGCGCGCCGCTTCCGGCTTCATCAAAGGCGCGGCCACCCAAGAGGCTGAGGCCGGACAGGAAGTGTTCCGCAAGGTGGTGAACATCTCCTCCATCGCGGGCACCGGCGGCAATGTCGGTCAGGCCAACTATTCTTCAGCCAAATCCGCCGTGCTGGGCCTCACCAAAACGCTGGCCAAAGAATGGGGCCGCTTTAAGGTGAATGTGAACTGCGTCGCCTTTGGCTACATCGAAACCCGCCTCACCGAGGCCACCAACGAGAAGAAATCCATCACCGTGGATGGCAACACCGTCGGCATCGGCATCCCCGAGAAAGTCGCCACAGGTTTTGCCGCCATGGTGCCGCTAGGCCGCCCCGGCACACCTGAAGAAGCAGCCGATGGCGTCTATCTCTTCTGCTGCCCCGAAAGCAACTACGTCAGCGGCCAGACCCTGACGGTTGGCGGTGGTCTGAACGGCACCTAACCCTCCTTCCGCCCGGCAACGCCGGGCCGCGCCCGACCCTCCCCACGGGAGGGCGCATTCGCTTCCTCCCAGGGTCAGGCGCGTCCCTACTCACCAGTCTCAGTCCGCACCTCAGAAGGTGAAATCATGCTCCAAGGCACCCGCATCATCGAAATCGAAGGCCTCGGCCCCGGCCCCTTCGCCGCCATGCTGCTCGCTGACCTCGGCGCAGATGTCATCACCATCCACCGCAAAACCGCCGCCGCGATCACCGCGGATCAATCCGTGCTCGATAGGGGCAAACGCTCCATCGCGCTTGATCTGAAAGATCCCGAGGATCTCGCCACCGCCAAGCGCCTCATCGCCTCAGCGGACGCGCTCATCGAAGGCTTCCGCCCCGGCGTGATGGAGCGCTTGGGCCTTGGCCCCTCCGAATGCCACGCCGACAATCCCGCGCTGGTCTATGGCCGCATGACCGGCTGGGGCCAGACCGGCCCACGCGCCCAGAGTGCCGGGCATGATCTCAACTACATCGCCCAATCCGGCGCGCTCTGGTATGCCTCTGAGCCGGGCGCCCCGCCCATCACCCCCGCCACGCTGGTGGGGGATATTGGCGGCGGCGCGCTTTATCTGGTGATCGGCATCCTTTCCAGCATTCTGAACGCACGCACCACCGGACAGGGCACCGTGGTGGACGCCGCCATTGTGGACGGCTCCGCCCACATGATGACCCTGCTCATGGCGCTGCGTCAGGGTGGCGGCCTGTCAATGGAGCGTGGCCACAGCCTGCTGGACGGCCCGCATTGGTCGCGCAGCTATCTCTGCGCCGATGGCGGCCACATCTCCGTGCAATGTCTGGAGCCCCAGTTCTACGCCGACTTTCTAGAAAAGATGGGTCTGAGTGACGATCCGGAATTTGCCCGCCAGCACGACGCCACCCTCTGGCCCACACTCACCGCGCGCCTCTCGAACCTCTTCCTGTCAGAGCCGCGCCTGCATTGGGACAGCCTGTTCTCCGGCTCCGACGCCTGCGTCGCCGTGGTGCTCTCGCCAGAGGAAAGCGCGCAGTCTCCGCATATGTCCGCGCGTCAGGTCTGGCATCATCCGGACGGCAATCTGCAAGCCGCCCCTGCCCCGCGGTTTGACGGGAAGGTGGCACAGATCAACCCCGCCCCCAAACGTGGGGAACACACGGCGGAAATTCTTGCCGAATTGGCACAATCCCCGCGTCTAGAGCGCTGATCGGCCTGCCACAACGCGCGGTCCGGTCAAAAAAAAAGAGGCGCGCAAAAACGCACCTCCGCAATACAGTCGCGATACAGACGCAATACCGACGGTTAACGCGGGCTCAGCGCCCACGCAACGTGTCGATCATCAACTGTACATTCTCAGGGTCTGCATCCGGTGTGATGCCATGGCCCAGATTGAAGATATGTGGCCCTTTGCTGAAGGCATCGACAATCTTGCGGGTCTCATCCACCAGCGACTGTCCGCCTGTAACCATATGGGAAGACTTGAGATTCCCCTGCACACAGCCGTCAACCTGCACGTGCTCTGCAGCCCACTCCGGCGTCACACCATCATCCAGCGCCACACAATCCGCGCCCGTCGCCTTGGCAAAGCCCACATAGCGCTCACCCGCCCCACGTGGGAAGGCAATGATCGGCACATCCGGATGCTTCGCCTTCAGCTCGGCAATGATTTTCTTAGCAGGTTCAAGGGCATAGCGGTCAAAATCCGCCCCCTTAAGAGAGCCCGCCCAGCTGTCAAACAGCTTCACAACCTCCGCCCCAGCCTCAATCTGCTTTGACAGATAATCGATGGTCCCTTCGGTCAAACGATCGATAATCGCTTGAAACAACTCAGGATTTTCATCCTTCAGCTTATGCGCAGGCCCCTGATCCGGCGTCCCCCGCCCGGCAACCATATAGGTCGCCACCGTCCAAGGCGCCCCGGCAAAGCCAATCAGCGTGGTTTCCTTGGGCAGTTCACGACGCAGGATTCGAACAGTTTCATAAACAGGATCAAGGGTTTCGTGGATTTCACTGGCCGGTTTCAGCCGGTCAAAATCCGCCTGATTTTCAATGGTCGACAGCCGTGGACCTTCCCCTGTCACAAACCACAAATCCGCCCCCAACGCCTGCGGCAGAAGCAGGATATCCGCAAACAGGATAGAGGCATCAAAGCCATAGCGCCGGATCGGCTGCAGCGTCACTTCAGCGGCCAATTTGCTGTTATAACAAAGGGATAGAAAGTCACCCGCCTGCGCCCGCGTGGCGCGATACTCCGGCAGATAGCGCCCCGCCTGCCGCATCATCCAGATCGGCGGCGTGTCCAGCGTCTCACCCGCCAATGCGCGCAGGATCGTCTTCTCGGCCATGGTTTCCCCTTTCCTATGTGTCGCCTTCGTCGTCTGGCACCAGCGTCAAGATGTCAAGGCCAGAGCGCTTGTCAGGACACCCTGTCGCGGCTATCCCTGCGCCATGACCGTGACATTGCCCTCCCCCGACTCGACGCTGAAAATCGGCACCCGTGGCTCCCCCCTCGCCTTGGCGCAAGCCTATGAAACTAGGCGCAGATTGATGGCTGCCTTTGATCTGCCAGAGACCGCGTTTGAGATTGTCGTGATCACCACATCCGGTGACAACGCACAGCTGATTGCCAAAGACAAACCGCTCAAAGAGCTGGGTGGCAAAGGGCTTTTCACCAAAGAAATCGAAGAGGCCATGCTTGCGGGCAGCATCGACATCGCGGTCCACTCGATGAAAGACATGCCAGTTCTGCAGCCGGAGGGCCTGCTGCTTGACACCTACCTGCCCCGCGAAGACACCCGCGACGCATTTGTCTCACCCAATCACGCCTCTCTGGCAGATCTGCCCGAGGGCGCAACGGTCGGCACCTCCAGCCTGCGCCGCCGCGCACAGCTCTTGAATTACCGCAATGATCTCAAGGTGGTAGAGTTTCGCGGCAACGTTCAGACCCGCCTGAAAAAGCTCTCAGACAACGTCGCTGATTGCACTTTCTTGGCCATGGCAGGCCTCAACCGCTTGGAGATGTCCCACGTCGCCACCAGCGCCATTGAGCCCGAAGACATGCTGCCCGCCGTCGCCCAAGGCGCCATCGGCATCGAGCGCCGCGCCGAAGATATGAACACCGCCGCGATGCTGGAGGCGATCCACGACACGCCAACCGGCCAACGCCTCGCCGCGGAGCGCTCTTTCCTCGCAGCGCTCGATGGCTCTTGTGAAACCCCAATCGCGGCGCTTGCCGAGCTTGATGGCAACACGCTCCGCCTGCGCGGTGAAGTCTTGCGGCCTGATGGCTCTGAAAGCCTCAGCGACGATCAGACCGCCTCCATTGAAGATGGTACAGAGCTCGGAAAAACCATGGCAGCTCAATTACTTGAACGCGGCGGGCCCGGTTTCTTTGACTGGCGCTGATCGTCAATATCCACCTGAGCAAACAAAAAAGCGCCGGTACTCACCGGCGCTTTTCTTATGTCAGACCCACTTTGCCAGCGGCGGCAAGCTCATCAAAACCGCGTTGGCATCATGGCCGGTCTCAAGCCCGAACTTGGTCCCGCGATCATAGACGAGATTATACTCAGCATAGAGCCCCCGGTGCACAAGCTGCGCGTCTTTCTCAGCATCACCAAATGCCTGCACGCGGCGCTTTTCGATCAACGGCAGGAAGGCTGGCAGAAACGCACGACCAATGTCCTGAATAAACGCAAAATCCTTGGCCCAATCACCGGTGTTGTGGTCATCCAGAAAAATGCCGCCAACCCCGCGCGCGCGATTGCGGTGCGGAATGTAAAAATACTCGTCGGCCCAAGCCTTTAGCCGTGGATACTCTGCCTCGCCGTGCTTATCACAATGCGCCTTTTGAACAGCATGGAAATGCGCCGTGTCCTCATCATATTCAAGACATGGATTAAGATCGGATCCGCCGCCAAACCACCAGCCATGCGGGGTCCAGAACATCCGCGTGTTCATATGCACTGCCGGGCAATGCGGGTTCTGCATATGCGCCACAAGACTGATGCCAGAGGCCCAGAAACGCGGGTCGGTCTTCATTTCGGGGAAGCCTTTGCGCGCCGCCATTGCTGCCTGCGCACGCTCTCCCAATTCGCCATAAACAGTGGAAATGTTGACGCCGACTTTCTCAAACACGCGCCCGCCGCGCATCACCGACATCAGGCCGCCACCCGCATCAGATCCATCCGCACTTGCGCGTTGGGTCTCAGTCACCTCAAAGCGCCCCGCCGTTTGATCGGCAAAGGGACCTTCGGCATGGGTATCTTCAAGCCCTTCAAAAGCCGCGACAATTTCATCACGCAACGAGCGGAACCACGCGCTCGCGGTTTGCTTTTCAGTCTCCATCGATGCGCTCATGCTCGCCTCTTTGCCTGTTCAAATACCGCCTCGGACCAATGCCGACCGGCGTCAATTTTGTTTAATGTGCCGGTGTACTGACCGTATCAAGAAGCGAGCGGCCACCATCAACTGTCACGATTTGGCCGGTCATGAAACCCGAAGCCTCTGAGGACAGGAACTGCACCGCATCCGCCAGCTCCCCCGGTGCCGCGATCCGGCCAAGGGGGGTGTGCTGCTCAATCTCATTGCGGCAATCGCGATTGTCTTTCAATGCGGTCTGCAGGCTTGCCGACATCACCGAACCAATCGCAACCGCATTCACGCGAATCCGTTCCGGTGCCAGCGCCACAGCCATTGCCCGCGTCATCTGATCCAGCGCCGCTGTCGCAATGGAATAACCGAGCAGATCAGGCTGTGACCGTTGCGCCGCAATCGAGGAGAGGTTCACGATCGCCCCGGCAGAGCCCTCTTCCTTGCCTTCTGCCTGTTTGATCATCCGCTTGGCCACGATCTGGCTGAGCTTCAGCGAGGTCATCAGGTTTTGCTGAAGCATCAGCTCAACAGACGCATCATCCGGATTGAGCGGGTCACTGGTTGTCACCTGCCGACAGCCATTGATCAAAATATCAATCTGATCAAAGGCATCAATGGTGGCAGAGATCAGATTGTTGATCGTCAGCTTCTCGCGCAGATCGCCTGCGAAGGTGCGCACATTGCCCTCCTCAGGGCGCGTGCCAAACTCTGTGCAGAGCCGCTCTTCGTCCATATCGGCAAACATGACATTGGCGCCGTGCTCCACAAAATGCCGCCCCACCGCCAGCCCGATCCCGTTGGCCGAGCCGGTGATAATCGCGGTCTTACCTGCAATTGAAAATGACATCTACGATCCCCATCACGCTGCCATGTTGTCGGCTCAAAAGCCTGCCTCAGCCGCGTGTGCGGCTGGGACGCTGCGCCTTTAGTACCTTGAAACGCGTATCTCCGGCAACGTCTTCGACCTCTTTGAAGGCCTCTCGCAGCGTTGCTTCGTACGGCAGATGCCGATTTGCCACCATCCAAAGCTGGCCGGACGGCGCAAGCATCTTGGCAGCCGCATGTATGAAAGACTTGCCGAGATCCGGTTCCGCTTTCCGCCCGGTGTGAAACGGCGGGTTCATCACCACCGTATCCACGCGATGTCCGGGTTTGAAATTTGTGGCATCGGCCCAATGAAACTGCGCCCGCGCGTCGGCCACATTGGCTTTCGCACAGTCCAGCGCCGTGTGATCCGCTTCGACAAGATGCAAAACCTCAACACCATCACGGCGCAGAATATGTGACGACAGGAAGCCCCAGCCCGCCCCAAGATCGGCGACAACACGGCCAAGTTTGGCTGGCAGCGCCTCAACCAGCATGGCCGAGGCCGGATCCACGGCATCTGCGCTGAAAACCCCGGGGCGCGTGGTGAACCCACCTGCGATCTCGGTGGCATCACCGGCCCTCCAGTCCACAAATTCTCCGCCTTCAAACCAGAACAGCCGACCATGGGCTTTGGTGAAGGCTCCTTGCATATCCGCCCGTTTGCGACACTCTTTATATAGGCTGTCGACACCATCGGTTTTCTGCCCGTCCACAATAACAAGCGGCGCAACCGCACAGGCGCGGGCAATCAGATCGCGGGCCAACGCTTTGGCGCGCGGCAGCACAACCAGAGCTGCGGCATAGGAACCTTGCTCCACCACCTCGGCGCTATAGCCGACCTGCGCAAAGGCATCATGATCCGGCTTCAGCGGCTGAATGATGATGCTGCGATCGCGCGGCAGCGCGCTGAGATCATAGCCAACGCGCGGCGCAAAAACGGCAATATGCCCTTCCGACGGAAGGGCGAGGCCGTGTTCATCAACGGCCAGGGGCAATCTGCTGTGAGACATTGCTCTTTGGTGACACGGCGCGGGCCGGTCACTCCTTCTCCATGGTGCATTGCAACGGATGCTGGTGGCGTTGCGCCAGATCCATCACTTGGGTGACTTTGGTCTCGGCAATTTCGTGGCTGAACACACCAACCACCGCCACACCCTTCTTATGCACGGTCAACATGATTTCAAACGCCTGCGCATGGGTCATCGCAAAAAAGCGCTCCAGCACATGCACCACAAATTCCATCGGCGTGTAGTCGTCATTCAGCAGCAACACTTTGTAAAGCGGCGGCTTTTTTGTGCGCACGCGCGTGTCCAGCGCGACCCCGAGGTCACCGCCGTCATCGTCGCCCATGCTCATGAGTACGTTCGGAAAGGTCATTTTCACAAGAATCCGGTCTGTGGTTAGCTGTTTATATAGCCTGTCGATGGTGTAAGAAAAGAGGTCTCACTCAATCGGACTGAATTCATGCCCCGGACGCTCACCACCATCGGCTTTGACGCTGACGACACCCTTTGGCACACAGAGCGGCTCTTTCGTTTGACGCAGGAGCGGTTTGCCGAATTGCTGGCTGATTTCACCGAGCCTGCGCACCTGCATGAGCGCCTGCTTGAGGCCGAGCGGCGCAATGTGGGTCACTATGGGTTTGGGGTGAAAGGCTTTGTGCTGTCGATGATAGAGACAGCCATTGAAGTCACCGATGAAACAGTGCCCGCCTCCGTGATCGCAGAGCTGATGGCTTGCGGGCGCGACATGCTGTCCCATCCAATTGATCTTCTGCCCGATGTGGCAGCCGTGGTTGGCGGCCTGTCAGACACGCACCGGCTCATCCTGATCACAAAGGGCGATCTGCTCGATCAGGAGCGCAAACTGGCGCAATCCGGTCTGGGCGAGCTGTTCTCCTGGGTCGAGATCGTCAGCCACAAGACCGAGCAGGTCTATGCAGAGACATTTGCGCGCCATGCGGACGGTCCTGCGCAGGCGATGATGGTGGGCGACTCGATGAAATCCGATATCCTGCCCGCACTGGCGGCCGGAAGCTGGGCTGTGCACGTGCCAAACGGCCCCGCCTGGGCGCTGGAGCAGGCTGAAATGCCCAAAAACAACGCACGCTTTGTGGCGCTTTCACAACTCTCCGACCTTCCGGAAGTTATAAATAACATCAAATGATACCGAATCTGTGCAGGTGTTGGGGTGGATGCTGATGCGGCCACAACATCTTCGAGAGATCGCCTCTATAGCTGAAAACCTCAATAAACATTCACTTTCCTCAATCCGATGCCTGTGTTAGCCTCTTCTCAACAATAAAGGTCAGACCGGAAAACCGGCGATCAGAGGCAGTAAAGGGCAGTTCTCGTGAAGGCGCGGCGTTTTGAGTCGGCCCGTTTTGGGCTATTTTCGGCAGCACTTGTGGTGTGTGTTGCTCTGACCACTTTGGCGGCCTCTGCGGCGCCATATGCAGCCATGGTGATTGATGCACGCGACGGCAAAGTCCTGCACAGCCGCAACGCAGACACCCGTCTGCACCCAGCCTCTCTGACCAAGATGATGACGCTCTACATCGCCTTTGAGGCGGTGGAGAATGGCGAAATCAGCCTCGATACAAAGGTCAAGATTTCCCGGAATGCAGCGGCAGAGCCGCCCTCCAAGCTGGGCCTGCTATCCGGTCAGAGAATCGCGCTCCGCTATCTGATCCGTGCGGCGGCTGTGAAATCCGCCAATGACGCGGCCACCGCGATTGGCGAGGCCATCGAAGGCTCAGAGGCGGCGTTTGCCCGCCGCATGAACCGCACCGCCAAGGCGCTTGGCATGTCCAACACCACATTCAAAAATGCACATGGTCTGACAGAGAGCGGCCACATGTCCACTGCGCGGGATATGACCACGCTGGGTCGCCACGTGCTCTATGACTATCCGGAGTACTACAACCTCTTCTCCCGCCGCTCCACAAGCGCGGGCATCAAGACCGTGAACAACACCAACCGTCGCCTGCTGAACGCCTATCGCGGCGCGGATGGGATCAAGACCGGCTATACCCGCGCGGCGGGCTTTAACCTCGTGGCATCCGCAGAGCGCGGCAGCAAGCGCATAATTGCCACCGTGTTTGGCGGCCGTTCCACAGCCACCCGCAACGCGAAGGTGGCTGAACTGCTCGACCTTGGCTTCACCCGCTCCGCCAGCCGCGTTGCCCTGAGAAAGCCGGGACGCCCGGATTACATCGGCTCCTCCAAAGGCGCGGGCAAAACCATCCGCGTGGCAACCGCTGTGAAAAAATCGCTGCGCCCCAAGCTGCGCCCGACGGCCGCGACACCGGAAGAGGCGCCAGCCGTGGTTGCAAAGGCCGCAACGCCGGATCCGACCATCGTGGCTGCGGCCAATGTGATCGAGCATGACATTCAATCTGCGCTTTTACAGGCGCAGGAAACAACCGGCGCAACCTTAGCAAGCGTTGAACCAGAGCCGACACCACCGCCTCAGCCCAAGGTCGTCACCCGTATCTCAACCGCAGGCGGCAGACATTGGGGCATCAACGTGGGCCGTTACGGCAGCCGCTATGCCGCAGAGAAAATGCTGCTCAAAACCGCGCTGGCAGAAATGGCCACACTGGATGGCAGCCTCCGCAAAGTTGTCAAAAACACCCGTGGGTTTGAGGCCAACTTTATGGGGCTGTCCAAAGAAACCGCAGACCTCGCCTGCCGCCGTCTTCAGGCCCGCCAGATCACCTGCTACACGCTTGGCCCCAGCTAACGCGCGGAACCATCCCACACAAGAAAACGCCTTCCATTGAGCATGATGGAAGGCGTTTTCTTTTGTGGAAAGCTTTCGGGCAGCGCTCAGCCCTTGGGCTTGTCGTCATATTGCCCGGACAGGATGCGCTGAGCATTGCCTTCCGGATCGTCATATTGATCAGAGCGCACGGTATAGAGAAAGGCGACAAGGCCAACGCCGCCCAACAACAGCGAGATTGGGATCAGGTAAGACAGAACTTGCATTTTATTACCTCAGGCGCAGCGCATTGAGCGACACTGTAATGGAAGAGGAAGACATCGCCAATGCGGCAATCAATGGGGTCGCCAACCCGGCAACCGCCAAGGGCACTGCGATGATATTGTAAACCGTCGCAATACGGAAATTCTCCCGAATGCGCCGTGTCGCGGATTGTGCTGTTTCAATGGCCAGTGGGATCGGCGCCAGATCACCGCCCAGCAGCACGATGTCAGAGGCCACACGCGCCGCATCCAGCGCCGTGGCCGGAGAGATCGACACATGCGCCGCCGCCAAAGCTGCGGTGTCGTTCAGGCCATCGCCAACCATCAGGACATTCTTGCCGCCCGAGGCCAAGGCCTGCACACGCTTTGCCTTATCCTCCGGCAAAGCTTCTGCCACCCAGTCGGAAATACCCAATCGCTGCGCAAGGCTCTCCACCGCGCCGGAGGAGTCACCCGACAGCAGAATGATCTCTTTGCCAGCGTTCTTCAGCGCGGCGACGGCCTCCTCGGCCCCCTCTCGCAAGGTATCCGCAAAGACAAACGCGCGGGCATCGCATGTGCCAAGGCTCAGATAGGCCGCTGTTTGCGCCCCCGCTTCTGCGCCAACCCAGCTTGCACGGCCAAGGCGCACCAACTGGCCATCGTGGGTCCCTTGCGTGCCATAGCCAGGCACCTCTTCGATATCGCGCACGTCCGCCGGGCCAACACCAGCTGCCTGCGCCGCTTTGGTCAGCGCGACACTCAGCGGATGGGCAGACCCCCGCGCCAGTGCCAAAGCAACCGACAGCTCATCTGCTTGGAATGCGTTCAGATTTGTCAGCTCGGGTGTTCCGGCGGTCAGTGTGCCGGTCTTGTCAAAAACCACCGTGTCCACCTGCGCCAGACGTTCCAAGGCAGTGCTGTGTTTGATCAGCATACCTTTGCGGAACAAGCGGCCGGAGGCGGCGGTTGTCACGGCAGGCACCGCGAGCCCCAAAGCGCAGGGACAGGTGATGATCAGCACCGCCGCCGCGATATTGAGCGCTGTGCGCATATCAAAGGTGTAAAGATACCAGCCCAGAAAGCTCAGAGCCGAAAGGATATGAACGCCGGGCGCATAAAGCTTCGCCGCTTTATCCGCCAGTGAGGTGTAGTTGGACCGTCCTGCCTCAGCGACAGCCACCAGATCCGCCATGCGATGCAGGCTGGTCTGATCCCCCACCGCGCTGGCGCGGATCATCAGCGGCCCTGTCAGGTTCACTTCCCCAGCGCTGACACCCAGCCCAGGTTCCGCAAAGACCGGCACGGTTTCGCCCGTCAGCAAAGAACGGTCCAACTCTGAACGCCCTTCAACAATCTCGCCGTCCACAGGCATGCGCCCGCCGGGCCGCACCAATATCAGATCGCCAACGCGCAACTCCTGCACCGCGACGGTCTCTTCCTGCCCATCCTGCACACGAATGGCACGCGGCACTTCGAGTGCTGCCAGTTCCTCAGCGGCCGAGCGTGCCACGGCCCGTGTGCGGTGATCCAGATAGCGCCCCGCCAGCAGGAAAAACACCAGCGTCAGCGCCGCATCAAAATAGGCGTGCTCGCCAGACAAAGACGTCTCCCAAAGCGAGGTCACAACCGCCAGAAGGATCGCCAGAACAATCGGCACATCCATATTGAGGCGGCGGTGCTTCAAAGCGCTCCATGCATGGACAAAAAACGGCTTGCCGGAAAACACGATGGTCGGCAGCGCAATGGCTGCTGAAATCCAGTGGAACAGATCGCGCGTTGCCGCCTCGGCCCCTGACCATACGGACACAGACAGCAGCATCACATTCATGGAGGCAAAGCCCGCCACAGCAAGCCGCATCAGCAGGTCACGCCCTGCCTTGTCGGTCTGGGTCGCACTTAAGGTGCCTGCATCGAGCTCGTGCGCTTCATAGCCCACGCGCTCCAAAACGTCTGTCAGCATTTCCGGCGTGACGTCAGCCTCAGCCTCGATAGAGGCGCGCTTGAGCGTGAGGTTCACCCGCGCAGAGGTGACACCGGCCACCTTGGAAAGAGCCCCTTCGACCGTTGCGATGCAGGCCGCGCAGTGCACCCCGGGAACAGACAAGGCAATGCGCGCGCCTTCCTCCGCCATGGCCCCTTCGGCCAGGGCTTCCGCCGCCGGGGCTGCATCGCAGGCCGGACAGGCAGAGAGATGGGGGCGCGCAACTGCGGTCATCAGATCAGCTCTTCTCGACGATCAGCACCACGCGTTGCTCAAACGCGGTGCCATCCAGGGCGTTGGCTTTCATACGGATGTTCCAGTTGCCGGGAGCCAGCTCTTCGCGCGCCACATAAGCGGTGCCATCAAACTGAAACTCCGGCTCGCGGTCATCCTTCACATGGGTCGCCCGCCCAAGCACCGCCTGCAGGTTGCTGACCTGCACAGGGCGCCCGCTTTCGTCAGTGACGGTCAGGATCAGCAGACCACCTGTTGCCCGCGCGGTGACGTCCCAGCCAAGCGCTTCCTGCGCTGTGCGGCGTTCGTCAAACTCCTGACTGGCCACATAGGAGTTCTTCACCTCCAGACCGGGAAAGGTCTTAACCGCGCTGAAAGCCAGCACAAGATTGACCGCAATGATCACACCGAATGCGCCGACAAAAACCAATGCCGCATGGCGTCCGGTGAATTTCTTCTCAGCCATCACTGGCCCTTTCCATTAAAGATCGTGTCTTTGTAAACCCGATCGCCATTGCCCGTATCCTCAAACCAGAAGCGGAATGGTGTGCTTTCGCCATCCGCTGGCACGGACCCTTTTGGAGCCACAACATACACACGTTGGATGCGCATTTCATCCGCTTCGACCTGAACCGCCTCATAAGGCGTGCCTTCGAGCTGCACGCGCAGCGCCGGATCGCCCTTCAGAGAAATACGGAACATGCGCGGCTCATGGTGTTTGTTGCGCAGCCGCACCTCATAGGTGTTGCGGATAGACCCGTCAGAGAGGGTCACATAGGTCGGATTGCGCACAGGCGCCACCGTGGCTTCAATATCGGAGCGCAGGAACAGCGCCACAATCAGGGCGATGCCAACTGCCGCCCACATGGTGGTATACATAATCGTCCGTGGACGCAGCGCATGCTGCCACACAGGCTTCGGTGCCTCACCTGCGCGTTCACGGCCTTCATCTGACAGCGCCAGATAGTCGATCAGCCCGCGAGGCTTGCCAATCTTGTCCATGATGTCGTCACAAGCATCAATGCACAGCGCGCAGGTGATGCACTCCATCTGCTGGCCGTCACGAATATCGATCCCCACAGGGCATACGTTTACGCAGGCCATGCAATCGATGCAGTCCCCCTGCTCGCTTCCGGCATCCCGCTTGCCCTTGCCACGCGGCTCTCCGCGCCATTCACGATAACCCACGGTGAGGGTATCCTCATCCATCATCGCCGCCTGAATACGCGGCCATGGGCAGGCGTAGATACAGATCTGCTCACGCGCGAAGCCACCAAAGGCAAAGGTTGTCGCCGTCAGGATCGCCACCGTTGTGTAGGCCACTGGGTGCGCTGCGCCGGTCACCAGATCCACTGCCAGCGTGGGCGCATCTGCGAAGTAGAAAACCCAGGCCCCGCCTGTTGCCAACGCAATCAACAGCCACGCCAGCCATTTGGTCAAACGCAAACGGATCTTGCGCGCATCCAGTTTCTCTTGCCGATGCAGACGCAGACGGGCGTTGCGATCCCCTTCGATCCAGCGCTCTACAAGTATGAACAGATCCGTCCAAACCGTTTGCGGACAGGCATAGCCACACCACACACGACCAAGCGCGGAGGTGAACAGAAACAGGCCAAGCCCGGCCATAATCAACAGCCCCGCCACGAAGTAAAACTCGTGCGGCCAGATCTCGATCATGAAGAAAAAGAAGCGGCGGTTCGCGATGTCCACCAGCACCGCCTGATCCGGCAGGCTCGGCCCACGGTCCCAACGCAGGAACGGCGTGAGGTAGTAGATGCCAAGCGTCACCGCCATGATCCACCACTTAAGATTACGGAACATACCATGGACGCGCTTGGGGAAAATCGGTTCGCGTTTGGCGTAAAGTGACGGTGCAGGACTGTTGCTCACGGAATCACTCTCTGGCTATTGGAGGCAAAATCAGTCTTCACCTATCATAGCACTTCAGGACATTGACCTGTGTCAAATGGCGCATTTGATAGACATATTTTTCAGGGACTTAAGCCATTTCATGCCGCATCTGCGCAGGTGTCGCACCGGTCCAGGTGTGAAAGGCACGATAGAAGGAATTGGGGTCCTGATAGGCCAGCAAATAGGAGATTTCTTCAACGCTCATAGCCTGATCGCGCAGATAGTGCAGCGACAAATCAGAGCGTGTTTTGTCCAGAACCTGCTGGAACGTCATGCCTTCTGCCTTCAGGTGCCGCTGCAGGCTGCGACGGCTTGTCACAAGCTTCTCACTCACCGCATCCACAGATGCCCGACCGGCTGGCAACAGCTCCAAAAGTGCGCTGCGCACCCGCGCAGACATCGCCGTATTGCGGCGTTGCTCGGCAAGCTGGCGCGTCAGTTCACGCTCAAATCCGGCCCAGAGCTGCGGGCTTTCCGAAATCAAAGGGCGGTAGGCATCCGTTTTTGTCATCACCAAACGCGGACGGCGGCTCAGCACAGCTTTGCGCCCGAAAAAGCGGTCAAACTCCTCCTGATCGCTCACAAACGCGGGCATGCCAACTTCGACCGGCAGGAAATCCACCCCCGTAAAGGTCCGCCCCAGCTCCAGAAAATAGACCATCTCAAAGGCGGCCATCCCATCCGGCATGCGCAATTTGGGATCAGCCACTTCGATCTCCAGCGTCACCGTGCGCTCGGTCTCGCTGGTAATCAGTCGCACAGGCGCAACAAGGGGCTTGAAGACCGCAAGCCGCTCAAGCCCCGTGGCGATGTTGGGGCTGCAGGAAAACGCAAAAACGGCCGGCACAATGGGCCCCTGCGCCATGGCGCGTGCCATCTCAAGGATCATACGCGGCTCATTGGCCTGCGCCAGCATGGCCTCCCACAAGTCAAACACCTGCTTGGCCGACAGCGCACGCCCATCAAGGGCGAACAGATCCTCGGGCAGCCCGCAAGCGTGAAGCATCTCAGAGGTCGAAATGCCAGCCGCCTCTAAAAAGGCAGGTACAGATTTCTGGACGGGATAGCGGGTGTGCTTGTTCATCGTGACCTCCTGCAGTCTCTCCAAATTTAGGAGACGCCATCGCTTGAACCAAGCATGTGGCGCGATCTGCAAGAATTTTCTTGGAAGATTTGGGGTGCCAGTCTCTTCAGGAAACGCGCGAACAGGACGAAAAGACTGGCACCCGATGCCCGGACCTCAGCCGTACCGGGCGAATGAGGCGGCGCTGGATGCAGCGCGCTGCCTACAACCCTAAGGTAGCACCGCTTTGCCCGGTAAAATTTGATCTTAGTCAAATAGCGAAAAAATTCGTCAAAGAATAAGCCGCCCCGATTGCTCGGGGCGGCTCACTAAAGTTCTATCGGAAGCGGGTGATTACTCACCACCACCCAGCTGGTGCACATAAGCAGACACCGCGCGGATCTCCGCTTCGCTCAGACGGTCCCGGAAGGACCAGGATGGCATCACACCATAGCGGCTGTAGGTGACCGTCTCCTTGATGGAGGCATAATCCCCACCATAGAGCCAGATCGCATCCGCAAGGTTAGGAGCACCCTGATCGCGGTCACCGGTGCCATCTTCCATGTGACAGGCAGAGCAGTTGTCTTCAAAGACCACCGCACCCGCATCCACCATGGATGCATCAACCGGATCACCGGACAGCGACATCACGTAGTTCACAACCTGTTCGACTTCTTCTTTTTCAAGAATTTCGCCGAAGGCAGGCATTTCAGAATAGCGCGCATCGTCGTCGTCTTCGTTGCGAATGCCGTGTTTGATGGTGAGATAGATGTTCTCGATGTCACCGCCCCACAGCCAGTCGTTGTCCAGCAGGTTCGGATAGCCAACGCCGCCCGCCGCACCAGAGCCGTGGCACTGGGCACAGAAGGTTTTGAACACGGCAGAACCCGCAGAGGTCGCATAGCTGTTCAGCTCGTCATCCGCCGCAATCTGGGTCAGCTCAGCCGCCTCCAGCTTTGCGTTGATCGGCGCCAGCTTGTCCTGAGCCACCTGGATCTCTTCAACCACGTCCCCACGGGAGGACCAACCCATCACACCTGCGGTCGCGCCGCTGATGCCCGGCCAGGCCGGATAAGCGATGGTATAGCCCACACCCCAGATGATGGTGGCGTAGAAAACCCACAGCCACCAGCGCGGCATCGGATTGTCGAATTCTTCGATCCCATCCCAGGAGTGGCCTGTGGTGTTCGGATCGCCCTCAAACTTTTTGGATTGCTTGGTCATGGCCGCGCCTCCTTGTGCGTGGCGGGTTTATCTGCGTGGCGAAATGGGATGTTGGCGTTGTCGCGATACTCTTTGCTTGCGCCGGGACGGAACACCCAAAAGATGATCCCGACGAAGAAGAGGAACAGGCCCAGCAACATCCAGCTGTCAGCGAACTCGCGAAGGAATGAATATGTTTCCATGTTTTCCTCCTTAGCGGGACGCGTCAGGCGTGAAGGCTGAGAAATCAACCAACGTGCCCAGCATCTGCAGATAAGCGATCAGCGCATCGGCCTCAGACACACCCGGCTGCCCGTCGAAGTTGCGCACATTCACGCTGTCTTCGCCGTAGCGTTCGAGAAGACCGTCATAGTCACTGTCCGGATCCGCTTGCGCGAGGAAGTCGGACTGCGCGTTTTCGATCATCTCTTCGGTGTAAGGCACGCCCACAACAGCATTGGCTGCCATGATATCGCCCATGTACTCGCCTTCGATCATACGGTTCTCAAGGAAGCCGTATTTCGGCATCACCGACTCTGGCACCACGGCCTGCGGGTCACGCAGGTGATCCACGTGCCAATCGTCGGAGTAACGGCCGCCCACACGTGCCAGATCAGGACCGGTACGCTTGGAGCCCCACTGGAACGGGTGGTCGTATTTGGACTCCGCCGCCAGTGAGTAGTGACCATAACGCTCAACCTCGTCGCGCATCGGACGGATCATCTGGCTGTGGCAGACGTAGCACCCTTCGCGGATGTAGATTTCACGTCCAGCCATTTCCAGCGGGGTGTAGGGGCGTACGCCCTCTACATCCTCAATGGTGTTTTCCAGCCAGAACAGCGGTGCAATCTGCACGATGCCGCCAATGGTTACGACCAGGAAGCTGCAAATAAGCAGGAGGGTCGCGTTGGTCTCGAGGATCTTATGTTTGTCGAGAATAGCCATAGCTGCCGGCCCTCCTTATTCAGCCGGGACTGCGACGGACAGGCTGGCCTCTTTGGCCGGTGCCTTACGCACAGTCATCCACAGGTTGTAGCACATGATGAGGGCACCAGCGAGGAACATGACCCCACCCAGACCGCGCACCACATACATCGGGAACTTCGCAGCCACAGTGTCGGCAAAGGAGTTCACGAGGAAGCCGTTTGCGTCCACTTCACGCCACATCAGGCCTTCCATGATACCGGTCACCCACATGGACGCCGCGTAGAGCACGATGCCGATGGTGGCGAGCCAGAAGTGCCAGCTCACGAGGCTGAGGGAGTACAGACGATCACGTTTCCACAGTGCAGGCACCAGATAGTAGAGCGCGCCGAAGGTGATCATGCCGTTCCAACCCAGAGCACCGGAGTGCACGTGACCAATGGTCCAGTCAGTGTAGTGGCTCAGCGAGTTCACCGCACGGATCGACATCATCGGACCTTCAAAGGTGGACATGCCGTAAAAACCAACCGAGATCACCATCATACGGATCACAGGGTCTGTGCGCAGCTTGTCCCAGGCACCAGACAGGGTCATCAGACCGTTGATCATACCACCCCAGCTCGGCATCCACAGGATGACGGAGAACACCATGCCAAGGGTCGACGCCCAGTCAGGCAGCGCGGTGTAGTGCAGGTGGTGTGGACCCGCCCAGATATACAGGAAGATCAGCGCCCAAAAGTGGATGATAGACAGTTTGTAGGAGAACACCGGACGTTCGGCCTGCTTCGGAATGAAGTAGTACATCATGCCCAGGAAGCCTGCAGTCAGGAAGAAGCCCACAGCGTTGTGACCATACCACCACTGCACCATTGCGTCTTGAACACCGGCCCAGACGATCACGGATTTGGAGCCAAAGATCGACACAGGGATGGTCAGGTTGTTGATCACGTGCAGCATCGCGATGGTCACGATAAACGCGAGATAGAACCAGTTCGCCACATAGATGTGGGGTTCCTTGCGCTTGATGATCGTGCCCAGATAGATCGCCAGATAGCAAACCCAGACAATGGTCAGCCACAGGTCAACATACCATTCCGGCTCGGCATATTCCTTGGACTGTGTGCCGCCCAGAACATAGCCGGTGGCCGCCAGTACGATGAACAGCTGATAGCCCCAGAACACAAACCATGCCAGGTTGCCGCCCCAGAGGCGCGCGGCGCTGGTGCGCTGCACAACATAGAAGGAGGTCGCAAGCAGGGCGTTGCCGCCAAATGCGAAGATCACAGCAGATGTGTGCAGCGGACGCAGGCGGCCAAAGTTGGCGTAGCCCTGTGCCCAATCAAAGTTCAGGACCGGGAAGGCCAGCTGAAAGGCGATAAATACGCCTGCCAGGAAACCAACAACGCCCCAGAATGCGGTTGCAATGACCCCGTAGCGGATCACGTCGTCCATATATTCGTCCTGCGCGATCACCGTTTTTGTGCCGGTACCGCGCAAAACCCAAATAAACAGCCCAAAGGACACGCCCGCGATGATGAGGGCGTGTACCATATAAGCCAGATCACGCGCATAGTTGGCCGCAATCATCGCAAAAAATGTGATGAGGCCAAGCGCGATCAGCTTGAAGTAATTTACCATTTCGCGTCCCTTCGTCTTGCTTGGCCCGAGTCTCCAGAGCCTTAGCGGATTTAGACAGTCCATGTTTTGCGGGTGCAGCGTTAATGCCGCCTTGATCTGCATCAAGGAAAGTCGCGCGGCGTGTAGGACTTAATCATATCCAAGGCCAGCATCTTTCTCGCCGACACATTGGAAAGCCCTCACGGTCCAGACTTCATTTTCAAACAACGGTAGGTTCGAATGGACTACAAAACACTTCTCTGCGTCATGACCGACGCTGACATTGCCCGCGCGGCACTTGAGCAATCCATCGCCCTGACCGAGGCGCAAGACGCCCATCTGGACGTGCTTGCCCTTGGTGTAGACCGCTCTCAGACCGGTTATTTTTATGCCGGAGCAGACGCGATCCTGATGCAGGAAATGCTCGCCCGCGCCCACGGCGAAGCCAAAGAAATTCAGGACAAAGCAGAGGCGAAACTCAACAACAGCACCGTGCGTTGGGCCAGTGATATGGGCGTTGCTCAGATCGCGGACCTGGGACGCCATGTCGCATCACGTGCCCGGTTTGCGGATCTTGTTGTACTCCCGAAACCTTACGGCAAAAACCACGGCAACGAGCTGGAACCTACGCTGGAGGCCGCGCTCTTTGAGGGGCAGGCTCCGGTTTTGATGGTGCCAGAATCAGCGACACCCATCAAAACCCCCAAAACCGTCTGCATCGGCTGGAACGAAAGCGCCGAAGCGCTGGTGGCCACACGCGCGGCGCTGCCGTTCCTCAAATCCGCAGATGTGGTGCATGTGGTGGTGATCGATCCTCCCACCCATGGTCCAAACCGCTCTGATCCGGGTGGTCTGCTGTCACAGTTCCTGGCCCGTCACGGCGTGAATGCGCAGGTGGATGTGCTCTCCAGAACGCAGCCCCGCGTCTCCGATGTGCTGCTGCGCCACGCCACGGACAACAACGCCGATCTGATGGTCATGGGTGCCTATGGGCACTCCCGTTTCCGCGAAGCCATCTTGGGCGGCGCGACACGCAACATGCTGGAACACGCCCATCTGCCTGTCTTCCTTGCCCACTAACGTGCTCAGGCTAGTCCCAAAAAACACAAAAGGCGCCCAAACTGGCGCCTTTTTCTTTGCTGATAGGATTGGCTCTTAGGCCATCATCCCGCCGTCGCTGTCATCTCCGGCCTCATCCAGAAGTCGCTGAAAGTCCGGCACAGTGACATGGCGTTTGCCGTCCAGCACAATCACGCCGTCCTTTTTGAGCGCGGAAATCTGTCGGCTCACCGTTTCAAGCGTCAGGCCCAGATAATCCGCCATCGCCTCGCGGGTCAGCGGCAGGTCAAACACCATTTCTTCGTGGCCGTTCACCAGCTTCAGCGCCGCATCGCGACGCCCGATGATCGACAGAAGGCTGGCGATTTTTTCACGCGCGGTCTTACGACCCAGCACAAGCATCCATTCGCGCGCGGCATCCAATTCGTCGAGCGTCATTTCCAAAAGCCGCTGCGCAACATGCGGCGTCTCCACCATCATGGTCTCAAAGGGCTTGCGGCGGAAACAGCACATGACAACATCTGTGGTTGCCACAACATCATAGGTCGCAGCTTCGCGACCCGGACGCCCCACAAAATCGCTGGGTAGCAAAAGCCCAACCATCTGCGTGCGCCCATCTTCCATGGTCTGCGTGAGGGACGCAATCCCGGACACCACAGAGCCCACAAACTCCATCCGGTCACCGGACCAGATGATGGTCTGCCCCGCTTCAAAACTCCGGTAGTATTTCATCTCCTCGAGCCGATCGAGCTCGTCTGCGTCACAGCGCGCGCAAACAGCGCGGTGCTGGATCGGGCAGTTCTCGCAACCGCCAACAAACTTCGTAAGATCAGTCATTTTATAAGCCATACCTGGAATTGATCTGGGTCAAGGATAGTGAGTCGTGTTTTGAGGTACCCCCTACGCCCATGGAAACGGGAAAACAATTGGCGAAACTGGGGCTGTTTGACGCAAAAGTACCGCGTTATACCAGCTACCCCACCGCCCCGCATTTTGAAAATAACGTAAACCCAGACACTTACAAGGAGTGGATTCAGTCTATTCCGTCAGGTTCTGAGGTCTCTCTATACGTGCATGTGCCTTTTTGCCGCCGCCTCTGCTGGTTTTGCGCCTGTCGGACACAGGGCACCTCCACGCTTTCGCCGGTGGCGTCTTACGTCGAGACCCTAAAGCAAGAATTGTTGATTCTCAAATCTATCTTACCGGAGGGCGTGCGCCTGTCGCGCCTGCACTGGGGTGGCGGCACGCCAACTCTGCTTGACCCCGGCATGATGGAAGATCTCGCGGGTGCCATTTTCGACGTGGCCCCGATGGCACAGGACGGCGAGTTCTCTGTCGAGATTGACCCCAATGAGATTGATGAAGCCCGTCTGGCCGTTCTGGCAAAGGCCGGGATGAACCGCGCCTCCATTGGCGTGCAAGACTTTGACGACGATATCCAGAAAACCATCGGCCGCATTCAAGGCTATGACATCACCCGCGAAGCGGTCGACATGATCCGCGCGCACGGCGTCAAAAGCGTGAATGCCGACATTCTCTTTGGACTGCCCCATCAGACACAAGCGCGTATCACCGAAAGCGTGCAGAAGCTGCTGTCGCTGTCTCCTGATCGCGTCGCGCTTTATGGCTATGCCCATGTGCCATGGATGGCGAAACGCCAGCAGATGATCCCATCTGACGCGCTACCCACGCCACAGGAACGCCTTGCGCTGTTTGAAACAGCCCGTCAGCTCTTCCTCTGGGACAACTACGACGAAATTGGCATCGACCACTTCGCGACCAAGACCGACGGTCTTTCCGTGGCACAGCGCAACGGCACCCTGCGCCGTAACTTCCAAGGCTACACCGACGACATGGCCGATGTTCTGCTGGCGGTCGGCGCCTCTTCGATCGCACGTTTCCCGCAAGGCTACGCGCAGAACGCTCCGGCCACCTCGGCTTACACCGCAGGCATCCGCGAAGGGCGTTTCACAACCTCGCGCGGCCACAAGTTCACCGGGGATGATCTCCTACGCGGCCGGATGATCGAAGCGTTGATGTGTGATTTCCGCATTGAGTCAGATGAAATCGTTGAGCGGTTTGACATCTCCCGCGCCGCGCTGAACGAGATGTTCTCCAAGGTGATGGCGCAATTCCCGAACATGCTTGCCTTGGAAAGCAACGCCTTGGTGATCCCGCCTCAGGCACGGCCGCTCACCCGGATGATTGCCCGCGCCTTTGACGCTTATGATATGAGCAAAGCACAACACAGCGCCGCGATCTGATCGCGGCGTTGCCGTTTTCGGCCTACCCGTGCGCTGCGGCCAGCAGCTCGCGGGTATAGTCGGTCTGTGGGTTTTCAAACAGGGCCTCGGCAGTGCCCTGCTCCACCACATCACCCGCGCGCATCACCATGATCTTGTGACTCATGGCGCGCACCACATGCAGGTCGTGGCTGATAAACAGATAGGCCAGCCCGTATTTTTCCTGAAGGTTGCGCAGCAGCTCCACGATCTGAACCTGCACCGTCATATCCAGCGCTGATGTCGGCTCGTCCAACACCACCAGCTTGGGGCGCAGGATCATGGCGCGGGCGATGGCGATCCGCTGGCGCTGCCCACCAGAGAATTCATGCGGATAGCGATCCATGGTTGCGGGGTTCAGACCCACCTCTTCCATGACTTCGGCAACAAGCGTGCGCGTGTCCCGTCCATCCGGATTGCCATGCACGCCAAGCCCTTCTGAAATGATCTGCTCACAGGTCATCCGCGGGCTCAGGCTGCCAAACGGATCCTGAAACACAATCTGCATGTCTTTGCGCAGCGCACGCAGCTGCCGCGTGTTCCATTTACGCACATCATTGCCGACAAAGCCGATTTTGCCGTCGCTGGAAATCAGCCGCATCATCGCCAGTGCCAGCGTCGTTTTTCCCGATCCACTTTCGCCCACGATGCCAAGCGTCTCTCCGGCGCGCACCGTCAGGCTCGCGTCATTCACCGCTTTCACATGGCCCACCGTGCGCTTCAGCAATCCCTTTTGGATGGGGAACCAAACCCGCAGGTTTTGCGCTTCGCTCACCACATCCGCCCCGTCCGGAACCGGCGCAGGATGGCCGCTCGCTTGCGCACTCAGCAAAAGCTGCGTGTAGGGATGCTGCGGATTTTCAAAGATCTCCGCGACCGGACCGGCCTCGACGATCTCGCCATCCTTCATGACACAGACCTTATCCGCGATGCGACGCACCACGCCCAAATCATGGGTGATGAACAACAGCCCCATGCCTTCGGATTTCTTCAGCTCGGCAAGCAACTCCAGAATCTGCGCCTGAATGGTCACGTCAAGCGCGGTTGTCGGCTCATCAGCAATCAGAATGTCAGGCTTGTTGGCCAGCGCCATGGCAATCATCACACGCTGCCGCTGTCCGCCAGACAGCTCGTGCGGATAGGCCGTCAGGCGCTGTTCCGCATCGCGCAATCCCACTTTGTTGAGCAGATCCAAAATCCGGCCACGCGCCGCATCCCCCGTCACGCCCTGGTGCAGGGCAAGGCTCTCGCCAAGCTGCTTTTCAAGCGTATGCAAGGGATTGAGGCTGGTCATCGGCTCCTGAAAGATAAAGCTGATGTCATTGCCGCGCACCTGCCGCAGCAGATTTTCAGGCGCACCAACCATCTCTTGCCCATCATACTGCACCGAACCCTGCACCTCGGCACTACCGGGCAGCAGCGACACCGTGGACAGAGCCGTCACCGACTTGCCCGACCCGGACTCCCCGACCAGCGCCACGGTTTCCCCGCGATCCACGCTGAACGACACACCTTTCACGGCCTCATGAAGCTGCCCGTCTTGGCGAAACCCCACCCGCAGGTCTTTGACGTCCAGAATGCTCATGAAAAGGTCTTTCTCGGATCAAACGCATCGCGCACGCCTTCAAAAATGAAGACCAGGAGCGAGAGCATGATGGCAAATGTGAAGAAGGCGGTGAAGCCAAGCCACGGCGCCTGCAGGTTCTGCTTGGCCTGAAGGGTCAGCTCGCCAAGGCTCGGTGCCGAAGATGGCAGACCAAAGCCGAGGAAATCCAACCCCGCCAGCGTGCTGATCGTGCCGGTCACAATGAAGGGCAGCATGGTCACGGTCGCGACCATCGCATTGGGCAGCATATGGCGGAACATGATCACACGGTTGCTCACGCCCAGCGCCTTGGCCGCGCGCACATACTCAAGGTTCCGCGCCCGCAGGAATTCTGCGCGCACCACGCCCACCAGCGCCGTCCAGCTGAACAACACCGTCAAGAGCACAAGCAGCCAGAAACTGCGCCCCACAATCGCAAACATGATGATGATGATATAGAGGCTTGGCGTGGCGCCCCAGATCTCGATCACCCGTTGGAAAATCAAATCCAACCAACCGCCAAAATAGCCCTGTACCGCCCCGGCCACGATGCCAATCAGGCTTGCCGCCGCTGTCACGAGAAGGGTGAAGAAAATCGACAGGCGGAAGCCATAAAGCACACGCGCAACCACATCCCGTTTGCGGTCATCTGTTCCCAGCCAGTTCTGCCCATCCGGCGGCAATGGTGCCGCACCGGAACGATCCACCGGCGTGTCATAGCTGTATGGGATGAGCGGCCAGAGCGCCCAGCCTTTGTCAAACCCGTCCGCGCTGTAGGTGCCCGCATCCAGCTCTTCGAGGATGTCTTCGGGCACATCAAAACAATCCTCAACACCCCCGGTGGAGATCAGGCATTGCACGACCGGGTCTTTATAGTCGGCTTCGGTTTTGAAATCCCCACCAAAGGTCGTTTCAGGGTAGAAACTAAAAACAGGCGTAAAGAACTCACCGCGATAGTTCACAAGGATCGGCTTGTCGTTGGCAATCAGCTCCGCAAACAGGGAAATGCCAAAGGCCACGCAAAAGATAATCAGCGACCAGAAGGCGCGGCGATTGCGTTTGAAGTTGCTCCAGCGGCGCTGGTTCAGTGGAGACAGCGCCATCAGCCTTCCCTCTTCTCAAAGTCGATGCGCGGATCGACCAGCACATACATCAGGTCCGACAGGATACCGACCACAAGACCGATCAAGCCAAACACAAAGAGCGTGCCAAAGATCACGGGGTAATCTCGCGCCACCGCTGCCTCAAAGCCAAGCCTCCCCAGCCCATCAAGTGAGAAGATCGTCTCGATCAGAACAGAGCCGCCAAAGAACACACCGATAAACACCGCTGGGAAACCCGCGATCACAATCAGCATCGCATTGCGAAACACATGCCCATAAAGCACACGCCGCTCTGTCAGCCCTTTGGCCCGCGCCGTCATCACATAGTGTTTCTTGATTTCATCCAGAAAGCTGTTCTTGGTCAAAAGCGTCAGCGTCGCAAAGGCCGAGATGGTGGAGGCGATCACCGGCAACGCGATGTGCCAGGCATAATCCAGGATCTTGCCCAAGGTTGTCAGGTCTTGGAAGTTGTCAGAGGTCAGCCCCCTGAGCGGGAATATCTTGAAGTAAGACCCGCCAGCAAACAGCACCAGCAACATGATCGCAAACAGAAAGCCCGGAATGGCATAGGCAATAATGATCGCCCCGGATGTCCAGGTATCAAAGGCCGTGCCGTCCTTCACCGCCTTCCGGATGCCTAAAGGAATGGACACCAGATAGGCAATCAGCGTTGACCAAAGCCCAAGCGTGATCGAGACCGGCATCTTCTCCAGCACCAGATCAATCACCGTGATCTTGCGGAAATAACTCTCCCCGAAATCCAGCGTCAGATAGTTCCCCATCATATTGAGAAACCGCTCCAGCGGCGGCTTATCAAAACCGAACTCCCGCTCAAGCTCCTCGATGAATTCCTTGGGGAGCCCGCGCGCCCCAAGATACTCGCTGTCAGAGCCAAAGGTCTCTTCCCCGCCGACATCTTCATTGCCACCAGCAAAGCCTGAGAACACATCGCCCTCGCCCTGCATTCGGGCAATAACTTGTTCCACCGGGCCACCGGGGACAAATTGAACCAGAGAGAAATTGATAATCATAATCCCAAGCAACGTCGGGATTATGAGCAACAGTCTGCGGAGAATATAGGCGCCCAAAGCTTACTTCCTTAGCGCACCCGAGGCGATCAGCACCTCGTGTTTCTCTTTGTTGTACCACCAAAAATCAAGCACACCGACCGCATAGGGCGGCAGCTCTTCGGGCCGCTCATACATGTCAAAGTAAGACACCCAGGTCTCCGGAACATATCCGGCGTGGGCAATCACACGCTCATAGCGCAACGCGCGATCCAGCGCCGTCAGCGCGACAACCTCATCCTCCCGCGATGTGGTCGCAAGCGCCGCATCGATGATGGCATCCACCATCGGGCTGCGCAGGGCAGAGGGATTGTAGGAGGAAACTTCCGCGGTTTGCGACCCAAACAGCTGTTTCAGGCCGGTGCCAGCGGAGGAGAAGGTCAAAATCCGCGTATGGATCAGGTCATAGTCCTTATCGAGGAAACGCTGCTGTCCCTGCGCGCTGTCGACTTTGTCAGCTTTGACCTTGATGCCCCAATTCGCCAGCGTCTTCACGTAGGCCTCAATGGTGGCAAGCCGGGTTTCATCCCAGCTGGAGATCACGAGGAAATCAAGCGACATCTGCGTGCCGCTGGCATCCACCATCTCGCCGTTGTCATTCACTGTCCAACCGGCTTTTTCAAACAGCTTGAGCGCCGCGCGCTTGTTGCGACGGTCAATCGGGTTGGACGCTTTGGAGGTGTGCGGCACCACCGCAGTCTCTGTCAGCATCTCAGGCGGCACAACATCGCCCAGTGATTTCAGAAACGCCAGCTCTGCCCCTTCGGGCACGCCTTTGGCCTCCCATTCCTGCCCTTCCACAAAGGACGAGCGCTGGGTGGTGAGGTCAAACTGCAGCGATTCCCGCGTCCACTCGAAATTGAACGCCAGCGAAAGCGCGTGGCGCACATCGCGGTTGTCAAGCGGCGCGCGCAATGTGTTGAAAATCACGCCGCTGTTGTTTGGCGCGGTGCCATCAGGCAGCGCCACTTTCTTCACCGAGCCGTCATTCACACCGGGGAAATCATATCCCGTGGCCCAACGCTTGGTCGATCCTTCGGTGCGGAAGGTATATTCGCCCGCCTTAAAGGCCTCAAACTCCGCAGTCGCATCGGAGAAATACTCGATCCGTACGCGATCAAAATTGAACCGGCCAACATTGGCGGGGTGGTCCCAGCCCCAGTAGTTGGGGTTTTTCTCATAAACCACATAGCGGTTAAACTCATAGTCACCGACCTGATAGGGACCGGACGCCATTGGCGACAGCACCGAAGGCTCATCCAGCCGCTCACCCGTCTCCTGGTACCAGGCTTCAGAAAAAATCGGCGTGCCACCAACCTGACTGATCAGAGAGCGGCGCGAAATGCCGTCGGCAAAAGTATATTTGATCGTGTGGTCATCAATGACCTCCACACCTGTGATGCGTTCACTCACCGAGCGCGCGTAAGAACGGATGCCCTGCTCAAGGAACAGATTGTGCGTAAACGCGGCGTCCTGAGCGCGCAGCGGCGTCCCATCGCGGAAGACCACATCGTCGCGCATGTGGAACACGCACCACGTCTTGCTTTTGGGGTATTCGACCTCTTTTGCGATCAGACAGTAGCTGTCGGTAATCGAATCCGCAGGCGCACCACCGCCCCACGGCATCTCCGCAAACATCGCTTCGGCCACAACACCTGAGGCCGTCTCGGGATTTCCGCGCCACGCAAACCGGTTGAAACCATCAAAAGTGCCGCGCGCACTCAGCGTGATCTGACCACCTTTGGGGGCGTTCGGGTTCACATAATCAAAATGCGGATAATCCGCCGGGTACTTCAGGTCGCCAAAGAACGAATAGCCATGCGAGCGGATGATCTCGTCCTCGTTGGCAAAGGCCATCCCGCTGCCAAGCCCTGCGCCAATCGACAACGCGCCCCCGCCCATCAGGCGCAGCGCACCGCGTCGGTCAAACATAGGTCCAGCAATTCTTATGGTTTTTTCGGTCATTTGGCCTCTCCTGCACCCACATGTTCACTGTGTTTACGTGTTAGATAAGCTAAAGGTTTCAACCAACAAACTTCAAGTTCTCAATGACTCAATATGGCGTGAATGTTTGCGCATCAAATGCCGGCAAAGCTGCACCACGGCGCATTCATGCGGCCAAGGCGCTTTTTAACGCCAAAACAAAGGCATAACCTCTGTTAGACGCCCTCTGCAAAAAGGCGATTTTCCACAGCAAACGGTCTGAAACATTTGTGGGGAGAAGTAAGGTGAGAGGCTGGACAACGACCCAAGCGGGGCTCGTTACGGCTGCTTCCTTCCGGATCTGACCGGGTTGGCGAGGCGCTTACCCGCGCCAACCTCTCAAGATCCGATATAGGGCGCACGCGCGGCAGATGCAAGCGCCTCTGGCCAACTCTGCCGCCGGAGCAGGCACCCCTGCCCGCCTCCCGCATAGGCACCACCAGACAAAGCTGTGATCTCAAACGCCTTTCCATTGCAGCGACGGCACGATCATGCCACTCATCTGCGACAAGAGGAGCCAGGCATGAGACACGCAGAAACCGTCACCTTTGGAGGCTCAGGCCTCAACCGCGCCGCCGAACTGCGCGGAGAGAAAGCCAACGCGCTGGCCAAGCTGCCGAGCAGCCGCACCATTGTTGTCTGGCGCGGCAAATCCCTGCTGTCTGGCTCAGACACTGACAGTTTGGTGCAGCTCCCTATGGATCACCTGCTGCTTAACGAAGCGGCAAACCCGCCGGTCCCGCCGATATTCCTCGGCCTGTCAGAGGACGGCAGCGCGCTCTTTGCCCATGACATTTCCGCCTGGGAGCCTGAGGCGCAGGATCTCACAACCATCAATCAGTTCTTTGATCCCTCCGAACAGCACCACCCCGCCCTGCCGGAAGACCATCGTTTTGTAGAGCTGCGCGCGGCAATGGCGCGTCTGTCAGCGCGCGATGCCGAGCTTGCGGCCACCACGCGGGCGATTTTTGGCTGGCACCGGTCACATCGCTTCTGCGCGGCCTGCGGCGTGGAAAGCCGCATGGCCATGTCCGGCTGGCAACGGGATTGCCCGTCCTGCGGCACCTCGCATTTCCCTCGCACGGACCCGGTGGTGATCATGCTCATCACCCATGGCAACAAAGTGCTGATGGGCCGCTCCCCCGGCTGGCCCGACGGGATGTACTCGCTTTTGGCGGGCTTCGTGGAACCCGGCGAAACGCTTGAAGCGGCTGTACGGCGCGAGGTTGTCGAAGAATCAGGCATCAAAGTGGGCGCGGTCTCTTACCTCGCCAGCCAGCCCTGGCCCTTCCCTTCCTCGTTAATGTTTGGCTGCCGGGGCGAGGCCCTGACCCAAGACATCACCGTGGACCCAAATGAACTTGAGGACGCCCTCTGGGTCAGCCGCGAAGACATGCTGGATGTCTTTGCTGGCAACCACCCAAAACTCAAGCCCGCTCGGATAGGTGCAATTGCACATTTTCTTCTTCGGAACTGGCTTGCAGACAGATTGGATTGACGCGAAACTTGCGCCGAACAGCGCGACAACCATCCTGACCCAAAGCAGAGGCCCAATGGAACTTACCGGAAGAGAAGACATCGACGTTCCCATCGAACAAGCATTCATCATGCTCACGGACGTTGAAGTCTACGAACGGTCAGCCCTGCGTCGCGGCGCCGATGTCACGCGCCTTGACACCCTGCATCACGCAGGCGTTGGGGCGGAATGGCAGATCTCCTTTATCTTTCGCGGCAAAGCACGCGAGGTACATCTGGAGATGACGGGCTATGACCGGCCCAATGAAATCGCCATGAAGGCCAAGATCGGCGGGCTGGAAACCGACGTGAAAATCGAACTGGTGGCCCTGTCGCGCACCAAGACACGCATCCAATTCTGGTGCGGCATGCGTGCCAAAACCCTGTCTTCCCGCCTGCTGCTGCAGTCTTTGAAGCTGGCGCGGGGTAATCTGACCAACCGGGTCAGCAAACGTCTGGCGCATATGCGTGAGGATTTTGAGGACCGCTACGCCCAGAGCGCTTGACCCGTTTAGGCTTTAGCGCGCGAGCGGCTGCCCCAATTTCATAAGACAAAAGGCGCCCCATGAGGCGCCTTTTTCTGTTTTCAGATCCCGATTGGCCGCGCCTACGTCAAACGGTCCTGATCCGCAGGGTAGACCCCGATGATCGACACATTTGTGGTGAAATAGCGCAGCTCATCCATCGCCAGTTGCACCGCCGGATCCTCAGGATGCCCTTCAATGTCCGCATAAAACTGCGTCGCCGTGAAGCTCCCGCCCACCATGTAGCTTTCCAGCTTGGTCATATTGATGCCATTGGTGGCGAATCCCCCCATCGCTTTGTAAAGCGCGGCCGGAATGTTGCGCACTTCAAAAACAAAGGTGGTCATCATCTTGCGGTCTTCGCGACGCGCATAGTTCGGCTCACGTGACATGATCAGGAAGCGGGTGGTGTTGTGACCGTGGTCTTCCACATCCGTTGCCAACACATTCAACCCGTAGATCTCCGCCGCCAGCTCAGAGGCCAGCACCCCTTCATTGGTGCGCCGATGCTCTGCCAACTCACGGGCCGCGCCCGCACTGTCCGCAGCGGAATAGGCCTTGATCTTGTGGGAGCGCAAAAACGCGGCGGATTGCGGGATCAACACCATATGCGCCCGCACCGTATCGATGTCCTCAAGCGGCACACCCGGCAGGCCCATCAGGCTAATTCTGACGCGCACAAAGGCTTCATCAACGATGTGCAGGCCGCTTTCGGGCAAAAGACGGTGAATGTCTGCCACACGCCCATAGGTCGTGTTCTCAATCGGCAGCATGGCCAGATCCGCCTCGCCGCTTTTCACCGCAGCGATCACATCCTCAAAGGACCGGCAGGGCATGGCCTCCATCTCCGGGCGTGCGTTCTGGCACGCCTCATGTGAATAGGCCCCCGGCTCGCCCTGAAATGCGATGCGATTGGTCAACTTGGTCATTCCTGCCCCCTCTGCGCCTTCCGACCAACGCAAGAATTGCGCAAGTAGGGGCGTTTGGTCGCGGTAACTACACCTTGCGTTTTGACAGGGGAAGCGCGTAGATAGCCAGCAAACGCCACGAAACGGAAACGTAGCATGTTCGACACGATGACAATCACCAAAGTAGTCGGCGCACTTTGCGGCGCGCTGCTTATTTTCTTGCTGGGCGGCTGGGCTGCCGAAGCGCTTTACCACACCGGTCCAAAAGGACACGGTGACGGCCATGCCAAGCAGGCTTATGTGATTGAAGTTGAAGGCGCAGACAGCGGCGCGGCCGAAGTCGACGAAGGTCCGTCTTTCGCAGAGCTTCTGGCCAGCGCAGATGTGGACAAAGGCGCCAAAGTCTTCAGCAAATGTAAAGCCTGCCACAAACTTGATGATGGTGCCAACGGCACCGGCCCACACCTCTTTGGCGTTGTAAACCGCGCCGTGGATTCGGTTGACGGCTTCAACTACTCCGGCGCGCTGGAGCAAGTGGCCGACGTTTGGTCCCCAGAAAACCTCGACGGTTTCCTGACCAACCCAAAAAGCTATGCACCAGGCACCAAGATGGCCTTCTCCGGTTTGAAAAAGCCAACAGACCGCGCCAACCTGATTGCCTATCTGGAAACGATCGGCAACTGATCTGATCGCCAGATATCTGTTTTGAAAGGCCGCAGTTCTTCTGCGGCCTTTTGTTTTGGCAGCCCCGCTACGCCTGTTGCAGCGCGCCCTCTGTGGCCCACCGCATCTGCGCATCAGTTTCCACAGTGCAGGGCCGCACCGCCCGCAACCGCTTCAGCGCATCCTCCGGCGCCTCCCCGCAGGCCAGCATCAGCCTCAGCACAATCATCCCCGAACGCCCGCAACCACCCCGGCAATGGACAAGCACGTGCGCTCCACCGCGAAGCGCTTTCAGAATCTCCTGCTGCAACGCGCCCCAGGCTTCCGCCTCATACGCCTCGGGCACATCAAAATCCCGTATCGGAAAATGCATCCAGGCGATTCCCTGCGCCTCAAGCTGTTGCGGCAGCGCCGCGGCGCCCAAAGCTTGCTGCTCCTGCGTTTCGGTGAGGCTCAGCACCCGCTCTGCGCCCCAGTCCGCCAAGGCGCGCACATCCTCAACGAGCGCACCTGTGCTGCCGGGCAGCCGCGCGAGCGCCAGCTGTCCCCCGCCAACATCCAAAGCGCTTATCTCAAATCGTTCCATCACCCATCGCTCCACTGCCCAAACACAGCGCATGCCCGATTGCAGAGCCCTGCCCCTGCCTATATCCGGTGGACGCGCCGCCCCCTGCCGCTTAACCTGCGTCAGACCATTGCCACTGACCACCCGAATCTTACGGGCGGAAATCTCACAGGACGACCATGACCGACACTCCCGACACCGGCTATCAGGTTCTCGCGCGCAAATATCGCCCCGAAACCTTCGCGGATCTTGTCGGGCAGGACGCCATGGTGCGCACGCTCAAAAACGCGTTTGAGGCCGACCGCATCGCGCAAGCCTTTGTCATGACGGGGATTCGCGGCACCGGCAAAACCACGACGGCGCGGATCATCGCCAAAGGCATGAACTGTATCGGTCCGGATGGCACCTCGGGCCCCACCACCGAGCCTTGTGGAGAGTGCGAACATTGCGTCGCGATCATGGAAGGCCGCCACGTTGACGTGATGGAGATGGACGCCGCCTCCCGCACCGGTGTGAACGACATCCGTGAAATCATCGATTCCGTGCACTACCGCGCGGCTTCGGCACGCTACAAGATCTACATCATCGATGAGGTGCACATGCTCTCCACCAGCGCGTTCAACGCGCTGCTCAAAACGCTGGAAGAGCCCCCCGCCCACGTCAAATTCATCTTCGCCACCACCGAAATTCGCAAAGTTCCGGTGACCGTGCTGTCCCGCTGTCAGCGGTTTGACCTGCGCCGGATCGAACCTGAAGACATGATCGGCATGCTCACGCGCATCGCCACAGCCGAGGGCGCGGAAATCGCCGAAGATGCACTCGCGCTGATCACCCGCGCCGCAGAAGGCTCTGCGCGGGACGCCACGTCCCTGCTGGATCAGGCGATTTCCCATGGCGCTGGCGAAACCACAGCCGATCAGGTCCGCGCCATGCTGGGCCTCGCAGACCGGGGTCGTGTGCTTGATCTCTTTGACATGATCCTGCGCGGTGATGCGGGCAATGCACTCAATGAGCTGTCTGCCCAATATGCCGACGGGGCCGACCCGATGGCGGTGCTGCGCGATCTGGGCGAGATCACGCATTGGGTCTCCGTTGTTAAGATCACACCGGAGGCGGCCGAAGATCCCACCGTCAGCCCCGATGAGCGGTCGCGTGGTCAGACCATGGCCAATGAGCTGCCCATGCGCGTTCTGACCCGGATGTGGCAGATGCTGCTCAAGGCACTCGAAGAGGTGGCCGCCGCACCAAACGCCATGATGGCCGCGGAAATGGCCATCATTCGTCTGACCCATGTGGCCGACCTGCCCAGCCCCGAAGAGCTGGTGCGCAAGCTGCAGGACACCCCGCCGCCGCCACCCTCGCCCGGAGGCGGCAATGGCATGGGCGTGCCAGCGGGCGGCGGCACGGTTGCGCAAGGCGCACCGATGGGCCACGCCCCCCAAGGCGGCGGCGTGACCGCACGCGCAGGCGGCCACGGCCAAGTCACCGCTCTGGCCCCTCAGAACGTCGCGGAGCTGGCCAAATACCCGACCTTCGAGCACGTGATTGAACTGATCCGCCAGCAGCGCGACGTGAAACTGCTGGTGGAGGTGGAAGGCGGCGTGCGGCTGGCCAACTACTCCCCGGGCCGCATCGAGTTTGAGCCCGCGCCTAAGGCCCCCAACGATCTTGCTCAACGTCTCGGCAGCCGCCTGCAGCGCTGGACCGGCAGCCGCTGGGCTGTCACGCTGGTGAACACCGGCGGCGCACCCAGCGTAGCGGAAATCCGCGACGCCGCCAAAAACCAGATGCGCGCCGAGGCCGAAGCCCATCCGCTGGTCATGGCCGTGATGGACGCCTTCCCCAAAGCCAAGATCACCGAAATCAAATCGCGCCGCGATCTGGCCAATGAAGCCCTCGCCGAAGCCCTCCCCGAAGTCGAAGACGAATGGGATCCATTTGAAGAGTGAGCCACGTCTAGGAAATGGTGCAGTGGACCATTTCAGGTGCGAACGGGCGGAGCCCAGCCGTCTCAGAAACCGTTTTCCGCAGCCAACCTACGCCTCTCACCACAACAAGCGCCATTTCGCGCCGGTCACGCATCTTGCGCCCCCCGCCCCCTTGTTCCTAAGCCCCATCGCCCGTATCTACTCTGCAAAGAAATCCTCTAGGAGACGACCAATGCTCAAAGGTCTAGGCAATCTCGGCGACATGGCCGGCATGATGAAAAAAGCCCAGCAAATGCAAACCAAGATGACCGAGATGCAGGACGAGCTGCACAACATCATGGTTGTTGGCGAAAGCGGCGCGGGCCTTGTCAAAGCCACAGCTTCTGCCAAAGGCGAGCTGAAGGCGCTGGACATTGATCCCTCTATCTTCAACGGCGATGACAAGGAAGTGGTCGAAGACCTGATCCTCGCCGCCATCAAAGACGCACAGTCCAAAGCCGCCGAGCGCGCGCAGGACGAACTGGGCAAAATCACATCCGAGCTCGGCCTGCCCGCCGACATGAAACTGCCCTTCTGATCTTCAGAAACCCTTCTGTGCACCGGGCTTTTTCTTGCTATAACTGGCGAAAACAGTCGCCAGAAAAGGCCCGGACATGAGCAGTTCCGAAATTGATACGCTGATCGAGATGATGGCCAAGCTGCCCGGGCTTGGCCCCCGCTCCGCCCGCCGCGCGGTACTGCATCTGATCCGCAAACGGGCGCTCCAGCTCACCCCCCTTGCCGATGCCATGCAAGCCGTCGCCGTCAGCGCGCGGGAATGCCTGAATTGCGGCAATGTCGGCACCTCTGACATCTGTGACATCTGCACCTCCGAGAAACGCGCCACAGGGGTGCTCTGCGTCGTAGAGGACGTGTCAGACCTCTGGGCCATGGAACGCGCCAACGTCTTTGACGGGCGCTATCACGTGCTTGGCGGCACGCTCTCCGCACTTGAGGGCGTCGGCCCCGAGGAGCTCTCCATCCCTCGCCTGATGGACCGTGTGGTCAGCGAAGGCGTCACCGAGGTGATTCTGGCGCTCAACGCCACCGTCGATGGGCAGACCACGGCGCACTACATCGCCGATCAATTGGAAGGACAGGTCACCCTGACCTCGCTGGCACAGGGTGTGCCGGTTGGCGGGGAACTTGATTACCTTGACGAAGGCACCATCAGCGCCGCGCTGAACGCCCGTAAATCGCTCTGACTATATTTGACGTGCGACAGCGCTTTTGGGGGCCTGTCAAAAGCAAAAAGGCCGCGCAAGATATGCACGGCCTTTTGTAATTTCACATGAGCGCTGCGCTTAGCGAGGCTGCTCTTCTTCGTCGCCACCTGGCAGGTTGAAGAAGCTGTCCGCATCCGCGAATTCATCATCGCTGCGGGTGTCGGTGTCATCCTCGTCATCATCCGCAAGGGAGAAGGTTTCCAGACCTTCGATGGCGGATGGGATTTTCGGCTCCGCTTCCATCTCCAGCGACTGTTCGGTGGACACCAGCTTACGACGCTCATCATCAGACATGATGCCGCCTTCTGCCGCTTTCTTCGCCGCCGCTTTGTTCACTGCGAGGTCCAGCTCAGACTGCTTACACAGGCCCAATGCCACAGGGTCGATGGGCTGAATGTTGGCAATGTTCCAGTGGGTCCGCTCGCGGATCGCCTGAATGGTTGGCTTGGTTGTACCAACCAGCTTGCCGATCTGACCGTCAGACAGCTCCGGGTGGAACTTCACCAGCCACAGGATAGACGCAGGGCGGTCCTGACGCTTGGACAGCGGGGTATAGCGTGGCCCACGGCGTTTCTCTTCACCAGAGGCGGCCGCGTTGAACTTGAGCTTCAGCTTGTGCAGCGGGTTGTTCTCCGCCGCATTGATCTCTTCCTGCACCAGCTGGTTGTTGGCTACCGGGTCAAAGCCCTTCACGCCAGCAGCCACATCGCCATCCGCGATGCCCTGAATTTCCAGCTCATGCATGCCCACAAAATCTGCGATCTGTTTGAAGCTGATCGTGGTGTTGTCCACCAGCCAAACGGCGGTGGCCTTTGGGTGCAGCAGCTTGGCCATGTCTTAACTCCTTACGCTCTCTCCCCCCGACGAAGATACAGTTTTCCCGTCGTCTGACTTTTGTCAGACGGCACCGATGGTCTGGTGCGGGTTTCCGTTGTCGGGGAACTTAAGGCCGATATAGTGCGCCTGAGCAAAAAAGGAAAGAGTGAATGCGTTCATTGCTTGCAGCCGCCCTTCTCGCACTGACTGCCCTGCCTGTCTGGGCAGAAGGCGAGACCGCCGGAGAGTTTGACTATTACGTTCTGGCGCTCAGCTGGTCGCCCAATTGGTGCGCCATGGAAGGCGACGCCAAAGGCAGCCCCCAATGTGACGCCTCTGAAGATCACGGCTGGATCATGCATGGCCTCTGGCCGCAGTTCCATCAGGGCTGGCCGTCTTATTGCAGCTCCGCAGAACGCAACCCGCCGCGCCATCTCACCAACGCCATGGCTGACATCATGGGCACCTCAGGGCTGGCTTGGTATCAGTGGAAGAAACACGGCACCTGCTCCGGCCTGTCTGGCGAAGACTACTACGCCACGGCGCGCAAGGCCTATGAGAGCGTTGTACGCCCACCTGTCTTCCGAAAAGTGAAAGAAACCATCACCCTGCCCGCAGCTGTGGTTGAAGCGGCTTTCCTGAAGGCCAACCCCGCGCTTGAGCCAGACATGGTGACCATCACCTGCCGAGGAGACTTCATTCAGGAAGCGCGCATCTGTATGAACAAATCGCTGGAGCCTGTGCCCTGCGGCCGCGACGTAGTGCGCGACTGCACGCAGACAAGCGCGCGCTTTGATCCGGTGCGTTAGACCTCGTTGATGCGCAGGGCGCCCTTACGGGCCTCTGCGCATTTGCCACGCACGAAATCCGCGCTCTCCAGATCAGCCTCAATGGCTTTCACTGCCCCACCTCTGCTGCGCATATAAAACGGCACAGAGCCAGCAAAGCTTGGCGCGCTCAGGTCGCCGCAATAGACACGATCCCCATTGCTCAGCGCATAGCTCTCAAAGCGGGAGAAACGCACCGCCCCCGGCGTGGCCGTCTGCTCCGCAATCTGGTTCTTGGCCCAGAACACCTCATCAGGCGCGGCTGAGGTTGGGCTTGTGGCCACACGAGTGGTGCTGGCGCAGCCCATGGCAAACAGCAAGAGGGCGGCTGAAAGGGTGAGACGCGATGCAGGCATAAGGGATCCGGTGCTCAAAAGATCAGTTTCTGCAGATCTTCCATCACAGCATTGCGGCATCAGCAAGGCGAAACAAAAAAACCCGGCCACAGGGGCCGGGTTTTTCAACTCTATGCACATAGGATCAGTGCAGCTTGGCATCCACTTCTGCGATACCGGCATCGATCAGCTTGTTGGCAGCTGCCGCGCTCATCTGGCCTGCGATCACTTCGCGGGCCGCGCCAACAGCAACAACCACAGCCTGGTCGCGCACTTCTTTCACAGCCGCAGCTTCAGCAGAGGCAATCTGATCTTCCGCAGCGGCCAGACGGCGCGCGATGGAGTTTTCCAGATCGACCTTGGCCTGATCAGCCGCCGCCTGAGCTTCGGCTTTCGCCTGCTCTACGATGCGGGCCGCTTGCTCCTGCACTTCTTTCTGCTTGCGCTCATAAGACGCCAGAACGGTCTGGGCTTCCTCACGCAGGGCGCGGGCTTCGTCCAGTTCCGATTTGATGTCATCTGCGCGCTTGTCCAGCATGCCGCCCAGCAGGGAAGGCACTTTGAAGTAGAACAGAACCGCGATGAACAGGATAAAGCCGAGCGTCACGATGAAGTCGGTGTTCTTCAGGGAGAAGAACGGGCCGCTTGCTGCGAGCGCAGGTGTTGCGCTCAACGCCATAAGGGCAGCAAATGTGGTCAGTTTCCGCATTGTCTTACCCTTTCATCTGCGCATCAACGGCCTTGGCCACTTCTGCGTCATCTGCCGCACCGCCCAGGGCTGTTACCAGCTCAGAGGTGGTCGCGTTGGCCACGTCCTTGATGCTCTCAAGCGCACCGGCACGGATCTCGGCAATCGCCTTCTCCGACTCAGCGGCTTTCGCTGCAATCTCTGCGTCCGCCTTTTCGGTGGCGGCGTTCAGGTCGGCCTGGATTTCCGCTTTGGCCTCGGCAACGATGCGCTGCGCTTCGGCTTTCGCGTCCGCAAGGGCTTTGTTGTAAGCCTCTTCCGCTTCCACGGCCTTCGCCTTCAGCTCTTCAGCTGCGGCGATGTCATTTGTAATGGTCCCCTGGCGCTCAGCCAGAACCGCAGCAATGCGCGGCAGCGCGATGCGCGACAGGACGAGATAGATCACAACAAGTGTGACCAGAAGCCAGAAAATCTGGTTGCCCCAGTTCGAGAAATCGAGCTGTGGCATGCCCGGTGCAGAGGCGGCCTCTGCTGCGTGGCCTGCGGCGTCAGTCGTTTTGGTCGCCATGTCGTCCTCCTGGGAACTTCCGTTGGGTTACGGGCGGGGCGCAAGCAAGTGCGCCCGCACCCGCACGTAAGGATGGTTCCGTAGGCTTAGACGGCGAACATCAGCAGCAGAGCAACCAGGAACGAGAAGATGCCCAGTGCTTCTGCGAATGCGATGCCGATGAAGAGAGTTGCAGTCTGGGAAGCAGCTGCGGATGGGTTGCGCAGAGCGCCGGCCAGGAAGTTGCCTGCGACGTTACCAACACCGATTGCGGCTGCGCCGGAACCGATTGCTGCGAGACCTGCGCCGATGTGTGCGAGTTGACCTTCCATGGGGGTATCTCCTTACGATTGGAAGTTTGAATTCAGGGTTGTTTGGTTTGAGCCTGTGTCGGGTGCGCCGTCAGGGCGCACCACAATCCTTAGTGTGACGGATGCAGCGCATCTTTCAGATACACACAGGTCAGAATGGTGAAGACGTAGGCCTGGATGAAGGCCACCAGGACCTCAAGACCGTACATCGCGGTGATCGCAACCACGGAGACCGGGCTGACAACTGCGATCGCGGCAAAGCCTGCGAACACTTTGATCACGGCGTGGCCTGCCATCACGTTACCAGCGAGACGAATGCTGTGGCTGACGGGGCGCACGAAATAGGAAATCACTTCGATGATGGCGAGGATCGGGCGCAGCGGCAGCGGCGCGCTGGAGACCCAGAACAGGCCAAGGAAGCCTGCGCCGTTCTTCACAAAGCCCACCACAGTCACCGTGACAAACACCAGCAGCGCCAGAACAACGGTCACAGCAAAGTGGGAGGTGGTGGTGAAGGACATCGGGATCAGGCCGAGGAAGTTGGCCATCACGATGAACAGGAACAGCGTCATGATATATGGGAAGAATTTCACGGCATCTTTGCCCGCAACATCCTCAACCATCTTGTAGATGAAGCCGTAAGCCAGCTCACCGATGGACTGACCACGGCTTGGCACGATTGCGCGGCGGCGTGTGCCAACCACCATCAGAGCCACAACAGCGACAACCGCCAGCGCCATCCAGAGGGTTGCGTTGGTGATGGTGAACAGGCCGATGTGATCGCCACCAAACAAAGGTTTGATGATGAACTGGTCCATCGGGTGGAATACCAGACCGCCTTCTTCTGCGCCGTGTGCTTCGCTTGCCACGTTCAATCCCTCTCGTCTCTCTCGGCAGCCTTGGCTGCCTTATCTAGCTTTGCGGCCTCGGCCGCTTGTTTCTCTTCGATCTCTTTGGCGCTGCGCAGCATCACATTGATGCCAGCGGCCAGACCGAACATTGTAAACAGCACCATGAAGATCGGGAGTGTCCCGAACAGGCTGTCCAGCCCGTATCCGATGCCAAAGCCGATCCCAAGACCGGCCACCATTTCTATCACCATGCGCCAGGCCTGATTGGCTGCCGAATAGTGCTCATCAGCGCGGGGCTTTGGGTCCTGGGCCTGTTTGGCCGCTGCGAGCCGCTCCTCAAGACGCTGCATTTGGTCTTTGTGGTCGGTCTCGCGCACGCGCAATTTACCCCTTGCTAACGATGGCGCATTGCTACGGTGGCCAGCGCTGTGAGTCAACAGACTTGGCACGACCCTTTGGCCCCGCACAAATTATTGTTTTTAAACACTATTACCAAAATCACCAGAAGACCTCACCGCCAACACACGGCGCATCCCGCGCGCATTTGAGCCAAATCCTATATTCAACCTTTTGGTTGATTTTGCCCGCCACCCCGCCTCAGCTGGACTAAGAAGATCGAAACGGCGCCGTGACGTCCAGCAACCAGTCCTGAAACAGACGCACCGAAGAGCGCCGCACACCACGACTTTCATGCACGAGGAAAAAAGCCCCGTCGCGCAACCCGACATCAAAACAGCGCACAAGCCGGCCGGTCGCAACATCATCCGCCACCACTTCCGCTGAACACAAAAGCACCCCAAGCCCCTTTAGGGCCGATTCATAAGCAAGGGCCGAGCGCAGCCGCCAGCTTGTCTCCGGCACCCCCTCCGGCGACACTCCAGCAGCTTCAAACCAGCGCCGCCACAGATCCGTATTGCGATCCCGGTAGCGCACCATGTGCAACAAGTCCTCCGGCGACTTCCCGGCAATCAGGTCCGGCGCGGCATAAGCATGGAGCGGCGCATCAGACAACAGCTCGCAAGGTTCAGCCAAAGCCCCGCTGTGGGCAAACCGCACCGCCAGATCAGCCTCATGCCGCTCCACATCCGCAAGATGGTGTGAAGTCTCAAGCCGCAGATCAATTTCCGGATGGCGCGCATAGAACTCTACCAGCCGTGGAATGATGAACCGTTCAGCGAACAACGGCTCGCTGTTCACCCGCACTTGGCCCGCAGGCACTTCCGCCAGCTCTTCCGTGGCCTCCGCAATCATATCCAGCGCAGGCACGATCCGCTCCAGATAACTGCGCCCCTCCAGCGTCAGCGTCACCCCGCGCGGCAAATCCCGGAACAGCTTCACGCCCAGCCGCGCCTCCAGCCCGCGCACATGACGGCTCACCGCCGAATGTGCCACATTCAGCTCCTCCGCCGCCTTGCTGAAGCTCTCATGCCGTCCCGCCGCCTCAAAGGCGCGCAGTGCGTTTAACGGTGGTAGGTTTCTGGACATGGCTCAATTTGTGCCTTTTTGGCACATAACCTGTCAAGAAACCCTGTTTGAGCAGGCGTCACGTCTCTGAAATAGTCAGAAACACAGTCAGTATCCGGGAAATCCCCCATGCCCAGAGCCAAAACTGCGCCACGCCGCGCAACGATACCTCATGCCCAAACGAGGTGGCAGTCCCCGCGCCATATGCTGCGCTGGCTCTTACGCCATCTGGCGGATGCGCGCCAATTTTACCCGCCGCTCTCAGATCATCTGGCGCGGGACATCGGCCTGACCGCCACAGACCTTGAACCGCGCAGAACACAGCTGCCCTCGCGGCACACCCACCATCCTTATGGCTGAGCGCGCGGCAAGTCCCTTTCACAATGCGCGTTGCATCGTTACATAAGCCTCATGGCGTCATCTTTAGATACAGTCTTCTCCGCGCTTGCCGATCCAACCCGCCGCGCGATCCTCACCATGCTTCTGGAAGATGACATGGCGGTCTCCGATGTGGCTGACCCATTTGAGATGTCCCTCGCCGCAATTTCCAAACACCTGATGATCCTGACCAAGGCAGGCCTGATCTCACAGGAAAAGCGCGGCCGTGTGAAATGGTGCAAGCTCGAGCCAGACGCCCTGCGCGCCGCCTCTGTCTGGATGCAGGGGTTCGGACAGTTTGAGCCCATCCATCTGGATGCGTTTGAGCGCTTCCTTGAGGTCGAGCTCACCGACACGCCACCGGCAGGCGATACAGCCTAGGTATCTCCCTCAAGCAGCATCAACAGCGCAATGCAGGTCAGACCGATCCCAACCAGCACCAGACGGGTAGGCGCACCGTTCCCAAGCGCTATCTCCCAACAGATCACCCAGCTTGGCACCAGATAGGTATAGGCCATCACCTTAGCACTTGGCAGGTTGAGCGAGGCAAACTGCACCAGGACAAAGGTCACCGCGCTGGCAAAAACGGCCAAATAGACAATGGTGCCCCAGACCAAACCGCTCAAAGACAGCCAATCGGTCGCCAGAATGTCACGCGCGCCATAGGCCGACAGGATCAGAAGCCCCGCCACAAGCGTGCCGAACGTAAACACCACCGGCGCCTCGCCCCGGTTCAGCTTGCGCACCATCGGCGTATAGAGCGCGTGCAACATGCAGCCCCAGAAGTAATAGATTTCGCCCTGCCCGACCTCAAACCGCCGGAACGCGGCCCAATCGGCCCGAAAAATCACCCAAAGCGCGCCCACCGCACCAATAGCCAGCGCCAGCAACATTCGCCGTGTGGTGATCTGCCCAAGCAGCCCCCAGCCGAACACCGCCGACATCACCGGCGTCAGCGTGAAAACCGCCGCCGTGCTCACAGGATGCGCTGTTTTCAGCCCCTCAAACATCAGCACAAAATACCCGGCAAACAGACCGCCTAGGATCAGATAGCGCCACGGTGCGCGCCATGCCGTGCGCGGCAGCCCCTTGGTGGCCAGCGCCGCCACTCCGATCACCGCCGCCGCGATCAGAAACCGCACCGCATTCAACGCCGCAGGCTCCACCGCATTGGCGCTCAAAGAGCCCAGCGAGAAGGATCCTGCCACCAGTGCTGAGAACAGCAGCATCGCCAAATGCCCCCGCAGCGGCAGGCTCAGCTTTGGTTTCGCGGCCATCTTCATTGTATCGCTCATATGCCGGCGACCCAGGCGCCAGCGCGTTCCTTCAGAAACGTCAGGAAGGTCTGCACCTTGATGGTACGATGCAAATCCACGTGGGTGATGATGCGCACAGGCGCGTCCCATTCCGGCCGCGTCGGCAGCACCTCAACGACCTCCTTGCAATATGTGGCCGCCCACACGGGCATAAAGCCCAGCCCGGCACCGGCCTGCACCGCTTCTTCCATGGCACGATCAGAGGTCGAGCGGAACACCACATTTTCACGAGGCACATGGGTCTTGAGCCAGCGGTCAAACGGCGCGCGGCTGTCTGGATTGTCGTGCCCGACAAAGCGGTGGTTCACAAGATCGGCCTCATCCTTGGGCAAGCCGTACCGGTCGATATAGCTCTGGGACGCAAACAGCGCGTTTGGCATTTGTGCCAAAGGCTGCACCACATTGTCCGGCTGCACGTCACCAGCCCCGGCCCGGATCGCCACATGGGCCTCGCCATACTCCAGCCGAAACACCCGATCGCCGGTCAGAAACCGCACCAGAACATCCGGGTGCTCGGCCTGAAAATCCGCAAGGATCGGGGAGAGCAGCGGCGCAAACCCCGCGAGCGACGTGACCACCAGTTCCCCGGCGACATCTGCGCCGCGCCCCTTGATGCGGCCTTCCAGCTGGCCAAACTGATCATCCGTGGCCTGCGCCACCCGCATCAGATCTTCGCCCGCTTCCGTCGCCGTATAGCCGCGCGCATGGCGCTGAAACAGCTTCACGCCCAACTGCCCTTCCAGCGCGTCAATATGCCGAATGACCGTGGCATGATGGACCCCAAGCGCTTCCGCTGCGCCGCTCACCGTGCCCAATCGCGCCACCTGAAAGGCTGTGCGCACCTCGTCCCAATTCTTCATGACATCCCCTCCGCAACCGCGCTGACTGTGCATATTCAAACACAATATGCGCAATATCTGCAATTGCGCGCAAAGACGCAATGCTCAATTGTAGGACACAACGCAGCCACCTCTCAAAGGAACACCCCATGTCCAACACCGTCTTGCACATCGACAGCTCCGCCCGTTTCGCCGACTCCGCCTCCCGTCAGGCCTCCGCCAAACTGGTCGCTGATCAGAATGCCGATAAAGTCATCCGCCGCGATCTGGCCCAAACAGATCTGCCCTTCTTGGATGAAGCCTTCACTCAGGCCACCTTCACCCCGCCAGAGGCGCGCACCGAGGCACAAAACGCCGCGCTCGCCACATCTGACGGGCTGGTAGCCGAGCTTCAGGAAGCCGACACGCTGGTGATCGGCGTTGCGATCTACAACTTCTCGATCCCCGCCAAACTCAAAGCCTGGATTGACCAGATCGCCCGCGCCGGTGTCACCTTTGCCTATACCGAAGAAGGCCCCAAAGGGCTGCTTGAAGGCAAAAAAGCCATCATCACCTTCGCTTCCGGCGGCACCGAAATCGGCTCCGACATCGACTTTGCCTCACATTACCTGCGCTTTGTGCTGGGGTTTGTGGGCATCACCGAGGTCACCATCCTCAACAAAGACGGCGAAGAAGTGGCGCCCAAAGCGGCCTAACCCTCTTCCTTCTGCCAAAAATACTCTGGGGTGATCGCAGCTTGCTGCGAGAGGGGCAACGCCCCTACCCCAGCTCCAGCATCTCGGGCGTCACATCAATGCGCTCAAGAAACACCCAGAGATCCGCAACAGACATCGCAACCGTCCGGTCATTGACCAACGGGTGCATATAGATCCGATCCGCGCCCTGCACATCCGCGTCCATAAAGAAGCGCACGCCTTTCTCTGCGCCATTGATCATCGCCAGCGGGGTCACCGCACCGGGCCGCACACCGAGGTTTTCCAGCAGCCGGTCAGCGGAGCCAAACGACAGATTACCCACGCCCAGCTGCGCCCCCAGCGCCTTAAGGTCAATCTCGCGGTCCTGCTCCAGCGTCACCAGATAGTTGCGCTTCTTCTTGTCCCGCAGATAGAGGTTCTTCACCCGAAACGCGCGTTCCCCCGCAACCTCCATCGCCGCCTCAACCGATTTGGCATCCTCAACGGTGCGCAGCGGCACATGTTCATGCAGCGCATAGTCCAGCCCCCAGGCTTCAAGCTGCGCCAACAGCGCGTCCGAACTGACAGGCAGACTGCCCTGAAACTCTGATGATGCGTCCATGACCGTCTCCTTGATCCCTGCCACCTTCTTTCCAGCAGACATGCCGCAGCTGAAAGGCAAGCGAAAGCCCAAATCCGGCAACCCCTGTTGACTCAACGCCCCCACAGGCGTAAACGCGCAGCAATTCCGGGAGTCCGTCAAACTTCCGGTCCCTTGGCCTATGTGCCGGGATCGCCCCCCGTCAGCGAGTTTCGCCCACGGGGGACATTGGCGTTTGGGCGGTTCGCACATATGTTCGGGCCAGATATGAAACGGTGAAAAGGAACCGGTAGCGATGTTTGAAAATCTAAGCGAACGCCTCTCTGGTGTCTTTGATCGTCTCACCAAACAGGGTGCGCTCTCTGAAGACGACGTCAAAACCGCGCTGCGCGAAGTGCGTGTGGCCCTGCTTGAGGCCGACGTCTCGCTGCCTGTGGCCCGCGACTTTGTCAAAGCGGTGCAGGAAAAAGCCACCGGTCAGGCCGTCACCAAATCCGTGACGCCGGGCCAGCAGGTTGTGAAAATCGTTCATGACGAGCTGAAAAACGTGCTCGCAGGTGGCGAAGGCGAAGACCTCGGTGCGCTCAAAGTAGACAACCCACCTGCCCCGATCCTGATGGTCGGTCTGCAGGGCTCTGGTAAGACCACCACCACCGGCAAGCTTGCCAAACGTCTGACCGAGAAAGACGGCAAGCGCGTGCTGATGGCCTCGCTCGACATCTACCGCCCCGCCGCGATGCAACAGCTCGCCGTGCTTGGCACCCAGATCGGTGTAGACACGCTGCCGATTGTGCAGGGCGAAAGCGCCGTGCAGATCGCCAAACGCGCCAAACAGCAGGCGACGCTGGGCGGCTATGACGTTTATATGCTCGACACCGCAGGCCGCTTGCAGATCGACGAGACCCTGATGAAAGAGGTCGAGGATGTGCGCGACGTGGTGAACCCGCGCGAAACCCTTCTCGTTGTCGACGGCCTCACCGGTCAGGTGGCTGTTGAGGTGGCCGAAGAATTTGACGGCAAAATCGGCATCTCCGGCGTGGTCCTGACCCGTATGGACGGTGACGGCCGTGGCGGTGCCGCCCTGTCGATGCGCGCCGTGACCGGCAAGCCGATCAAATACGTCGGCCTTGGCGAGAAAATGGATGCGCTCGAAACCTTCGAGCCAGACCGGATCGCAGGCCGCATTCTGGGCATGGGCGACATTGTTGCCCTTGTTGAGAAAGCCCAGGAAACCATTGAGGCAGAACAGGCCGAACGCATGATGAAGCGCTTCCAGAAGGGCCGCTTCAACATGAACGACCTGAAGATGCAGCTGGAACAGATGCAGAAGATGGGCGGCATGGAAGGCATGATGGGCATGCTTCCCGGCATGGGCAAAATGGCCAAACAGGTGCAGGACGCGGGCTTTGATGACCGCATGATCAAGCGCCAGATCGCCATGATCCAATCCATGACCAAAATGGAACGCGCCAACCCGCAGATCCTTCAGGCATCCCGCAAAAAGCGCATCGCCGCAGGCTCCGGCATGGAGGTTTCTGACCTCAACAAGCTGCTCAAGATGCAGCGCCAGATGTCTGACATGATGAAAAAGATGGGCAAAATGGGCAAAGGCGGCATGCTCAAGCAAGCCATGAAAGGCATGATGGGCGACAAAGGCGCGCCTGATATGGCCGGCATGGACCCGTCTCAAATGGACCCCAAAGCGCTGGAAGCTGCGGCCAAAGCCATGGGCGCCAAAGGCGGCCTGCCCGGTGCCCTGCCGGGCCTCGGCGGCGGCATGGGCCTACCCTCCGGCCTCTCCGGTTTTGGCAAGAAAAAATAAAGTACACACCGAAGGACGCCGATCGTGAAAAAACTCCTCTCCATCCCCCTCTTCGCTGCGCTCGCAGCATGTGGTGACCTGATCACCGTCGATCTTGACACATTGCCAGAAGGCCCGATCCGGGGTGACTACCGCACCGTTCTGGATGGCATCCCCGCCACCGTGACCGCCCGCGCCTATGAGGCAGAGGTAAACTTTACCGAAACCGGCAGCTCCATCGGCTATGGCAAGCTCTTTGCCCTTGCAGACTCAGAACTGCGCCGCCAGACCGCCTGCCGCGAAGTGCGCCCGGTCAGCCATGACACACAGAGGCTCCAGTCCGGTGTCTCCAGCAGCTTCATTTTCGAACTCGACGAGTGCCCACGGGTCTAAGCCACATGACCATTGCGCCCACCATATCCACTCCGCGCCTAACGCTGCGCCATCACGTGCTCGATGATTTCGAGCCGATGGCCGCGCATTTCGCAACGGATTGGGCGCAATATATGGGAGGGCCAATCACCGCAGACGAACTCTGGCGCTGGCTCGGGGCTGAGATCACCAGTTGGCAATGGCTTGGCTATGGCAGCTGGGCAGTGGAGTTGACGGAAACCGGCGCTCTCATCGGTCAGGTCGGCATCAACAAACCGCCACGCTTTCCCGAAGTTGAAATCGGCTGGTGTTTCTTCCCAGAAGCCCAAGGCAAAGGATATGCGTTTGAAGCGGCAACAGCCGCACGCGACTGGGCCTTTGACACCAAGGGGCTTTCCACCTTGGTGAGCTACATCAGCGCCGAAAACGCAGCCTCCATCCGCCTTGCCGAACGTCTGGGCGCGATGCGCGACGACAACGCAGCCCGACCAGAAGGCGATCCGGATGATTTGGTCTATCGTCACGTCCCACAAGACAATGACGGAAGTCCGGAGGCCTACGCATGAGCCTCGCACTGAATATCCCTGTGATCGAAACCGAGCGCCTGCGCCTGCGCGCGCCGCAGCTTTCCGATCTGGAGCCCATGGTCGCCTTCTATGCCTCTGACCGCAGCGCCTTTGTCGGTGGCCCCCGCGACGAAGCGGCCACCTTCACATCCCTGACAAGCCGTCTGGGACATTGGGTTGTACGCGGCTACGGCCTCTGGCACTTTGAAGACAAGACCTCCGGCACTTTCCTTGGATGGACCGGCATCATCAACGCACCGGGCTGGCATGAACCAGAACTGGGCTGGAGTGTTCTGGCAGAAGGCGAAGGCAAGGGGTATGCGTCTGAGGCGGCAATTGCCGCGCGCTCCTACGCAGCCGAGCACTTTGGCCTTTCGCACCTTATGAGCTACCTGGCCCCGGCCAACAGCCGTTCTGTTGCCATGGCCAAACGCCTTGGTGCGACTTTCGAACACGAGCATGAACTCCTTGGCAAATTCTGCCACGTCTACCGCCACCCCAAAGTGGAGGCGCTCTGATGTCCGTGCCAACCATCCCAGTTCTGGAAACCAAACGCCTCGTACTGCGCGGTCCGGAGCCTGAGGACTATCCGAACTTCAAGGCCACCTTTGCCTCCTACCGCTCCCGCTTCATGGGCGGGCCGCTCAATGCCTATGAGACATGGATGCTCTATGCGGCGGAAATCGGTCACTGGAACATCCGCGGCTACGGCATGTGGATGATCCACGACAAAGCCACCGACGAGACCCTTGGCATGGCGGGCGGTTGGTTCCCTGCCAAATGGCCGGAGCGCGAGATCGCCTGGATCATCTGGCCGGACAAGGCTGGCAAAGGCTACGCGCTTGAGGCCACCCATGCGGTGCGCCGCCACTTCTATGAACAGCTGGGCTGGGACGGCGCGGTCAGCTACATCGACCCCAAGAATCTCGACAGCATCCGGCTGGCGGAGCGCCTGGGAGCGGTGAAGGACAAAACCGCCGCCTCCGTGGATGGCCACGATGTGGTCTACCGCCACCCCAGCCCTGATGCACTGCGCTCCTCTCAGATTGCCGATGCGATCGAGATGGAAATCAGCCACTACGCCGATCCGATGTTCAAACCGAAAGGCCACGCCCTTGACTGACCAAGCGACCGACGCGGCCCTGCGCGCCGCCGAGGTGCTCAAAGAGCACCGTGAAAGCATCGACCGCCTCGATGCGATCCTCGTCTACACGCTGGGCGAGCGGTTCAAACACACGCAGGCGGTGGGCAAACTGAAAGCCACCCACGACCTTCCCCCGTCCGATCCCGCGCGCGAAGCCACGCAGATCGCACGTCTCGAAGATCTTGCGAAACGGGCCAATCTGGATCCCGAATTCGCCAAGAATTTCCTGAATTTCATCATCGCTGAGGTCATTCAGCACCACAAGAAACATCAGGAATAACAAACCGTTGGGCAGAGACTGACCTGTCCTTCGACCCAACCCGCACCAAAACGGTGCACCCAAATATGCACGCAAGTGCAAACGCCATTATAGGAGATACACCCATGGCTATGAAAATTCGTCTCGCCCGCGGCGGTTCCAAAAAGCGCCCTTTCTACCGCGTTGTTGCAGCGGACAGCCGCATGCCACGTGACGGCCGCTTCATCGAGAAGCTCGGCACCTACAACCCGCTGCTGCCAAAAGACAGCGAAGAGCGCGTAAAGCTGGACATGGAGCGCGTTCAGTACTGGCTGGACCAGGGCGCACAGCCTTCTGACCGTGTGGCACGCTTCCTCGAAGCAGCAGGCACTCTGGCGAAGAAAGAGCGCAACAACCCTAAGAAAGCGGAACCAGGCCAGAAAGCCAAAGACCGCGCAGAAGAGAAAGCTGCAAAAGCAGCTGAAGCTGCTGAAGCAGCCGCAGAAGAGTAAGACGGACCGGCCCCGGAATGACCGAATTTACCTCAGATTTCCGGGACGATCTGACACGGCTCATGCAGTGGCGGCGCGATGTGCGCCGCTTCCGCACCGATCCGGTGGACGAGGCGCTGCTTCAGGCGTGCCTCGACACCTTTCTCCTCGCGCCCTCCGTGGGCCTGTCGGAGCCCTGGCGTGTGCTGCGCATTGAAAGCGATGAAGCTCGCACCGCTGCCCTCAAGAATTTCGAAGCGGCCAATGCCACCGCTCTGGCGGGTTATGACGGCGACCGTGCCGCGCTCTATGCCGGGCTGAAGCTGTCGGGCATGAAAGACGCCCCCGTGCAGCTTGCCATCTACTGTGACGATGCCACCGCCAAAGGCGCGGGTCTTGGCGCCGCCACAATGCCTGAAATGCGCCGCTACTCCGTGGTGGGCGCCATCACCCAATTCTGGCTCGCCGCCCGCACCTACGGGCTTGGCGTCGGCTGGGTCTCTATCCTTGATCCGGAGCAGCTCAACCGCGACCTAAAAGCCCCCGAAGACTGGTCGCTCGTGGCCTATCTCTGCATCGGCTGGCCCGAAGAGCTGTCTGACACCCCCGAGCTTGCCAAAGCCGGCTGGGAAGACCGTGACGCATCGCTCTCAATCCAATCGCGCTGATTTCGAGACGCCTTGTAGTCCTTAGCCAATCAAACGCTCTTATCAGTAGCTCTTGGCTGATTGAGAGTTCGCTGACACTCTACGGCGATATCATTCACTCATGCCGAGCGAATATTCACAGAACTGAGTATATTGTAGCGTGACGCTCCCGCCGCTTATCTCAAGCACGCCGTATTGCGGCGCTTCTTTCGGCGGCTTGAAACTATCCCAGCTCCAACTGGGGCGCGGTGCAGGTGCTTGAAATGACAACGCACCAAGGGTCGCAAATGGAATCCCTCGGATTGTGCCGCAAACCGGCCGATGTACATGGCCCATAAAAACGTAATTCACATTTGAATGGCGACCGATGAGATCCCAAAACGCTTCATCATCCTCCAGCATGATTTCATCCTGACTGGGCAACCCAAGAGCCATCGGCGGATGATGCATAAATAGATACACCGGCCTGCCAGCCTTGGCCTTAAGAACAGCCTCCAACCAGTTTTGGCGCGCGAGACAGAACTCACCCGCGTGCGACCCGATTTTATGCGTATCCAGACACACGATTGTCCCGTCTTCAGTTTCGAGGGTGAACTGGATAAAATCCGTCGCTGTGCTTTCGGGCAAAAAAAGATGCGCACGAAATCCTTCTCTCTCGTCGTTGTTCCCCATCATCGGATAGATTTGCAGTTCCGATCTGGAGAGATACTCAGCCAAAGCTGCATAGTCCCCCTCAACATCATCCCCGACCAAGTCTCCAGACAGTATTGCAAAGCTGGCATCGGCATGATGGGTGTTTGCATGGGAAATCGCTGCCTCCAATCGTTTGCGTGGGTCCAAACCGTCAATCGTTCCACTATTTTGGAAATGCGGATCAGTCATCCAAATGATCTTAGTCACCCCTGCCCCTCCATGGTCGGTTAGAAGAAAGTTCCTTGTTCAAGACAAACTAACCAGAACAAACCCGCGCTGCACCAAATTGGTTAGGATGCGTTAAGCAGGGCATCTTGCACAACACCGCCGCTCGGTTGCCCGCTCCCCCTCCCTTGCGTCCCATGCCACAATCATGGAAAACAAGCGCCAAGCAAAACAAAGGCCCCGCCATGAGCGACACCCCTTCTGATCTCATCTGCGTTGGCGCCATTGGCGGCGCTTACGGCGTGCGCGGCGAAGTCCGCCTCAAAAGCTTCACCGCCGAAGCAGACGCCATCGCCGACTACGCCCCACTTCTGACCGAAGACGGTGCCTTCGAATTCACCGTCACCATCACCCGCGCGATCAAAAACGGCCTTGCGGCGCGGCTCTCAGGCATTGCCACCAAGGAACAGGCCGATGCGCTCAAAGGCGTGAAGCTCTTTGTTCCGCGGGATCGGCTGCCGGAAACCGATGATGATGAATATTACTACACCGATCTGGTCGGGCTTGAGGTGCGCGACACTGGCGGCGCAGCGCTTGGTACGGTGAAAACCGTGGTCAACCACGGCTCAACGGACCTTCTGGAAGTGCTCCGTCCGGGCAGCGCGGAAACCGTGCTCCTGCCCTTCACCTTGGCGGCGGTTCCCACCGTCGACATCGCCTCTGGCCGCATCATTGCCGACCCGCCCGAGGGGCTGTTTGACTGATGAGCGACACCACCAAGAAGCCGAAATCCCACGGCCGCCTTTCGATCTCCGCTTCGCTCAAGCCGCGCGAGCTGATCACCCACAATCCCCGCCTCGCCGGGGTCTGGACCGCGCGCATCATCACACTCTTTCCCGATGCCTTCCCCGGCGTTCTGGGCGAAAGCCTGACCGGCAAGGCGCTCAAGGATGGCAAATGGCAGCTGGAAACCACCAATCTGCGCGATTTTGGCCTGACCAAACACCGCAACGTGGATGACACCCCCGCAGGCGGCGGTGCGGGCATGGTGCTGCGCCCCGATGTGCTGGGCAACGCCATTGAGCACACCATGCGCGGCGCGCGCGGCAACTGGCCATTGGTCTATCTCTCTCCGCGTGGCCGCCGCTTTGATCAGCGTATGGCGCGCGCGTGGTCTGAGGCCGATGGCGTCACCATGCTCTGCGGCCGGTTTGAAGGCGTGGATCAGCGGGTGCTGGATCATTACAACATCATGGAAGTCAGCCTTGGCGATTTTGTTCTGACCGGCGGTGAGATCGCCGCACAGGCGATGATCGACGCCACCGTGCGCCTTCTGCCCTCCGTCCTGGGCAACGCCGACAGCATTGAGGAAGAAAGCCACTCCAACGGCCTTCTGGAGCACCCGCAATACACCCGCCCGGCGGAGTGGTTGGGCCGCCCGATCCCGGATGTGCTGATGTCCGGCCACCACGGCAACATCGAAAAGTGGCGCCGCGAAATGGCAGAACAGATCACTCAGGAGCGCCGCCCGGACATGTGGTCCGCCTATGAGGCGCAAAAGAAAAGCGGTAAGTAAACTTGCACATCGCCCGCGTAAGGGCACCAAGTCCTTGCGCCGCGACGCGCGCCATGTTTTCCTCCCGGCATAGAAATTTCATATAGGGATCATGCACATGGCCGCCAAATTTGAGCTTTACACCGACAAGGCCGGAGAATTTCGCTTCCGCCTGAAAGCTGGCAACGGCGAAAACATCCTCGCTTCTGAGGGCTACAAACAGAAAGCCAGCGCCGAAAACGGCATCGAAAGCGTGAAGAAAAATGCCTCCGACGATGACCGCTACGAGCGCAAAGAAACCAGCGCCGGCAAACATATGTTCAACCTCAAGGCCAGCAACGGTCAGGTCATCGGCACCTCGCAAAGCTATACCAGCGCCTCAGGCCGCGACAACGGCATCGAAAGCGTCAAGAAAAACGCCCCCGACGCCGCGGTTGTTGAAGTCGAATAAAAAAACGCCGATATAAATCGTCACACAGCGCGCAAGGGTTCATCCACCGCCAGCCAGATCCAGACCTCCGCCTTAAACCAAATGATCTTTGTTTAAGGCCCTTTGATTGGCCGAACACCTTGCGCAACTTTCTTCTCAGCCTCACGGCTATCCTCATTTTCGCGACGCCCATCTGGGGCGAAACGATCACGATCCCGGGTCCTGAAGGCCCATTGGAAGGCGAGCTGATTTCCGCGTCAGATGCCTCCGACATCGTTGTGATCATCCCCGGCTCCGGTCCGATCGATCGAGACGGCAATATGCCGAGCTTCCAATCCAAGACCGGCCTCTACAAACAAATCGCCGAAGCGCTATCCGCAGAGGGCGTCGCTTCCCTGCGCGTGGACAAACGCGGCTTTTTTGGCAGCGAACAGGCGATTGCTGATCCAAACGGCGTGACCATTGGCGGCTATGCTGAAGACATGGTCAATTGGGTTGGCCGCGCGCGTCAAGAAGCCCCTGCGTTTGGCTCGCGGGCCATTCCGAAGGTGGTCTGGTGGCGCTCTACACAGCGCAAACCTCGCCTGAAGGGCTTTGCGGAGTGATCCTGATGGCCGCGCCCGGTCGTCCCGTTGGGCAGATTTTGATCGAACAAATGGAGCGCAACCCGGCAAACGCGCCCCTTCTCGACGATGTCAAATCTCTTGTGACCGATCTGGAGCAGGGAAGAACCCGCCCGCTTTCCGAAGTGCCATCCGCCCTGCATGCGCTGTTTCGCCCCGGCCTGCAGCGCTATATGACCGATCTGTTCTCGCATGATCCGATCACGCTTGCCCGCGTCTGGGCAGGCCCCACTTTGGTGCTGCAAGGGGATCGCGACGCTCAGGTCCAGATGCGCGATGCCGACCTTCTGATCAACGCTTTGACAGACGGTGACCGCGTGGATTTGGCTGGTGGCACGCACATTCTGAAAGACGATGTGCCGGGCAACCCTTTCGCCACCTACTCAGATCCCAGCCTGCCACTGCATCCTGATCTGATACCGGCCATTGTCGATTTTCTGAACGCTCAAAAAGAGTAAGCCCCCCACTTGGAGCACCGGTAGGATCACTCATCAAGGCCGCCTCATTTGCAGGGCTAACCGCAAAGCAAAAACATAAAATGCGGTCTGCGCATCCCACAACACAGACCGCACCCTCCCTGGGAGAGTTCAGGGAGCTACGCGCTTGGGGTCATCTTGGCCAGCTCCCCAGCAATGGCCTTGATGACTTTCGCGCGCAGTGGACCAAGACGACACTCCGCCTGAATGCCGGTGTCTTGGCAAAACGACACAACCGCCCACATGGTGCGTGTGTTAAAAATCCCGGTGGTCGGCCCCACCCGATAGCCCCGCGCCCGCAGCTCTTCCTGCAAAACATGCACAAAGGCGTTTTTGTCGAGCCGCGACACCACATAGAGCGCCCGCTCAAAATCCGCATCAGATGCCTCTGAAACGATCTGCTGCGCCAAGGGCCGGAAGGCGCGCGCATCATGGGTGTCATAAGCCAGCAACAAGCCTTCCTCAGCCCGCGCACGTCCGCGCAGGGCCGCATGCGCCACCAGCTCCGTCCGCAACGCCAAAGTCGCTGCATCATCCTGTCCGCGCCACAGGCGCAACAACGCTTCGGCAGCCTTTCCTCCGGCCTTGCCGCTGTCCTGTCGCGCAACATCCAGCATCTTCGCCGTCAACACATCTGGATCGACATCAAACGCCGCCCCCTGCTGTATCGCGCTCAACACAACTTTCATCGAGGCCACGTCCCCGGCTTGGGCAAAACGGGTCAACTCCGCGCGCCCAAAGGGTTTGTCAGAGGCTTCGGCAAACCTTCCCAGATAGTGATATCGCGCCCGCAACGCCTGCGCCTTCTCAATGCCGGCTACTGAGGCCACATTCAGCTGCGTCAGGGCCTCCGCAGTCTGGCCTTGGGACATCAAGAGCTTTGCATAGCTCGTGCGCACATTATCGCGGCCCGCCGCTATCGCGGCCTGATACCACAGCGCCGCCGCATCCGGATCAACCGATGTGCCAATCCCTTTCAGGTGATAATACGCCAGCCGCGCCTGTGCCCGCGCATTGCCATCCTGGGCAAGCGCCTGCATTTCCAGAAACGCCGCAGCGGTGTCTTGTGGCATCTCGATGCCAAACCGCAGCGCCTCCGCTTTGGCGTAGCGCTCCTTCTCGGTGAGGGCCTGCATCGCAAACGCCGATGTGTCGGCCAAAGGGGTCGCGGTCAGTGCTGCAAAAGAGAGTGCAAACAGTAGTCGTCGGGTCATCGTTGCCTCCTGAGAGTTGGGATACCCACAGGAAACAGCAGAACCGCCATTGCCGGACACGCGCAAAAGGATAGTGCTCCCCGCTTTGGAACAGCCTTCCATCCGGATGCCGTGTTCAGAGGCCCCGCCAGCGCACCCAGGCGTCTGGACTGCCCCGAAACACATTCAAATCCACTTCGCCCGCAATTCCCGGCACCACCCCCGTGCCACTATATTGCCAGAACACCCAGCGCGCACCGGGGTAGGTCTTTTGCGGATGATCCGCGACCGAGCGCAACCAGAACTCCGTTCCATCCAGCCCGCCAATCCCGGTATCGCGGTAAAAATCCACCGTGGTGTAGACAATCGGCCGCCGCCCATAGTGCGCCTCAAGCATTGCCAGAAACTTGCGCGCCTCACGCCTCACGGTCCGCCCGTCGGGGCGCAACCGGCAGGTCTTGGAATGCGGCGTCCATTCCATATCCAGCACATGCGGCAACGGCGCGCCGCGCGGCACATTGCGGATGAACCAGTGCGCCTGACTTTCCGCTGAGCGACAGAAATAATAGTAGTGATAGGCCCCCCAGGGCACCCCTGCGGCCTGCGCGCCTCTGCGATGGGCCTCAAACATGGGGTCTGCCAAATCGCCGCCCTCAGTGGCTTTGATAAAGGCAAAGCTGACCCCTGCCCGACGCGCCGCGCGCCAATCCACGGTTTGCTGCCAGCGTGACACATCAATCCCATGCACAGGATGACGCTCCGGCGGGCGACGGTCCCACTCCACCGGATCGGCATCTCCAAACGTGGGATAGGTTCTCAGCCGCGCCACCTCTGCGGCGACCCGCGCGGCTTCGGCGGCAGCGGCGTCATTGGCAGGTGCCGGGGTCTCATAGACTTCACGTGCGCAGCCCAGCAAAGCCCCTGCCAAAATCAGCACACCCACCCAACGCATCATCTAAAACCGCCCACGCCTCAACGCCCTTTGTGCAAGCAGTTAAGCGTTGCGCACAGGCCCCGCACAAGGCACAAGCGGCGCGCGGCATGCAACCGGCAGCTCTTCGCCAGATACGCCGCGCAGCTGCGCCATTGCGCGTGGTGTGGATACGCAATCCACCCTTGCGCCAAAGCCCGATTTCCCCTAAGAACCGCCCGTCCACGGCTCTTACCGAGTCGTTTGGGCGTGCTGTGCAGTGTGCAAACCTCTGCTTTCTTCGGCTTAGGCTACAGGCGCAGCGCAAAAGACAAGAAAAGACGACCTGACCCTCTGGCGGGCGCTGTGCAAGTGGCGGACCCGGAAGAAGACCAAGAGTTCTGAGGTGCATCAAACCTTTGTGGATATAACCACAAGCATTATAGGAGATGATCCAATGGATCTGATCGCACAGCTCGAAGCGGAGCAGATTGCTGCGCTGGGGAAAGAGATCCCCGATTTCAAAGCCGGTGACACCATCCGTGTTGGCTTTAAAGTGACCGAAGGTTCCCGCACCCGTGTGCAGAACTACGAAGGCGTCTGCATCAGCCGCAAAAACGGCTCCGGCATCGCTGGCTCGTTCACCGTTCGCAAGATTTCCTTTGGCGAAGGCGTGGAACGCGTGTTCCCACTGTACTCCACCAACATCGACAGCATCACCGTTGTGCGTCGTGGTCGTGTACGTCGCGCCAAACTGTACTATCTGCGCGCACGTCGCGGTAAATCCGCACGTATCGCAGAAGACACCAACTACAAGCCCAAAAAAGCGTAAGGAGTGGTCTCATGAAAAAAGATACCCATCCCGATTACCACTTCATCGACGTGAAAATGACCGACGGCACCATCGTCAAGATGCGTTCCACATGGGGCAAAGAAGGCGACACCATGGCGCTGGACGTAGACCCATCCGTGCACCCGGCATGGAACGGTGGTTCCACCCGTCTTATGGATGCCGGTGGCCGCGTGTCCAAATTCAAAAAGAAATACGAAGGTCTGGGCTTCTAAGCTTAGCAACCAACGTTTCAGAAAACGCCGCCTCCCTCGGGGCGGCGTTTTTTGTTGGGCAGATCTCCGCTCCCACAGAGCTGTGAAGATCGCACTCTTGCCTTTGCCTCCACGCCGCTCTAAAAGCCGCGCGCACCGGTCGCAGCCTACCCGGTACATCAAAACAAGGGTTACACAAATGAAAACAACTGTTGTCTGCTCCGGCGGACTGGACTCCGTGTCTTTGGCGCACATCGTGGCTGCCGAAGGCAATCTCTCCCGACTGGTCTCTTTTGATTACGGCCAACGCCACCGCAAAGAGCTCGACTCCGCTGCGGCCTGCGCAGACCGCCTTGGGGTGCCCCATCACATCATCGACCTGCGCGCGGTTGGCGCTGCCCTCACCGGCTCTGCCCTGACCGAAGCGGATGTGGATGTGCCCGATGGGCATTATGCCGAAGAGACCATGCGCATCACCGTGGTGCCCAACCGCAACGCGATCATGCTGACCATCGCCTATGGCATTGCTGCGGCCAATGGCGACAGCCGTGTGGCCACCGCCGTGCATGGCGGGGATCACTTCATCTATCCCGATTGCCGCCCCGGCTTCACCGAAGCCTTTGACGTCATGCAGCAGGCCGCGCTGGAAGGCTATGCCGACGTGCGCCTGCACACCCCGTTTGTGCACCGCAGCAAATCCGACATCGTCACCGATGGGGCCGCCGCCAACACGCCTTTTTCGCTGACATGGTCCTGCTACAAAGGCGGCGCGCAGCACTGTGGCCGCTGCGGCACCTGCGTGGAACGGCGCGAGGCCTTTGACCTTGCCGGCATCCCCGATCCCACCCCCTATGAGGATCCGGATTTCTGGCGCACCGCCGTGGCCGAGCGGGAGGCAAGCTGATGTTTCGCATCTCCAAAGAGTTTCACTTCTCCGCCTCCCACCAGTTGGCCCATCTGCCCGACGATCACCAATGCGCGCGCCTGCATGGCCACAACTACATCGTTGTGGTCGAACTCGCCGCCGCCGAGTTGAACTCTGACGGCTTTGTGCGGGACTATCACGAGCTCAAACCGCTCAAATCCTACATCGACGACCACTTCGATCACCGCCATCTCAACGATCTGCTCAACGTGCCCTCCACGGCGGAAAACCTCGCCAAGCATTTCTATGACTGGTGCAAGGCCCGCTGGGACGAAGTCTCCATGGTGAAAGTCTCAGAAACCCCAAAAACTTGGGCCGAGTACCGCCCATGACCCTGCGCGTTGTTGAGATTTTTGGCCCCACCATTCAGGGCGAAGGCGCGCTGATTGGCGAGCCCACGGTCTTTGTGCGCACCGGCGGCTGCGATTATCGCTGCTCATGGTGTGACAGCCTGCATGCGGTCGACAGCGCCTATCGCCATGACTGGAAACCCATGAGCGCCGAGGCGGTCATGGAGGAAATCAAACGCCTTTCCGGCAACCGCCCCCTCACAGTGTCCCTGTCTGGCGGCAACCCTGCCATCCATGACTTCGCCCCGCTGATCGCACTTGGCAAATCCCAAGGCTACCGCTTTGCCTGCGAAACGCAGGGCTCCATCGCCAAGCCTTGGTTTGCGGATCTGAACACGCTGGTGCTCAGCCCCAAGCCGCCCTCAAGCGGCGAAACCGTGGATTGGGCCACCTTTGACAGCTGCCTCTATGCGGCGGGCGCCACAGCGGATGTGGCGATCAAGATCGTGATCTTTGATGACGAGGATTTCCTCTGGGCACAAAAGACCCATGCCCGCTTCCCCGATCTGCCGCTCTATCTGCAGCCCGGCAATCCCATGGTCGATCCGGAGAAACCTGTGGATCTGGCGCAAACCACCTCCCGGCTGGAATGGTTGATCGACAAGGTTGTCGCCGCCAGCTGGTTCGCCCCCCGCGTGCTGCCACAGCTGCATGTGCTGGTCTGGGGCAACAAACGCGGCGTTTAATAAGCCCCTTCGGGCCATGGCCCATAGTTGGAGAACAAAGATGAGCGAAGACATCTACAGCAATCTGAAACAACTCGGCGGCGCCACCGTCATGCCCATCAGCCCGGAAGAGGCCGAACTGGAGCGGGTGGAAAATCCGCAGCCCGATGTGGCCTATAACGTGCGCTTCACCGCGCCGGAATTCACCTCCCTCTGCCCCATGACCGGCCAGCCCGATTTTGCCCATCTGGTGATCGACTATGTGCCCGGCAAATGGCTGGTGGAAAGCAAATCCCTGAAGCTCTTCTTGGGATCGTTCCGCAACCACGGCGCGTTTCACGAGGATTGCACCGTCTCCATCGCCCGCCGTCTGGCCGATTTTCTGGAGCCCCAATGGCTGCGCATCGGCGGCTACTGGTATCCACGCGGCGGCATCCCGATTGATGTGTTCTGGCAGACCGGCGCCATGCCCGAAGGTGTCTGGATCCCCGATCAAGGCGTGCCCCCTTACCGCGGCCGCGGCTAAGCAAGATACAGCGCATCGGCCATCTGCATCCAATGCAGGCCGATGCGCCCCTCACCTATTCGCTCTTCACCTTCTGTGAAAACGAAAACCCCTGATCCATGCGCTCAATCTCGCTCAGGATCCGCGCCACCACCTCATCCGCCTCTTTGGGTGCCGCCGTGACCAACAGGCGCATCAGGTTTTCCGCGGCCACCTGCCGCTTCTTGTAATGGGCATAAAGCGCGAAACTCAAAGCCGCCAGCGCGGTCACACTGGTCTGGACAATCGCTGATTTCAGAAATGCCAGATCACTGGCAAATGTCGACAGCGCGGGCCAGACCACAACCAAAAGCGCCAATATCAACGCCACCCAGAAACCGAACTTGTTCAACAGCGCATAGCTGCGCGCCTTGATATAAAGATCCGAACTCAGCACCAGCAACACCGCTGCCTGATCGCCAAACTCCCCCGGCCCCTCCCCGCCAAACCGCTGATTGGCAAAGGTCAGCAACAGCTTTGCAGAAGTCTGGTTTGGATTCAAATCAGGCACGACATCAATTGGCTTTGCGTAAAATGGCCCTATTTCAAAGGGCCTATATGCACAGGCTTGCACGACAGGACACGCCAATCAAGCACGGCATGGCCAAGGCATAAACGCCCAAACCCGTAAACCGCCGACCAAAACCGCCCTATGCCTTAGCTCAGATAGGTCTCAAACCACGCCACCGTGCGCTCCCAGGCCAGCTTGGCCTGCGCCTCATCATACCGAGGCGTGCTGTCATTGTGGAAACCGTGGTTTGCACCTTCATAGATATAGGCCTCATAGACTTTGTCATTGGCCTTTAGCGCCTCTTCAAAGGCTGGCCAGCCCGCATTGATGCGCTCATCAAGCTCACCCATCTGAACAAGCAGCGGGGCCTGAATTTTCGCCACAGCCTCCGCCGCAGGCTGACGCCCGTAAAACGGCACGCCCGCCGCCAGCTCCGGATAGGCCACCGCAATCGCGCTCACCACGCCGCCGCCATAACAAAAGCCCACCGCGCCAACTTTGCCGGTGCTATCCTCACGTCCCAGAAGATGCTCAAAGCCGGCAAAAAAGTCATTCATCAACTCGGCCCGGTCCACCGTACGCTGTAATTCACGCCCATTCGCATCATTGCCCGGATAGCCCCCCACCGAGGTCAGCCCATCCGGCGCAAGCGCCATAAAGCCCGCCTTGGCCAGACGCCGCGCCACATCTTCGATATAGGGGTTCAGCCCCCGGTTCTCATGGATCACCAGCACCGCAGGCAGCGGCCCCTCCACGCCGGAGGGGCGGACCAGATAGCCGCGCACATCGCCTGTCCCGTTTGGGGAGGGATACATGATGTAGTCCGCATGAATGTCCGGATCATTGAAAGACACCTGCTGCGCCATGGCATAATCCGGACTGAGCATATTCAGCAGCGCCGCCGCGGTCACAGTGCCAACCGCAAATTTCCCCGCACGGTCGAGAAACTCCCGTTTGGTGATTTTGCCGTGGGCATAGAAATCATAGAGATCCAGCAGTTCCTGATCAAAATCCTTTGCGGTCATGCGTGTCATCGCAACATTCCTCCCAAATACACGTCAAAACACTACCCAAGTCACGTTGGGCGCAAGCTTACCACACGCGGAGATTTTTGCGCAGCGGCGGCAAAGGAAACGCCCCCGCCGCCCTTCACTTCAGCCGTTCCACAGCTCTGTGTCAGGATGGAACTGCGACCAAGCAAACCAGAAGGCCTGGTGGCTGCCGAGATCAGCACCGCTTGCGTCCACGGCTTTGATCCCGCCTGCATCAAGCGCCAGCCGCACGTTCTCCACCGCAACTTCCTTGCCCGCATTGAGCGCCACAAACGCTGCGCTGCGCTGGAAGGCCACCGGTTTGCCGGAGGCGGTGACAATCCCGATCACATCTTCATGCACCGGCAAACGCGGGTCGACATCGCCCACCGGAAAGATCGGCCCATTGGCATCGCGTCCATTGCGGAAATCAAAGTCCCGGCCCAGCGCCAGATCTTCCACCAGCACGGTGGTCTCCGGATGCGCCGCCTTCCACGCGCCCCAGCTGGTGGTCACCACACTGGCCTGCTTCAACTGGATGCCCCGTTTGGCCAGCGGGCCGGTCACGGCCTTGCCCAGAAACGTGTCAAAGACCGAGTTGCTGGTGATGTCATACATCACCTTGTTGGAGCGGATCAGCAGGCCCGAGGTCCGCAGCACCGGGCGCTCCACGCCCAGAGGCATCTGATCGGTGAAATAGGCCTGTGCCGCCCCGCAAAGGGTGCAATAAGGAATGCCCAGATCACGCCCACCTAGCGTGTCATTCACCATTTCGCGTACTTCCATAATGCGGCGCGGATAGGCGCGGTACTCGCCATTCACCTCCACGCCAAAGACCACAGCGTCATCTGACAACCATGTGGCCTCCTCCGCGCTGCTGACCTCCGGATTGTCCGCAGCCGGGATGCAGTTGCAGGGATCATCCGTGGTGTCAAAGGGGCGATCATCAATCAGCACCCCGCCCCAGGACACATGCCGCCAGTCGATATCGCCTTTGACAAAAATCCGGTCCCAGCCGGGCACGATATTGGTGAAAATCGCACGCTTGGCCTCCAGATAATCCGGCGGCGCCGGGATATCCCAGGCAATCAGGTGATCCGTCACAATGCCCCAATGGTTGTGGTTTGGCAGGTCTTTGCCCAGCAGCGTGCCCGCCGCACCGCTCAGCACAGAGGTGAACTCCGGCCCCGTGGCAAAGCGCATCAGATCGCTGATGATCCACACCAGCCGCGGGTCTTTGGACTCGGCAATCACATCCAGCGCGATGGTCTGATCGCGCCCCCAGCCGCCTTGTGCCATACTGTCGATAAAGGCCACCTCTACGGCGTCCTCCACCTCTTTGGAGAGCGGCCCTTGCGGGATCGCAGGCGGTGCGCCGAACTCGGCAATCACATAATCCGGCAGCTGATCCGCCGCCTGAACCTCTGCTGCTACCAGCATGCTCGCCGCCACTGCCACGCCCATCGCAGCCCCCAGCACCGTCTCGCGCATGTTGCCCAAGACCTGAAACCCCACCTTCGCCATGAATGATCCTTCCCGCGCCGGACCTGTCCGCCCACGCTCTGTGAAACCCCGATAGCCACGCCGAAGCCCTCCTCCGGACGCGCGCCATTTGGCTCCACAGTCGTCGCAAACGCCTGCGACGGCCAATCACGTTTGCATCAAGCTCTGGTGATCGAGGCCTAGCCAGCCTTACGCAGCGGCCAGAGCCCCCGGCCCCCGCCGCGCCCGGATCAGGATCAATCCCATGATCGCGATATTGAGCGCATTCCACGCGATGCCATTCACAAAGGCCAGCTCATAGCTGCCGCTCACGTCATAGATCCAGCCTGACATCCAGCCGCCCAGCGCCATGCCCATGATGGTCGCCATCATGACAAAGCCAACCCGCGTGCCCGCTTCCCGCGCCGGCATATATTCCCGCACCACCAGCGCATAAGCGGGCACAATTCCGCCCTGCGCCAGCCCAAAGGCCGCACTGACCAGATAGAGCGAGACCAATCCGTCAAACGGCAGAAACAGGAACAGCGCGCCACATTGCAGGATCGACCCGATCAGCAAGGTCCAGACCCCGCCCAGCTTGTCGGCCACCAACCCGCTTACAAGACGGGAAACAACGCCGCCCAACAGCATGAGTGAGAGCATCTCCGCGCCCACCGCAGGCCCAAAGCCCAGATCCACGCAGAAGCTCACGATATGCACCTGCGGCATGCTCATCGCCACGCAACAACCGATCCCGGCCAACCCCAGAACCCACATCAGCGGCGCAGGCTTCATCGGCGCACCGGCCTGCCGTGCAACGGCTGCATTCTCCTGCGCCGTCAGCGCGTCCTGCGGAACCTTGGGGCGCAGCAGCAAAGCCAGCGGCACAACCGCCACCAAGGTCAGCGCTGCCAGCACCAGAAACACCGCGCGCCAGCCATGATCGCTCAGCACGCCTGACAGCAGCACCGGCCAGATCGCACCGGAAAGGTAGTTCCCACTGGCCGCAATCGCCACAGCGATCCCACGCCGCCGCTGAAACCACAGCGACACATCCGCAATCAGCGGTCCAAAACCCACCGCCGTGCCAAACCCAAGAAAGAAATGCACCAGCGACAGCATGAAAACAGAGCCGCTCGCCGCTGCCAGCCCGTAGCTCACCGCGCTCAGCACCGCCGCCCCGATCAACGCGCGGGTCACGCCCCAGCGGTCCACCGCCTGTCCGATGGCAAAATTGCCAATCGCAAAGCCGATCATGGTCAGCACATAGGGCAGCGACGCCTCCGCCCGGTCGATGCCAAACTCCGCCTGCACCGCAGGCATCACCACAATCACGGCCCACATGCCGACATTGGCAAACACGCCAATCAGCAAGGTGATGGCGAGGCGCGTCCAGCTGTAGCGGCTGTCAAGAATGGGATGGTCAGTCATGGGGGCACGCTAGGCTTTGCCGCCGCGCCTGTATAGGGCCAGAGTGCCCGCGCAGGCTACGCCACCCCGCAGCGCATTTTGTGAATTGGCGGCTTCATGGCATTCTTGGATCATTTGAAAAGGAATTTGATCCATGGCTTTGTTTTTCTCTCGCCGTGCCTATCACGCGAAAACCCAGAAATTCACCAACAACCCCGCCAGCGTCACCCGCTATGTGGCGATCAGTCAGACCAATCCGGACGGCACCATTCACAAAGGCGCCGCCATTCCGCAGGCCGACTGGCTCGAGCGCGTCAAACAGGCGGGCGGCGACAGTGAGGTGCTGATCTATGTACACGGATTCAACACTTCTCAAACCGATATGCTGCGGCGGCTCAAAAAGATCGAAGACGGCGTGCGCGCCCAAGGCTTCACCGGGGCCGTCATCGCCTATGACTGGCCTAGCGACGGCACGGTCTTGGCCTATAACACGGACCGCACCGACGCCAAAAAGACCGCACCTTATCTTGTCTGTGACGGCATCGTCCCGCTCCTGAACATGACGCCGCGCCCCAAAGTGCATCTGATCGCCCACTCCATGGGCGCCTTGGTTGTGCTGCGCGGCTTTGCTGGTGTTGGCGATTCCGCAAGCGCTGGCGCGCGCAATTGGAAAGTTGATGAGGTCACCTTCTGCGCGGCGGATGTGAATGCCGACTGGCTGGAAAGAGGCGCTTGGGGGGCTCTGGTGCTCGACCGCCGCGCCGCCCGTTTCACCAATTACTACAGCGGCCAAGACAAAGTTCTGGCCTTTGCTGGCGGCCTGATCAACGGCGGCCGAGAGCGCGCCGGGCATATGGGCATCTCAGAGCCGATCACCAAAGGCCAGTGGGACATCTACTGCAACGAGCAATACAAACGCGACGTGCCCGACAATGAGAAAACCCAAGTCTATTCCCACCGCTGGTGGTTTGATAACGACGGCTTTTACAAAGACCTCGCGCTGACCATAGACGGGGCTGACGCACAAACCATGGTCACGCGCCGCCCCACAAATGAGGCGGATCTTGCCTTGCTGACCTGAGCCGGTGGGGCCAAGACTGCCTAGCCGACCTGCTGGTGCACCTCGATGACATTGCCTTCGGGGTCAAGGAAAAACACCTGATGCCACTCTTTGGCAAAGGCCGTGCCATAGTCTGAATAAGGCACGTCGTTTTCTTCCAGCACCTTCAGGAAGGCGGCAATGTCATCGGTGCGAAAGGCGATATGGCCGCGATCGACAGGGTTGATCACCTGCCCGTTCACAAAGGCCACATCCAGCCGCCGCTCCGCCAAATGCATCTGCATATCGCCATCGGTGGCAAAGCGGATCTTGCCGTCATAACCGGTGTTTTCATCCGCCTCCGTGCGCGGAAACTCCTCTTGCGGAATATCCGCCAACCCCAAAACCCGGGTGTAAAAATCATGCAGCCGGTCCACATCATGAGAGACAAAATTGATGTGGTGAAATTCGAGTTTCATGGAAAGGCTCCCGCAAGGCTTGGATATTTGCCCCATAGAGCCGCCATCGCTGCCCGGAATCAAGAGTTGGTTCAAGCAACCCTTCCGTAGCGAGAGCTATTTTCTCAAACCAAAGCAGACACTTGCATATTCATGTGTCTTTTATATACGTGTCTAAGTTTCTCACAAATAACTTAGACATATGTTCATTAGACACTTCGGAATTTCGATTATTTTGGCAAGCACCCTAGCTGGATGCAGCGGCACTATGCAGGGCATAATACGCGGTGAAGGAACCCCCGTTGAATTCAACTATGAACAAGGTGTTGATACAGACCACTACACTGCAGTTGTAGATGGTGAGAAATTCAGCGGAAAAGCTGTAAACGCAAGTTCAAGCTCAGGCTACGCATGGGATTTTGACGCCAATTCACCAACTTATTTTGAAACCTCCAGCGGCAGTTTTGTAGCGACGCTGTTCGGTGACCAAGGATCCACAATGCGGTGCCAAATGAACTATGCCGACAATTCTGGTTTCACCGCCTTGGGTGGCGTTGGCGTGTGCCAGCATAGCGACGGCAAAGTCATAGATGTAATGTGGTAAGAGACAAAAAATGGCTCAGCGCTATAAAGCTCTGAGCTCCTCGACCCACACTCTACATTTGCCTCTTTGCTCAGCGTTTCTGCACGGGATCACAAGTGCTCGCTAAACTCAGTCCCGTTCTTTGGTTTTCTCCAGAAACTCCTGAAACCGCTGCTGCACATAGGGCGGCTCGCCAAAACTGCGAAACTCCCCGTCAAAGGAGTTATAGGCCCAGCGCGCAACCAACAGCTGATGCTCCACGATATAGAGGTTCTGCTCGTCGTCGATCACCCGCGTGCGCCAGGAGCCCTGCACCCGCGTTGGCACCCGCACCCGCTTTCGGGCTGGCGGTTTCATCCCCTTGATGACAATCTGGTTGGCTTCGTCCCACTTGCGCCGCAACAGGGTGACCAGCTCTTCCGCATGGCGCTTGCGCCGCCCGGCAAAGATCACATCGACCTCAACATCATTCTGCATCAGCCCTTTGATGATGATGTCATGGCGGGTGTTCTTGCCAAACTTCGGAATCAAATCAATCGCCAGCTCGGTGCTGGGCTTTTTGAACAACCCTCTGTCTTCATATGCCGGCGTGATGTCCGCCGGGTTGCTGATGCGCTTTTTCACTTTGGTCTTCCGCCGCTGTCTTCAGGGTATACCCCACCTGTTCGCCGACATTAGCCCTGAGGATTGGTTAATAAATCATTAGCCAGCAAGCGAAGGCCCGGGCTCCTCTCCCCCAAAAGCGCACAAGGCAGGCTTATTGCCCCAAAGCCTGCCCCAGATCACCGATCAGATCCTCAGCACTCTCCACACCAACCGAAATCCGCAGAAGGGTCTCTGGAATACCGGTGTGGGACTCAATTGTATGGCGATGCTCCACAAGGCTCTCCACCCCGCCAAGCGAGGTCGCGCGATGAAACAGCTTCAGCTTTCCGGCCACCGCCAGCGCGGTCTCTTTGTCTCCCTTCACAAGGAAAGACATCAGAAATCCTGCCCCGCCCGGCATCTGCTTTTGCGCCAGCTCATATTGCGGGTGGCTTTCCAACCCCGGAAACAGCACAGCCTCCACCTTGGGGTGATCCTCCAGAAACCGCGCCACTTTCATCGCGTTCTCCACCATGCGTTCCACCCGCACCGAAAGCGTCCGCATCCCGCGCAGCAAGAGCCAGGCCTCAAACGGCCCCATCACCGCCCCGGCACTGGCGCGGTCATTGGCGATCTCTTCCCAAACCGGCGTCACTGCCTTTGAGACCAGAACTCCGCCCAGCACATCAGAGTGGCCGTTGATCACCTTCGTGGTCGAATGCATCACAATATCCGCACCCAGCGTCAGAGGTTTGGACAAAAGCGGTGAGGCCGCCGTGCTGTCCACCGCCAAAAGCGCGCCGCAGCTGTCCGCCGCCTGCTTTGCGGCGGCAATATCCACAACCTTGAGCCAGGGGTTTGAGGGCGTCTCGATCCAGACCAGATGCGCAGGCGCTGCTGCGCAGGCCGCCTGTAAGGCCGCGCTATCGCTTGCGTCCACCTCCGTGATGGCCACTTGACGGCGCGCGCAGAATTCGCGGATCCACTTGGTGGTGCCCCAATAGATGCCCGATTGCACAACAACCCGCCCGCCGGTCGGCACCGTGCGAAACAGCGCCGCAATCGCCGCCATGCCGGAGGGGAACAACAAAGCCTCTGCCCCGCCCTCAAGCTGCGCCAGCACCGCCTCGGCCTGACGCACCACATCATTGTGAGGGCGGCTGTAAAGGTTGTTCTCGTTCAGCAGGTTATAATTCTCATCCCGCGCATAGGTCGTGGCAGGCTGAATGGGCGGCACAACGCCTCCGCTCTGCATGTCAAGCGCGCCACCGGCCTGTGCGAGCACCGTCTCCGGCTGCATATCTTTGAAATCCATGATCTTTCTCCCAGCACTTTGGTCAGCTGTCTTGCGCCGCAAAAAAGCGCAGGCAAAGCGAACTTGCAACCCCAACACAGCCCCGTGTAGGAGAGGCCATGGCCCGCGTGATCCTGTTTAACAAACCGTATGATGTGCTCTCTCAGTTCACCGACAAGGGAACCGAGGGCAGCCCCCGCCGCACTCTGTCTGATTTTATTGACGTGCCCAAGGTCTACCCTGCCGGACGGCTGGATCGTGACAGCGAAGGCCTCATGGTGCTCACCGATGACGGCAAGCTTCAGGCCAAGATCAGCAATCCGCGCCACAAGATGGCCAAGACCTATTGGGTGCAGGTCGAGGGCGAACCCGATGAGGCCGCATTGGCCGCGTTGCGCAAAGGGGTGGAGCTCAAGGACGGCCTCACCCGTCCCGCACAGGCGCAACGCATTGAGGAACCAACGGATCTCTGGCCCCGCACCCCGCCAGTGCGCTTTCGCAAATCGGTGCCAGACTGCTGGATCGCGCTCACCATCCGCGAGGGCCGCAACCGTCAGGTGCGCCGCATGACCGCCGCCGTGGGCCACCCCACCCTGCGCCTGATCCGGGCGCAGATCGGGGATTGGTCGCTCAATGGGCTGGAAACCGGAAAATGGCGGGAAATCTAGCAATTCAACGCACTTTTCCTGTGGAAAATCACAACATATAGTAGACACTAACAAGGCCGCACCGTAAGAGCCGCGGCACTGAAACTTCGAGCAGGGACAAGCGGAATGGCACATATCATCGTTGTCGGAAACGAAAAGGGCGGCGCGGGCAAATCCACCCTGTCGATGCACATCGCAACCGCTCTGTCGCGCATGGGCCATAAGGTCGGCGCGCTGGATCTGGACCTGCGCCAAAAGAGCTTTGGCAGCTATGTCGCCAACCGCCAGCGCTTCTCGGAGAAAGCCGGTCTCGAGCTGCCCGGTCCCACCTATCGCGACCTGCCGGAAATTGATCCGGACACCCTGCAACCTGGCGAAAACATCTACGATCAGCGCCTCTCTGCGGCCGTGGCCATGCTGGAGCCTGACAACGATTTTATCCTGATCGACTGTCCTGGCTCGCACACCCGCCTCAGCCAGGTGGCCCACTCGCTCGCCGACACACTGGTTACCCCGCTCAACGACAGCTTTGTGGATTTTGACCTGCTGGCCAAAGTGAATGAGGATGGCGAGAAAATCCTCGGCCCTTCGGTCTATTCCGAAATGGTCTGGAACGCCCGCCAGCTGCGCGCGCAGGCTGGCCTGAAACCCATCGACTGGATTGTCATGCGCAACCGCATGGGCGCCCAGCAGATGGTCAACAAAGAAAAGATGGGCAAGGCGCTGGACCGTCTGGCCAAGCGCATCGGCTTCCGCGTCGCACCTGGCTTCAACGAGCGTGTGGTGTTCCGGGAGCTGTTCCCGCGTGGCCTGACCCTGCTCGATTTGCGCGACATCGGGGTGAAGCAACTCAACATCTCAAACGTCGCCGCCCGTCAGGAACTGCGGGACCTGATCAAGGCGCTGAACTTGCCCGGCGTCACCATCGACTTCTAAATCTACATGACCGGCCCGGATATCGCAGACAACACCGGGCCGTCGCGCCCATCCCGGCTGATGACCATCGCCGCCCTCGCGGTGGCGGAACTTTTCCTGGTCATTCTCGCCTATCAGGTCTTCGCCTCCATCGAGTGCCGCCTGACCGAGATCGAAAGCGCCTGCCGCGCTCTGCGCTCCATGACCGCCCGCGGCCTGTCGATCATCACGGTCATGGCGCTCTATTTCTGGCTCAGGCCAACCGCCTATCGCGCCTTGGCTGGTGCGGCGCGCACAACACCCGGCCGGTCCTCCTGGCTTTGGGCGCATCTTGCAGGCCTTATCTTGATATTTGCGCCGCTGCCGTTGTTTGGCGCCGCCGAAATCAGCCGCGCCTTTACCCCCACATTGCTGTTTTTGAGCCTCGGCAGCCTGCTCACCATCCTTGGTGCAGTCTTCTGGGTCACGCCCCTTCACAGCTGGCGCAGCTGGATCCGGGGTGACAGCTACCTTCTGCCCCTCGCGCTGCTGCTCGGCTTTCTGGTCCCTGACCTCGCCAATCTGATCCGCCCCGCGTGGGAATGGTCCTCCCTCAGCAGCCTCACCTTCTTTCTGGTCTTTCTCAGCCTGATTGCCTTCGGCTTTGAAGTCAGCGTCGACCCGCCCACCTATGTGATCGGCATCGAGGATTTCTTTGTGCAGATCGCCAGCCAGTGCTCGGGCGTCGAAGGCATTGCGCTGATCACAATCTTCATGGGGTTCTATGCGCTCCTGATGCGCCCGGACCTACGCCAGCGCCGCTTCTGGCTGATCCTCTATCCGCTCGCCGTACTGACCAGCTGGCTGTTTAACATCCTGCGGATTGCGGTTCTCATCATCATCGGCGCACGGGTGTCCCCGGAGCACGCGCTCAACGGGTTTCATTCCTACGCCGGCTGGCTGATGTTCACCGCTCTGGCTCTCTGCGTGGTGATCGTCGCGCACCGCGCCCGTTGGTTGCACCGCACACCGCGCCAGCAGATCTCACGCAGCGCCATGCGCAGCGATACATTGGCCGCGCGCATTGTGCCCTTCATCGTGATGATGCTCTCAGGCGTGATAGCCTCCGCCTTCTGGCCAAACCCCTCTGACGGCTACCCTCTGCGCGCGCTGCTCATGGGCGCGGTGCTGCTTTACTTTTGGCCCGCCCTGCGAAACTGGCGTGCCCTGCCCTCAGGCGCTTCCATCACCACCGGTCTGGCGATTGGCCTCCTCTGGGTGCTCACCGCCGCCCCTGCGCCCGCATCAGAAGGATCAGCCCCCGGTGTCTTCTGGATCGGCCTGCGCCTTCTGGGCACCATCCTTCTGGTGCCGGTGATCGAAGAGCTGTTCTTTCGCGGCTATGTGTTGCGCCGCCTCAGGCAAGACGGGTTGCTCTGGGAGATCCTCGCCATCGCGGTCTCCAGCCTGTTCTTTGGCCTGCTGCATGATCGCTTTATTGCGGGTGTTCTTGCGGGTATTGCCTTCGGCGCGCTTTATCTGCACCGCAACCGGCTGACCGATCCCATCGCCGCGCATATCATTGCCAATGCGGTGATAGCAGCAGCGGCCCTTTTAACCGGAAAATGGGCGCTCATTTGAGCGCCCATCATCCCCAGTCTGCACCACAATCTGGAAGGCTTAGCCTTCTTTATGACGATTGCGACGGCGCAGCTCCCATGCCAGTGCCAAGGTTGCCATAACGGCGGCAACCGCCAATAGTCCGGCTCCAGCATCAATTTCCGGCACTGCGTTGGTGGTCCCACCGGTGTGGCCTGTGCCACCACCGTGGCCACCCCAGTTCCAATTCCAGTTCCACCACCACCAGCCACGCCAGCCAGAGTGGCTTTGCGCAATAGCTGCCGGAGCGCTCGCGGCCATCACACCTGCAGCCAAAGCCGCAGTTTTTAGTCCGTGAAAAAGTCCCATTCCAACCTCGAGCGTCATCCATCGTGCCTGAAAAATCTGCCATAGCGCCCCAAGTCGTTTCAAGAAATTTACGTCAAATTAACCATAAATAACTGCCACTTGCGGAGCGACTGTTTGCATTGTGAAAACAATGCGCGAAGCGCGAACCAACTGTCGCGGCTTTCGCCGCAATGCGCGCGACAATCCGAATCAAATCAGATCCGAATCGTGCCTCTGCGCCCTATTTGGCGAGCTTGCTCAGCAGCTCTTTGAGCTGGGTCACCTCCCTTGCACTCAGCTTGCTTTGCAGCGCCGCCTCATATTTTGCGGCCACATCGCGCAGATCCTCATAGGCTTTGCGCCCCGCCGGTGTCAGCTCCAGCCATTCCACGCGGCGGTCCTCTTCGCTGCGCGCCCGCCGCACAAAGCGCCGCTCCGAAAGCCGCTGGACCGCGCGGCTCACTTTGGTTTTGTGGATCTTGGCACGCCCGCCAATCTCTGTGGCCGTCATCTGCCCGAAGATCCCAAGGTGAAACAGCACCCGCCATTCGCTGCGCAACATGCCATAGCGGTCTTTGTAGACCTTCTGAAAACCAAGGCTGCTTTCCTCCGCCGCCTGATTGAGCAGATAGGGCAAAAAACTCTGCAAATCGAAGGGGTCTTTTTCTGACATATTGCGCGCTCCTTTGGCTTGTTAGTTACAAAACCAACTTTTACTTTTGCAACAAATATTGTCACAGGAGCGTTGAGATGACCAAACACACGGTCCCGACCCGCATGCAAAAAGCCCCTTCGCTGACCGGCCCGCACGAAGGCTACATGCCCGGCTTTGGCAACGACTTTGAAACCGAGGCTCTGCCGGGCGCGCTGCCTCAAGGCATGAACAGCCCGCAGAAATGCAACTATGGCCTTTATGGCGAACAGCTCTCCGGCACAGCCTTCACCGCTGAAACGGTTGAGCGCACATGGTGCTACCGCATCCGCCCCTCTGTGAAACACAGTCATCGCTACACAAAGATTGATGTGCCTTACTGGCAATCTGCCCCCAATGTGGATCCCGATGTCCTCTCATTGGGCCAATACCGTTGGGATCCAGTGCCCCACACCGACGCATCGCTGACATGGATCACCGGCATGCGCACCATGACCACTGCCGGGGATGTGAACACCCAGGTCGGCATGGCCAGCCACATCTATCTGGTGAACACCTCAATGGAGGATGACTATTTCTTCTCGGCCGATTCAGAGCTGCTGGTGGTGCCTCAGGAAGGCGTGCTGCGGTTCTCAACCGAACTCGGCATCATTGATCTGGAGCCCAAAGAAATCGCCATCCTTCCCCGCGGCCTGCTTTATCGCGTCGAAGTGCTCGAAGGCCCCGCGCGCGGTTTTGTCTGCGAAAACTACGGCCAGAAATTCGAACTGCCCGGGCGCGGCCCCATTGGCGCCAACTGCATGGCCAACCCGCGCGACTTCAAGGCCCCTGTGGCGGCGTTTGAAGACCGCGACGCGCCCTCCACCGTGACCGTCAAATGGTGCGGCCAGTTTCACCGCACAGAGATCGGCCACAGCCCGCTGGATGTCGTCGCATGGCACGGCAACTACGCGCCGGTGAAATACGACCTGCGCACATACTGTCCGGTTGGCGCGATTCTGTTTGACCACCCCGATCCCTCGATTTTCACCGTGCTCACCGCCCCCTCCGGCGTGCCCGGCACCGCCAATATCGACTTTGTGCTCTTCCGCGAACGCTGGATGGTGGCCGAAGACACCTTCCGCCCGCCCTGGTATCACAAGAACATCATGTCTGAGCTGATGGGCAATATTTACGGCCAATATGACGCCAAGCCTCAAGGCTTCATCCCCGGCGGCATGAGCCTGCACAATATGATGATCCCCCACGGCCCGGACAAAAACGCCTTTGAAGGCGCCTCCAACGCCGACCTGAAAGCCGAAAAACTCGACAACACCATGTCCTTCATGTTTGAGACCCGCTTCCCGCAGCACCTCACCGCCTTTGCCGGACAGGAGGCCCCGCTGCAGGACGACTACATCGATTGCTGGTCCGACATTGAAAAGAAGTTTGACGGCACCCCCGGCAAGAAATGAGGCCCCAATAATAAACCAGGGTAAGGGGGCCAGCCCCCTCACTTGCCAAAGGCAAGCCCACCCCCGGGATATTTTGTGAATGAGAAACCCCAGCCGGCGTGCTGAAACAAAAGGAACCGCAATGCCTTTGCTGAGATCATGGGTGGAGAGCGCCAACACTCCAGACGGCCCATTTCCGCTGAACAATCTGCCTTACGGGGTGTTTTCCGTTGATGACGGCGATCTGCGCTGCGGCACCGCCATTGGCGATCGGATCATTGACCTCACCGGGCTTGAGGCCGCAGGCACCTTGCGCGCCGACCCGGATGCCGATGTGCTGGACGCGCCCTACTGGAACGACTTTATGGAGCTTGGGGCCGAGGCCTGGGCCCGCTACCGCGCGGCCCTTCAGGCGCTGCTGGCAGAAAGCGCGGATGAGGCCACGCAGGATGCTCTGACCTTCTATTCCGTACCGCTCTCTGCCGCAACGCTGCACATGCCGTTCAAAGTGTCGGAATACACCGATTTCTACGCCGGCAGGCACCACGCGCAGAACGTGGGCACTATGTTCCGGGGCCCTGAGAACGCCCTGCCACCCAACTGGCTGCACATCCCGATCGGCTACAACGGGCGCGCCTCCTCGGTTGTGGTCTCCGGCACCGACATCCGCCGCCCCTGGGGCCAGCTCAAGTCGCCAGAGCATGACACCCCCGCCTTCCTGCCCTCCCGTCGCTTTGACATCGAGCTTGAGATGGGCGCCATTGTCGGTCAGCCCTCCAAACGGCCCGTGACCGTGCAGGAAGCGGACGACATGATCTTTGGCTATGTGCTGCTCAACGACTGGTCCGCGCGCGACATTCAGGCCTGGGAATATCAGCCGCTTGGCCCGTTTCAGGCCAAGGCCACCGCCACCTCGATCTCCCCCTGGATCGTCACCAAAGCCGCGCTTGATCCTTTCCGCACCGACACGCCCGCGCGTGACTTTGAGCTGCTTGACCACCTCAAAGACGCGGGCCCCATGCTTTATGACATTGATCTCAGCATCAGCATGGCACCGGAAGGCCAGGCACCCAGCACCATTGCGCGCACCAACTATGACCAGATGTATTACTCCGCCGCCCAGCAGCTTGCCCATCACACCACCTCCGGCTGCCCTATGAATGTGGGCGATCTGCTTGGCTCCGGCACGATTTCAGGCCCCACAAAGCCTGAGCGCGGCAGCCTTCTGGAACTCAGCTGGGGCGGCAAAGAGCCCCTGACGCTTGAGAGCGGTGAGACCCGCACCTTCATCGAGGATGGCGACACGCTGACCCTGCAGGGCGCGGCGCGGGGCGACGGCTACACCATCGGCTTTGGCGAGTGCACCGGCACTATTTTGGCTGCGTTGGACAATCCTTTTGAAGGGCCGAAGTTTTAGCACCGCGCCAAAACAACAACCATAAAGTGCATACTTGCTGAAAAAGATGCAGAAATATAGGCACATACGACTTCGTGCACAGCAATATCTAAAAGGACTTCTTCTTGAAAAAATTCATTGCGACAATCGCTTTTTGCCTTCCTATCAACTTTGCACAGGCACAATTCGCAGAGGAACTCGCACAAACCTATATGAACATGCCAGAGGTTCAACAAATGATCTCCAACATGTACTCCACAGAAAACTATTTGGGGCAGATGCTGCGTGCCATGCCGCAAGAATCTAGGATTTCCGAAGATCAATTTCGAGAAATTAGCGCGATGATGGCCGAGGAGATGGCGGCGCTGCGTCCAAAGATCGAAACCCTTATGACGGCAACTTTAGCTAAGTATTTCTCGACAGAGGAACTTGAGGCTTTGATCTCGATCTATGACACTGAACACGGTGCAGTTATCATGGGCAGAATGCCTCTAATTATGCAGACAGTCATGGTCGACATGAGCAATGACTTCTCTGCCATGCAGCAGCGTGTTGTGCCCCAAATGGCCAAGATACTCTTAGATCAAGGCAATTGAAACCGACCGTTGTTGAAAGTGGAGCAGACCCAATGAGCAAAGCCTTCGCCTCTCAAGGCGACACGCAGGAAAAAACCATCTCCTTCACCGAGGTCGGCGACGGGCTTTATGCCTTCACGGCCGAAGGGGATCCCAACTCCGGTGTGATCATTGGCGATGACAGCGTGATGATTGTCGAGGCACAGGCCACGCCCCGTCTGGCGCAAAAGGTGATCGACTGTGTGCGTTCTGTGACTGACAAGCCGATCTCCCATCTGGTGCTGACCCATTACCACGCCGTGCGCGTGCTGGGCGCCTCAGCCTATGGCGCCGATCAGATCATCATGAGCGATGCCGCCCGCGCCATGGTGGTGGAGCGCGGACAGGAAGATTGGGACAGCGAATTTCAGCGTTTCCCGCGTCTGTTTGAAGGTCATGAGAGCATCCGCGGCCTGACCTACCCCACCACCACTTTCCGCGAAAAGATGACGGTCTACCTCGGCAACCGGCGTGTTGATCTCATGCATCTGGGCCGCGCCCATACCGCAGGCGACATCGTCGTGCATGTGCCTGACCAAAACGTCATGTTCACCGGCGACATCGTGGAATACCACTCAGCGTGCTACTGCGGCGACGGGCATTTTGGCGACTGGGGCACCACTCTGGATGCGATCAAAGCCTTTGATCTGGATGCGATTGCCCCGGGCCGCGGCGATGCGCTCATTGGCAAAGACATGGTCAACGCCGCCATCGCAAGCACCCGCGACTTTGTGCAAAGCACCTACCGCCCGGCAGCACAGGTGGCCGCACGCGGCGGCTCATTGAAAGAGGCTTGGGACGCGGTGCGCGCCGCTTGTGATCCGAAATTTGCCGACTACGCGATCTATGAGCACTGCCTGCCGTTCAACGTCGCCCGCGCCTATGACGAGGCCCGCGGCATTGACACCCCGCGCATCTGGACCGCCCAGCGCGATCTGGAGATGTGGGAGGCATTGCAAGCCTGACACCCAAGGGCCGTCCCCCCGCCGGTTTGACCGAAATCATGGCGGGGAGCGGCAGGATTTGGCAGCCTTTTGCGCGGAGCGCGCGCAAACACGGAGGAGCACTATGACCAAGATTTTTGACGTCCCGCTCTACGCCTATCAGCGCAGTCCGGATCAGGACGCCTCGGTGCCGGTGCGCCATCCGGTTCTGATCATCGGCGCAGGCCCTGTGGGTCTCACCACCGCAATTGATCTCGCCCAGCTGGGCGTGCCGGTGGTGGTGCTTGATGACAACGACCGCGTGGTGACCGGTTCCCGCGCGATCTGCTTTGCCAAGCGCCCGCTGGAAATTCTCGACCGTCTGGGCTGCGGGCAACAGATGGTCGACCACGGTGTTGGCTGGTCCAAGGGCAAAGTCTTCTTTGATGACCGCCCGGTCTATGACTTCAACCTTACCGATGAGCCGGGGCACAAGCGCCCTGCTTTCATCAATCTGCAGCAATACACCTTTGAGCGCCTGCTGGTGGAGCAGATCCGAGAGATGCAGAGCGCGGGTGCCCCCATCGAAATTCGCGGCTGTAACAAGGTTGAGGCCGTTGGTCAGCACTATGATCACGTGGCCATTGAACTGGACACCCCCGAAGGCAGCTACACGTTGGAGGCCGATTGGCTGATCGCCTGTGACGGGGCCAATTCCCCCACCCGCCGTATGCTGGGGCTGGATTTTGACGGTCAGGTCTTTGAGGACAACTTCCTCATCGCCGATGTGGTCATGCAGGCCAATTTCCCGACCGAGCGCTGGTTCTGGTTTGATCCGCCGTTCAATCGAGGCCAATCCGCCCTGCTGCACAAACAACCTGAAAACGTCTGGCGGATCGACCTCCAACTGGGCCGGGACATCGACAAGGAGCGTGAGAAACGCCCCGAAAATGTGATCCCGCGCCTCAAGGCCATGCTGGGGGAACATGTGGAATTCACCCTGGATTGGGTCTCGATCTACACCTTCCAATGCTGCCGCATGGAGCAGTTTGTGCATGGCCGGACGATCTTTGCCGGAGATTCTGCACATCAGGTCTCCCCCTTTGGTGCGCGCGGCGCCAACTCGGGCCTGCAGGATGCCGACAACCTGGCTTGGAAACTGCACCTTGTGCTGTCCGGCAAAGCCCCCAACAGCCTGATTGACAGCTACAACACCGAGCGCGCGCAGGCCGCAGATGAGAACATTCTCAACTCCACCCGCTCCACGGAGTTCATCACGCCCAAGTCGGACATGAGCCGCCTGTTGCGGGACGCGGTGCTGGACCTCTCGGCCCACCATGCCTTTGCGCGGCCGCTGGTGAATTCCGGGCGGCTCTCCACGCCCTGCACCTATGACGGCAGCCCCCTGATCAGCGCGGATGCGCTGGCGGCACCGGCGCTCACCCGCCCCGGCAGCCCCTGCCCAGACGCCCCCATCGGCACAGGCCATCTGCTGGACCATCTCGGCAATCAGTTCATCTTGCTGACCATTGATGCAGATGCCCCGGATCATCTGGAGGAATGCGGCGTCACCGCGCTGCGTCTGGCTCTGTCTGTGCGCGATGATCCCTCGCTCACGCTGAAACGCCAGTATCTTGGGGACTGCCCCTCCGGCGTCTACCTGATCCGGCCTGACCAACATGTCGCCGCCCGCCGCGACACCTTTGATGAGCGCCACTTCCGCGCCGCCCTGCGCCGCGCCACCGGTAAGGAGTGATCTGATGTCTGACGCTTTGACACTTGCTGCAAACTTTGAGGACGCCGACGCCTTCTTCGCCGCCCTCACCGAGGCCCACGACGGGCTCACCCGCGCCGAAAGCGACGCGTTAAACGCCCGTCTGATCTTCGTGCTCGCCAATCACATAGGCGATGCGCGTGCATTGACCGACGCCATCGCCGCGGCCAAATCTGCGGGCACGCCTGCGTGAGCACAGTGCTCTATGACTATTGGCGCTCATCCGCCAGCTACCGCGTGCGGATAGCGCTGCATCTCGCGGAGGTCCCGTTTGAGCGCGTCACCGTGGATCTGCTTGCCGGCGCGCACAAAGCGCCGGACCATCTGGCGCGTCACCCTCAGGGCCTTGTGCCAGTGCTGGACATCGACGGGCATCGCCTTACACAATCCCTCGCCATTCTGGACTATCTGAATGACACGCGTGGCATGGGGCTGTTGCCTCAAGATCCGGCCCAAGCCACGCGGGTCCGCGCGCTGGCCCATACGGTGGCGGTGGATGTGCATCCGGTCTGCAACCTTTCGGTGGTGCGCCACGCCGCACGCGCGGCCCCCGACCAGGCGCAGGCCACCAAGGCCTGGATGCAACGCTTTATCCGCCCCGGCCTCGCGGCCTTTGAGGCACAGCTTGCGGCTTTCAGCCAAACGCCCTTTGCCTGCGGAGAGACACTCTCTTTGGCGGACATCTGTCTCATCCCGCAGCTCTACAATGCCGCCCGCTGGGAGGTGGACACGCATGACCTGCCCCGCATCCATACGGTGGCAACAGCCTGCGCCGCGCACCCCGCCTTTGCGGCCGCACATCCCGATCAGCTCAGACCCGCAGGTTAAGCAATCAGAGGTCGATCTCGTTTAGCTGGTTGAGCAGATCCAACAGCTGATCATAGCGCTCACCGCCCATATGATCCTTCAGCTGCTGGGCATATTGATGCGCCGCAGGGATATTGTCGTCGATCAGCTTACAGCCCACAATCGTCGCCCGGATCACCTGCCGCCGCCCATCTTTCTCATCGCGCTCCCGCGTGATGTAGCCCTTCTCCTCCAGCTTGTGCAAAATCCGCGTCAAACTGGGCAGCAACAGCACCGCACGCTCGGCGATAGAGGTCGGATCCATCGGCCCCTCTTCCACCAAAACGCGCACCACACGCCACTGTTGTTCGGTCACACCAACGTTAGCCAGCATGGTCCGCGCAGGTTTCATCACCTTCTCGCGGGCACGGAGCAACACGATGGGGAGAGACTGAGTAGTACTGAGAATATTTGTATTGCCTGTCATGAAACATTGATGCACCGGAACCGCTTAAAAGGCAATTTCTTTAGCTTGAAATTGCACTTTTCCGACCTACCTTCACCAAGGAATTTCACCAGCATCAGAACACGCGTCAGAACAGGCCCCGCACGGCTGCAAAACCGCTACGCCGCCCGCGCCCGCAGGTTCCGCGCCGCCAGCGCATAGCCGCCCGCCGCACCATCCACAAAATGCATGTGAGAGCGCTCCACCGGTGCGGGCACAATACAGGTCATCATCGCCGCATCCTGCGTGTGCAAACCGTATCGGATCACCCCGCGCGCCTGTGCCGCTTCCAACACCGCTGTGATCCGCGCCTGCATTGCCGGATCACAATCCAGCGTCATTTTCAGACCGTCATCAAACTTCTGGTAATCCGCATTGCGCGACACATCCGCCGTATAGAGCACCGGATCAAACCGGCCCAGTCGCATCCCGCTGCGAAACAGACACCAGATCAAAGCGCTGCTGCAGGTCAGCTTCGCCCGCCGCCACCACACTGGGCCACCGCCACGGATATGCGCCTCAATATCAAGCCCCGGCGGCGGGAACACCGCCTTTGGCCCCTTCTGCGGCAGCGGATGCCCACCGCGCGCTGTGTCCTGCGTGGCGGCAATCACCTCTTGGGCCACCTGCGCAAACGCCGCTTCCGAGGTGCCCTCGCGCGGCACCACCACCAGCGACAGGATCACCCCGCGCGCGGCCTCCACATTGGCCCACTGACAGCTCAACCCGCTGAGATCCGGCGCGGCTGAGGCTTGACCTTCTGCAATCCCGAACCGCCCCGCCTTCATCTCTGCTTCCAGCCAGGTCAGCCCGCCGCCGGAGAAGCTGGCGTAATCGACCTCTTCGGCAGGCGCATAACGTGCCACGCGCACCTCCTGCCCCGCCGCCCGTATCTCGCCCACCGTGGCCATCGCCACCCGCAGGTTCAGCCCGTATTCCTCGCGCGCCCAGCGCCGCACCGCATCCAACGCCGCCTCCGCCTGCGCCCGCTGCTCCGGCCAAACCGCAAACTGCGCCCCGTCACCGCCAAAAACATAAGGCAGCCGCGCCATCTGCGCCGCATTAAGCTGCGCAGAAATCACCGCCGCCCCCACGAGATTCACCGTTTTGTAGCGCCCCTGCGCAATCTCCTGTGTCGAGCCGACAATATCAGCCGCCCCCACAACCCAGTCCTCTGGCAAAGGGGCATAGCCCTCAGGCTCCGCCATACGGTCAAATTCACTGAAGCGCGGCAAGGTTTCATAAAACCCGCCCTGCTGAGGCTGTTCTGATAACGTGGTCATGCGCCGGCCCTATACGGTTCCACTGCCAACAGTACGCAACAAGGCGCAGCGAAGTTCAGGGTGTTTCAGCCCCATCACACCTTTGTGCGCAGCGCCCGCTCACAGGGCAAACCACACCGCAATTGGCGCGCCCCCTCTTGCCATTTGGACAGACATGCTGTCCTGTCCCGCGCGAGGGAGGAATTTTCATGCGCGCAGATTTGATCTTGCTGTGCTTGGCCTATGTGCTGAGCCAGTTTTTCCGGGCCTTTTTGGCAGTGCTGACACAGGTGCTTGAGGTTGACCTCGGTGCCACCGCAGCTGATCTCGCCTTTGCCTCCGGCCTCTGGTTCCTGATCTTTGCGGGCATGCAAATCCCGGTGGGCGCCGCACTGGACCGCTTCGGGCCGCGCCGCACCACGGCCATCCTGCTGCTTCTGGGCGGCGGTGGCGGTGCCGCACTCTTTGCCATGGCCACTGCGCCGATCCATATCTCCATTGCCATGGCGCTCATCGGGATCGGTTGCTCGCCCGTCCTTATGGCCAGCTATTTCATCTTTGCCCGCAGCTACCCTCCGGCGCGCTTTGCCACCCTGGCCGCGCTCACGCTCGGCATTGGGTCTGTGGGCAACCTGATTGCGGCCTATCCCACCGCATGGGCGGCAGAAACCATTGGCTGGCGCGCAACCCTCTGGGTGCTCGCGGCTGTCAGCAGCGTGATCGCAATAGCCTCTTGGCGCATGGTGCAAGACCCGCCACCCGCCCAAAGCGACAGCCGTGGCTCCGTGCTGGATCTGCTCAAACTCCCCGCCGTCTGGCTGCTGATCCCGCTGATGTTTGTGAACTACATGCCCTCGGCAGGCATTCGCGGCCTCTGGATCGGGCCATATCTGTCTGATGTCTTCTCTCTCACCACCGGTGAAGTGGGGCAGGCCACGCTCGCCATGGGGCTGTCGATGATCCTTGGCACCTTTGTCTATGGCCCGTCAGATCGCCTCCTTGGCACCCGCAAATGGGTGATCATCGGCGGTGCGTCGGTGGCCGCTGCCGCGCTGATCGGCCTTACGCTGTTTGCCAACCATGGCGCGCTCAGCGCGGTGGTGCTGATGTCCATCGTCGGTTTTGCCGGAGCCGCGTTCCCGGTGATGATCGCGCATTCGCGCAGCTTCTTCCCCGAACATCTCACCGGTCGCGGCGTCACCCTGATGAACCTCTTTGGCATCGGCGGCGTCGGCGTGATGCAATTTGGCTCCGGCAAGCTGCACAGCGCCATTGCCCCGTCAAATCCGCTTCTCGCCTATCAGGTGATTTTCGGCTGCCTTGCCGCCCTCCTGGTGATCGGCGCGCTGATCTATTGCTTCTCCGAAGACCGGCTCGACTGAGCGGTTTCAATGCTGCGAATTCACTCACTTGTGAGCCATGATCGCAAAGCGGAATGGCCCTCATAAGCAATTTCCGTCACCCGCCCCCTTTTTTCTTGAGGAAAACAGGGCTAAGAGGGCGCGTCGTTTAAAATGGAGACCTAAGATGGGCTATCGCATCGTCGTCGCAGGCGCCACGGGCAACGTGGGTCGCGAAATGCTGAACATTCTGGAGGAACGCCAGTTCCCAGTGGATGAGCTTGCCGTTCTGGCCAGCCGCCGCAGCCAGGGCACCGAGGTCACCTTCGCCGACAAAACCCTGAAGATTCAGGACATTGAACAGTTCGACTTCTCGGGCTGGGACATGGCGCTCTTTGCCATCGGCTCTGATGCGACCAAGAAATTCGCCCCCATCGCAGCGGCTGCAGGCTGTGTCGTCATCGACAACAGCTCGCTCTACCGCTACGACCCGGATGTGCCGCTGATCGTGCCTGAGTGCAACGCCGACGCAATCCACGGCTATTCCAAGAAAAACATCATCGCCAACCCGAACTGCTCCACCGCGCAGATGGTTGTGGCGCTGAAGCCACTGCACGACCGCGCCAAAATCAAGCGCGTGGTGGTCTCCACCTATCAGTCCGTGTCCGGCTCCGGCAAAGACGCAATGGACGAACTCTGGGATCAGACCAAAGCGGTCTACAACCCGACCTCCGACGTGCCGCCAAAGGTCTACACCAAAGAGATCGCCTTCAACGTGATCCCGCACATCGACGTCTTCATGGAAGACGGCTCCACCAAAGAAGAGTGGAAGATGGTCGCGGAAACCAAGAAGATCGTCGACAAAGACATCAAAGTCACCGCCACCTGCGTGCGCGTGCCTGTGTTTGTGGGCCACTCCGAGTCGATCAACATCGAATTCGAAGAGTTCCTGGACGAAGACGAAGCCCGTGACATCCTGCGCGAAAGCCCCGGTATCATGGTCATCGACAAGCGCGAAGACGGCGGCTACGTCACCCCGAAAGAGTGTGTGGGCGACTTTGCAACCTTCATCTCCCGCATCCGTCAGGACAGCACCGTGGAGAACGGCATCAACCTGTGGTGCGTCTCCGACAACCTGCGCAAAGGCGCGGCCCTGAACGCCGTTCAGATCGCCGAAACCCTGGGCCGCGAAGTGCTCAAAAAGGGCTAAGCCCCGCGCTGATAGATTTCAAAAGGCGTCCCTCGGGGCGCCTTTTTTTTGTTGTTGAGAAGAGCAGCGCACGACCGCGGGCGTGCGCCGCCCCCCGCACCTTCGACGTCCCGCCTCCGGCGCTTCTGGCAATCCCCCGCCCATGGGAGCACTCGGTCATAGCTCCCCTTGCCTCCGTTCTCTCACCATGTTCGTCTCTCCCCAAACACAACACATAGGTGATTGATGAAAAACGCCATTTTAGCCGCCGCCCTGCTGCCACTCGCAAGCCCTCTCGCGGCAGATGTCATTGCGCTGAACGCCCCTGTCACAGCCGCCACGCTCTACTCCCAAGGGGCAACGCTCACCCGCTCTGTGCCCTTCACTGCGCCTGCTGGCGCGCATGAGCTGCTCATCACCAACCTTCCCGCCTCACTCGACCCAAGCTCGGTGCGCGTTGCTCTTGATGGCGCAACCCTTGGCGCCGTCACCCTGCGCAATGACCGCACGCAGCCCTTCGATCTCACCGACAGCGCGGAGCTGACCGCAGCCAAAGCCGCACGCGACGCGGCCCGCGATGCCCTGCGCGCCTCTGAGGATGCCAAGGCCGATGTTCTCATGCATGCGCAGGCCGCAGAGGCCCGCCTCGCCTATCTCGCCACGCTGACCGCCCCCACAGACACCGCCGCCACACCGGAAACCCTGACTGCAACCCTCGCCCTGATTGGCGAACAGACCCTCGCCACACGGCAGGAAATCGCCGCGATCGAGCGTGACGCCCGCCGCTTTGAACAAGAACTGAAGGACCGCCAGCAAGACCTGCAGGACGCCCAGAAACTGGTGGATGCCCTCACCCCGTCGCTGAGTGAGAACGCCATGCTCGCGATCTCCATCACCGCGCAGGAGGCCACCTCCGGCACGCTCACCCTCACCCATCTTGTCGATCAGGCGCGCTGGCGACCAGTCTATGATCTGCAACTGACGACGGGCGACGCCCCCGCGCTCTCCCTGCAGCGCGGCGCCTTCATTGGCCAATACACCGGCGAAGACTGGCGCAACGTCGCCGTGACCCTCTCCACCAGCCGACCCGACGCGCAGACCCAGCCGCAACAGCTCTGGCCCGATCTGCGCCGCATCCTGCCCAAGCAGGAGCAGCAGCTCTTTGCCACCGACAGCCGCGCTCTCAAAAGCGCCGCCGCTCCGATGGCAGAGCCTGCAATCATAGCGGAGATCGCCGCCGTGGACTTCGGCGACGGCATCAACGCCACCTACAGCTACAACACGCCGGTTGACCTCACCTCGGACGCCGATGCCCTGCGCATCGCGCTCGACACGCTGGACCTCACGCCCACGATCTACGCCCACGCCAACCCGCTGTATGACGAAACCGCTTTCCTCATGGCAGAGATCAGCAATGATTTTGAAGAGCTCATCCTGCCAAGCGAGGACAGCAGCTTCTATCTCAACGGCACCTTTATCGGCGCAGGCCAGATGCCCCTTCTGGCCCAGGGCGACCAAACCGAGCTCTCCTTTGGCCCGATCAACGGCCTGCGCCTGACCGAAACCCTGGTTGCCCGCAACACCGGCGACAGCGGCGTGATCACCACCCGCAACGACCAAACCGAAGAGCGCATCCTCACAGCGGAAAACCTCACCGGTCAGACGTGGGATCTGCGCCTCTTTGGCCGCGTGCCCTATTCCGAGCAGGAAGACCTGCAAATCACATGGCAGGCCGCCCCCGCCCCGACGTCTGAGGATGTGGACGGGGACCGCGGCATCCTGATGTGGGAGCGCCCGCTGGCTGCAGGAGACACCTTCACGGTCACGCTCTCCCACGCGCTCAAATGGCCCACAGACATGATCCTGCGCTAAGCCCGCGCCACCAAATCATCACGTAAATTTCCAAGATGGCGCCACAATCGGCGCCATTTTTGCCTCAAATTGAATTCAAACTGGATGCATTGGGGGCAGGCAAGCAGAGGAACAGCATATGTTCACGCGCATCGCTCAGCGCCTGTCTGGCGCCAGATCCAAGGAAGGCCCGCTGACAGCCAAGGCCCGCCGCCGCCGTCTCAAGGCGCTCAAAATGCACGGCATCGCCCAGAAATCGCTGTTTGCCTAAAGCATCATCCTTAAAAATCTGAAAAGCTTAGTCTCCACAAACGCGCAGGAGGCGAAGCCGACCAGCCCCCGACCCTCCCCAAGGGAGGGGGCTTCACCCCCACCCAGGGTCGGGGGCCGGTCTAGGTGACGCGCCACTGTCGTTTTGGAATTGTTGGGCGATGATCTAAGAGCTGCCCGCCCGCATCCCACTGGCATTTTACGCATAGGGTGATAGCGTCCTCTCAGACAGGGAGAGACGCCAATGAGTTTTGAGATCTGGACAGTTTACGTCGTCACCGTGCTTGCCCTGATGAGCACGCCCGGCCCCAGCCAATTGCTGATGTTGTCAAACAGCGGCGCACATGGTTTCAGCCGCGCACTCTCCACTGCCGCCGGCGACCTCAGCGCAAACGCCCTGCAAATGCTGGCGGCGGGATTAGGACTTGCGGCGATCATTGCCGCCTCCGCCACAGCCCTCACGGTGATCAAATGGGCCGGTGTGGCCTATCTCATCTGGCTCGGACTGCGCATGATCCGTCGCGCAAAACCCGAAGATCCCGATCTGACCCAAAACCGCAGCAGAGCCTCTCTTGGCTCCCTCTGGATGCAGGGCTTCATCACCTCTGCCGCCAACCCCAAAGCCGTGGTGTTCTTCGCCGCGCTCTTTCCACAGTTCCTGTCACCGGAAAGCGCCTTCTGGCCGCAATTCCTGATCCTCTCGGCCACCTATATCGTGATGGATGGTCTCTTCCTCTCCGCCTACGGCCTCAGCGCCAGCTGGATCGCCAAGCGTTTCAAAGGCACGGCCCGCGTCTGGATTGAACGCATCGGCGGCAGCTTCATGATCGGCGCTGCCCTCCTGCTCGGAGCCAAATCCATCGGAGATCGGTAACACCCAACCTCCCGGTTTTTCGCCCCGCTTCCTCTCGCCCCAAATATCCCGGGGTGCGCCGCTAAAACAAAAAGCCCGCAAGACTTGCGGGCTTTCAGCTTAGATCAAAGTAAGTGGCCGCTTAGACCTGCACAAAGCCCTTGCTTGCGCCCTCATAGGCCTCAAGCCCCCCTTCCGCGATATTGTGCCAAAGCCCGTGCAGGGTCAGGGTGCCCGCATCCACGCGCTCTTTCACAAAGGGGAAGGTCATCAGGTTATCCAGCGACACCAGCACAGAGCGTTTCTCCAGCGCGCGCGCCTGCTCGGTGGCGTCTTTGATGTCCGCCACATCCTCATAACCGGGTCGCAGCACGTCCATCCAGCGGCCGACAAAGCTGTCTTTCGCTTCCAGACCCGGCGCCTGCCCTTTGCACATGTCGATGCAGCCCTGCACACCGCCGCACTGGCTGTGCCCCAGAACAACAACATGAGCCACCTTCAGCGCGGTCACCGCATATTCAATCGCTGCGCTGGTGCCGTGCTGATTGCCATCAGGCTGAAACGGCGGCACGAGGTTGGCAATATTTCTGTGGATAAAAAACTCGCCCTGATCCGCGCCAAAGATCGAAGTGACATGCACACGGCTGTCACAGCAGCTGATGATCATGGCCCGTGGGTGCTGTCCTTCGGTGCCAAGATGGCGGTACCAGCTCTGGTTTTCTTCATATGTGGTGGCTTTCCAGCCCTGGTAACGTTGCACCAGATAAGACGGGAGCGGCTTGATATGATCCATAAGTTTTCCTCACGCGTTTTCGGAGGAATAGGAGAAATTTAGCTGTAATTCGAGGGAAAAGAACGCTCTAGGAAACTTTTTGAGAAGGATTGCGTGATCATTATGGTCTAACCGTTTGGGTAACGGAAGAACTTGGGGTGAACTATGAACCAAATCGCAACGCTCAAAATGTCTGAGCCAGCCGTTGTTGATCAAGATGAACTTGCACGCGTCCTTGTCCGCATGGATCCAAAGGAAGCGGAAGAGACGTTTATGGGTCTGATCAAATCGCTGACGGACCACTTGGCCATGGCAGAGCAGCAGTATCAGGCCGAAAATTTCGCCGAATTGGCAGAGACGATGACGTTGGTGGAACTCATCGCCGGTCGCCTGTGCATGACCGCACTGACCCATATTGCCGAAGATGTGATCGCCTGTTGCGAGCGGCGGGACACTGTAGCACTTTCAGCGACTTACGCGCGTTTGATCCGCGTTGGCGAATGTGCTTTGCGGGAAATTTGGGATCTGAAGCGCAGCTACATCTGATCGCGCTTGCAGGCAGCGCACCAACCGCTAGGCTGGCAGGTAAATGGCCAGCGATCGGCGAGAAAGGTGCGCGATGTCTCTCAAATTTGCTTCCCCTGACAGCTCCAATGTCATTCCTCTGCACGTCATAGACGTCGATGGGTTTGATACGTGGGTGGCGGCGCAGCCTGCGCCGACCCGCGCTTTTGTGGCTGCCACGGGGTTCAAACCGGCCATCGGCAAATCCCTTCTGGTGCCTGATGCCGAAGGCCAGCCGCTGCTGGCAGTTGCGGGCTTTGGCACCGCCCAGACCCGTGCCCGCGGCCGATTTGCGCTGGCGGCGGCGGCCAGCACCCTGCCTGCAGGCACCTATGCTCTGGCCACGGCCCTGCCTGCGGGCGATCTGGAAACCGAGGCTCTGGGCTGGCTGCTGACTGGCTACGCCTTTGATCGCTACAAAGACGCCTCAGGGGCGCCAGCAGCGCTGATCTGCCCCGAAGGCATTGACGCGGCCAAGCTCGAAGCGATTGCCGCCGGCGAAGCGCTCACCCGCGATCTCATCAACACCCCGGCTGCCGACATGGGCCCGCAGGATCTGGAGGGCGCCGCAAGCGCACTCGCAGGCACCTTCGGGGCCAGCTGCACCGTGACCACAGCCGACGCACTTCTGGAAGACAACTTTCCGATGATTCACGCCGTTGGTCGCGCCGCCGCCCCCCACCGCGCCCCGCGCCTGATTGACATGTCCTGGGGCAAGAGCGGCCCCAAGCTCACACTGGTCGGCAAAGGCGTCTGCTTTGACACCGGTGGGCTCAATCTGAAGCCCGGCGGCTCCATGGGCCTGATGAAGAAAGACATGGGCGGTGCGGCGACCGTGCTGGGTCTGGCCCATATGATCATGGCGCTGGATCTGCCCCTGCAGCTGCGCGTGCTGATCCCTGCGGTAGAAAACGCAGTGTCCGGCGACAGCTTCCGCCCCGGCGACATCCTGACCTCGCGCAAAGGGCTGACGGTGGAGATCAACAACACCGACGCCGAAGGCCGCCTCGTGCTAGCCGATGCGCTTGCACTGGGGGCAGAGGACGCCCCGGATCTGATGATCTCCATGGCCACCCTCACCGGCGCGGCCCGTGTGGCCGTGGGTCCGGACCTGTCGCCTTACTACACCGATGACGCCAGTTTTGCCGCCGCACTGGAACAGGGCGCTGCGGCGGTGGCGGACCCGGTCTGGCGCATGCCCTTTTGGGAGCCTTATGAGAAAATGATCGAACCGGGCATCGCCGATCTCGACAACGCACCGTCAGGCGGCTTTGCCGGTTCCATCACCGCCGCCCTGTTCCTGCGCCGCTTCGCAGAAGGCCCGCGCTATGCGCATTTTGACATCTACGGTTGGAACCCGTCTGCTGCGCCTGCCCGCCCCAAAGGCGGCGTTGGCATGGGTGCGCGCGCCATTCTGGATGCCCTGCCAGAGATGCTGGATTTCTGATGGCGGATCCTCTGGACAGACGCCTGATCGCCAGCACCGGCAAAGTCGCTGCAGACCATCTGCGCGGCGTGGTGGAGGCAGAGACCTATGTCACCCCCGCCGCCTATCGTGTCGCCATGGTGGTGACCGATCTGCTTTCTGCGCCCACCGGCGCGCGCGACCGCCAGCTGGTGCGCGGCGAAATCTTCCATGTGGTGCACAAGGAAATGGGCATGGCCTTTGGCTATGCCGACCGCGACGGCTATGTGGGCTGGGTCGACATCGGCGATGTGCTGAGCCACCCGAAACAAACGCCCACCCACCGCGTCTCTGCCGCGCGCACCTACGCCAAATCGACGCCGGGCCTGAAAATCATGGGGCTGGTCACACCATTGCCTTACGGCACCCGCCTTGTGGTGCTGTCTGAAGAAGACGGCTGGTCCCGCATTGCATGGGACGGCGGACGGATCACCCGCGATCTCTATGTGCCCTCAGGCCACTTGAGCGCCGTGGATACCATCGAGCCTGACGCCGCTGCCGTGGCCGAACGGTTGATCGGCACGCCGTATCTTTGGGGCGGCAATTCAAGCTTCGGGCTGGATTGCTCAGGCCTCGTGCAGGCCGCGGTGCATGCGGCAGGGCTGGATTGCCCCGGCGACAGCGATCTGCAGGAAGCCGCCTTTGAGGAGGCCACAGGCCCCTATCAGCGCGGTGACCTGCTGTTCTGGAAAGGCCATGTCGCCATGGTCACAGACGCCAACACGCTGATCCACGCCAACGCACATCACATGGCTGTGGCCTATGAGCCGATTGCCGAGGCCATCGCCCGCATTGCCGCACAGGGCGACGGCCCGGTGACCTCCCACAAGCGCCCGACCTACGGAGATGCCGCATGAGCGATGATTTCTTCAAACCCGTCTCCGGCATGGACCTGCCGCGCTTTGCCGGGGTGCCCTCCTTCATGCGCCTGCCGATCATGGATCTGGAGCACACCCGCCTGCGCGACGTGGACGTGGGCCTGATCGGCGTGCCTTGGGACAGCGGCACCACCAACCGCCCCGGCCCGCGTCACGGCCCCCGCCAGCTGCGCGACGCCTCCACCATGATCCGCGCCCAAAACGGCGCCACCGGCGTGCGCCCCTTTGATCTGATCAACTGTGCGGACCTTGGCGACGTTGGCCCCAATCCAGCAGATATTCTCGACAGTATGGAGCGCATCACCGCGTTTTATCAGCAGGTGATGGCCGCAGGCATCACACCGCTCACGGCGGGCGGCGACCATCTGACCAGCCTGCCGGTGCTGCGCGCGCTGGCCGAGGACGCACCGCTCGGCATGGTGCATTTTGACAGCCACACCGACCTTTATCACAGCTATTTTGGCGGCACGATGTACACCCACGGCACGCCGTTTCGTCGCGCGGTGGAGGAAGGGCTGCTGGATCCCAAACGTGTGGTGCAGATCGGCATTCGCGGCAGCACCTATGATGATGAGGACATGGATTTCGCCAAATCCGTCGGCATCCGCGTGATCCGGATCGAAGAGTTCTTTGCCCGCAGCCTGGCGGATGTGATGGCAGAGGCGCGCGAGATTGTAGGCAGCGCGCCCACCTATGTGAGCTATGACATCGACTTTGTGGACCCAACCTTTGCGCCGGGTACAGGCACGCCGGAAGTGGGCGGCCCTAACAGCTTTCAGGCGCTTGAGGTGGTGCGTGCGCTGGAGGGGCTGAACATTGTGGGCGCTGATCTGGTGGAGGTCTCCCCGCCTTTTGACAGCTCAGGCGGCACAGCTTTCCTTGGGGTCTCCATCATGTTTGAGCTGCTCTGCGTGATGGCAAACACCATCGCTTCCCGACCCGCAGAAAGGTAAGAGCTCTGCCCTCGCCCCAACGCGGTTGCTGGGCTCCGCCCGTTCGCCGCTGAACGTGTCCACTGGACACATTCCGAGACGCGGCTCACCCCGGGATATTGTCAGAATGAGAACGCGGCGCGGGTGCGCGTCAATCCACGGCGCGGATCAGCTTGCGTTCCAAGACCCGCAGCACGGTTTTGAGATCATGGCCGCGCTTGAGCACCTGACCATCCATGCCGATCACCGCATATAGCCCCTGCTTGTTGCGCAGCTTTGGGCGCTTCTCGATGCGATAGAGCGGGTTTTCTGCCGTGCGCCGGAAGACGGAGAACACCGCCACTTCTTTCAATGAGGAAATCCCATAGTCCCGCCATTCTCCGGCCGCCACCATCCGGCCATAGAGGCTCAGAATGATCGACAGTTCCGTGCGGTGAAACGCAACTTGCTGCGGCGGTTTAAAGGAAGGGTGCAGGGCGGTGGGCGGCTGTGCATTCATACGTTCAGATTTGCGCCCTTTGCCCGCAAAATCAAGCCTCTCTCTGAACCGCCGGCCGCTGCCTCATTTCCGCCGCAGATTTATCTGCAAAAGGCCTTCGTCCGATCCTCTTTTTGCCAAAGGGTAATGAAAAATTAAGGTCATAGCGACGACTACGCTACTCCCGGCGGCGCGGCTTTATTGCCCCCACCCAGTCTGCGCCGCCGGGGGGCACTTTTCCCAGACAGATTGCGACCCTGCGCAAAGACGCAGCAGGCCGCGCGCAAAGCCACCCCGCGATGAGTTTACTTGCTTTTCTCCGCCACTTTGCTCTGTAGTGCGCGCAGCCAAAATCTAAGGATATCGCCGTGTTTCGCACTCTCACTCTGTCTTGCCTACTGTTGCTCGCAAATGCCGCCGCCGCCCATAACGGCGTGAAAGACCCTCAGGTCATGGCCCGCATGATGGCCATGGAGAGCATCGGCTCCGCCTTCAAAACTCTGGTGAGCATGGCCAAGAATGAAACGCCGCTGCATCAGGCCAAGGCGCGTATGGCACGCGACACAATTGTTCAGCACTCCGGCAACATCAAAGCCCTGTTTGAAGCGCAGGCCAGTGACCCGAAATCTGAAGCCTTGCCAGCGATCTGGGCGAACTGGGAAGATTTCTCCGACCGCGCAGACGATCTGACCACATCCGCGCAGGCGCTGGACTTCAAAGACCGCGCCGCGCTGGCAGACACATTGGGTGCCGTGGGCGGCGCCTGCCGCGCCTGCCACAAGCAGTACCGCGAAAAGAAATAAAGCGCGGCGCCCTGCGGCGCATCAGCCGCAGCTGACCTCAATAATCTTGCCTGCGTCATCGTGGATCACATTGAGGCGCTGCTGATTGAAATCCATCGTGGCGGGGGAGTTTTCCCCCAACACGCGCACCACCTCAGGTGTGGTGACCCCCTCCAGCGCGCCTTTGTCCTGCCCGACCAGAAAGGCAAACGCCTCCGGATCACAGGTCATGCTGCCTTGGCTGGCCACCTCTTCCTCTTTGCAGGCCACCAATGCCGTCAGGCTCAGGGCCATCAAACCGATCATACGCATCTTCTCAATCCCTCTCATTGCGCCCGCGCGCCTTGCCCCCTGCCACATCCGCCCGGCCTTGCACAACCAACGGTTTCGCCTGCTTTGATCCACACGCGGCGTGGCGCAATTCGGGCTTGCGACGTCGCCATTAAGGTTGCATAGCGCGCGGGTTTCAACCACGCTCTGAGCAAATCATGGAGGATAAGCAAAATGATGCGTACCCGTGCCGCCGTCGCGCTAGAAGCCGGCAAGCCTTTGGAAATTATGGAAGTGAACCTCGAAGGCCCGAAAAAGGGTGAGGTTCTGGTGGAGATCAAGGCCACCGGCCTGTGCCACACCGATGAATTCACCCGTTCCGGCGCGGACCCTGAAGGGTTGTTCCCCTCCATCCTCGGCCACGAAGGCGCAGGCGTTGTGGTGGAAGTGGGCGAAGGTGTCACCACCCTGAAGCCCGGCGACCACGTGATCCCACTCTACACCCCTGAGTGCCGTGAATGTCACGCCTGTCTATCGGGCAAAACCAACCTCTGCACCGCGATCCGTGGCACGCAAGGCCAAGGCCTGATGCCCGATGGCACCACCCGTTTCTCCATGCTCGATGGCACGCCGATCTACCACTACATGGGCTGCTCGACCTTCGCGAACCACACGGTTTTGCCGGAAATCGCGCTCGCAAAAGTGCGCGAAGACGCGCCGTTTGACAAAATCTGCTACATCGGCTGCGGCGTCACCACCGGCATCGGCGCGGTGATCAACACCGCTGGCGTCGAGATCGGCTCCTCCGCGGCGGTCTTCGGCCTCGGCGGCATTGGTCTCAACGTCATTCAGGGCCTGCGCATGGCCGGCGCTGACATGATCATCGGCGTTGATCTCAACAACGACAAAGCCGAGATGGCCAAGAAGTTTGGCATGACCCACTTCGTGAACCCCTCCGAGCTGCCCGAAGGCCAGTCCGTGACCGAAGCGATCATCGAGCTCACCAAAACCGAGAAAGACCAGTTCGGCGGCGTGGATTACTCCTTTGACGCCACCGGCAACGTGCAGGTCATGCGCGACGCGCTGGAATGCTCCCACCGCGGCTGGGGTGTTTCCGTGATCATCGGTGTAGCACCAGCCGGCGCTGAGATCTCCACCCGCCCCTTCCAGCTGGTCACCGGTCGCGTCTGGAAAGGCACTGCCTTTGGCGGCGCGAAAGGCCGCACCGACGTGCCTCAGTTCGTTGACTGGTACATGGACGGCAAGATCGAGATCGACCCGATGATCACCCACAAACTGACGCTGGATGAGATCAACCACGGCTTTGATCTGATGCACGAAGGCAAGTCCATTCGCGCAGTGGTGGAGTTCTAAACCGCTCCCCTAAAACACAAAAACGGGTCGCTTCGGCGGCCCGTTTGCTTTTTGCCTACATAGTGCGCCCCCTAGCGCACCCCATAGCGCGCCATGAACATTTCCACAGCGCCCTCGACCACGTGCTCCACCTCACCTGCCGCAAACTCTGTCTGCACGCCGGTCACCTGCCGCAGAAACAGCCCGGCCTTGCACAGCTCCGCAAACTGGTCCGCTGCCAGTTTCTTATCGGGCACCCGCAGCTCCCCGCGCGCTTCTGCTTCAGCAAAAAACGCCATCAACCGGCTCTGACAAAGCTGCGGGCCGGAGGTGTAAAACTGCTGCCCCAACTCGGGAAACCGGTCCCCTTCCGACACACAGACCCGAAACATATTGCGCCCGAACTCGGACAGGATGATCCCCATCAGCCCGCGCCCGACCACGCGCAAAACCTCGGCGGCCGGCTGCGTGCCATCCACTGCCGCCTCCAGCTGTTCGGCCTGCTCCGCACATTCCTGGCGCACAACCTCCATGAACAGCATCCGCTTGTCGGGGAAATAGTTGTAGAGCGTCGCCTTGGAGACCTGCGCCGCCTGCGCGATATGGTCCATACTCACACTTTCAAACCCATGCTGCATGAACAGACGCCGCGCATGATCCAGAACCTGCGCAAATTTCCGGCCTTGCCGAATGATGGGGCTTTGGGTGTTCATAAGGCTGTGCTGACCTCTTGGCTGGCGTGCGTCCAGACAGTACACCGCCGCTTTCCCCTGCGGCAAGTCCGGTTGCGAAACTTGTTTCGACAGCCCCGCAAAACCTGGGCCCTCCAATACCGCTAGCCGTCCTGTGAGCTCTCCGCCAGCCCCTGCGCCCACTTCGGCGCCCAAGGGCCAAAGGGGGCCAACAGCGCAAACAACTCATGGCCGGCAGCACTCAGTTCATACCCCGCATCGCCGCGCTGCACCAACCCGCTGGCCATCAACTCTTTGAGACGCCGGTTCAGCACCGTTGGCGACACCTGCTCACACCGCGCCTGCAATGCGCGAAAGGTCAGCGCCCCGTCTGAAAGCTGCCACAAAACCCCAAGCGCCCAGCTGCGCCCCAAAAGGTCAAACAGCGCCATAATCGGCTTGCCGGTCTTTGAGCCGCGCACGGGGCGGCCGGGTGTTGGCACCTGATGCGTCATAGATCCTCCTTGCTACACATTCGATAGCACATTATTGCTACACAAAACGTAGTGAATCTGTTGAGCCCTGTCATGACCCTTCTTCCCCTTCTTGCCGCGCTGGGTGCGTCTTTTGGCTGGGCCAGTGGCATCGTGATTGCCCAATCCCCTGCAAAGCAGTTGGGGGCCTTTGCCTTCACCCATATCCAGCTGGTCGCCTGCGGGTTGCTTGCGGCCGCGCTCACCACCGCGCTCGGGCACTGGCACAGCGTCCCGTGGCAATTCTGGCCCGCCTTTGTGTTCAGCAGTGTCTTTGGCATTCTGCTGGGCAACCTTGCCATGATCGCCTGCCTGCGCAGAGGCGGCCCCAGACGCACAGAGCTGCTGCTGTCTCTGAAGGCCCCCATCGTGGGCGGCATCGCCTTTCTCTGGCTGGGGGAAGTGCCCGCGCCAGCTGATATCCTCGGCGCCACCATCACCCTGATCGGGGTCTGTATCGCCATTGTTTTTGGCACCAACACCGAATCCCAAAGCGACGCGCGCTTTGCCCCTTTGCTGCACATTGTGGGCTTGGGCGTGGTGGCCACTGCCCTGCAGGGGGCTGGTTTTCTGGCCATGAAACCCGCGCTCGAAGCCGGGCTGACCCCCATTGCGGCCACCGCCCTGCGCCTCTTGGGTGCTGCGGCCTTGATTTCTGTGATGGCCTGCCTGCCAATGAAAGCGGTGAAACCGAACACGGCGCTCAATCCGCCTTTGCTGGGCAAAACCATCCTGCCGGGGGTGATCGGCTATATATTTGCCTCGTCTCTGTTGCTCTTTGCCTTTGCGCATCTGGATGCGGGCATCGCCGCGACGCTGGGCGCATTGTCCCCGGTGCTGATCTTGCCGATCCTCTGGGCCAAAGAGCGTCTTCGGCCACATCCCATGGCCCTTATAGGCGCGCTGACCGCCGTGTCAGGCACAGCGGTAATCGCCTTGCTCTAACGCCTGTGCACAATCACGAGGTTGCATCAGAGCGCTGCCTATTTCGTCGTCATTTGGCCGTGAAATAGATGGCTTGTCCTGCGCCCAAATCCCTAAATCATCGTCCAGTAAATCTGCAACAACTGTAGCAGGTCACATAGACCGGCCCCCGACCCTGGGTGGGGGTGAAGCCCCCTCCCTTGGGGAGGGTCGGGGGCTGGTCGGCTTCGCCACCTGCACGCAGGTAGAGACCAAGCGCCTCAGGTTTTCACGACCATGATTTGGAACTGAGCAATTTTGGACTGAAGCTGATGCGACCTCCTGATTGCCCACAGGCCCCAGCCCACCCTTGCCACCTGCACCAAACCTGTTAAGCCTTGGCCATGCTGGCAATCTTTCTGAAAACACTGCCGTTTTTTGCGCTCATTGGCCTTGGCTACTGGGCCGGGCGCACGCGGTTCTTCTCAGAGGAGGCCACGGCCTATCTCACCAAATTTGTGTTCTATTTCGCGCTCTCAGCGATGCTGTTCCGCTTTGCCGCCAATCTCAGCCTTGCTGAGGTTCTGAACTGGCGCCTGATGGGAGCCTATCTGCTGGGCAGCTGCGTGATCTACGGGCTGGCGACCAGCATTGCCATGCTGCGCAAACAGGATGTGGCCACCGCCGCTGTCGAGGCGCAATGCGCCACCATCGGTAATGTCGGCTTTCTGGGCGTGCCCATGCTGACACTTCTGATGGGGCCAGACGCCATCGGCCCTGTGATGCTGGTGCTGGCGGTGGATCTGATCGTCTTCTCCAGCCTCATTGTGATCCTGATCACCGGTTCACGGGACGGGCGCATGAACCTCGCAATCCTGCGCACGGTTGCCGCCGGTTTGATTCGCAATCCGATGATTGTGGCGATTTCGCTGGGCTTTGTCTGGTCCGCCCTTGCGCTGCCGATCCCCGCGCCTGTGAACGAGTTTCTGGCCATCCTTGGCGGCGCGGCCACACCTGGGGCGCTCTTTGCCATTGGCGCGTCGCTGGCCAGCAAATCAGCCGAGCGCGTGCAGGTGGCGGTCTGGCTCAGCTTTGCCAAATTGGTGCTGCACCCGTTGTTTGTGGCCATCGCCGTGCTGTGGGTTTTGCCAATTGATCCCTATTCCGCCAGTGTTGTGATCGCCGCTGCCGCCCTGCCGGTGGCTGGCAATGTCTATATGCTTGCGCAGCACTATGGCGTCGCCCCGCATCGGGTGTCCGCCGCCATTCTCTTTTCCACCGTCGCATCCATCGCTACGGTCTCGCTGGTGATTGCATGGGTCAGCCAGTTCTGACATTTTGGCGCAAACCGTTTGGCAGGAGCCCCACCCATGGAATTGATCTCTGAAAACCGCGCCTTTGGCGGCACTCAAGGCGTCTACACACACAATGCACACAGCACACGCTGTGACATGACTTTTGGCCTCTTTCTGCCCGAAGAAGCCAAGGTCGGCCCGGTGCCGCTCATCTGGTATCTCTCCGGCCTGACCTGCACCCATGAAAACGCCATGGTGAAGGCAGGCGCACAGCAATGGGCCGCCGAACAGGGCGTTGCGCTGGTCTTCCCGGACACCTCGCCCCGCGGCGAAGGCGTGGCAGATGATCCGGCCTATGATCTGGGTCAGGGCGCAGGCTTTTATGTGAATGCCACCCAAAAACCATGGGCGCCGCACTACAACATGTGGGACTACATCGCCGAGGATCTGCCGTCCTTCCTGCAGGAAGAATTCCCGGTGGATTTGTCGCGCCAGTCCATCATGGGCCACTCCATGGGTGGTCACGGCGCGCTAACGCTGGCCATGTCCCTGCCCGACCGCTTCCGCTCCGTGTCTGCCTTTGCCCCTATCGCCAACCCGACTGCGGCGGACTGGGGCCGCAAACAGCTTTCTGCCTATCTCGGCGACGACGAAGCCGCCTGGGCGGCCCATGACGCGACCCTGCTGATGCGCGAGAAAGGCTTTGACGGGCCGATCCTAGTGGACACCGGCACCGACGATCAGTTCATTGATCTCTTGCGCCCCGAAGCGCTGGCCGAAGCCGCCAACGCCCGCCGTCAGGAAGCCACCCTGCGTCTGCAAAAAGGCTATGATCACAGCTACTTCTTTGTGTCGTCCTTCATGGAAGAGCACATCGCCTTCCACGCCGAAGCGCTCTACGCAGACTAAGAACAGGACAGGCCCAAATGACTGCGATTTATGTGGATGCCGACGCCTGCCCGGTGAAAGCCGAGGTCGAACGGGTCGGCACCCGCCACAAGGTCAAAATCTACGTTGTCTCCAACGGCGGTCTCCGGCCCAGCCAGAACCCGCTTGTGGAAAACGTGATTGTGCCCGAAGGCCCGGATGTGGCCGATATGTGGATCGCAGACCGCGCCAAAACGGGGGATGTTGTCATCACCGGCGACATCCCTCTGGCCGCAAAATGTGTGGAGGCCGGGGCCCGCGTGCTCAAACACAACGGCGAGGCTCTCACCGCGGCCAACATCGGCAATGTGCTCGCCACCCGCGATCTCATGGCAGACCTGCGCGCCGCAGACCCGTTCCGTCAGGGCGGCGGCAAAGGTTTCACCAAAGCAGACCGCTCCCGCTTTCTGGATGCGCTTGAACGCGAGTTGCGCGCCGCCAAGCGCTAGCCCGAAAAAAAGGCCGCTTAAGCCGCTTCTCCCACCAGCAGGCGCTCCATCCGCGCAAGGTTCTGACGCCAGCCGCCTTCCACCATCGGCAAATACTCCACAAAACAGATCCGTTCAGTCAGAGAAGCTGCAACCGGCACCATCGACACCCCGAGCTTGGTGTGTTCGCCCGCAGGCGCAAGGGTGATCGTGGTCAGAATATCCTGCGGCCAATTCGGCAACGACTGGCTTGGCGTTTTCTGCCAATCCGCATCGGTCGATTGATGCAGCCAGACCAGACGCGCCTTTTCCTCAATCGTCTTGAACAGAATACGGCTGTGGTCACATTGCCCGTTAAACCGCATCTCCGTGCGCCACTCGCCGCCTTCCTCAAAGGCAAAGCCATGGGTCACGGTCTCAACGCCCACCCCGTACCACTGCCCAAGCAGCGACGGCACACTCAAGGCGGCCCAGACCTGACCCATCGAAGCCGCAATATCGCGCTCCAAGGTGAATACCGGCACGTCGATCATGACCCTAGTGTTCCTTTTCCTGCGCGCGCCTCACACGCATCTGTCTTGCCTTCAAACACACCGGTGGCGTCCGAGGGCGCACCTGTGCTTCCCCTAAATACGGCCACAGCCTTAAGAAGTTCTGACGATAGACCGGATTTGGCCCCCAAATCCGCACCGCTGCGCCCACCGCAAAAGCGCAAAAATCCGCACAGGTCGTTTTTGCTCTAGACGCTGAACGATTGTTCATCCCAAGTGGACACATGAGCCAAGCCCTGACCCATCGCCTGCCCCTCGGCCCGCTTTCGGCCGTGATCGCCGTGATCTTCTTCTCGATCAACGACGCGACGATCAAATTCCTGTCCGGTGACTACGCGCTGCACCAGATTGTGCTGATCCGCTCCGTCATCGGCTTGGCGATCCTGCTGGCCATCATTGTGCCTCTGCAGGGCGGCTTTGGCGTGCTGCGCACCAGCCGCTTTGGCATGCATATGTTGCGCGGCTTCTGCGTGGTCGCCGCCAACACAACCTTCTTTCTTGGCCTTGCGGTGCTGCCGCTGGCCGATGCTGTGGCGGTCTTCTTTGTCTCGCCCTTGCTGATCACTGCCTTTTCCGTGCTGCTGCTGGGGGAAAAGATCGGCCCGCGCCGCCTGCTGGCGGTGGGGCTTGGCATGGTTGGCGTTTTGATCATGGTGCGCCCGGGGGCTGAGGGCTTCAACGCCGCGCTCCTGCTGCCGATCCTCGCCGCCGTAGCCTATGCGCTGCTGCACGTGCTCACGCGCAAAATCGGCGGCACCGAAAGCGCGGCCACCATGTCGGTCTATATCCAGCTGGTCTTTGTAGTTGTCTCCGCCACCGTAGGGGCCACCCTCGGCCATGGCGCGTGGGAGGACAAAGGCGGCGAAATGCTCGCCTTCCTGCTGCGCAGCTGGCACATCCCCGCCGCGGCGGACTGGCCCCTGCTTGTGCTGCTGGGCATCGCAAGCGCGGGCGGCGGCTTCTTCATTTCGCAGGCCTACCGCCTGTCAGAGGCCAGCCTGATTGCCCCGCTGGAATATGTCGCTATGCCGATCGCGGTTGTCGTCGGCATCGTGCTCTTTGGCGAATGGCCCACGCCGGCCTCATGGCTCGGCATGGTGCTGATCATCGGCAGCGGCCTGTTTGTCTTCTGGCGCGAAACCAAGCTGGGCGATGTGCCTACGCCCGAACGCCCGCGCAGCCGCCGCTAGCAGCTGTATTTGATAGAAAAACCGGTTCCCCTGACGCCCCCGCCGCTCTACGGTCAGCCCAAAATATCCATACAGGGGAAGACCATGTCGCAAATCGAGGCCGTGATCTTTGACATCGGCAATGTGCTGATCGAGTGGCAACCGGAGAATTTCTACGACCGAACCGTGGGAGAGGCGCGCCGCAAAGCCTTCTTTGCCGACACAGACATTCACCGACACCACGAAGCCATTGATGCCGGGGCCTCCCTGCCGGAAATGATCGAAAGCCTCGTGCCGCAGTACCCGGAGTATGAGGCGGAGCTGCGCATGTGGAACGACAATTGGAACGATCTCGCCGCCCCGGCAATCCCCCATTCCGTGCGCCTGCTGAACGCACTGGTGGACAAAGGCGTCACGGTTTTCACCCTCACGAATTTCGGCCACGACAACTTCCCGCTGTCCCAAGCGGTCTACCCGTTCCTCAACCGCTTTGACCGGGAATATGTCTCTGGCCGTCTCAAACTGATAAAACCCGATCCGGCGATCTACGCCCATGTGGAAACCGACAGCGGTGTTGATCCCGCGCGCCTGCTCTTCACCGATGACCGCGCCGACAACATCGCCGCCGCCGCCGCACGTGGCTGGCAAACCCATCTCTTTGAACACCCTCAGGGCTGGGCTGACCGGCTGGTCACAGAGGGTCTCCTGACGGCGGAGGAAGCAAAATGATCCCTTATATCTCCTTTGAAGACGGAGAGAGAAACATCAACTGGCTCGGCCTCACCGATGCGCTGGCCGCTGGCCATGATCTGCCCCGCGCCGAAATCTCCGACAGCTTTCTCTATCGCGGCAATGACACGCTCTTGCAGCGTCAGGCCTGGATCGACGGTCTAGGTATCGCGGTCAAATCCGCCACCGTGTTCCCCGACAACCCGGCGCAGGACGTGCCCATGGTCAACGGGGCGGTCACCCTGTTTGACGACAATATCGGCACGCTCTCCGCGTTGATTGATTTTCACCTCGTCACCAAATGGAAAACCGCAGGCGACAGCCTTCTGGCCGCCCGCCGCCTCGCCCGCCCTGACAGCCGCAACATCCTAATCGTTGGCGCAGGCACGCAGGGGCGCAACCTGCGCGACGCTTATGGTGCCGCCTTCCCGGAGGCGCGCTTCACCGTCTGGAACCGCACACAGGCCAATGCCGAGAAAATGGCTGCCGAGATCGAGGGCCTTTCTGTGGCCACCGATCTGGAAACCGCCGTGGGCGAGGCTGACATCATCACCTGCGCCACCATGTCCACAGAGCCCACCTTGCGCGGCGACTGGCTGCAACCCGGCCAGCATGTGGATCTGATCGGTGCCTATCGCCCCGACATGCGCGAGGCCGATGACACCGCGCTCCAACGCGCCCGCGTGTTTGTGGACAGTTATGCCACCACCTTGGATCATATCGGCGAGTTGAAGATCCCGCTGTCTGAGGGCGCCCTCACCCGCGAGGATGTGCTGGCAGATTATTATGACCTGTCCCGGTTCACCCGCCAGTCAGAGGACGAGATCACACTCTTTAAGAACGGCGGGGGGGCCCATCTCGATCTGATGACCAGCCGCTACATTCTCGATCAATGGCAGGCCGCGAGCTGACGCGCGCGCCGTCCTCTTGCCAAACCGATGTTTGGGGCGAGATTGCGCCCCAACAAGCCGCCTAGGGCCTCTGTTTGCCGGCGCAACGCGCGGTTGGGTAACCTTTTTTCGCCGCCAAATTTCGCACCTCCGCAATACAGCCGCGATACAGACGCAATACCGACGTTCCGATTTATGGTTAACGCGACCTAGGCCGCGGACGCAACGGGCTCCCGTTTTTCGCGGATCGGAAGGTGCACAATCGCGCTGAACGCCCCGATGGCCACACCCAGCCACCACACCACCGTGTAGTCGCCGTATTGGTCATACAAACGCCCGCCCAGCCAGACACCCAAGAAGCTGCCAAGCTGATGAGAGAAAAAGACAATTCCGTAAAGCGTCGCCATATAGCGCAGCCCATAAAGATGCGCGACCAGCCCTGAGGTCAGCGGCACGGTGGCCAGCCACAGAGAGCCCATCACCAGCGAGAAGACCACCACCGTTGTCGGCGTGATCGGCATCAGGATGAACATTGCCGCCGCGAGGGTGCGCCCCGTGTAAACCCCTGCCAGCAAATACTTTTTCTGATAGTGCTTACCCAACCAACCGGCCAGCAAAGTGCCTCCGATGTTGGCCAGACCAATCAGCGAAATCGCCACCGCGCCCAGGGCAGAGGTGGTCGAAATCCCCAACCCCGCCAACATGCTCCCCGGCGCAATTGGCCCGCACATCTCAGTGATCATCGCCGGGAAATGCGCGGTCACAAAACCAAGCTGATAGCCGCAGCTGAAAAACCCAAGGAAAATCAACGTGTAAGACGGGTCCCGGAAGGCTTTCATCAGGATCGCCCCCATGCTCTCCTGCAGCTCCGCCTTGGGCGCCGCAGGCGCCCTCATCATCGGCAAGAGCAGCAGCACCGCGACAATCACCGCCGCAAAAACAAGGAAGGTCTCCTGCCAGCTCAAAAAGCCCAGCATCCATTCCGCCAGCGGTGCCCCAAACACCTGCCCACCTGACCCCGCAGCCGTGGCAATCGCCAGTGACATAGAGCGGTTCTCATCCGAACTGGCCCGCCCCACGACCGCCAGGATCACCCCGAACCCCGTACCTGCAATGCCAAATCCCACAAGGATTTCATAGAGTTGATGCGCTTCGGGTGTGACCGCGAAAGAGGACAGAACAAGCCCCGCCGCATAGGTCACAGCCCCCAGAATGATCGCTTTCCGGTCGCCCATCTTCTCGGAAATCATCCCGAAGAACGGCTGGCCAATCCCCCAGGCAAGGTTCTGAATCGCGATCGCCAGAGAGAATTCGCTGCGCAACCAGCCAAACTCATCGGCAATCGGGATCTGAAACACCCCAAAGCTCGCCCGAATGGCAAAGCTCACCAGAATGATGATACAGCCCACAATCAGCACCGGGGTCATAAGAGGAGTCTTCTGCGGCATGGGGGTTCTCCTGTTGCGCAGAGCAGATACTGCACAGTTTAAACAACACAGGCAATTCAGCATTTGTTTGCCCCCACATCACGCCTGTCAATGTAACGCCACTTTTCCTCCGCCCCGCGATTGGCTACACCCGATAATATGACAAGCTTGCCAGAGATTTACGCCGCCAAGGTTGCCGAAGGCATCCTCACGCCTGACGACGCCCAGACCGCCGTTTTGCCAGAGCTTGAGCGCATCCGCGCAGAGGTGAGCAAACCGGTCAAAAAGAGCTGGTTCCGCAAATCCACACCAGAACCCGTGCAGGGACTCTATCTCTGGGGCGGCGTGGGTCGGGGCAAGTCCATGCTGATGGATCTGTTTGTCGAAAGCCTCTCTGTCCCCGTCCGGCGCGTGCATTTTCATGCCTTTATGCAGGAAATCCACGAGGCCATGCACAAGGCCCGCGCTGATGGGGTTGAGGACGCCATTCAACCCGTGGCCCAAGCGGTGTCAGAGAGCGTGCGCGTGCTGGCATTTGATGAGATGCAGATCACCGACATCACCGATGCCATGATTGTGGGCCGCCTGTTTGAACAGCTTTTTGAGGCGGGTGTTGTGGTTGTCACCACCTCAAACCGCGTGCCAGACGACCTCTATAAAAATGGCCTCAACCGTCAGTTATTTCTGCCTTTTATAGCGATCATCAAGGAGCAGCTGCGGGTCTGGGAGCTGGTCAGCCCAACCGACTACCGCCAAAATCGCCTTGCGGGAAGTCAGGTGTATTTTGTCCAGGCTGGCACCGAGGCCCGCGCGCAAATCCGCGGCATCTGGGAAGATCTGACCGGTGGCGATGCCGCGCCATTGGTGCTTACGGTTAAGAGCCGCGAAGTCACCTTGCCCGCCTTCCGCAATGGTGTGGCTCGGGCGAGCTTCTTTGACCTCTGCGGTAAGATGCTTGGCCCCGGTGATTATCTGGCCATCGCCAATGCGGTGCGGGTTCTGATCCTGGAAGACATCCCTGCCTTGAGCCGCACAAACTTCAACGAAGCCAAGCGTTTCGTAACCCTGATCGACGCCCTCTATGAAGCCCGCGTTCGCCTAATCTGCTCTGCCGCAGCAGAACCAGAGATGCTCTATCTTGAGGGGGAAGGCACCTTTGAGTTTGAACGCACCGCTTCCCGCCTGCGCGAAATGCAAGACGCGGATTGGGGCCAAGAGCCTGAAAACTAATCCAAAAACAAGGGGCACAACTGCTATGCGAGCATCCCCAAACCGCGAGCAATAGTCACGTAAGCATTGCGCCTTAGGGAAAAACCACTCATTTCTGGATGGATCGTTCCACCCTTCCATGCAATGAGGCGCCCATGGATACTGACAGCCTCCGCCTTTTTGTGCTCGCCGCCGACAAGCTCAACATCAGCGCCGCCGGTCGGGAGCTTGGTCTGGCACCAGCCGTTGCCAGCGCCCGTCTGGCCAAGCTTGAGCACGCCCTAGGCGCCGACCTTCTGCACCGCTCTACCCGAAAGGTGTCTCTGTCACTGGAAGGCGCGGAGTTTCTCCCCTACGCGCGGGAAATCCTTGTTCAGGAGGAAGCCGCTTTGGCCGCTTTGGGCCAAGGTCGGGCCATGCCTACGGGCACGCTGCGCTTCACCGCGCCAAGCACCTTTGCGCAGCTCTACATTGCCCCGATCCTTCCCAAATTTCTGGAGCAATACCCGGGCATTACGCTGGACCTGCGCCTCTCAGACAGCCGGTTTGACCTGATCGAAGGCAGCTTTGACCTCGCGATCCGCAACTCAGCACTTGAGGACACCAGCCTCAAAGGGCGCAAACTGGCCAATGACCACCGCATCCTTTGCGCTGCCCCCAGCTACCTTGAGAAACGCGGCATCCCTCAAACGCCTGAGGATCTGCTCTCACACGAACTGATTGCCTTTGCCGATCAGGAGGCCAAACCTTTGCGCCGCCGTGATGGGGAGATCGGGAGTTTTGACCCGCATAAGGCCCGAGGCCGGGTGATCTTGGACGACGGCCTCAGCCAGAAATTGGCGACCATCGCCGGGGCTGGCATCTCCAGCAATCCGGTCTGGAGCGTTCATCAGGAGCTGAAGTCCGGTACGCTTGTTCGGGTGTTGCCCGATCACGAGGTGGCAGATGGCTCAGTGCTCTGGATGATCTACCCAAAAACCAACGTGCTCTCTGCCAAGGTGCGGGTGTTTATGGATTTTCTGATCGAAGAGATCGGCAAGTCACCGGTCTGGCAGACCCCGGTATAAAACCGCGCCCCGGTTTTGGGGGCGCAGTCAAAGTGCTTCGACAAAGCCGGCGTTAGAACCAGCTTACAGTCTCTTCCATGCTGCGGCGGATCTTGCCGAACTCCGGCTCATTGGCACGGTAGCCAAAGGCAAACATCACAGCCGGTTTGTAGAGCTTTGGATCGATGCCAAAGTGCTTTTCAAGCACCTCTGCGGTCTGTGCCATGTCAAAGCCTTCGATCGGGCAGGAATCGATGCCCATCAGCGCGCCTGTGGTCATCATATTCGCCAGCACGATATAGGCCTGCTTGCCTGCCCAGTCGCTGATCTCACGCGGGCTGGTGATCTTATGATCGTCGGATTGGAACTTGCCATAAGCGCCGTTGAAGATCTCGATCACCTCTTCAGGCAGCTGTTTCACATTGCGATAGAAGTTCTGCAGGTAATCGGAGCCCGCAGTCATGGTCTCTTCGGTGTGCGCCAGAATGATGCCGAAGTGGCTCGCAGTGCCCAGTTGGCCGGTGCTGCCGTTCATCATCCCGTTTGCCCCCCAGGAGAACTCACGGAACAGTTCACGGTTTTCGGGCTTCTGGAGCATGACGATCTTGAACGGCTCATGCCCAAAGGAAGTTGGCGACAGGCGCGCGGCTTCCAGAATGGTCTCAAAGGAGGCGTCATCAATCTTGCGCTCAGCGTCGAACACTTTGGTCGCGTGACGGAAGTTGAAGGCCTCAAGAATTTCGGCCTGGATGCGGGTGGTGTCAGTGATGTCTTTCATGTCTTCACTCAAAAAATCTGATGGCGCTCAGATATGAGAAGCGAGATCTGACAAAAACTGAGACGAGTCACAAAAGAGAATTCGGGTTTCGCATATAATTAACGGGTGAATTACACTTTGCCGGAAAGACGTAAATCAAGGGGTAACGCAACGAACTGCGCATCGCCAAAAGGGGCTAACCCGCTAAAATTATTTGTTTTTGAGAGACTCGACAGGCGAGAAAATCGCTTAGCAGGCGATTGTATGCATATCGCATCAGCGCCTGAAAAAGAAAACGGGCAGCACCTTTTCCAGATGCTGCCCGTCGGTGTGTTTCTTAGAAGTGTGCGGACTTCGCGTTCGCTGGCACCTGAAGCGGTGGTGCGAATTTGGTCAGGTCGATGCCTTCAACCGCCTCTTTGTATTCTTCCAGCGTTGGTGTGCGGCCGAGGATCGCGGAGAGCACCACCAGCGGTGTGGACGCAAGCAGAGACTCACCCTTCTTCTCCGGCAGGTCAGCCACAACACGGCCTTGGAACAGGCGGGTTGAGGTCGCCAGTACGGTGTCACCCTTCGCAGCTTTCTCCTGGTTGCCCATGCAGAGGTTACAGCCTGGACGCTCAAGATAGAGAATGTTCTCATACTCGGTACGCGCCTGCTGTTTCGGGAACAGATCATCAAACTCAAAGCCCGAGTACTTCTGCAGGATGTCCCAGTCGCCCTCTTCCTTCATCTCGTCGATGATGTTGTAGGTCGGCGCGGCCACAACCAGCGGTGCCTTGAACTCGACTTTGCCATTGGCGGCTTCGAGGTTCTTCAGCATCTGAGCCACAATCTTCATGTCGCCCTTGTGCACCATGCAGGAGCCCACAAAGCCCAGGTCCACTTTCTTCTCAGCGTTGTAGTAGCTGATCGGACGGATGGTGTCGTGGGTGTAACGCTTGGAGACGTCTGCGTTGTTCACGTCCGGGTCGGCGATCATTGGCTCAACGATCTGGTCCAGATCCACCACAACTTCTGCGAAGTACTTCGCGTCGCTATCCGGAGTCAGTGCTGGCTTCTCACCGGACTGGATTTCGGCAATGCGGGCATCCGCTTTGTCGATCAGGCCCTGAAGCATCTTCACTTCGTTGTCCATGCCCTTGTCGATCATGATCTGGATGCGGGATTTCGCAAGCTCCAGAGAACCGATCAGGGTCTCATCGTTGGAGATACAGATCGAGGCTTTCGCCTTCATCTCTGCGGTCCAGTCGGTGAAGGTGAAGGCTTGGTCTGCCAGCAGCGTTCCGATGTGCACTTCGATCACGCGGCCTTGGAACACGTTGTCGCCGTGCTGCTCCAGCATCTGCGCCTGGGTGGCGTGCACCACATCACGGAAGTCCATGTGATCAGCCATCTGACCTTTGAAGGTCACTTTCACAGATTCTGGGATCGGCATGGAGGCTTCACCGGTCGCGAGCGCCAGAGCCACAGTGCCGGAGTCCGCACCGAAGGCCACGCCTTTGGACATACGGGTGTGGCTGTCGCCGCCGATGATGATGTCCCAGTCGTTGACGGTGATGTCGTTCAGCACCTTGTGAATCACGTCGGTCATGGAGTGATAAACGTCTTTGGGGTCGCGCGCGGTGATCAGGCCGAAGTCGTTCATGAACTGCATCAGACGCGGCGTGTTGGCCTGCGCTTTTGCATCCCACACAGAGGCAGTGTGACAGCCAGACTGATAGGCGCCATCCACGATTGGGGACACAACAGTCGCCGCCATCGCTTCCAGTTCCTGCATGGTCATCAGGCCGGTGGTGTCTTGAGAGCCAACGATGTTGACCTTCACGCGCACGTCGGAACCTGCCAGCAGAGTGGCACCCGGCGTGGAGCCCAGAGCGTTTTTGTTGAAGATCTTTTCAACAGCAGTGAGGCCTTGGCCTTCCGCGGTGATCTCTTTGGACGGCGCAAAGACAGGAGTTGCTTCCACGCCCAGAGCTTCTGCAGCAAATGTCTGCAGCTTCTTACCAAAGACAATCGCGTAAGAGCCGCCAGCCTTCATGAACTCGGCCTTTTGCGGGGTGAAGGCTGAGGACACATCCACCAGCTCTTCGCCGTCTTCGCTCAGCAGCTTTTTGTCTTTGGTGTTGATTTTCAGAACGGTGCCGGTCTCAACAGAGTATTTCTGCTCAAGGATCGGGTTGCCGTCGTTGTTGAGGATCGGGTTGCCATCCTCATCGGTTTTGCGCACCCAGTTCTTCAGGTCCAGACCGATACCGCCGGTCACGCCAACAGTGGTCAGGAAGATCGGGGAGATGCCGTTGGTGCCCGCCACAATCGGCGCGTAGTTCACAAATGGCACATAAGGGGAAGCTTGCTTACCGGTCCAAAGCGCCACGTTGTTCACGCCGGACATACGGGACGACCCCACACCCATTGTGCCTTTTTCGGCGATCAACATAACTTGCTTGCCAGGGTGCTGCAGCTTCAGCTCTTCGATGTGCTTCTGTGCCGCTTCGGTGATCATGCACTTGCCGTGCAGTTCACGGTCCGCGCGGGAGTGCGCTTCGGCACCTGGGGACAGCAGGTCGGTGGAGATGTCACCTTCTGCCGCAATGAAGGTCACGATCTCGATCTCTTCGTCGATGTCAGGCAGCTTGGTGAAGAACTCTGCCTTCGCATAGCTTTCCAGAAGGTCTTTGGCGATAGCATTGCCACCGTCCAGCGCTTCTTTGAGGCGCGCTTGGTCCGCGTCATAGAGGAACACCTGAGTCTTCAGAACTTCTGCGGCTTGCTTCGCGATGGCTTCATCGTCGCCCAGCGCCAAATCCAGCAGCACGCGCACGGAAGGGCCACCCTTCATGTGCGAAAGCAGCTCAAATGCAAACTCTTGAGAAATCTCGGCCACATCAGCGGCACCAAGAATGATCTCTTTGAGGAATTCCGCTTTCACACCAGCAGCGCTCGTGGTGCCCGGAAGTGTGTTGTAGATAAAGAAGTTAAGCGCACCTTCGCGCGCCTCGTTCCCGGTGTCCTTGATCAGTTCGATCAATTCGGCAACCAGGTCTCCCGCGTCAATCGGCTTGGGGTTCAGACCCTGCTCTTTGCGCGTTTCGATTTCAGCTAGGTAATCCGTATAAAGGCTCATGGCTATCCTGACGAGTAAGCGTTAGAAGAAGCGAGAGCACAGGGTGCTGACAAAGATCAGCGCGCCCTGAAGCGCTCTTTGTATGCCGATGTATACCAAGCTTGCCTCGGTTACAAGGTCCTGACCAACGACAATATGCTTAAAACGCGTTGTGAACTAGGCCATTTGGCCGGAATCTCAAGCCCAGCAATCGGTCGCCTGCCACATGGCTGCGAAATCGCATACCACATAGGGCCGTCACCGTCACATCTTGCGGATGCGACCAAAGCACACCCCAAATTTTTCCGCCTTTTCCGTTAACAAACCGTCTCAATTGGCTTAATCTGAGAGAATATTTTTAAGTGCGTTGTTATTTAGGTCGAGGTTTTTATGACCAATGTTGCCGGCAAGGCGTATGCCATGAATGTCGTCACTCCAAGCAGCCCCAAGCTGACATGGCTCAACCGATTGTTTTTCATGGCGGCGCGAGGATTGCCTGAGCGTTTGGCCGGGCTTTTGGGCCTGTCTCTCATTCACTTTGCCCGCTGGGTGATTATCAAACCCAAGGACTGGCCGGATCTCGGCCAAGGCCCGCAAAATCTGCAAAACGACTACGTTCTATTCTGCTCCAATTTCAACGGAACATGGGACCAGTATATCGACGCCTTTTCCGATGGCATTCCCAGCGGGCTTGATCTGTTCTGGTTTTCCGCCACGAAATACCCGCTGTCGATACCGGTCACGCCCTTCAAAGATTACATCACCCACAATCAGATCAGCACGGATTACTACTACAACGCCACCCCCGGCGCCGCGCAGCGTGACATCAAAGGGGCGCTGAAGGTTTATGATGCGCTCCTGCACCTGGAGACGGTCTACGCCGAAGAAAGCCCCGAAGCCTTTGCCCGCAGTTTTCGCGAGGCCATGAGCCGGGTTCAGGGCTGTTTGGGCGACGTGGGCTTTGGCCCGGTCGCCAGCCTCAGCACCGAACGCGCGGATCTGAACCGCAACATCTATGTCGCCAATGATGCGTGAGGAGCGCCCCCAATGCCAGATCTGGACAGCGGCCACTACTTCCTGACAACGCTCGCCCCTATCCGCGACAGCGCCGCAGGCGAGCACACCCACACCTCATATACGCAAGCCGCCCGCATTGCCTTGGCAAAAATGCCACCCGCGCTGCAATCTCCTGCCACGCAGAAAAGCGGCAAAAACAGCCCCTTTGCGCGTAACAACCGTACCCATTTTGCCCGCATGTTTGTGCTCAATGACGCGGTTTACAACGGACGTGTGGGCAAACGCTTTCGCGGAGACCCGGTTAATCCGCAACATGTGGACCGCTTGAACACATCTTATGTGGTGTTTTGTGCCGACATTGACGCGATAACCGAAGATGGTGCCCCTTTGCCGGAAGAGCTTTCCCGCACGGAGCACAAAGAGGTCCGCGCCGCTTATGCCCGCACGCTCTGGAACACCATGGAGGCGGAATTGCGCGCGGTTTATTGCAATTGTGAGGGCTTTGACGGCGTTCAGTCCGCTGACGACTTCGCGCTCTATCTGGACAAGTGCCACGTCGAAACGACCATGCCGTTTCATGACTATTACCTCAATTTGCCCGACTTCCACCATCTGCCGCTGCGCCGCCTGATTGCTTTGGTCGCTGTACCACTGCTCTTTGCTCTTTTGGGGCTCTTGCTGCGCCTGATCGGTGTGATGGACATGCCGCTTCTACCTATAAGCACCTTCTGGGCCTTTATTGGCGGCTTGCTTGCGGCCGTCCTCATGGCCGCGGCAGCGGTGTGGTATGTGTGCCAAAACGGGAAGAAACCTCTGCCCCCTGCAGAATATGACGATCTGCCCTCGGTGCTTAAGGCGCTCTATCTGCAGCAGAAATTTGCAGATTTCGCAGTCGACACCCAAGGGGCCGATCCCGAAGAACTGCACGCGCAGTTTGGCGCCTTTCTCGCCGCCCATCAGCCGGCAAACAAGACCGCGCCAACGCAGCTCCCCGGCACGATTGCAGCCCCAAAACCATAAGGACAGCCCATGGCACGCACCCTCAATCTGCATGACATTCAGGGCAATGTGATCCGCGCGTATGGGCGGTATTCCTTCCCGTATGCCCGCTACTTTTTTCTGCATATCGACAAGGCTGCCGAGGGGCGCAAGTTCGTCGACGCGCTTCGCAAGGTTGTCACCACAGGCGCGCGCTGGCCGGAAGAGGCTGAAAAGCCCGCCTGTACGGTCAATGTTGCTTTCAGTTTCATGGGGCTTCTCGCTTTGGAAGTGCCTACGCGCACCTTGAAAGGCATGCCTTTTGAATTTGCTGACGGCATGAAGGCGCGCGCCTTTGTTCTGGGCGATCGGGACACCACAAAAGTGGCGCAGGACGATCCGGAATGGGATGCACATTGGGATCCCATCTGGCAAAACAACCGCGCTCCCGGCAGCGGAGGGGCTGAGGATGTGCACATCTGGATTTCTCTGAACGCGCAACTTGCGCAACCGGGTAAGGCTGATCCCTCCCCCGCACTTGAGACACGTACCCAGTGGTTGCGCGATCTGTGCGAGGCCTCAGGTGGCGGCGTGCGCATATTGAATGCCGGTCGTGATAGCAGGGCGGATTATCTGGAAGCCAATGCGGTGTTTGGCACCCACGGCGATGTCGTACTGCCCACACCCAAAGAGCATTTTGGCTTTGCGGACGGCATCGGTGATCCGGTGTTTGACGGGCAGTACCGCCCCGAAGACATGCCTGATCGGGTCATCGGGCGCGGCAAGCGCATGGATGGCAAATGGACGCCCATCGCCACCGGAGAGTTTATTCTCGGCCACCCCGACGAAAGTCAGGAGTTGCCCCCTGCCGCCATGCCGCCTGAGTTTTCACACAACGGCACCTTCATGGCGTTTCGCAAACTCCATGAGAACGTCGGCAGCTTCAATGAGGTGCTGGAGGCGGAAAGCGCACGTTTCGCCAAGGTGATGTCAGTCCCAAAAGAAGAAGCGCGTGAAACGCTTATGGCCAAAATGTGTGGCCGCTGGTCTGACGGTGTGCCGCTGGCCAAGCACCCCACATTTGCGGGCTGGCAAGCCTTTAAGGCAGGGCGCGGCTTTGACGATCCAGATCCAGTCAAAGCGCTTGAAAATCAGATGGCTTTCCTGCGCTCCCCCTGCGCCTCAGATTTTCGCTACGCAGATGACATGCCGGGCTACAAGGTGCCCGGCGGCGCACATATTCGGCGCATGAACACGCGTGACTATCTCGACCCGCTCAATCAGGACGGCGTTGATGCCGAAGGGATGCCGTACCCCAACAAAAACGCCACCCATGCGCTCAACAAACGGCGCCGCGTGCTGCGTCGCGGCCTGCCCTACGGCAGCTCAGATGCCAGCAAAAACACAGATGACACAGAGCAAGGCGTCGCCATGATCCTGATGGGAGCCAGCCTGTTTCGTCAGTTTGAGTTTGTGCAGCAGCAGTGGGTGCAATACGGGCTGGATTTCAACCAAGGCAACAACACCTGCCCCATGCTGGGCGATCACAGCACCCACAAACGCCACACCATTCCGGCGGATCCGAAATGCGGAAAGCCGCCCTACATCATGTCCAAGCTCAAAACCTTTGTGGAGTGCCGGGGCGGAGAATATTTCTTTGTGCCCTCAATGACCGCCTTGCGGCTTATTGCTATGGGCGTGGTGGACCCAACATAAATACGCGACGTGGCGTAGGTTCAGAGCCAAAGCCACTCAATCACCGACAGCACCAGAAACACAGGAATAGAAAGTCCTATGGCCAAAAGAAGGGCCGCCGCCTTCGTCCATTTGGCGCTTGGTGCGGTCTGGCCATATACGGGGGTTTGTTTTGATTTTCTCATGAGTTTATTAACCATGATTTAGGTTTCAGATGCGTTAATGGCCGCATGTTTGATGCTTGCCCAGACCTCCCGCCAACCCCGCTTCAGCAAAGTGATGAATATCGCAAGGCTCTGGCACTGACCAAGACGCAAACCTCCGCTCTGGAGGACGGCACGCTGGTGCTGCGGCGCAAATTGGCAGGTGTGTCTGTGGCAATGCTCCCCCGCGCTCAACTCTCCCCAAACACCCTCCCCGCGCTGATCCGCAAACCCATCAAGGGCGGCAGCCTCTACAAACACCTTTTGGTGTTAAACCCCGATCAGCCCGCCCCGTGGCTGGGCAAGCTCGGCGCGGTTCCGGTGATGACCCCGCAGCACATCGCGGAGCTATCTTTGCAAGGTGATCTCCGCGCGCGACTGCATCAAAAGTGGCGCAACCGCCTGCGCTTTGCCGAACAGCAGGATCTGCGTATCACACGGCAGAACATGACACTGAAACCTGATCAATGGCTGCTGCAACAAAATCAGGCCCAGCAGAAAGAGCGCGGCTACAACGGCTGGCCCGATGCCCTCACGCTGGCCTATGCCAAGGCCAACCCCGGGTGCGCCAAGCTCTTCACCGCTTTCTCCGGGAAGACCCCTGTCGCAGCGATGCTGTTTTTGCGACATGGGCACAGCGCCACCTACCACATCAGCCACAGCACCGCTCTGGGTCGCTCATTGGCCGCACATAACCTGCTGATGTGGCAAGGCATGTGCTGGCTGGCCACCAAAGGGGCTTTGCATCTCGATCTGGGCATTGCCTCCACCGAAGGCTCCGCAGCAGGCCTCGCCCGCTTCAAACTGGGAACCGGTGCAACACTGCGCCCACTCGGTGGCACGTGGCTCTGGTGGCCGCCAATACGCGGAATGCTACGCCCCTTGAGTTTGCTGGACCAAAACCTGATGAAATGAGTGAACGACGGTCCAAGCCAGCAAGAAATAGCAACGCATTTCCAAGGGGGAAACGGGCTAAATCCCTGCGCCGATGGGATGCCATATTTCACCCTCCTGAACGCGTGAATTGAATTCACACAGTGTGTATCACTTGGCCCCACCCGAAGTGCGCTCACTGGCGCAAAGGACCTCAGATTGCGCCATGAAGATCAAAAACCTCATTTCTGCGAGCGCGCAGCAGATCGACAAAGGCATGGAGTTCGAGTGCAATGCCGGCGTCGCGATCAATGGCATTGCGAACCGCGTAAACCACATTTCCAAGTTGGTGTCCGAGCTGTCAGACAGAGCCGTGGAGCAGGCCAGCAATCTCGCAGAAATCAACAGCGGCACCTCGCAGCTTGAGCAAGTCACCCAGCGCAACGCTGCGATGGTCGAAGAAGCCGCCGCAACCAGTCAGGTGCTCAGCAATGACGCTGAAACCCTGTCGGAAATCGTCTCGTTCTTCCAGATTGATGGCACCGAATCAGCTGTGGCCCCCGAAGAAACTATCGCCGCTTAACAGGCCTGAGGGCGCTTCATCTGCACCTTTTTCGGTGTGAGCACACATGAAGCGCCTTCAGATCGCATCGCCGCGTTCTGACAACTACGCACCATCGCCGCGCCTAGATCTCTGCCAATAAAGGCAATCCCGTCTCTCCGTTGCCCGAAAAGACACACCTGAGACACGAAGAGGTCCCGCACGCGTCCTAATTTTATCACAAATGAAGGGCATTTTCGTGCCCCATGACGACACTGGGGATGACTACGGACTTTGTTCAAGTAAGTTCACACTTTCATAACAAACTCGTTGCTTGGTGCGCACTCACACTCTAAGTAGTGTCGGTTCGCAAATAAGCATCGGGTAGAATACCCGTTGTGCTACGGGACTTACGAAACGGCCCTCGCTGGCATCCTCTCATGTGCGTTTAAGAAGTCTTTTATCAATCTGGGGTTAGCTCTCAGAGAATTTTTGCATTCTGCACGCGCAGACCTAAGGAGGTGCCGAAATGTCAGGCGGTAGTGGTAGCGGATCCGGTAGCGGTTCTGGAAGCGGTTCTGGGAGCGGCTCCGGCGGCGGTGGCGGAGGTCTCGCCCCCCTCAATCCTGGTCCCGATGGTGTCGTACGCGGCGGCAATGGCGGTGAGAACATCTTCCCGGGCTTCACCGATGGCGACGGCGACCGCGTTGATAGCAACGATGCGCGCCTCCCCGGAGAAGCGGGCAACGATGACATCATCTATGCCAACGGCGGCAACGACACAGTCAACGCAGGCGCAGGCAACGATTACATTGATGCAGGCTCTGGTAATGACGTTGCTTACGGCGGTGACGGTAACGATGTGGTTGCAGGCAACGAAGGCAACGACACCGTTTATGCTGGTGATGGCAATGACACTGTGTTCGGCGGCGGCGGGAATGACAGCATCAGCGCTGGCTCAGGAAATGACCGCATCTATGGGGACACGCAGACCGGCAACACTGGCAACCTGATCACCAATGGGGATTTCTCCTCAAGCGCTGGCTGGCATCGCGTCGATGGCAACTACGATGGCGTAAGGCCAATTGTTGGCGGCGGGCACGCACAGTTCAATCAGGGTGGCCGCGCGGCTGGCGACGCAATTCAGCAGTCTTTCGCAACAAATATCGGTGCAGAGCATACTGTATCTCTGGACCTGTTTGAAAACCACTCAGGTGTCGCGCACCACGGTTTCCGTATCGACGTTCTGGATTCAGACGGCAATGTCATTTCGTCTGAAACCGTCGCGGTTCAAGATGGCACGTCAGAGCATGTAAGCTTTACTTTCACAGCGACGACCCCAAACACCACGCTGCGCATCACCAACACGACGGCTACCGGTAACAGCGGCAGCAGCGACGGCAAAATCGACAATGTGTCCGTCATCGAAACCCCGTCTGTGGCGGGCAATGATACGATTGATGCGGGCGCAGGCCACGACTATGTCGACGGCGGCGATGGCAACGACTCGCTTCTCGGTGGCGACGGCAATGACACCATTGACGGCGGCATTGGCAATGACACCGTAGATGGTGGCATAGGCCATGACCAAATCGATGGTGGCGCAGGCAATGACAGCCTGTATGGCCATTGGGGTGGCGACAACATCCAAGGTGGCAGTGGCAACGACACTGTGGACGGTGGCTTCTCTACCGACCACATGGATGGTGGCGATGGCATCGACACGGTCAGCTTCCAACGCGCATTTTCCTCGGCCGATCAAAACGTTGACCTCGACCTGCAGGCGGGCACAGCCCGCCTGAGCGATGGCACGACGGAAACTGCCACCAACTTTGAAAACGCGATCGGCAGCGCCGGTGACGACACGCTTGCCGGTACCGACGGTACCAACGTGATTCAAGGTGCGGACGGCGACGATGTGATTGACGGCCGCGGCGGTGATGACATCTTGATTGGCGGAGACGGCAAAGACGTCGTTTCCGGTGGCGACGGCCGCGACTACCTGGAAGGCGGTGACGGCAGCGATACACTTTATGGCGGTGCCGCAAATGACACGCTTGATGGTGGCGATGGGGATGACACCCTGTTTGGCAACGAAGGTTACGACACCTTTGTCAGCAGCGATGGCAGCGATAGCATCGTCGGCGGTCTTGGCCGCGACACCTATAAGAGCGCCGATCCGGCGGATGAGCACATTGATGCCTTCGTCGACGATGGTGGCAACGGTCACATCGACAAACTGATCGAGGGCTCACGCGATACGGTCAATCAGGTCGAGCATTTTGTTGCAGATGAGACTGCAAATGATGACTCCATCACGCTGACCACCAATGTCACCGACGTGTCAACGATCACGGGCTTTGACAACAGTGCCACCGGGGTGTTCACCCCCAACAACGGCGCTGCGATCAACTTTGGTGGTCCAGGTCAGCCCACGCTGCGCGACATTCTGGACGGAAATGTTCCGAATGTGTCGCCAGGCGGCACCTACCGGATCACCGATGGCGACGAAAGCGGCCAAGTTGGCAATATCTCCTTTGAGAACTTCGAAGAGATCAACTTCACCGTTGTCTGCTTTGCCCGCGGCACGCAAATCGCAACCTCGGAAGGCGAGGTCGCCATTGAGACCCTGTCGGTTGGCGACAAGGTGATGACCAAAGACAACGGCGCGCAGCCTATTCGCTGGATCGGCAACCGTCATATCTCGGCGGAGGAGCTTGAAAAGCACCCGAACCTTAAGCCCGTGCGCATCTCCGCCGGTGCTTTGGGGCCGGATATGCCCAAGCGTGACCTGATGGTCAGCCCACAGCACCGGATCTTTGTCAGTTCCAAAATTGCTGAGCGTATGTTCGGCAAAAGTGAGGTGCTGATTGCCGCCAAGAAGCTGACCATGTTCAAAGGCATTGATGTGGTGGAGGACAACCCGGATGGCGTGTCCTACTATCACTTCCTCTGCGAGAACCACGAGCTGATCTGGTCGGAAGGCACCGTGACGGAGACCCTCTTCACCGGCACCGAAGCGCTTAAATCGCTTTCCCCAGAGGCGCGGGACGAGATCTTTGCCATCTTCCCGGAGCTCAAGACCGGTGGAGAAAATGGCATTCCGATGATCGCGCGCGCCACACCAAAAGGCGCAGAGCTACGGGTGTTCTTGGAGCGCATGCAGCGGAACCGCAAGACGCTTGTGGACCCCAAAACGGCGGCTTCCGCCGAGGTTCAAATCCGTCAGTGAGGTAAGCCATGAAGGACACGCACAGCGTGGACCGTGTCGGCGGAGTTGAGGTCGCAAGCCTCATCTCCGCCACAGAAAAACTCCTGGGGCAGCCGGTGATCAAAGCCAGCTGCCCGGGCGGGCGTGACCGGGCGGTTTTTCGGATGTTTCTGGAAGATCAAACGGTGATTGTGTCCCGTCGCGACAACACCAAAGGCGCGGCACGGGAGCGGCGCATTCTGGAGCATGTCGCCCCCTGCACAGATCATTTCCCCCAACTTATTGGGGAGCATCAGGGGTTTCTGTTCCAGACAGATATGGGCCCGGTGAGTCTCGCAAATCGGATCGGGGCCATACGCCCCGCTGAGCAAAAGGCGCTGTTTGACGACGCCATTGTCTCGGTCTTCAACTATCAAATGCACATCGGCCGCCCCTTGCCTCAAGCTGAGGTGCCTGTGCTGTTTCAAGACAATGCAAAGCGCCAGTATTTCTGTGACGGCCCTCTTCGCACGGCATCGGTCTTTGGCCTGACGCTTGACGGATACGATCCCGACAAGCTGGCAATCGAATTTGCGCCAACAGACGCGTTCTTTCTGAAATGGGACAACCGGCTCGCAAACGCTTCTGTCGCACCATCAGGCACAATTGGCTGGTTTGATTTTGAAGACAGTTTTGTCGGCTCAGGTTTTGAAGATCTGGCTTGGCTGGCAGCAGATGAATACCATGCGCTGTCTTTTGCCGACATTTACCCGCTCTTTGTCGCACGGATCGAAGAATATCACGGGCTGGCCGCCCCTCTCGTGCTGCGCCGGTTTCATCTGATGACCACCCTCCTGATCGCGCTGCGCACGCGCCGCATCGGGCGTCACCTGATCAAACGACGCCGCTGGTACACCCGGCAGGAGATCGACAAATCAGATCGCGTTGGCGCGCATCCGGAGATGGTTCAGGCCCTGCTGCTGCGTGGCGAGACCTTCGCTGCGATGGAGAAAGAAACCTGGCCTCTCGTGAGGATGTTTGAGCAGATCCGCGAACAGCTCCAAGGCGCCCGAGGCTCGGCTGAGTGACATATGAAAGTGCATATCATATGCGCTTTCTGGATCGAAAAACCTCTCAAAGGAATAAGAGCGCAGATGCGCCCATCTGCGCTCTTATTTTAGTCTAGCGACGGCATTCAAACCAATTGAACTCGTTACTTAAATTGGATCTTCAAAATTAGACCTCAAATGCATGCGCGCATTTCTGATCTCTATGCCAAAAGAAATTTCCGACTATTTAACCTCACGGCTTGCGCTGAGCGCTGATTAGCACCCAGTGCGTTTGACAACTGCTTGCGACGTCTTAAGCACGATGCGGATGTCAAATCCCATGCTCATGCGCTGCAGGTATTCGTAGTCCATAGCCACACGGTCGTCATAAGAAACGCTATTGCGACCGGACACCTGCCACAACCCCGTAATCCCCGGTTTCTGAGCGAGGTAGAATTCTTCGCCGTGGCCGTATTTCTTAAGTTCATCCTGAACAACAGGACGCGGGCCGACAAAGCTCATTTCGCCGACCAGAACATTCCAAATCTGCGGCAATTCATCCAGGCTGGTTTTTCTCAGGAAATCACCAAACTTTGTAATACGCGGATCATCAGTCAGTTTATGATTTGCATACCACTCTTTTGCCGCTTCCGGATTTTCACGCAGATAGGCTTGGAGTTTTTCCTCTGCCCCCATCACCATTGTGCGCACTTTCCAGCATTTGAACTTACGACCGTCTTTCCCAACGCGCACATGACCAAAAAAGCCACTGCCTCCATCGCGACGCGTCACAGCCCAAAGGCAAAAAATGACCGGCGCCAAAACCGGAAGCATGATCAAGGCCAGAGCAATATCGAAGGCACGCTTACCGGCACGGCGATAAAACCGGTTTGCCGTAGCGCGTACAGTAGCCTTTGTGGCTGATCTTTCATCAGAGCGAGTGAAGCTCTGCCGGGCGAACAAAAAACGTTCTTCCACAATATCTTTCATGACCAAAACTCAAAACAGAACTTACGAAAAATAGCGAAAAGTATTCTTAGGTATTGGATAAACAGTAGTTTGATTCTGATTGTAAGTAAATTTTTAACTTATCTATATTCGTGGCTTTTCTGCACTGCAGAGATTTGTTGATTCTCCATTTTTTGGTGCCGCGCGTTAGTCGGGAAAACCTGACCAATTTACATAAAAAAGAAATCACCCTGAAATTCACCCACAATTGGATCGCGCCGATTATCGAATTTAAAAACAAAATTGTTCTCAAGTTAAATTTAAAAATACGCATAAACGACATATACTTACACAAAGCGTTTCAACAAATACCACCCGCGCAATAATCGTATGAATCTCTCGAAAAACAAGGGAATTTGCGCCATTTGTGACATTCCTTCATTTGGGAGGGCATCGAGACGCAGGCATTCATTTATTGGCGTATTACCTTCAGAGAATTCCCAATAAACGTGTTTTCCAAGACCGGATTCAGTGCAGCTGCAGCGCCCAAAATATCAACACTCAAAAGTCGTTTGCAGCATTGCCCATCAAAGCGGAAACAATCACCGCATCGCCTGGTAGAACGACGGTGTCACGTGTCGCGTCCAAACGCTCGATTCCGGCGCTTGTTCTACGCAAAATCACGTAATTCATATCCAAAAGATCGCTGGCGGAGCCCAGAATCACCCTATTTGAGGAGAGTACTGCCAATCTTTGTCGCTGATTCTCATGGCGTTGCCGCAGACCATCGCGGGCCTGCACAGCGCTCCGCAAGGCTTCCAGCGTTTCAAGTCGCCGCTGGTCATGAAAGTTGGATTGCGCGCGTGATGCAGTGATCCAGTCACTTTGCGCACGCGACTTTTGCGCCTCTAATTCCAAGATGCGCGCGCGTGCCTCGGACTCAAGGCGTTCTTGCGCCGTGACAATGGTCGCGCGCTGCAGACCGCGCTCCGCCAGTGATCTGGTGTCCTCCAACTCCTCCACCCGGCTCTGAACGACATCCTGCTGAATCGCAATCCGGCTGTCCAAAAGAGCGATTTCCGTTTCCAGTTCTTTGAGATGCTGATCCCAAAGCGCGTCTTGCCTACTCCCCTGCGCAATGAAGGTACTCAACAGCTGTTGCTCCAACCCAAGCTGCGCATCGATGATCTCTGGCATAGCGACTGGCATCTCGCGTGGATCGACATCTTGCGCGGCAAGCACCGACTTTTGCGCCAACTGCGCTTCCAGTCGCGCGATCCGGACTGTCTGGTGCGCAATTTCAAGGGCTGCCGCACGAAGTTGCCCTTCGGCATCCGCATGAAGCAATTCGCGCTGATCATCACGCAGGTCTGTCAGTGAAACGCCGCCTGCCAAACCAAGCGCAAGCTCCACGGTCAATTGTGGCAGGAAATCAAACGAGCCTGGGCGCTGCACCGCTCCGACAATTACGATGGGCGCATGGCTCTCAATCGCCAGACTGATATCCGGATTGACGTAGAGCTCCGCCGCCTTCAGGTCTTTCTCAAGGGCTCGCTCGGCTTCCTCCAGTGTCAGTCCCGCGACACGCGACTGCGCCAGCCCCGCAAACCGCAGATACCCATCCAGATCAACCGTGCCTGTCATGGGTTGCGACTCTCCCAGAAAACTTGCCTGAAGCCGGTCGCCGATGACCAGCTTGTAGCCCTCTCCATAGGCCAACGTGGCACCTAAACTCAGAAGCGCGGCCCACAGGCCCAGCGCGCATGCACTCGCTCTAACCATAATTGTAGTGCCTCACATAATAGTCGGGATCCTGCTGTGTGGAGACCATGGTCAAAACCATGCCCTCCGGACGCGCTCCGATACTGGCGAGATGTGTCAACCCCATTTTGACGGCACGTTTGGGCGTCTTACGCCAGCGAACCAGATACAACAGGCTGTCCGCCACCCCTGCCACCATAAGTGCATCGGAGACCGCAAGCACCGGGGCCGCATCTATGATGACGATCTCATAGTGGTACTTCAGCGTTTCCACCAACTCAACAAGTTCAGAGTGTTTGACCGCATCCGACAAAATACCTTTGGAGGAGGAACTTCCCAGAACATCAAAGTTCAGAGAACCTCCGCGCATGATGGCCTGACTGAGCGACACTCGCCCGGCGATGAAATCCCCAAGGTCATACTCCATTGTCAGATTGGCTTCGCGGTAGATCGCAGACTGTCGCGTGTCCAGATCCACGAGGATCGTTGAGCGGTTGGAAATCGCAAACATCCGCGCCAACGCCAAAGCCGCAGTTGATTTCCCCTCATTGGGCACAGAAGACAACAAAACATAACTGTGCGATGTTCCGCTCTCCTTCCGACTGAGCAGGGTTTCCCGCAGCTGCCGCAAGCGTTCGCTGAATAAGGAATAGGGATCATCTGCTAGGGAGGCAAAGATTTCTCCGGGGCCAGACCAATTGCCTTTGGGCAGGCTGCCCACCACCGGGAAGCCGTGCGCCGCTTCCAGCTGCGCACTGCGTGCAAATCCATGGCTGCTGGTTTCCAGCACAAGCGCGGCGATCAACCCGATCACCAAGCCCAGAACTGCACCAAAGGCGGTCAGCAGCTTCGGGCGCGGTGCGGACGGGCCTGAAGGGATTTTCGCAGCGTTGATTAAAAAGGCTTCGGCACTTTGCAATTCAACCTGTGAACGCGCCTCGCTCAAGCGCGCCAGCCAATCCTCATAGGTGCCGCGCAACGCATCCGCCTCGCGTTCCAGCTGACGCAGCTCAAGCGAAGAGCGCGAGATGGCGGCCAGCTTGGCCTCCAGTTCGCTCACGTTTTCCAACAATGCCTGCTCGCGGAACTCCAGAATGCGCACGTCATTGCGAAACCCCTCAATCACCTTGCGCGCCTCATCGGTCATTTCCGCATCCAGCTGCGCAATCACCGAAGCGATTTGTCGCCGCTCCGGGTGCTCTTCTCCCAAACGCGTTGCGAGATTGGCATCCTCTTGCAGCAAAGCCAGACGGCGCTCCCGTAAGGTCGCGAAGAGAGGCGAGGACAAGAGATCACCAACAGCGGGCGCTCCGTCCCCTTGCAACACCGCCTCGATCTGCTGAACCTGCGCCTCTTCTGCTGCAATTTCCGCGCGCACCCGGGCCAGCTGATCATTGAGCTCAATCATCTGCTGTGACACGATATCGCTGGAGGCCCCATCACTGATGATCTGCGCACTCTTGAAGTCTTCGACCGCCGCCTCGGCGCGTTCAACCTGCGTGCGCTGTGCCTCCACCTGATTGGACAACCAAGTGGTCGCACGCAGCGCCGCCTCGCGCCGGTTGACGATTTGCTGCTGGATATAACCATTGGCCAGATTGTTCGCCATGAGGCTGGAGAGCTGCGGATCCACCGTTTCAGACAGGATCTCGATGACATAGGACTGGCCCACGCGCCGAACCGAAAGCCCTTCGCGAATGCGCGAGGACACCCGGTTCATCTTCACCCGCTCCGGCGGGATCAGCGCTGGCGGCGCGTCGACCTCCTCTGTGGGGTCGGTTTTTGAACCGGGCGCGGGCTTTTTTGAGCGAAACCAGGAAAACGGCGGCAGCGGCGCATTGGCTTCGGCATAAAGCGCATCAATCCGATCCACACCAATGCTGCTGATGGCCTGTTCCAGCAACTGATTGGATTGAATGACCGCGACTTCGCTGTCCAAGATCGGATTACTCAATTGCAAATCAGACACCAACGCTTGCGAAGTCGATATCTGCGTATCCCTTGGGTCCAGCATCAATGTGGCACGCGCGGTGAAGTAGCTCGTCATTTGCGCGGTCAGCACATAAAACAGCGCTGCGACAGCGAATGAGCATCCTAAAATGAGCCATTTGCGCCGCAGCAAGGAGTGCACAAACTCGCTCAGATCAACCTCATCGCCCTTTGCATTGGATGCGGGCCGAACGATGTAGGAGCGCTCCGTGCCAAGGTCTTCGTTGCCAAGCGTATTCACATTCAATCTCCGTGCAGCGTCAAAACGCTCTGTCATCTCAATTCGAAGGGCGCCTCATCACTGGCGTGCTTTATGCGCGGTCCCCTGGGGGTGCGGCACTCAGCTGTTGAGCGACACACCATGCATCCCTGCCCTCAATTTTGGCCGAAAAGGCACCGGTCGCATTGGGCGCCCCAACAATTCTGATCCTCGGGCAATGCCTACAGCCAGCCCCGCCATGGCAAAAAATTCCGTGCCTAGATTGGGTGTCGTCTTGGTCAGCATCGCCTGCAAAAAAACCGCGCCACAGCCATATTGCAGGGCCGAGACCACCAGCGCCTGCTGTGACGCGGGATCCACCGCCCGCGCGCGGATCACAGCTACCAGAAACGCTCCGAACAACAGGGTTCCAACCAAGCCAATATTGCCCAGTGTCGCGCCAAGCCAACCGTTGCCGCGCACCGATCCGATGCCCGCCCCCAGCGTCCATGTGTCCCAGAAATTGACAAACGCCTGCCGGTTCCAGCTCATGCGCTCCACCCCAGAGGAAGAGGACAGCTTGGAAAACAAAACGTGGTCAAAATAGTCCCCAACCGCAGGCACAAGATTGAGGATCAAAACAGCGGTTCCAACAAAGAGCGGCAATAAGACAGCAACAGCACCCAACATCCTGACCTGCGCCGGGGGCAAATGATCCAAATGCATGTGACGCAGCTGAAGGCCGAGGAAAATCAGCATAAACGCCCCCACCGCCGCATAGGTGCCGCTGGAGGTCGAGCGCAGCACCAGAACCGTCACCACCAGCAGGCAGATGATCGCCAGCACATTTGAACGGTCGCCCACCCAATATCGCAGCCAGAACCCAAAAAGCCCGATGGTGTAATAACCGAAGGACGACGGCTCCGGAAATCCTCCAACCATGCGCTTTGCGCCCAACAGCATCTGGTGGTCGAGCATCTGATAGCCTGAGGTCCGGATCACGCTCAGCAAATCCGGCATGCCCAGCGCGTAGGAGGCGATATCTGCAAATCCAAGCGTGGCATGCACAGCCAATGCCGCCGCCATTGCACACACCACATGCTGCGGCTCGGGCCGTAGCCGGTAAAGCGTGGCGAGCACCAGAAAGGCAGAAGCAGACAGAAGAAGGCGAAAAGCCTGCGAGACATTGCTGTTTGACGGCTGCAAAGGCTGCAGCATCGGCAGCGCCCGGTCCTCAAAGCGGACCACCTGAAAAACCTCGGTCTGACCGACAAACAGGCGCGGCAGGAATATGGCCGAAACAACCGCCCCGATCAAACACAGCAACAGCCAGAACCCGGGGCGATAGGGGCGCACAGTACCCAAAGTCTGGCTGAACCAACGGCGCTGAAAGAAGAGCTGCACCATCATAACCAGCAGCACAATATCGCTGACCAAGAGGGATGTGCCGCCAACCGCCGGAAAGGTAATCGCCGCAGCCGCACCAAAAGGCAAAGAGACCAAAAAAGCCCAAAGCCCGCGATACGGCCCCTGTAACAGCAGGACACTGCACAAAAACACGGCAATAAAAGAGGTCGAGACGAATTGCATACCAAACCAGGTCTCAAATACGCTTTACTTACAAATACCGACAGGATGTAACATTTTAAGGCAATTTAACAGCCGCGTTCCCTATTCACGCGCCAAAACCTCTGAATTACCGATATCGCGCCCTGTGGCGCACGAATTTTCATCACCCGTACTTTGGTTTCTTTTGTTCAAAACTCGGATTTACAGGACAGATGGCAGATCGCGCTCCCGCAGCCCAATCCTCAGGTCAATCCAAAATCCAATCCGGCGCGAATGCGGCGCTCTCTATAATTGGCCTCGCATCGCAGCAAATATCCGGATTTGTCATCACGCTGTTGGCCGCAGGCTTTCTCGCCCCCGTTGAATACGGTGTCTACACGCTGGCCATAGTCTTTGTGGAGCTGGTGCTCGCGTTCACCTATGCGGGTTTTTACCATTTTATCGTGACCTCGTCGGAGGATGACAAAGCGGTGCTTTCCACCATGTTTTGGCTGATGCAGCTTGTGGGCTGGATTGGCGGTGGGGCACTGATTGTGTTTGCCCCATGGTTGGCACAGGTCTTTGACAGCCCTGATCTCGCCCCCGTTCTGCGCTATTTGGGCCTGCTGCAACCCTTTGCCTCCGGCATGGCCTGGGCCAGCGCCGTTCTGATACGGCGTCAGCAGATGCGGCGGCACTTCATCATCATGCTGCTGCAAAACAGTGCCGCCATGCTCGGCGGCGCAGTGGTGCTTTGGCTCTGGCAGTCGCTCTTTGCCATGGTGGTCTACCGCTATATCCGGGTTGTCATCGGTGTTTTTCTTTACAGCGTCATGACGCCGGATCGCCCCCATTTCCTGTTTGATCGACCAATGGCAGCACATGCGCTGCGCTATGCCTCAGGCCTTTATGGATCCCGCCTGCTGGTTTTTGTCTCCAATTTCGGCACAGACCTGTTGCTGGCCTATTTCTTCACAACGGCAGAATCTGGCCTCTACCGTTTCGCCAATCGGTTTTCGACCGCCACCATTGATATCGTGGGGCAACCATTGCGCAGTTTTGCACTCAACCAATTTGGCGCAGCTGCCCGAACAGGGGCCCAGCTGGAGCCGGTTCTCAACCGCTTTTGTGGCGTGATGGTCATTTTGATGGGAGGCTTCGCTGCCACCATTCTGGTGTTCGGAGCCGATCTCGTCACAACGCTCTTTCACCCAAGTTATCTCGCCGCCCTTGGCGCTCTCTATGCGCTGTCGGTGCGCGCCTTTGCCGGTTTTGGCAATGCGCTGATCCTGCCGATCTTTGCCGCCCGCAACAAAACGCAGGTGTCGATGTATCACAATCTGGTCTGGACCAGCGTGATGATCGCCACCATCTTTGTCACCTCCGATCAGGGCCTGAACACGCTTGCCTTTGCCCAAGCCTGCGTGGCCATCCTCACAGCCATTGCCGCACTCGCACTCATTTCTTGGCAAGGCGAGGTGCCCATTCGAGGCGCAGTTTACAACATCCTCATCGCATTGGCTGTGGTGGGCGCCTACTATGCCGCCGCCAGTGGCCTGTGGCTCTGGATCAAAAGCGGGATTGGCGTCAGTGGTCTCAGCCTTGGCATCGGCCTGTCATTGGCCACGCTTCTGGCTCTGGCGACGATCGGCGCGGGAATGCGGCTGCGCGTGTTTGATATGCGGGTCTTTGCCGAACGGTAAACCCCTTATAGCCAGCCACTACATACCACTCCCGTTGCGCGTAACTCGTAACCTGCGCGCGCTGCGCCCACCCCTGATTAAGTACGATCTGGCATCCCCCTTGCCCATCAAGCTCAGGCACCCCGCCTGACCGATTGACCATGCGAGGACACAGCTTTGCCGTCACCAGATGATTTTTCCCAATATCCCGTCACCCTGAACGCTCCGGCGGTGTCTCTGCAGGAGATCACCCCAAACGACAGCGTGGATCTCAGCAAAACCACACGCGCCCTGAACGTTGCCAGCAGCGGCACGGTGCGCCTCACAACCGCCGATGGCTCTGTGGCCACGCTTTTTGTTGCCGCCGGGATCACCTTCCCAGTGCGTGCCACGCGCATCTGGGCCACAGGCACAACCGCAACTGGCATCATCGGACTGAGCTGATGATAGGGATCGGCCTCGACATCTCTGCAAGCACGCTTGGGGAAGCCGGAACAGTCTCACCGCAACCAAGCTTCATCGCTCTTCTCGATGCGGAAGGGCAATCCAACATCGTGGGCTTCAATTCCATCGACAGCCTGCCTGCCTCGGCCCGGCGCCTTTATGGGGACGTCTCCCAACTCTCGATCACCGCCGGCGCAGGCACCTCCACGCCAACAGTGGAAACCCTGCCATACGTGCTCGCCGCAGCAGGTGAAACCATCGCTGGGCAAGAGGGCCGCTACGGTGAGCGCTGCCTCACGTCTGGTGGCGGCAGCGGTGGCACAGGCCCAACCATCGGCCTCGCCGCAGCCTTTGACACAGGCACGCTTTGGGAAACGGCGAGCGCGCTCCTGTTGGCCAAAGCGGCCACCGCCGGACAACATATCGACGCCTTCCGTCCAAGCCTTTCCGGACAGGTCTGGCAGAACAAGATCCACGGAAGACGCCATCTGCGCCAGACGCTTGCAAGCCTGCCTGCCCCTCTGCGCTATCAGGCGAAAATCTGGTGGCAGGGCGAAACCAATACCAGCACGCCACGAGCCGAGGCCAACCTCACGCACCCCGATATCGCCGATTACGCCCAACATTTTGAGGAGATCTACGCCTTTGAAGAGGCCCAAATGGGCGCGCAGCCGCCTTGGTTTCTGATCGCATTGTCTCCCATCGAAACCTCCCTTGGGTCCGGCCAACCCGATCCTTACACCGCCGCAATCAACGACCAATTGCGCGGCCTCTGCCGCTGGCACATCGCACAGGATGGCACCATCACCGACGCGGCCAACGGCGGTCATACTCAGCGCTATTTTGTCGAGCACGGTTTGCGCAATGGCAACAATGTGCATCTGACAGCTTCTCAAATGCAGCAACTCGGCCAGCTCATCGCCAATGCCCTCGTGGATCTGCGCGGTGCCGATGGCGCGTCGCAATCCTACGCACCGGCATTGCGCCCTGTGATCACGCAACTCGCCGAAACGGACATCTCGAACGCGGATCTGACCCTGTCCTTGCGCAGCACCGATGGCGGCACGCTTTATTTGGCAGCGCTGCCCGCAGGCGATCCGCCACCGACGCAAGCGGGATTGAAAGCTGGCATCGGCTTCCTTGCCACTCAGCAGGAATCTTTGCCAAGCACTCTTCCCCCCCGGCGGAGAATCCACTGTCCTTTTAAGCGCCCTGCCGCAGGACACCCCAATGGACATCTACGCGTTGCTGACGACAGACGAGATCGACAGCCCCCTGCAATTGCTCCCCGACATCACCCTGGCCTCCAGCGCCTCGGTCTGGGATGTGACCTATCAACCAAGCCTGTTCAGCTACTCCGAAAATGGGGCGTTGGTGAACAACAGCGAGACCGGCACCCGCTATGCACGCGGCACCCAAACACGCGCAACAGGGAAGTTTATCTTTGAGGTCGATGTGTTTGGAAGCGTGGTCTTTGTCGGGATCGGGGATCAGGATGCACCGCTGGGCGGCGGCACCAATGGTGTGCGCAAAGCCGGCTGGCTGGGCACCACACTGCGCTATTCCGGCAGCGGCCTTCAGCAGATGGGGGCCCATATCAACAGCCAGACAACCGTGCAGGTGGCCGTTGACCTGACAGCCCGCCAGCTCTGGCTGCGCCCTTCCGGCGCAATCCTCTGGAACAACACTGCCGATGCCGATCCCGCCTCCGGGACCTCTGGTGCAGATATTTCGGCCGTCCTTGGCCCCCTCAAACCGCTCGCAGGCCTTGGCCCCGGGACAACCACCGGCGCACGGCTGCGCACCGCCGGCCTCACATTGCCCCTACCAACGGGCTTTCAGCCCTGGGGCTAGCGGGAGGCTCCGCAAATGTGATCCATCCCAGGCGCTTCCCGCTTGACCCTGGACAAAAGCATGCCAGTCTGAGCTTATACTCCGATCTCAGACTGTGATGCCTCTGTTTCCCCGCCTGTTCCGCACCAAACCGCTCACCGAAAGCGCGCTTGCCCCGCAAAGGCCTTTCTTTGCCATCGGCGATGTGCATGGCTGCGCTGATCGTCTGGACGCAGCCCTTGGCTGGATCGCTGCCCGCCCTGAGGACACAGAAGCTCCGGTGGTGCTTTTGGGGGACTGTATAGATCGCGGCCCCAACAGCGCGGCTGTGCTGCATCGGCTGTTCAGCCTGCACACCGCCTGGCCAGACCTGATCTGCCTGCGTGGCAATCACGAGGAAATGCTGCTCGGCTTTCTGGATGATCCGGTCCAATACGCGCCAATGTGGCTTGGGGCTGGCGGCACAGAAACCCTGCAAAGTTTCGGCCTCACACCGACCACCAACAGTGAAGACGCGCTCTATGATCTGCGCGATGCCCTTGCGCAGGCCATGGGTGTGGAGATGATCCAATGGATGCTTGACTGGCCGTGGCTCTGGCAATCCGGCAACATCATTGCGGTTCACGCAGGTCTCGATCCAACCCAATCGCCCGATGCTCAAGACCCGGCAGTGCTGACCTGGGGCAATGCCGACTGCTATGACATTCGCCGCAAAGACGGGCTTTTTGTGCTGCACGGCCATCTCATTGTGGATCGCCCCGGCCTGATCAACGGGCGCATCGCAATCGACAGCGGCGTCTATGCGACCGGCGCGCTCACCGTGGCTAGGGTCGAAGCCGGAGGCCTTACGCTGAAGACAATAGACCAGCCTCATCCAGATGCGCCGCAAACTGCGCCGCCGCTGCCTGCCAAGTGAATGCGGCACTCTGAGCGCGCCCAGCCTCGGCCCGTTCTTTCCTTTCCTGCTGGTTGTCAGCGATGTCCTGCATCGCAACGGTCCAAGCTTGAGCGTCTTCTGGATCGGCGTAGCGCGCCGCACTACCACAGATCTCCGGCACAGCACCGCGCGGCGCGGCAATCACAGGACAGCCACACGTCATCGCCTCTACGGGAGGCAGCCCAAATCCTTCCGTCAGCGATGGAAACGTCAGGGCCAGCGCATTTTCATAGAGAGCGCGCAATTGCGCATCGCTCACCCGCCCCAACAGGCGCACCGACGCACTTTCCCGGAGACCGTTTTCGCCAAACACCCGCGCATTACCGCCCCCCGCGATCACCACGGGTGGTGCTCCCGCGCCGCGCCGCTCAGCCGCAGCAATCAACATTTTGAGGTTCTTATGCGGCGCGAAACTGCCTATGGCGAGAAAATACCCCTGCGGTTCCAGCGTAAAATCTGTGAGGGTTTCCGGATCTGCAGCGGTGCGCAAAATGTGGTCCGCCCCATTGTGCACCACCCGCGCCTTGCCGCGCGGCACGACACCATGCGCCTCCAACTCCCCTGCTGAAAAGCGGGATACCGTCAGAACCAGCCTGACCTTCCGCCCCAATCGCGGCTGCACCGCATGATACCACATGCGAAAGGCGCGCGCGTATGCCTGCGGCTGGGTGAACGCCTGCGCATCATGCATCATCACCACCTGATTGGCGGAGGCAATCGGCCCGATATTGCAAAGGCTAAGCAACGTCTCCTCGGCCGCCAGACGAGGTAAAGAGACCTGCTCCCAAAGTTGCCCTTTCAAGATACTTTCGGAAATTTCCACAGACTTGATCAGAGCGTCAGGAAAGGTTCCCAGCTCCTGAATTGGTCCTGGCTGCGGCACCACGCATCGCAGCTCCGGCGCATCGTCCCGCGCCAAAAACGCGCGCATCAGTTCCACAGCAACCCGGTCCACACCGGTCGGCGGTCGCGTCAAAAAGCGGCCATTGAGCAAAAGCGCCATCTCAAAAACACATCAAAGCAAACACATAAAAACAGCCTTACCATGCGAGCGGCTGCCGGATCTTTCAACAGCATTGCCACTTGGAGGCGCAAAATCTGCCCAATGCTGGGCACTATCATCTCCCGTAGGTTGACAGAGCCCATCTTTCCAGCAGAGCTAAAAAAGAGATCCGACCCATCTTTGTGTGCCAAGGCCCTTCGGGGAGAGGTCATTTGCTATGCTGTGTAATGTACAAGTTCTGCGCACTGTTGCCGCGACCATGGTGGTTCTGCACCACCTGCGCACGCCGTTGCTCCCGCATGCCCCATGGATCAAGGACATCCATGTAGGTGCGGCCGGGGTCGATATTTTCTTTGTAATTTCGGGCTTTATCATCACGCTGACCACGGCGCAGAGAACCGCCACGCCGGCACAGTTCTTTGCACAACGCGCTACACGCATCGTGCCGCTTTACTGGCTGTTCCTATTGCTCATCGCTGGCATGGTGGCCGTTGGGCTGCGCCCCGTTGGCCTCACCGACACAGACGCCACGCTGACCAATCTGTTCAAATCCATGGCCTTCATTCCGTTTGAACGCAGCAACGGCGCGCTTATGCCCATTCTCGGCGTCGGCTGGACCCTCAACTTCGAAGCGTTTTTCTACCTGCTCTTTGGCGCCGCGCTTTTTCTGCCCAATCGCCACCGTATGATGGCGATCACCACTTGCCTGCTGCTCTTGCCGCTGGCTGGCCTGCTTCTACAGCCCCCCGGCGCGGTGGCCCGCTTTTTCACCAACAGTATTCTCTTGGAATTTCTCGCCGGTTGCTGGCTGGCATATTGGTACCTGAATGCAGGCCCCATTGGCGGGCGGCGCAGCACCGGTTGGCTGTTGATCACAGCCGGTGGTCTTGGTCTGGCTCTCCCAGAGATTTTCGACTGGGGTCCAGATTTCCAACAGCTCATGCCGCTTCGTTTTTTAGCTTTCGGCCTGCCGGCCTTCTGCATTGTGGCTGGCGCACTTTGCCTAGAGCGCACTTCCCAATCGCTCAAATCCCCGTTTTGGCAACAACAAGGCGCTGCAAGCTACGCACTCTATCTGTCTCACACCATTGTTTTGCAAATCGGAGAAAAAGGGCTCGCAGCCCTTGAACTCGACGCCCTATTGGGGCCCATCGGCACTGCGGCAGTGCTGTTTGTTGCGGCAATCGCTGCGGGCACGGCCACCCACCTCTGGATCGAACGGCCCATAACCCGCTGGTGCCGAGACAGTTTCCCCTCAAAGCGCTCACAGGCCTAAGCCGCCAGCTATCGGTAAATCCGCTGCAGAACCGCGGCAACACTCTGAATGGCAAGCGCTTCACCGCGCGAGAAATCTTGCGCCACCACCCGTTGCGGCCGGATCTGGATCACCCCTCTGTCAAAGCGATCCGGATTACCGAGGACCGAATGATACTGCGCGCCCGGTGCGACATCCCTTTCGCCACGCCAATCCATCGAGTCCACCAGCCCCGCAAACCACGGCTCCAGCGCAGCGTGCAACGTCGGCCGCGGCGCATCGGCAAAATCCAGATAGTTCACGCGGCTCACCCTCTGCCCTCGGCGGGCCAGGCTGCGCGCGGCTTGTTCCACCTTGATCCAATCAAGCGCCGCGCTCCCCAAACTTGGCTTATTCATCAAGCTATTGGTGGAGGGTTCAAATTTCGGCTTACGCCATGACGCAATCACATCACGGGCATTGCGATAGGCGTGTAAAAACACCGGAGGACGTTCTGAAGCTGCCAAAGCCCAAGCCCGCGGCCCCGCCTTGGAACTGTCGAGCACGATCTCGGCACCGCTCGCAAACCGCACGCCGTCAAACAGCCGGACCTGCAATGCGTTAAAACGCACAATGCCCGGATCGCGCGCAATCTTCCCGAGATCATACCGCTGTCGCACAAGAAACTTATTGCGGATCACACTGGCCTCCAGCTCCGCAAGTTCCGCCAGATCATCCGCATCAATTTCAGCGTGCGACAAGGCGCTTCGCCAGAACGTGCAGTCGGGAACGGTCGCGCCACAGGAACACATCAACCCGTCAATCGGCAGCCGCCACAGCGCGTGGACTTCTCCAACGCCCACCAATCTGTCTGAACTGTTGAGAACGCGCTCCATCACCGTAGAACCGCTGCGCCCGGAGCCGATGATGTAGATCAGCCTGTCCAAGAAACCACCCGCAAAACAAATCAACCAACGCTGCCAGCTTATCGCGCGGCACGTTTGCGGTAAACGACACAGACTATTCAGGCAGGTCCGTTTGGCCAGTCGCTCATTTTTTGATCAGGCTGCTTTGCTCAACGGTATCTTGTGTTCACGCGAGAAGTGCCTCCAAGCGATCATCCTGCTGGCTTTCGCCCAGATGAAGGCCACCGAAGAGGTTGATGGACTCACTACTCCCGCCCAGCTGAGTGCGCGATGCCACAAAATCCGGACCACGCTCATCAACATGCGCCAGCTTCAACACCAACCGATCACTTTCGAAAATATCAAAGTTAATGGCGCGATCACAAACCGCATCGCCAGCCAGTGCCTTTTCAACGACATCGTCCCGCAACACATCTGATGGGCCACCATCGGCCAGAGAGTCATCAACCGTTGCCTCTGCCAAACGATCCACACCATTTGCGCCGATCACATTGTCATCTCCGTGCCCCACAAAGAGCACCTCGCCCCCTTGGCGGGAGGTCCAGCGGCTTTCATCGCAGTCAAGCTTCGGAGTTCTGTCTTTCCAGACATCGCGTTCTGCGGTGTCAGTCATTTTGTCTTCTCCACCTTGGCGCAGACCTTCTGGCTCCTGCACCGGATTGGGACTTTGCGTCCGATCTTCTCTGCCGACCATCGCGGCTTGCTTATGCGCCGGGCTGACGAGCCGCTCCGTTGGTTGCGCCATCCACTCGATAGGAATGCTCGACAGGCTGTGCATACGCACTCCGCCCGCGACATCTAGGAAACGGCCACCATTCCTCGATTCAATTCCGACACCACAATTGCTTCAACAGAGTCGATATCTCTGCGAAGTTAATTTTCTACTGATCACTGGAAACGGTGGCAGCGGCATTGCGCACGCGCCTGACACAAGATTGTTTTTGCCTTTTGAATTATTTCAAGCGTATTTGCGAGACACGAATGGTTAACAAAATAATAATTCGGCAAATTGCCGCCGAACTGACGTTAAAGCAGCAAGCAAAAAATCGCCCATAACGCCGTCAGCAATGCAGATTTCGCTCACATTCTGTTGATCAAATCCCCAAGGTCGACACGCCAATTCGACACTCGACCATTTCGATAATTTCGCCAAATCCAAACCACGGCAGCGTTTCAAAAATCACAAAATCAAAATTAATCCTTCATTAATATTTAATGAACAATACTTAACCATGAGGCGAAAAATTATGAATGACATCTCCTCAAAATCAGCGCAGCAACTGTCGATGACTCGACCTGAAAGAACGGCAAAAAAACCGAAACCGCCATGAAAACAACGCCGCATACTCTTTCGTGCGGAACTTTCCTCAAACGGTTAGTTCATGCGCAAAAGAGCTGGCAGTCAGCCTAATTTTCAGGCAATCTCCCGCAGCGGGTGATAGTTTTGTGACAATGTTCTCAATAACTTGAGGCAGTCACATGATACACTTATACCTGAATTCAGTTTCAGGATCTGCGTATACCCTCCCTGAATATTCTTCAGGATCTGTAGATTAATATTGGAGATAAACCCGAATGAAAGTTTCGCCGGTTTTACTTTGTGGCGGTTCTGGAACGCGCTTGTGGCCTCTTTCTAGAAAGAGTTACCCCAAGCAATTTGTCGAATTGGTTGGCAAACACACTCTTTTTCAATCATCCGCCCAGCGCCTTACGGGCGGAATTGAGAATATGAGTTTCTCAACCCCCGTTGTTATTACAAATTCCGACTTCCGTTTTATTGTCACCGAGCAATTAATGGATATCGGAATTGACCCCAAAACCATTCTAATTGAGCCCGAAGGCCGCAATACCGCACCCGCCGTATTGGCAGCGGCCCTGCACCTTCACTCCGAAGACCCGGACGCCGTCATGCTTGTGGGGCCATCTGACCACGTGGTGCCTGATGTGACCGCATTTCAGGCCAGTGTCAAAGCAGCGCTGCCTGCGCTTGAGCGTGGTGAACTGGTGACATTCGGCATCACGCCAACCTCTCCGGAAACCGGCTACGGCTACTTGGAGCTCGAAGGCTCTCCCAAGAACGCTGAAGGCACGATCAAGCTGTCGCGCTTTGTCGAAAAACCAAAGCTTGAAGTGGCTCAAGCCATGCTTGAGCAGGGCAACTATCTTTGGAATGCCGGCATCTTCCTGTTCAAAGCCAAAGACATTATCGCGGCCTTTGAGGCGCACGCACCCAACCTCATCGCCCCGGTCCAAGCCTCCGTTGAGGCGGCCGAAGTGGACCTTGGTTTCCTGCGTCTGGCGCCAGAGCCCTGGAGCGAGGCCGAAGACATCTCCATCGACTACGCGGTGATGGAGCGGGCATCCAATCTCTCTGTGATGCCTTTCACCGGCTATTGGTCTGACCTTGGCGGTTGGGACTCCGTATGGCGCAACAGCGATCAGAACGATCAGGGCGTCGCGCTATCAGGCAATGCCACCGATATAGGCTGCCGCAACACCTTGCTGCGCTCTGAAACCGACACCCAGGAAATCGTCGGCATCGGCCTCGAAAACATCATTGCCGTGGCCATGAACGACGCGGTTTTGGTCGCGGATATGAGCAAGGCGCAAGACGTGAAACACGCCGTCACCGCGCTCAAGGCCAAGAACGCCTTGCAGGCAACCGCATTCCCCAAAGATCACCGTCCTTGGGGCTGGTTTGAAAGCCTCGTCATTGGCGATCGTTTTCAGGTCAAACGTATCCATGTCCACCCGGGCGCATCCCTGTCTCTGCAATCCCATCACCATCGGGCAGAGCACTGGATCGTCGTGGAGGGCACGGCAAGAGTAACGGTGGACAACACCGAACAACTGGTATCGGAAAACCAATCAATCTACGTCCCGCTTGGGGCAGTTCACCGGATGGAAAACCCTGGCAAAGTCCCCATGGTTCTCATCGAAGTTCAAACCGGCAGCTATCTCGGCGAAGATGACATCATTCGCTACGAAGATGTGTATTCGCGGGGGCAAGGTGCCAAAGGATAGGTAGGTTTCGCCATGTTGATGCGCTCCCCGGCACGCAACATCGCACTTGTACATGACTGGTTCCCCGGACTTGCTGGAGGAGAGCACGTAACCGCCGAATTGGCGCGTGCTTTCCCCGGCGCTCCCATACATACTCTCTTTGATTTTCTCACCAAGGAAGAGCGTGACTACGCAACAAACGGTGGGCTCAGCCCGCTCAAGGTCAGCCGCCTTAACCGGCTGCCCGGCGTGCAGAAATACTACCGATATCTGCTGCTTCAATGCGCCCGCGAGATCGAAAAATTCGACATGCGCGGCTTTGATTGCGTGATCAGCTCCTCCGCCGCCTTTTCCAAGGGCGTGATCACCGGGGTCGATCAACCCCATATCGCTTATATTCACTCGCCACCCCGCTATGCTTGGGATCTTGCGCCAGAATATCTGGACAGTCTCGGCGGCGGCTTTCTAGGCCAGCTGAAGCGCCATCTCGCACATGGCATGCTCCACAAATTCCGCCTCTGGGATCTGCGCACGGTGAATATGGTGGACCACATCGTCGCCAATTCGGAATTCATCGCCAAGCGCATCGAGAAGGTCTACCGCCGCAAGGCGCAGGTGATCCACCCTCCCATTGATATGGAGCGTTTCCCCTATAACGAAGGCGCGCGTGATGACTACTTTGTCACCGCATCCCGCTTTGTGCCCTACAAACGCATCGACCTCATTGTCGAAACCTTCGCCCGCCGCCCGGACCTCAAACTCAAAGTCGTGGGCACCGGGCCGGAGCAGTCGCGCATCATGGCGCTTGCCGGTCCCAACGTGGAGTTCACGGGCCGCCTTGCCGACGCCGATATGGCCAAGTGTTTTCGCAATGCCCGCGCCTTTCTTTTTGCCGCACTTGAGGATTTTGGCATGGTCCCGGTTGAGGCGCAGGCCTGCGGCACTCCGGTCATAGCCTTTGGTGTCGGTGGCTCTGCTGAGACCGTGCGCGGGCTGGACAAAGGCGATCCCACCGGCGTGCTCTATAACGAACAAAGCATTCCGTCGCTGCTCGGAGCGGTCGATCAATTCCTTGCGGTCGAGGACGACATCAAACCCAAAGCCGTGCGCCGCCACGCCGAAAGCTTCCGCAAAGAAGTGTTTCAGAAAAAAATGCAGCAGCTGGTTGAGGAGATCATGTGACGACCCGACTTCCGGTTTTTGTCAACGGGCGCTTCTTGACCGCAGACACCACAGCAGTGAACACAGTCGCGCGCGAGCTGACCCTTGCCTTGGCCAGACTTCAGGCGACTGATGCGGACGTCGCCGCCCGCTATGACCTCAAAGTGGTTGTCCCCCCCGCCGCGAAAAAAGCGGCGCAAGCTTTGGGCATCCCGTTTCAGGTCTTCGGTCGCCTCGGCGGCATTTTCTGGGAACAACTCGAGCTGCCCCGCCTGAGCCGCCGCGGCCGCATCGCCGGCTTTTTTAACACCGCTCCGCTGCTCGGCAAAAACCACGTCACCATGCTGCACGATGCCCATGTTTTTGATGCGCCGGAAAGCTACAGCTTCACCACGCGTCAGTGGCGCAAGCTGCTGTCTTATGGTGCGGCCACTGATGGGCGCCTGGTGCTGGCGGTGTCGGAATATTCCAAGTCCCGACTGGTGGCTTTGGGCATCGCCAAATCAGATCAGATCCATGTGGTCTCAAATGGCGTCGGCCATCTGGCCGCCCTGTCCTCACACAGCTACAACCCGAACAATGCCCCGCTGAAGACGCCTTATTTTGTGGCCCTCTCGAGCCTGCAGGATCACAAAAACATCACCGTCTTGCTACAGGCCTTTGCACGGCCCGACATGCAAAATGCCCAGCTGGTGCTGGTCGGAAAATCCACCAAACAGGCCTTCCTGAGCGCAGGCCATGTGGTGCCAGACAACGTCCATTTCCCGGGATTTGTCTCCAATCGGGAACTCGCTGCGCTCTATCAGGGGGCCGTTGCCGTGCTCACGCCATCACGCACCGAAGGCTTCGGCCTTCCCCCTGCCGAAGCGTTGACACTGGGCACTCCGGCCATCGCCGCGCCTTGCGGAGCGCTGCCTGAAGTGTGCGGTGACGGCGCACTTTACGCGGATCCCGACAACCCTGAGGACTGGGCGATCAGCGCCCAACTCCTGATGAGTCAACCCGCCCTGCGCAGCTCTCTGATCGCTGCGGGCCGCGCGCATATTTCCGACTTCACCTGGGAGAATGCCGCCCGCGCGGTGATTGCCGCGCTGGATCAGCACCGGGTTGCGTCCTAACCCTCTTCCATCATGTGCAATAACGCCTCAAAGGCCTTCCGACATTGCGCCATTAGGGACGGCGCAATGTTGGGCACCGGCACGTCCTCTTGAGGCACGCGCCGTTCAATCCTGGCATGGTTGCCACTTTGGATCGGATCGCCCGCCCCCGCCCCGATGCTCGCCGCCCGGCTGACATAGCGGTTCTGTAGCGGAGGGGTCATTTGCAGCATGTCCTGAATGCGCGCCACGGCGGCCTCCGGATCAGAGAGCAACTCCTCACTGCGCAACCCGATACGCCGCTCTGGCGCAAACCGTGGCCACAGGCGTGTGAGCCGCCGCACCCGCGCCAGATAATATTGCGCCGCTGTGGTCTCATCGGGATATTCACTGGACCCCACATGCTGGAACAGATTGGCCACCGATGGGATTGTCGGCTCCGGCGCCCGCAACAAGAAGACCACACGCGCAGCAAAAAATGCCTCCGGCAGGTCACGGTCGAGCCGGTTGTGGAGCATCTTGTCAAACAGGTATCGCGCGCTTGGCGACCACGCGCTGCGCCTTGCCTGATTGACCGCCAGCTGCCCCAGGCTCCCGCGTCCTTGATAAGAAATATGCGCCTCGCCGTATCCCGATATCTGAGGATGGCTGCACAGCACGTTGGACAAGGCTGTCGTCGCGCCGCGCATGTGAGACATCACAAATATCGCGCGGTCAAAGCGGCATTGCGGATTGACCGCCGCCACCGCGGCCCCCACCGGTGCCTTCACAAATGATCTCACAGAAACGGTCATAAAAATGGCCAAACACACAGAATACAAGCTTATTCCTGCGCCATCGCCTCTCCTGTGTCAAAGCTTCATGGACCCGAAGCGACCCTTTTCCCACCCGCTGCTCAGTTACGGGCAACCTCAGCATCAAAAAGCTGAAATCGGTGGCGCAAACTATCCCCACGCATTGAGCCATTGGTCCGCACGACGATGTCCAATGCCTGTCCCGCACCCAGTTTGACACCCGTCAGTGCGATCTCTTCCTCGGTCTGCACACCCTGCTGCACCAGCACCTCACCGCTGGCCTTGATGACAACCATCACGCCATCGCCAGCCTGCCCCGTGGTCTCCAGCTTGCCGGACACATCGAGCGTAACGTCCTGCCCTGAGACATAGCGATGCACGATCCCGATATCCTGAGCGCGGCGTCCACCCAGCTGCATCCCGCGCGCTGTCAGCCGCACACCTTCGGCAAGGTCCGTGCCAAGGTAAGGCGTCCAGGGCCTGCGCCGCGCCTCCTGCCCCGGTCGTGTGACAAATGGCACATCGTCAGCCCCAGCCAACTGCAGGAAACGCTGAAACCCCGGCGCATTGCCTAGAGCTTCCCCCTCCGAAGGGTAGGCAAACTGATCAAAACTATCGGCCAGCAGTGCCTGCGCCCCCAGCCGAATATCCGTGCCCAGCGCAAGTGGCCGCTCTGCGCTGAAAACCAACGGTGCCTCCCGTGACAAGACCATCTCTTCGCGGGCAAGCACCACCACCGCATCAGCGCCGCGCACGGTCACATCTGACGCCAATACGGTCACCGGACGCGGCGCACCCCATAGCACCAACTGGCGACCGCCATTAAAGGCGCAGCCATAGGTAAAGGCCCCTGCGCCAACCGTCTCAACATCCGTGCCAGCCATCTCTGCCGCGATCATGCGATAGCTGCGCCCCGCAGGCTCAATCCGCCCATCGCGCGTAAATAGCCCCGCATATTTCCCCCTGCGCACCAGCGGATACCAAGCCACACGATCCACTCCCGCCAGTGCCATCTGGCAATAATACCGCAGCATGTAGCCCGGCGCCGCCTCCCGGTCGATATGACCAAACTCCGTCACATCAATGCCAAGCCCCGCCATCTCCGGGTGCCGCCGCAAAACCGCCACTTGCCGCACAAACTGTTCCGGCTCTGTGGTGTAGGGATGAAGCGCAATGGCATCCATCCACGCCGCCGCACCCTGATCAAGAAGCCGCCACAGATAGCCTGCGGGGATCGAATGCGCGGCCCCACCGATGATGCGCACCTCTGGGGCTCGCGCACGCAACCTCTCTGAAACGGCGGCCAGATGCGCCGCATGCAAATCCGCGCGCGCCATCGGCCCCAACTTAAGCGCCGGACCTTTGACAAAACTGCCTCCGTTAAACTCATTGGCCACCTCTATGGCCTTCACGCCCGGGTAGGCCGCAGCCACCGCCTCCACATAGCGCGCAAAGGCGGCGATGCCGTGTTCTGTCATCACCGTATTGCCTGCCTCATAAAGCGGGTTGGCGGGATGCACGATCAGCGTTGTCGCGACCTTCTCCAGATCAAATTGCGCAGGAAAACCCGTGCGCGGCCTGCCGAAGTCATAAGCGCCTGCCTCGCGTTCCAGCTCTTTCCAGGAAATGGAATCGCGCATGTTGAGAATGGGAAACGCCTGCGCCAGTCGCAGCACGCGATCCTGCTGATCCACGCCAAAATTGCTTGCCACGCCAATTGGCGGTGCCCTCAATTTCCCCTCAGCGCCACTTTGCTGCGCAGATAGAAAACCGCCCAACAGCACAGTGGCGATAATCTGCCTAAGCAGCGGACCTCTTTTGCGAAATACCACCAAACACACCACCAAAAACCGGAAAAGGCACAACTGTCACTTTATCGCATTATGCAACCTGCTAGACATATAGACACTGGAAAATGAAATTTTTCGGAGTGCTTGTATGTCGGTTGCCCCAAAGCGCGTAGCAGTGGTGATTTGCTCGCTTGGTCGCTCTGACACTCTGGCCCAAATGATGCCCTATCTGATGCGGCAGACCGTCTTGCCCAGCCGGATCCTGCTGGTGGTCACCAAACCTGAAGACGCGCCGGATTTTGCAAAACTCCTCCCCCATGCACCTGTCCTCCCAGAGGTGATCCTCTCAGAAAAAGGCTCTTCCCGGCAACGCAATGTCGGGCTGGATCACGTTGTGGATCATTCCGATTTTGTCTTCTTTCAAGATGACGACTATGTGCCCAGCTGCCATGTGATTGCGGACATCATCAAAGCTTTTGAGGCCTTCCCGGAGGTGACCGGCGTCACCGGCAATCTCTTGGCGGATGGGATCAACTCTGAGGGCATCAGCATCAAGGAGGCGGGGCATGCCGTGGTCAATTGGGAGCAGCAAGCGCCGGACGCTGGAAGGGGGGAACCAACAATCCTGAACTCCGGCCTGCTTGGGCTTTACGGCTGCAACATGGCGGTGCGGTCCTCTGCGGCCAAAGACGTGCGCTTTGACGAGAAACTCCCGCTCTATGCATGGCAGGAAGATCTCGACTTTGGCGCCCGCCTGCCCGGCCAGAAGGTCAGACTGCAAAGCCTCGTCGGAGTGCATTGCGGCGTCAAATCCGGCCGCGAGCGCAACGGCGCAATCCTAGGCTATTCCCAGATCGCCAACCCGCTCTACCTGATCCGCAAAGGCAGCATACCGTGGCGGCGCGGCCTGACCATGTGCCTGCGCAACTTCACCGCCAACCACCTGCGAGCCCTGCGCCCGGAGGCATGGGTGGACAGACGCGGCCGCGCCCGCGGCAACTGGATCGCCATTGCCGATGTGCTGATGGGCCGGTCTGACCCCGAAAAGATCCTGAAAATGTAATTGGGGGGGGGCGCCTAATGCCTTCCGTTCAATGGCTTTTCTCATCCCCTCTGCAAGTTTCACGGAAATGTGCGGATTTGAGAAACGCGCACAGGTTGAACTTCACATTGGGCAACCACACGTCCTGCGCACCGCACCTCCCCAAGCGGTTGTCCCAAATGCAAGGAATGCATCATGACCAACATACTGATCCTCAACGGCGCCCAACCCTATGAATTTGCACCGGGCCGGCTTAACGCCTCTTTGACCGATCGCGCCCGCGCAGCGCTCGAAGCCAAAGGCCATGACGTGCGCGTCACAACTGTCGCCGAGGGCTATGACGTAGACGCCGAGATCGCGAACCACCAATGGGCGGACACTGTGATTTTCCAGTTCCCGGTCAACTGGATGGGCGTGCCGTGGTCCTTCAAGAAATACATGGATGAAGTCTATACCGCCGGTCTGGATGGCCGCTTAAGCGCGGGCGATGGCCGCACCGAAGAAGCCCCCAAAGCCAACTACGGCATGGGTGGCGCGCTCACCGGCACCCGCTACATGTTGTCGGTCACATTCAACGCTCCGCGTGAATCCTTTGATGATCCTGCCGAGTCTCTTTTTGCCGGTGGCAGCGTCGATGACCTGCTGCGCCCAATGCACCTGAACGCAAAGTTCTTTGACATGTCCGCCTTGCCAACCTTTGCCGCGTTTGACGTGATGAAGAACCCTGACATTGCCGCGGATTTTGAGCGTTTTGACGCCCATCTCGCGGCACATCTCGCAGGCTGACGGCCAACGCCCCAACCAAACTTGCATCCCAAACTCGGCGGCTGCACCGGTCAAATGTGCAGCCGCCAGCCACGTGTCGCCAGCAATAGGCGAAACTGCTAGCCTGAGGGTGCAAGCTTGCCGAACCCCGGAGTGCCCTCATGACCACGCCAGACATCCACCTATATACCGCCGCCACAATGAACGGCTACAAACCGGTCCTGTTTCTGGAAGAGGCCGGCGTTCCCTACGATCTGACATTCGTTGATTTTGGCAAACGCGAGCAGAAAGCGCCGGACTATATGAAACTCAACCCGAACGGGCGCATCCCCACCCTCGTGGATCGCTCAAACGGCGATTTTGCGGTGTTTGAGAGCGGCGCAATCCTTTGGTATCTGGCCGAAAAATACGGGAAGTTCCTGCCAACAGATCCAAACGCACGGTCCGAGACACTGCAGTGGCTGATGTTTCAAATGGGCGGTGTCGGGCCGATGATGGGCCAAGCCATGTACTTCCAGCGCATCGCCGCGCCCAACGGGCATGAAGAGCCCTACGCAATCAAGCGCTATGTGGATGAGAGCCGCCGCCTTCTCGAAGTGCTCAACACCCGCCTTAAAGGCCGCGAGTGGCTTGCGGGCGAGAATTACAGCATCGCCGATATGGCAACCTTTCCATGGGCACGTGCGTACGTATGGGCCAAGGTTTCGATCGACGGGCTGTCGCATCTGCAAGCGTGGTTTGACCGCATCGACGCCCGCCCTGCAACGCAAAGAGCACTCACCATCCCCAAGGCCCAGCCGCAATTCTGGAGCGCCTCAGCGCAGGATGAGGCCTTTGGCGCCGAAAATGCTGCGCGCTTTGCGATGGATGCAAAACAGCCCTAGGTCACGCCAAGCGTCACGCTGCGCCGGTGATCTGCCCGTTTTTCTGGTGATCTGCAATCCAGTTCAAAAGCTGAACCTTGCGCAGCGGCTTTGTAAGAAACTCATCCATGCCTGCATCCAGGCACGCCTGCATTTCCCCATCAAAGGCATGTGCGGTCAGCGCCACAATGGTCGGCTGCGCAATGGCCATTTTGCGAATGGCTTTCGTCGCTTCCACGCCGTTTAGGCGAGGCATCGACATGTCCATGAAAATCAGGTTGGGCGCAAAACCCTCAACCATCTCGACCGCTTCCTGTCCATCTTCGGCAAAGGCCAGCTCCAGCGGTTGATCCTTGAGGTATTTTTTCATCAGGAAACGGTTGGTCTGATTGTCCTCAGCCACAAGTATGCGCAGCCCCGGCTCGATCTGTGCGGGCGCATCTGTGTTGGCGGCCTGCATAGGGGACAGCTCAGACTGCTCCACATCCTCATAAGGTATCTCAACGCAGAACGTCGCCCCCTCGCCGGGCTCGGATTCCACCATGATGCTGCCACCCATCACATCCAAAATATGCCGCGTGATCGACAGACCAAGCCCCGTACCGCCAAACTTGCGCGAGGTCGCGGCTTCGGCTTGGGTGAAGTGATCAAAAATCTTGTCCTGCTGATCTTTCGGAATACCGACCCCCGTGTCGCTGATTTCACAGATCAGGCGCCGCCCCTTCGCATCACAGGTGTGGCGCAGCATCACATCTACCCCTCCAGTGTCGGTGAACTTGATGGCGTTGCCCAAAATATTGGTCAGAACCTGACGGATGCGCCCGTCATCAGCCTTCACATAGTCCGGGGTGCTTTCCCCGACATTAAAGGTGATCACCAGCCCTTTGTCGTCCGCCGCAGGGCTCAACAGATCCAAGGTCTCCTTGATGCAGGCGTGTGGTGAAAACACCACCGGATGCAACTGCATCCGCCCGGCATCCAACTTGGACAGGTCCAGAATGTCGTTGATGATTGCCATCAGCGACATGGAGGATCCGCGAATGGTCTCGGTAAAGCGCGCCTGTTCTGTGTCCAGCTGGGTTTCAGCCAAAAGATCGGCCATGCCGATCACACCGGACAGCGGCGTGCGAATCTCATGGCTCATGTTTGCCAGAAACTCCGCTTTGGTGCGTGCCCCCTGCTCAGCCGCCTCACGGGCTTTCACCATGTCTTGCGAGTGTTGACGCGCTTCCGTCACGTCCCTTTCAATGGACACGAAGAACTCAACTTCGCCAGTTTCATCGCGGATCGGACAGAGGTTCACATCCACCCAGATGCGTCGACCGTCCTTGGTCACATTCTGCAGCTCACCGCGAAAAGCCCGGCCGGCGGCCACAGCATCTTCAATGGGTTTGTAGCTCCGCAGCTCTTCGATGTTGCCGGTCAACAGATCGACAATCGCCTGCCCCTTTGCCTCTGCCAAAGAAAACCCTGTGATCCTTGTGAAAGCGTCATTCACCCAGACGATGTGCCGGTTCTTGTCAGAAATGATCACACAGTCGTTGGCGTTGCGAGCCACCAGAGACAACTGGCGCATCTCGGTCTGCTGTTCCTGCAGGCGCGCCGTCACCGCCTTCATCTCCGCCCGCTGCTGTCGCAAATCCTGGGTGATACGGGCGTTTTCCAGCCCCGCCCGCGAGAACGCGATGAACATATAACACAGGCAAAACATCAGCATCACGCTGGAGGCGCGTATGAGGTAGAACGGCTCAAAGGACCCCAGCTGCAGAGCATGCACCCCCATCAGCACAAACGGGGCGCTGGCATAGAAAAACAATCTGCAAATGGCTGTTGCTGGGTTTTTCGGCAGGGCAATTGTCGCATTCACCGCGCCTATACAGAGCGCCCCAACGACAAAGAGCAAATCTGCCTCTTCAAGCTCCGCAAAATAAAACACTGCAATGCTGGCCACAAAGGCGCCACCCTGAATGGCGCTGGAGATCACAGCCAGCCTTTGAGCAGGCCGCAACCGCCCTGCGTCAATCAGGCGGCGCACATGGGTTCTCAGGATATGGCTGTCCAACCAATCACCGCCAACCGCGAGCAGAAAGGCAATCGCAACAATCCGCGGATCCAGCGCAAAGCTGGCGATGAAACAGCCAATCGCAAAGAGCACCAGCCGCGCCTTCCAACGCGCAGCCCGCTCCTCTGCATACTCTTTAAGCAGCTGACAGCGATTGCGCTGCGCGGCATCAGCCGGCAGGGCGTCCTGCGCAGAATAAAGTGCTGTCGGTGCCTGGGTCATGGTCTCGTTAGAGGATAAAAAGGTATTCAGAAACTATTCTAAGGGTCACAAACGTTAACATCGCTACTGGGAAGACCGCCATTTTTCATAGCGTTTTCAGTATTCTAAAAATCATTTGTTGTAAATTTTAAGTTGATCACACGGCTGATCGTGCGGTCAGACACTTACTTTTGGGTGAGCACTCAAGTCAAGCCACCCGTTATGCGCTTACACGCCGCGACGTCACGTACAAATCCGTCGCCCGCCCGCAGCGCATAAAAACCGGCAAACAGCCTAGCCTCAGCCAACCGTCGGGTTTTGGAACCGATGCGGGCCAAAGGGCGTCTCCAGCGCGTAATCCAAGAGCTCCAAGTGGTCCTGCCCATAGAACATGTCCCCGTTCAACACATAGGTGGGCGAGCCAAATACGTTGCGTGCCATGGCCTCCTGCGTGTTTGCCGCCAACTGCGCCTGTACCGGCTCCGACATCGCCGCCTCCAGCAACCCGGCCGCATCTACCCCTTCACGTTGCAGCACCTCGGCCAAGGCCCCTGCATCGCTCAAATCCATATCGTCACGCCAATGGCCCTGCAGCAGGGCAAAGGCCAGACTGTCCAGATCACACCCCGCCTTTGCCGCCGCAATCATTACGCCGCTGGAGAGCGCGAGCGGCGCATCGTGAAAACTCGGACGATGCCCAAGCACCTCCACGCCCCGGAACGCGGCCCACCGCTCGATTTCGCGGCCAAAGAAATAGTCCACATGCGCCTGTGTCCGGCCCGCAAAAGACAGCCCTCCCGCATGCTCCACGACTGGCGACAGCTCTATGGGCCGATGCCGCAAGCTCGCGCCCTTCCTGGCACAGATGTCCAGCAGCCTCTGATGCCCGATATAGGCAAAGGCAGAGTGGGTGGAGTAAAAATATTCAATCTCGATTTCAGCCATAGCGGGACGCTAACAGCGGCCCTCTCCCATAACCAGAAGAAAGCTCCAGCCCCCGCCGCCGCCCCGCACAACAAATCAGCAGCCACCGGCTCAACTCCGCCTGTGGCGCGTCACAGGCAGATAACACTCTGCCGCTACGACAACCCATGATAGCTTACCTGCGGCGCACAGCGGCACGCTCATCCGCCGGGGATCGCTGAGAATTTCGATCAGTCCTGCCCCCTTTTAGAGCCTGTCAAATGTGCCGCTACGGGCCCCAAGGCCCGGTCTGTGCCAGTATGGATAGTGTTAAGGACGAGAGACATGAAACGGCTTTTGATTGTCACCGGTTTTGAATCTTCCGGCAGCGTATTCCTTGCCCGCGTGGCCTCACACGTGCTCCAGAAATGCAAAACCTTCGGCGCGTGGGATGGCTACGGCTGGAACGGCGACAGGGGCGACGATCTGGTGATCATCCACCGTTCGATGCCCTACTCCCGCGGGCCAAAAAAATGGTTTGAGGAGCTTCAGGACGAAATCAAGGATCTGGCCGACTATGATGTGCGCTTCGTGATCTGCACCCGCGACCTTTCCATCAGCCGCACCAGCCGCCAGCTCCGATTTGGCGGCGCGACCGCGACGTACAAAGCCGATGATGCGCGCGCGCGTGATATCTTCGCCAACATCATGCAGACACATGAGTATTACATCTTCAGCTTTGAAAGCGCACTGGCGCTGCGCGAGATCTACTATCAGGATTTCTACAAATGGCTTGGGGTGGAGAGCAGCTTCTCGCCTCCACTCTTTGATGCCAACGCGCCTTATGTGAAGTTCAAAACCCCGCAACGCGCCATCAAACTGGCCCGCATGTCCGCCGGTCGCTTCAGGCGCATGGTCCGCATTTAACGCGTCGAACCCGCCGCTAAGCGCACGGTTCTCTGACACAGGTATCTTTTGGGAAATGGCAGGGGCACCAGGGCTCGAACCCGGGACCTACGGTTTTGGAGACCGTCGCTCTACCAACTGAGCTATACCCCTAACGTGAGCAGTTTCGTAGTGCAGTGCTGCAGGAAGGGCAAGAGGGAAAACGCGCAAAATGCGTTCTCATCGCGGCTTTCTTCCCTTGGCGGGACCGCGCCTTACCAAAGCAAAAGGGGGCGCCAAATGGCACCCCCTTCCGTGTCAAAAATCAGCAGAACTGATTATTCGACGATTTTGGACACAACACCGGAACCAACGGTGCGGCCGCCTTCACGGATCGCGAAGCGCAGGCCGGCTTCCATTGCGATCGGTGCGATCAGCTCAACGTTGAACTTCAGGTTGTCGCCAGGCATCACCA
>NZ_JAGHRP010000005.1:0-352098 GCF_017743755.1 Shimia sp. R9_3 | reverse complement strand
TTGCGGGACGGGGCGAGGGGCCAGCCCCTCGCGCTCCCCGGAGTATTTGGCGCAGAATGAGGTTTGGTTGGGGGGTGTTTGTCCGTTAGGCCGTTGAGGAGACATTGGGTGGATCCTGATGCACTTCAAAGATTGGCCATGGGGTGTCAAAGCCCTTGAGCTGGTGCGTTCCTATCGGATCAAAGGCCAGTGAGGTTTTGCCGATGGTGAGTTCGGTGACCGTGCGCGAGACGAGGATTTGACCAGGCTGGCAGAGGGCTTCGATCCGGGCGGCGGCATGCACGGCGAGACCGCCGATGTCTGCGCCGCGCAACTCGATTTCGCCGGTGTGCAGGCCGATGCGGCTTTGCAGCCCCAATGCACGTAAGGTTTTGCGCAGGTTGAGCGCGCAGTCGACGGCCCGGCCCGGTGCATCAAACAGGGCCAGCAGGCCATCCCCGGTGAACTTGATCAGGCGGCCACCGAAGAGATCAATGCAGGCCGCGGCTTGTGCTTCCATTTTCTGCAGCAGGATATGCCATTGATGGTCGCCCGCAGCTTTGGCGGCTTCGGTGGACTGTACGATATCGGCAAAGAGCGGGGTGGCCAGCACCCTTTGGGTATCAAGCTGGTGCATTGGGCGGTCCATCAGGAAAGACCGGATGGATGCCACGATCCGCGCGTTGTCATTGCCCCAGAAGAAATGCCCGCCGGGGCCGCAATCTTCAAACCGCGCATTGGGCAGCTGCTTGGCAATATAGGTGCTGTTTTCGATGGGCACCTGCTGATCGGTGCTGTGGTGCAAAACAAGCGTCGGGTGCTGAACCAGCCCGAGAATGGCGCGGATGTCGATTTGCAGATTGAGATCAAAATACTGGCGCATGGCAGCCGGGGGGCAGGAGGCGCGCTGGATCTTGCCAAAGAGCTGTTGGGCGGCAGGCGAATGCGCCAGATCGGGCACGAAGATCCCAAGGGTTTCCCCCGTGCCCCAACGCGCCAAATTGTGTTCAATGGCTGCGCGGCGCACATCTGCGGGGGGCATATGGGGGTAATCGGCGCTGCCGCAGGCCTTGGCATAGGCGCCAAAGGTGATCACCTTGGAGATGTCAGAGGGGTGTGTGGCCGCATAGAGCAGGGCCATGGCCGCCCCTTCGGACAGGCCGAAGAGCACGCAATCATCAAGGTTCAACGCGGTGATCAATGCGGAGATGTCGTTGGCGCGTTCTTCCAGCGTGGGCGCGGCACTTAGGCGATCAGAAAACCCCTGACCGCGCTTGTCAAATTCGACCACGCGGGCAAATTCCGTCAGTCGGGCGATGAAGTCGCTGTATTGTGGGAAGTCGTGATAGAGTTCGCAATGGGAGAAAATACCGGGCACCATGAGAATGGCGAGAGGACCGGAGCCGGAGCTGCGGTAGGCGATACTAAGCCCGTCACACTCCACATAGCCGCTTTCACTCATACCACCCTCACACTTTGCACAGATCTACAGTGTTGGGCATTGTCGGGCAGAAATCGACAGTTTTGTGGCGTGCCCTTTGCACAAAAACAAAAGGCCCCGCGTGGGGGCCTTTCCTTGGATGGGGCAGCTTATTCTGTGTCAGCCGCCTTTTTGGTTGCGGTTTTCTTGGCCGCTGTTTTCTTGGCGGGCGCTTTCTTTTTAGCAGCGGTTTTCTTGGGGGCCGCTTTCTTGCGCGTGGGCTTTTTCTTGGCCGCTTTTTCCGCGATCCACTGGACCGCCTGTTCCATGGTCACGTCAGCCACTTCCACCTCTTTGGGGATGGTGGCGTTGACTTTTTCCCATTTCACATAAGCGCCGTAGCGGCCGTCCATGATGTTGACCACGCCGCCGTCATCGGGGTGTTCGCCCAGCTCGCGCAGCGGTTTGGCGGCTGCGCCGCCGCCGCGACGGCCCGGGTTGTTGCGCTTTTCAGTCAGCAGTTCGACCGCGTGGTTCATGCCGATTTCAAAGACATCATTGGGGTCTTTGAGGTTGGCGTAGACCGGCTTTGCGTCATCAGGCAGCTGGTGCATCACGTAGGGGCCGAAACGGCCAAAGTTCGAGGTGATCATGCCACCTTCGGGGTGCATGCCGATTTCACGGGGCAGGGACAGGAGCGTCAGGGCTTTGGCGAGGTCCATGTCGTCCTTGTTCCAGCCACGGGGCAGGGAGGCACGTGGCGGCTTTTTGTTCTCAGGCGTTGGCTCACCACGTTGCACGTAGGGGCCAAAGCGGCCTGCTTTGAGCCAGATCTCATCACCTGCGTCTTCGCCAAGCACACGCTCATCACCATCTGCGCCTTCGCCTGCAATCGGGCGGGTGTAGGTGCATTCTGGATAGTTGCCGCAGCCGACAAAGCCGCCGGTGCGGGAGCTTTTGAGGTGCAGCTGGCCGTTGCCGCATTTCGGGCAGACGCGCGGATCAGAGCCGTCTTCACGCGGCGGATAGAGCTGTGGGGCCAGCGCGTCATCCAGCACGTCGAGCACCTCGGAAATGCGCAATTCGCTGGTTTCGCCGATGGCGGCGGAAAAATCTTTCCAGAAGCGCGCAAGCACGTTTTTGTAGTCGCGGTTGCCAGCGGAGACGTCATCGAGCTCCTCTTCGAGGTTCGCGGTGAACTCATAGCCGACATAGGTGCGGAAGAAGTTCAAAAGGAAGATCGTGACGATGCGGCCTTTGTCCTCTGGGAAGAGGCGGTTCTTGTCTTTGCGGACGTATTCGCGATCCTGAATGGTGGTGATCACGGAGGCATAGGTGGAGGGGCGGCCAATGCCGAGCTCTTCCATCTTTTTCACCAGCGTCGCCTCGGTGTAGCGGGGCGGTGGCTGGGTGAAATGCTGCTCCGGGGTCACGGTGCGTTTGTCGGCCTTTTCGCCCTGCATGATCTGGGGCAGGCGCTTGTCGTCGTCATCGACAACCTGATCGTCGCGGCCTTCCTCATAGACGCGCATGAAGCCGTCAAACAGCACCACCTGACCGGTGGCGCGCAGCTCGACCTGCTGATCGTCAGAGGCGATGTCGACCGTGGTGCGTTCCATACGGGCGCCGGCCATTTGGCAGGCCAGTGTGCGCTTCCAGATCAGGTCGTAAAGCTTGCGCTGGTCAGCGTCGGTGACTTTCAGATCATCGGGTTTGCGCATCATATCCGTCGGGCGGATACATTCGTGCGCTTCCTGGGCGTTCTTGGCTTTGTTTTTGTAGATACGCGGCTCGGCAGGCACGTAGTCATCGCCATAAAGCGTCTGGATCGCGTCGCGGGCGGCGGCCACGGCCTCAGGTGCCATGTCGATGCCGTCGGTCCGCATATAGGTGATATAGCCGGCCTCATAGAGGCGCTGGGCGGCACTCATGCACTGGCGGGCACCCATGGAGAATTTGCGGCTGGCCTCCTGCTGGAGCGTGGAGGTCATGAAAGGCGCGGATGGGTTGCGGGAGGTGGGTTTGGCCTCCACACGCGCCACAGAGAGGTCGCGGGACTGGATCGCCTGAACCGCCAGTTCAGCGGCTGTGCTGTTTTCCAGCGCGTATTTGTCGAGCTTCTCTCCGCCCAAAACGGTGAGGCGGGCCTCAAACTCTTTGCCGCGCGGGGTGGCGAGCAGGGCTTTCACGGACCAGTATTCGCGGGCGTTGAATGCCTCGATCTCCATCTCGCGCTCAACGATGAGGCGCAGGCACACCGATTGCACGCGGCCCGCAGAGCGCGCGCCGGGCAGTTTGCGCCAGAGCACAGGGGAGAGGTTGAAGCCCACAAGGTAGTCGAGCGCGCGGCGGGCAAGATATGCATCCACCAGCGGCTGATCCACCTGACGCGGGTTTTGCATCGCCTCGGTCACGGCAGTTTTGGTGATCGCGTTGAACACCACGCGGGACACGGGCGTGTCTTTCTTGATGGCGCGGCGTTTGCGCAGCGCTTCCTCAAGGTGCCAGCTGATCGCCTCTCCTTCGCGATCGGGGTCGGTTGCGAGAATGAGCGCGTTGTCTTCTTTCAGCGCATCCGCGATGGCTTTGACATGTTTGCGGCTGTCGGTGCCGACCTCCCATGTCATGTCAAATTCATTGTCGGTGTCGACCGAGCCGTCTTTGGCCGGGAGGTCGCGCACGTGGCCGTAGGACGCCAGAACAGTGTAATCTGAGCCAAGATACTTATTGATCGTTTTGGCTTTGGCTGGGGATTCTACGACAACTACTGGCATTCAATTTCCTCTCGACTCGGCGCGAGCCTTATGGCGGCGAAAAATGTGGGGCGAAAGGGGGGATTGTCAATCCATGGTGGTTTTTGTTGTTACTTTGAGGTGAACAGGGCGTGTGTGTGATGTGGGGGGCAGGGCATTTGCGTGCAAGGTTTGGGCGGCTGCACAAAACACATGCGGGCTCAGTTTTTGCAGAGCAACCCACCGGAGAGGCGGGTGATTTTGCCGCTGACCTCCAGATCCAGAAGCGCGGGGTTGAGCTTTTGCGGGGATAGGGAAAGGTCGCGCACCAGCTGATCTTCGCTGAGCGGAGAGGGGCCGAGGCGGCCCAGGATCTCAGAATGCAGCGCGGCGGTTTCACGCAGACTGCGTTCGCGGCGGGGCGCGGGATCTGCGGGGATGTCGGTGGGAACGGCCGGTGGCTGTGCGCGCAGGGGAAGGGTGGTCAGCACCTCCAGCACATCTTCCGCACCGCGCACGAGCGTCGCTCCATCGCGAATGAGGATATTGGCTCCGGCGGCGCGGGCATCAAACGGATGGCCGGGCACGGCCAGCACGTCGCGGCCCTGATCAAGCGCAATGCGCGCGGTCAGAAGGCTGCCGGATTTAGAGGCGGCCTCCACCACCACAACGGCGCGGGTCAGGCTGGAGATGATGCGGTTGCGGGCCGGGAAATGGCGCGCGCGGGGCTCCATGGCGGGGGGCTGTTCTGACAGGCACAGGCCTTGAGTGGCAATGTCACCCGCAAGCGTCAGGTTCTGTGCGGGGTAGGGACGGGACAGGCCGCCTGCGTAAACGGCGATGGTGCCGGTTTCCAGCGCGGCGGCATGGGCGGCGGCGTCAATGCCGCGTGCAAGACCTGAGACAATGGTGAAGCCAGCCTCACCCAGCTCTTTGGAAAGACGTGCCGCCATGCGCAGCCCCAAGGATGAGGCGTTGCGCGCTCCGATCACGGCGATGGTGGGTTTGTGCAATAGGTCCACTTGCCCCTGCGCCCACAGCATTGGCGGAGCATCGGGAATGTCTGCCAGAAGCGCTGGATACTCCGGTTCGCCAAAAAAAATCGGCCGCGCTCCTGTGGCACGGCCGTCTTTCAGCTCTCGCTCTGCATCTTGAAGGGAGGCGGCGCTATAGCGCGGAACTCCAGCGGATCTGGCAATGCCCGGCAGCGCCTCTAGCGCAGCCTCCGCTGTGCCGTATTCTGTCATCAATCTGTGGAAGGTGGTGGCCCCGACGCGTCGGGATCGCAAGAGGCGAAGTCGCAGCAATCGCGCTTCCTCCGTGGTGGGTGGGATTTGGGGGTGAGTGGAAGAAATTCGATCTTCGGTCATCCGCAACTCCGCCTGCTTGCAAGAGAATGTTTATGTCTTCAGTGGTTAACAGGGCGTAAACCAACGCATGAAAATCGAATTTTTTTCAAAATTATTTTCAAGCTCTGGTTGGAAGCCCTTGTTTTGTTGACGTTCAGGCAGCTGAGCCCCCGACGGTCAATCCGTCCATGAGAACAGTGGGTTGGCCGACGCCTACCGGAACCCATTGACCCGCCTTGCCGCAGTTGCCCATGCCCGGGTCCAGCGCCATGTCATTACCGAGCCCTTTGATCTGCATCATGGCGGTGGCGCCATCCCCGATCAGCGTTGCGCCTTTGACAGGCGCACCGACTTTGCCGTTCTCCACGCGGTAGGCCTCGGTGCAGGAGAATACAAATTTGCCGTTGGTGATGTCCACCTGACCGCCGCCAAAGCCGACGGCGTAGATGCCATCTTTCAGCGAGGCCACCAGATCAGCCGGATCAGAGGTGCCACCCTCCATATAGGTGTTGGTCATGCGCGGCATCGGTGCATGGGCGTAGCTTTCGCGGCGGCCGTTGCCGGTGGGGGCGACGCCCATCAAGCGCGCGTTTTGGCGATCCTGCATGTAGCCCACCAGAATGCCGTCTTCGATCAGCGTGGTTTTGCCAGAGGGTGTGCCCTCGTCATCCACGGTGATGGAGCCGCGGCGGTCCGGGATGGTGCCGTCATCAATCACGGTCACGCCTTTGGAGGCGACCTGCTGGCCGATCATGCCGGCAAATTTGGAGCTGCCTTTGCGGTTGAAGTCGCCCTCAAGGCCGTGGCCCACAGCTTCGTGCAGAAGAATGCCGGGCCAGCCGGGGCCAAGCACCACTTCCATCGGACCAGCGGGGGCAGGGACCGCAGAGAGGTTCACGCAAGCGATGCGCAGCGCTTCGCGGGTTTTGGCCTGCCAGTCCGCCGGATCGAGCAGACCGTCAAGGCCAAGCCGCCCGCCACCACCGGCAGAGCCGCTTTCGCGGCGGCCGTTTTCCTCAACGATCACGGAGACATTCACACGGGTCATTGGGCGCACATCTGTGATCTGGGTGCCGTCAGGGCGCAGGATCACCACTTCCTGATGAGAGGCAGCCAGAGTGGCAGAGACCTGAACCACACGCGGATCAAGATCACGGGCAAAGGCGTCGATCTCGCGCAGGGTTTCGATTTTCACCGGGAAGTCGATGCCGCCAATGGGATCTGCATCCGTATAAAGCCTGCGGTTGGTGGGCGTGGGGCCTGCGGCCAATGTGCCGCCGCCCGCGCCAACGGCGAGCCTTGCGGTCTCGACCGCGCGCTTGATGGCGGATTCGCTGATCTCTGAGGCATGGGCATATCCGGAGACTTCGCCGTTCACAGCTCGCAGGCCGAATCCCTCTGCGGCGTCATAACTGGCGGTTTTCAGACGTCCATCATCAAAAACCAAAGCTTCGGAGCTGCGACGCTCCAAAAACAGCTCTCCGTCTTCGGCGCCATCGGTGGCTGCGCGCAAAAGTCGCAGGGCGGTGCCCTCATCAACTTTATTTTCAAAGGGTTGGAAGTGGTTTTCGGCCATAGCCCATCATGCCTCTTAATTTGATCTAGATCAAAAAAGCGTCCGTTTGCCGCAAGCTTCGATCTTTATTTGAGTCTTAGAATATGGTTTCTAAGCCTAAAACAACAGCGGGGATGTGTTTGAGAGCACAGCGCTTCCGCACAATTGAAAAAACAATACGCAACCGATCAGGGTGAGACATGCGACTTCTATCGACATTCCTGGGCCTAACGGCAGCTATTTCAGCGTCCTCCGCGCTCGCGCAAAGTGCTGAGACCATTGGCAAGCCAGTCCCCAATGCCACAGGGTTCCAGCCCGCAGCGACCGAGCTGGCACGGCAAATCCAGTCTCTTGATTGGTTGATCCTGGTGATCATCACGCTGATCGTGATTTTTGTGACCGCCCTGATCGTCTACTGCATGGTGCGCTTCAACCGCCGCTCCAACCCGACACCTTCTGCGTTCACCCACAACACACCGCTGGAAATTGCCTGGACGCTTGGTCCGATCCTGATCCTGTTGTTCATTGGTGTGAACAGCCTGCCGGTTCTGTTCAACCAGCAGGAAATCCCGGAAGGGGACGTGCACATCAAGGTGACCGGCTACCAGTGGTACTGGGGCTATGAGTACACGGACCACGAGTTCGAGTTTGACAGCTTCCTGTTGGGCAAAGAGGCGCTGGCGGAGTATGGCTACAACGAAGACGAGTATCTGCTGGCAACCGACACCAAAGTGGTTGTGCCTGTTGGCAAGACCGTGGTGATGGATGTGACCGGTGCGGACGTGATCCACAGCTGGACCATCCCATCCTTCGGCGTAAAGCAGGATGCGGTGCCTGGCCGTATCGCGCAGCTTTGGTTTGAAGCGGAGCGTGAAGGCATCTTCTTTGGCCAGTGTTCCGAGCTTTGCGGCAAAGACCACGCCTATATGCCGATCACGGTTCAGGTGGTGTCTGAAGAAGAATACAATGAATGGCTGAAAGGCGCGATCGAGGAATATGCGGGCGACATGTCCACGCTGCCAGGCGTGCAGGTTGCTTCTGCTGACTGATCTTACTCAGGTGCGCGGCACGCTGCGCACCCTTTCAATACCAAGGCCATATCTGTAGGGGGTGCGCTCGGCGCACACCTCAGACGGAGACAAGAATGAGCGACGCAAGCATCAACACGCAAGCCGGCACCGGTGATGCAGAATTTGGCGACTATTTTGCGCTGCTGAAACCGCGCGTGATGTCGCTGGTTGTGTTCACCGCTGCGGTGGGCCTGCTGGCGGCGCCCGGATCGGTGCATCCTTTTGTGGCCTTCTGTGCAATTCTGTTCATCGCCGTGGGCGGCGGCGCGTCTGGCGCGCTGAACATGTGGTATGACGCGGATATCGACCGTGTGATGAAGCGCACCCAGAGCCGTCCGATCCCTGCGGGCAAGGTGACTGAGGGAGAGGCGCTGGCCTTTGGCGTGGCGCTTTCCGGGTTCTCCGTTGTGATGCTGGGGCTTGCCGCCAATTGGGTGGCTGCCGGGCTGCTGGCCTTCACCATCTTTTTCTATGTGGTGATCTACACCATGTGGCTGAAGCGCTGGACCCCGCAGAACATCGTGATTGGTGGCGCGGCTGGGGCCTTCCCTCCAATGATCGGCTGGGCTGTGGTCACTGGTGGGGTGTCCATTGAAAGCGTGCTGATGTTTACGCTTACCTTCATGTGGACGCCGCCACACTTCTGGGCGCTGTGTCTGTTCATGAAGTCTGATTACAAAGACGCGGGCGTGCCGATGCTGCATGTGACCCATGGCCGCCGCGTGACGCGCAACCATATTCTGGTTTACACCCTGCTGCTGGCCGTTGTGGCCATTGGCATGGGCTTCACCGATGTGGGAGGCCCGATCTACCTGACCACCGCGCTGGTGCTGAACGCGCTGTTTGTGCTGGGGGCCTTTGCGATCTGGCGTCGCGATGAGGCTGCATCGGAAGCCGATGACTATGCGCGGGAAAAAGGGTTTTTCAAACTCTCTCTTCTATACCTCTTCTTGCATTTTGGGGCGATCCTCGCAGAGGTTGCTTTGGCCCCATACGGCTTGGGAGGCTGGTGAGCATGAGTTTTCGGGAGGAGCATGAACTACACAAGCGCAGATTTGGGCGCAACCTCGGGGTGGCGCTGGTGCTTGTGAGCTTCATTGTGATCGTTTTCGGCCTGACGGTCGTGAAGGTGACACGCGGCGATTATGAGCCGGAGAATGCCAGCATCCAGAGGGGGCAGTGATGGCGATGGACCCAAAAACGAAAACGCTGGTGCAGACCGTTGGCGTTGTTGCGTTGATGGGAACCCTCGCGTGGGTGTCGGTGCCGTTTTACGACTGGTTCTGCCGGGTGACCGGATTTGGCGGGGTGACCAACACCGCTGAGGCGGGCAGTGATGTCATTCTGGACAAGACCATCAAGGTGCGGTTTGACGCCTCTCTGGATCGGGATATGCCATGGGATTTCAAGCCCATGCAGCGCGAGATGGAAGTGCGCATCGGCGAGACCGGACTGGCGTTTTACGAAGCCTACAACCCGACTGACCGTCCGGTGGCAGGCACCGCAAGCTACAATGTGGCGCCGTATGATGCCGGTGGGTTTTTCACCAAGATCGACTGTTTCTGCTTTGAGGAGCAGGTGTTGCAGCCCGGCGAACGGGTGACCATGCCAGTGAGCTTCTTTGTGGATCCTGAGATCGTGGATGACCGGGACGCGAAATACATCAAGGTGATCACCTTGGGGTACACTTTTTATGAAACCGAATTGCCCGAGGAACTCGCCGCGCTGGCGGGGGAGGCTTCTGTCGATCTGACAGATGTGGGCGCAACTGAACGAAACTGACGGGCAAAACGACAAGAAAGCAAGCCGGCCAACGAGGGAATAACTATTATGGCGCACGCTAAAAATCACGATTATCACATTCTGGCCCCCTCCTGGTGGCCATTCCTGGGCTCTGTGGGCGGCTTCTTCATGCTCTTTGGGGCTGTGCTCTGGATGCATGACAGCGGCCCTTGGGTGTTCCTGATCGGTCTGGTGGCCGTGCTTTACGTCATGTTTGGCTGGTGGGCCGATGTGGTTGCGGAAAGCAAAGTCGGCGATCACACCCCTGTTGTGCAGATTGGTCTGCGCTACGGCTTTATCCTGTTTATCATGTCCGAAGTGATGTTCTTTGCCGCTTGGTTCTGGACCTTCTTCAAACATGCGATGTACCCGATGGGGCCGGAAAGCCCTGCTGTGGATGGCGTGTGGCCACCTGCGGGCATCGAGACTTTTGACCCTTGGCACCTGCCGCTGATCAACACGCTGATCCTCTTGTGCTCCGGCTGTGCCGCGACCTGGGCGCACCACGCGCTGGCGCATGAAGACAACCGTCAGGACATGAAGTGGGGCCTGATCATCGCTGTGGCACTGGGCGCGATCTTCACCGTGTTCCAGGCTTATGAGTACAGCCACGCGGCCTTTGGGTTTGCTGGCAATATCTATGGCGCGTCCTTCTTCATGGCGACCGGTTTCCACGGCTTCCACGTGATCATTGGTACGATCTTCTTGCTGGTGTGCCTGCTGCGCCTGAATGCAGGACATTTCACTAAGGACCACCACGTTGGTTTTGAGGCGGCAGCCTGGTACTGGCACTTTGTGGATGTGGTCTGGCTGTTCCTTTTCGCAGCCGTCTACATCTGGGGTCAGTAAGCCGCTCCGATATGCCGCGCCACAAAAGGTTGATCCTGTAGCGCGGATAAGATTAAAGCAAATCGCGGTGGGTGTTCCTGCCGCGATTTTTCTTTGAAAGGACCACCTCTTTGCGCCGTCTGATCCTGCCGCTGTTCTTTGGCATCTTGGGCACGGTTGTGCTGGTGTCGCTGGGCACTTGGCAGTTGCAACGGCTGACGTGGAAAGAGGGTGTTCTGGCCGACATCGCGGCGCGGATTGCGAGCGCGCCGGTGGCTTTGCCAGAGGCTGTGGATCCCGAGCAGGACCGCTATCTGCCGATTGCCGTGCGGGGCAGGGTCACGTCGGATGAAATCCACCTGCTTGCCAGCACCCGTGAAGTGGGGGCGGTTTACCGGATTGTCAGCGCCTTTGAGACCGCCGATGGCCGCCGGATCATGGTGGATCGCGGCTGGGTGAAGGCGGAAAACAAAGAGATGGCGCGCCCGTCCTTTGACGCAGACATCACCGGCAACCTGCACTGGCCGGACGAGCGGGACAGCTTCACCCCCGAAAATGATCAGGCGGCAAACATCTGGTTTGCCCGAGATGTGGCAGAGATGGCGGCAGCGCTGGATGCGGAGCCGGTGCTGGTTGTGGTGCGCAAGATCAGCGAAAATGCGCCCAAAGTCACGCCGCTGCCAGTGGATGGCGCTGCCATTCCCAACAATCACCTTGAATATGTCATCACATGGTTCGGACTGGCGATTGTCTGGGTGGCGATGACGCTGTATTACCTGCGCCGGATGCGCAAAACCAAAAAGGCTGAAGAGACGTGAAATACATTTCGACCCGCGGAAACGCCCCGGAGCTGAGCTTTGAGGAGGCGATGCTGACCGGTCTCGCGCGTGATGGCGGGCTCTATGTGCCTGAGACCATCCCGACGCTGAGCGCGGAAGAGATCGCGGCCATGGCCGGGAAGACTTACGAAGAGGTGGCTTTCACCGTGATGCGCCCCTTTGTGGGCGATGCCTTCACCGATGAGGAATTCAAAGGCATCATCGCGCGGGCCTATGCCAACTTCCGCCATGAAGCGCGCGCGCCGCTGGTGCAGCTGGCGCCCAACCACTTCCTGATGGAGCTGTTTCACGGCCCGACACTGGCGTTCAAAGACTTCGCCATGCAGCTGATTGGTCAGCTGTTCCAATTCTCGCTGGCGCGCCGCAATGAGCGTGTGACCATCGTGGGTGCGACCTCTGGCGACACCGGCTCTGCCGCGATTGAGGCCTTCCGGGGCTTGAGCAATGTGGATGTGTTCATCCTGTTCCCGCATGGCCGTGTGTCTGACATTCAGCGCAAGCAGATGACCACGCCCGCAGACAGCAATGTGCACGCGCTGGCGCTCGATGGTGATTTTGACGATTGTCAGGCGCGCCTGAAAGACATGTTCAATGACTTTGAGTTCCGCGACGGTGTGAAGCTGGCCGGTGTGAACTCGATCAACTGGGCGCGGGTGCTGGCGCAGGTGGTATATTACTTCACTTCTGCCGTGAGCCTTGGCGCGCCGCACCGCAAGGTGAGCTTCACCGTGCCGACCGGCAACTTTGGCGACATCTTCGCAGGCTATATCGCCAAGAAGATGGGCCTGCCGATTGACCGGCTGGTGATTGCGACCAACCAGAACGACATTCTGCACCGCACCATGGAAAGCGGGGCCTATACCAAAGAGGGTGTGACCCCGTCGATCAGCCCCTCTATGGATATTCAGGTGAGCTCCAACTTTGAGCGCGCGCTGTTTGATGCCTATGGCCGTGATGGCGGTGCCGTGGCGCAGCTCATGGAAGAGCTGAAAGACGGCTCTTTTGCGATCAGTCAAGGCGCGATGGAAGCGCTGCGCGAAAACTTTGACAGCGGGCGGGCCTCTGAAGAGGAGACTAATGCCACCATCACCGGGGTCTTTGGCGCCTGTGGTGAGGTGCTCTGTCCGCATTCTGCGGTTGGCGTGAAGGTTGCGAATGCCTATCTGGGCGAAACACCCATGGTCACGCTGGCCACGGCCCATCCGGCAAAATTCCCGGATGCGGTGGAGGCGGCGATGGGGGCACGGCCCGCACTTCCGCCACATATGGCGGATATGATGGACAAAGAAGAGCGCGTGACCCGCGTTCCAAATGATCTCAAGGCGCTGGAAGCGCTGGTACAGGAACGGATTGCACAACGTTGACAGTTCAACTTCACACCCTTTCCAACGGGTTTCGCATCGCAACAGAACACATGCCGGGGCTGGAAAGCGCCTCGATTGGCATCTGGGTGAGCGCAGGCGGGCGCCATGAGCGCGCGCCGCAAAACGGCATCGCCCATTTTCTGGAGCATATGGCGTTTAAAGGCACCAAGCGGCGCAATGCGCTGGAGATCGCGGAGACGATCGAGGATGTGGGCGGCTATATCAACGCCTACACCAGCCGCGAGGTCACAGCCTATTACGCGCGCGTTCTGAAAGACGATGTGGCGCTGGCCATGGATGTGGTGGGCGACATTGTGCTGAACCCGATCTTTGATCCCAACGAGATCGAGGTGGAACGCGGTGTGATCCTGCAGGAGATCGGTCAGGCGCTGGATACGCCGGATGATGTGGTCTTTGACTGGCTGCAGGAGCGCGCCTATCCGGATCAGCCGATTGGCCGCACCATTCTGGGCGAGGGCGACCACGTGCGCCGTTTTGGCCGCGAAGACCTCGCAGGGTTTGTGGCAGAGCACTACAGGCCGGAGCGCATGATCCTTGCGGCGGCTGGCGGCGTGGACCACGAAGAGATCGTGCGCCTCGCAGAAGAGATGTTTGGCCATCTGGAGCGGGGACCGGCGATTGAGGTGGTTCCGGCGCAGTTTGCCGGTGGCGAATACCGCACCGAAAAGGCGCTGGAACAGGCGCATTTTGCGATTGGCTTTGAAAGCCCGGATTATTGCAGCCCGGATATCTACACGGCGCAGATCTATTCCACGGCTCTTGGTGGCGGCATGTCGAGCCGCCTGTTCCAGGAAGTGCGCGAGAAGCGCGGGCTGTGTTATTCGATCTTTGCCCAGACCGGCGCTTATGCGGACACCGGCATGACGACGATCTATGCGGGCACCTCTGGCAGCCAGATTGCGGAGCTGGCCGAGATCACCATTGATGAGCTGAAGCGCGCGGCGGAGGACATGTCCGCCAAAGAGATCGCGCGGGCACGCACACAGATGAAAGCGGGCCTGCTGATGGGGCTTGAGAGCCCGTCAAGCCGCGCAGAACGTCTGGCGCGGATGCTGGCAATTTGGGGCAAGATCCCGGAGCTGACAGAAACCGTTGCACGCATTGATGCGGTGAGCGACGCGGATGTGCGCGCCTTTGCCGAGCAGATGGCCACCAAGGCCCGCAGTGCCATGGCGCTTTATGGTCCTGTGTCCGGTGCACCGGCGCTTGAGACGCTGGAAGAAAGGCGTGCTGCCTGATGTTGATGACGCGGCGCAAGGTGCGGATCGAGACCGATCGGCTGACCCTGCGTCCGCCGATTCACGCGGATTTTCGCGAATGGGCCGCGCTGCGCAGCGAGAGTGAGGATTTCCTCACCCCGTGGGAGCCGGTCTGGGCCAGCACCCATCTGAGCCGCAAGAGCTTTACCAATCGGGTTTACTGGGCGCAGCGGTCGATCTCCGGGGATACGGCGGTGCCGCTGTTTATCTTTCGGCGCGCGGATGAAACGCTGTTGGGGGCGATCACGCTCGACAATATCCGGCGCGGGCCTGCACAGGCGGGCACGCTGGGCTATTGGGTGGGGCAGGCCTTTGCCCGCAATGGCTATATGAGCGAGGCGATTGAGGCGGTGGTGCACCATGCCTTCACGCGGCTTGATCTGAGCCGCATCGAAGCCGCCTGTCTGCCTGAAAACGTCGCCAGCCGCGGGGTGCTGGAGAAATCCGGTTTCAAATACGAAGGTGTGGCGCAGAGCTATCTGCAGATCAACGGCCGCTGGCGCACCCACGTGCTTTACGCCGCACTGCGCCATGACCGGCGTGGGCGCACCCTTGCGGGGCAGGTCTGAGGACTTGGGCGCGTTTGGGGGCTTTGCCCCTGCCACATCTGCGATGTGTCTCCCCCAGAGTATTTCAGAGCACTTTGCGTTTGACTTGCATCGCTTGTTCGCTGCCTCTCCCTTCGGTCGAACGCGAAAAGCGATCCATATACCCAGTTAAAACGCTAAGTGCTTTAAGCAGAATGAAGGCTCCTCGGGCTGCCTGAAATGTACGCGCGCGAGGCGGCGCGATTTCTGCTATGCTCCGGTTCAATTGCGAGCCACAGGGAGGCAGGCAGAATGCGAATTCTCATCGGATTGGGCGCGGCATTGGCGCTTTGGGTCGGAGCCGCAGAGGCACAGGATCGACGGCCAAGCCATTGCATCGCCTTGGCGGAAGCGCCGGGGATCACCTATCTGCACAAAGCCTCCTTTCGCGATCCAGTGGCCGAACATGCGGTGCGCATCAACTATATCTCCCACGCCTCATTTCTGATCCAGAGCCATGACGGCATTGATGTGGTGACCGATTATACCGGTTTTCTGGGCGCCACGGATTTTGTGCCGGATGTGGTCACCATGAACCATGCGCACAGCACCCATTGGACGGCAAATCCCGATCCCGCGATCCCGCATGTTTTGCCGGGCTGGGGAGACTATGGGCTGGGCATTGAGCACCACCTTGATCTAGGCTCCATGCTGGTGCGCAATGTCTCAACCGACATTCGCAGCTATGGCGGGGTCGAGGAAAAGGGCAATTCGATCTTTGTCTTTGAGGTGGCGGGGCTGTGCATCGGCCATCTGGGCCATTTGCACCACGAACCAAATCCGGCGCAATACGCGGCGCTGGGGCGGATGGATGTGGTGATGGCGGCGGTGGATGGCGGCATGAGCCTTGATGTGGTGACCATGATGCGGGTGCTGCGCAATCTGAAGGCGCAGGTGGTGATCCCGATGCATTGGTTTGAGAGCTGGACGCTGGAAGCGTTTTTGACCGGCATGTCAGATGAATACCTGATTGAGCGCAATGCCGGGTCTTCGCTGACCGTGAGCCTGAGAGATTTACCGAAACAGCCGACCATCAAGGTGCTGATGCCCCGCTTTCTGCAAGACCCGGAGTGAGGGCAAGAGGGACGGCGCGCTCTTTGCAGGCTGCGCTCTGGACGGGGGAGGCAGGCTCCCGTATGTCTTTGGCATGACATTACAAGCCGCAACCCCCGCCTTTGCTGACCGTCTTGCCGCTACGCTGCCCGCAGACACGTTGCGTGCGCCTGAGGCGCGGTATCTGGAAGAGCCGCGCGGGCGGTTCTTTGGCGGTGGCGGTGTGTTGGCCCTGCCGCGCAGTACTGAGGAGGTTTCTGTCATTGTGAAAGCCTGTGCGGCGGCGCAAGTGCCGCTGGTGCCCTATGGCGGCGGCACGGGGCTTGTGGGGGGGCAGATAAAAATCGAAGGTCCGGCGCCGGTGGTGCTGTCGCTTGAACGGATGAATCGCATCCGCGCCGTGCATCCGTTGGAGAATGTGCTGGTCGCGGATGGCGGTGCCATTCTGGCCGAGATCCAACAGGCTGCAGAGGCTGCGGACCGGCTGTTTCCGCTCTCGCTGGGCTCTGAAGGCTCCGCCCGGATTGGTGGCAATCTCTCGACCAACGCCGGTGGGCTCAACGTGCTGCGCTATGGCAATACACGCGACCTCTGCCTTGGGCTGGAGGCGGTGCTGCCCAATGGCGAGATCTGGAACGGGCTGACGCGGCTGCGCAAGGACAACACGGGCTATGACCTGCGCAATCTGCTGGTGGGGGCAGAAGGCACCTTGGGGGTGATCACCGGCGCGGCGCTGAAGCTTTTTCCGCGACCACGTTCGGTTGGCACGGCGATCTTGCAGGTCAGAGATCCGGAAGCGGCGCTGCGACTGCTCGCTTTGGCGCGTGATCAGGTTGGCGAAGGCGTGAGCGCCTTTGAGCTGCTGAGCGCTCAGGGGATGCATTTTGTGGCGGAGACCTTGCCGGATGTGCGCCTGCCGTTTGAGACGCCGCCCGCGTGGTCTGTGCTGATCGAGCTGGGCCTGCAAAACGGCGCGGATGCGGCGCTGGAGGCGTTGTTTGTGGCAGCACTGGAAGCGGGGCTGGTGCGCGATGGGCTGATCGCGCAAAGCGAAACGCAGCGCGCAGAATTCTGGAGCCTGCGGGAGCATATCCCGATTGCCAACAAGAAGATCGGCTCAGTGGCGAGCCATGACATTTCGCTGCCGCTGAGCGCCTTGCCGGATTTCATTGTGGAGGCGAATGCCAAGGTTGAGAGTTTTGGCCCATTCCGGATCAACTGTTTTGGCCATCTGGGTGACGGCAATCTGCACTACAATGTCTTTCCGCCCAAAGGTGGCAACCGGCATGACTATGACAACATTCGCCACAGCGTGAGTGAGGCGGTCTATGACCTCGTGCACAGCTATGGCGGCTCGTTCAGTGCAGAGCATGGGGTGGGACGGATGAAAGTCGCGGCCTTGCAGAAATACGGGGACCCGGCGCGATTGGCCGCAATGCGCGCCATCAAAGCCGCGCTGGATCCAGCCGGGATCATGAACCCTGGTGCGGTGCTTTAGGGCGCGCCGCCAGAACCTTTTGGGGACCTCACCCCAAGGGTAGATGGCAAACCGCCTCAATATTGTGGCCGTCTGGATCGAGAACAAAGGCGGCGTAGTAGTCTGGGTGATAGTGCGGTCTAAGACCGGGCGCGCCGTTGTCCTTGCCACCGGCTTCAAGGGCCGCAGCATGGAAGGCATCCACGCAGGCGCGATCTGGAGCGGTTAGGGCAATGTGGAGTTTGCCCCGTGTGGCGTCTTCTTCGGCGATCCAGAAAAATGGGCGGGTGTCGCCGTAGCCGGTGACCCGAATGCCGTCTGTGTGCTCAGGCGGCACGGTGAAGAGGCGTGTGATGCCGAGGGGTTTGAAGACGCGGTCATAGAACGCGACGGAACGCGCAAAATCGGTGACGCCAAAAGTGATGTGATCAAGCAAAAGCGGCTCCATCGCACAGGTCTGATCCCACCTTAGGCAGTCTCAAGCTGTCGATGAAGCCGTTTGTTGTTTTCAGGCTTTGCCGAAGCGGAGTTTACAGGCCTTCAAACTCGCAAAGCACGGAGACGTCCATTCCCATGGCTTCGAGCTTTTCACGGCCGCCGAGTTCCGGCAGGTCGATGATGAAAGAGCAGCTGATGATTTCGCCGCCCAGACGCTCGATCAGCTTGATGCCGGCCTCTGCGGTGCCGCCGGTGGCCAGCAGATCATCCACCACCAGAACCTTTTCACCCGGCTGGATGGCGTCATCGTGGATTTCCACGATGGCTTCGCCGTATTCCAGTTTGTAGTCCTGGGAGATGGTGGTGCCGGGCAGCTTGCCCTTTTTGCGGATCGGCACAAAGCCGACGCTCAGCTGGTGGGCAATCGCGCCACCGAGGATGAAGCCTCGTGCTTCAAGCCCGACCACCTTGTCGATACGCGTGCCCGCATAGGGGTGCAGCATCTGGTCAATCGCCATGCGAAAGCCGCGCGGGTCGGCAAACAGCGTGGTGACATCGCGGAACATGATGCCCTCATGGGGGAAGTCCACGATGGTGCGGATGTAGTCTTTGACATTGGCGGCTTTGGGCATGAGGTCCCTCAAAAATGGTGCTTATGTGACGGCTCACATCTGCCCAATACCGCAAGATTTCGCAAGAGGAGGTTACTGACGTTTTGCCGAGCCTTTGTAGCGGCGCAGGCGGTACATGGCGTTGGTGAGCCAGCGGGCGTGCGGTTTGTGCCAATCCAAGCGATCATTCACCAACAGAGTTTTGGCGGTGTAGAGATTCATCGCATGTCCTTTCGTTAACTGCTTCTGCTTTTTAGAATTTTCTGGACTATGTATATTTAACGTATATACGCTCTTCAGAATATCAAGGTATTCCTTACCAGGGGGTTAAGGTGGCAGATCAGGGTAAATCAGAGGCAGGGGCTGTGTCTTCGAGCAAGAAGGCAAAAGCGAAGGCCAAGGAAAAGTCCAAAGCCAAGAAGGACAGTCAGCTGATTTTGCGGCTTGATAAAGAAGAGCGCGACGCCTTTGTGGAGCTGTGCAAAGAGCTCGACACCAGCGCCGCGCGGGAAATCCGCGGGTTTATCCGCAAGTTTCTCAAGAAAAACAGCGCCTAAGGTGGGGCGCTGCGTCTGTGCTTATTGGCGCGCGCTTTAGCTTGCGCGCTTCAAGGTGGCCGTGAGCACGCCCATGCCCATGAGGGTTGCCCCACCCAGACGGGTGAGAGAGCGCAGAACGGCAGGGCGCGAAATGCGGCTGCGCATTTTGTCTGCCAGAAGCGCATAGGCCAGCGCGTTGAGCGCGGCGAGGGTGACAAAAGTTGCGATCAGAATGGCGAATTGCGGCAGCATGGGCGCGATCGGCGTGATGAACTGCGGCACAAAGGCGATGAAGAAGCCGATGCTCTTGGGGTTGAGGGCCGTGACGGCGGCGGCATGGCCAAACACGCCGCGCGCGGGCAGATCGCTGCCTTTGGCAAGATCCCCCAGATCGGTTGTGCCTGCACTGCGCAGCATCTTGAAGCCGAGCCACAGCAGGTAGACAGCCCCGACCCATTTCAGCACCGTGAAGGCCGTCGCGGAGGCCAGCACAATGGCGCCAAGCCCCAAGAGAGAGGCCGACATGGCGATCAGATCACCCAGAGCCACACCAGCCGCTGTGGCCACAGCCACCTGCCGCCCTTGAGTGAGCGCGTAGCTCAGCACCAGAAGGATGGTGGGGCCGGGGATCAGCAAGAGCGCGGTTGAAGCGGCGACAAAGGTCAGCCAGAGGTCAAAGGGCATGGGGCAGGCGCTTTCTGCGTTGGTGTGGTGTGCGTGGGAGCACTGTGTCTACGCCCAATCCAAGTTGCAAGAGCGGGGGCTGTGTGCCGGGGTAAAAGCGGGTCAGGATACCCAGACGCGACGAATTTGCGATTTTGTGATACGATAGACCTTGTTTTGTTGCGTTTTAGTGAGGTTTGTTATGACAAAATTTCTTCTGGCTGCCGTTTTTGCCTTCACCCTGATCACCCCTGTTCACGCACAGGGCTGCCCTGACACCCATTACCCATGTGGTGATGGCAGTTGCTGTTCTAAGTAGGGGTGTATCATGAAACTGTTAAAAACCGTGCTGTCGATGGCCGTGGTGGTTGTCGCTGGTCTCTTCGCTTTTTCCTGGTTCACCAATGTCACCGAGGAGGACATTTACGCCTTTCATGAATTGGACTTTGACACCAACCCCATTCGCCTGACACCGGGCAGCGTTGTGGCTGTTTCCCCCAATGGCAAGGTCACGCGGATTTGCGACTTTGATATTGCCAGCATCCATACGGGGCCGGTTGAAAAGTCGATATATTACAATCAACTGCGGCAAGATTTCCCGAGCTATGTGAAATCCATTGCGCTGGTGAAAACGGTGTTTGGATCCGACGCGGAGAAAACGCTGGCCGTGGCGGGTGACACTCTTGCAGCTTATGAAGGCCGTGAGTTTGTGGGGCGCAATGCGGCCATCACCAATCTCAAGGATACGGCCAAGAACTTTGACGATCCCAACTGCGAGCATGACATGGCTTGGCATCTGTCAAAGGGGTATAAGGCCTGCACCGTTGAGAAAGTGCTCAATCAGGTGATGCTGCAGGACAGCGGCGCGATCAACGTGCAGACGGTGGCCGTGTCTTTCGCCGAGTACTCCAATTTCGTCACGCCAAAGAAGTTTGACGAATTTGGAATCGAATACACCGATGCGGCGGCGGGGGCCAACGGGCAGAAATGCGAAGGCAGTTCCCACCCGTGGACCACTGTTGTCAAACGGAAGCTGAATGTCATTCAGCGGGTGACGGTCTCTGTCACCGAAACCGTTTCTGAAAGCTGACCCAGCTTACAAAACACGCCCGGCCACTGCGTTGAGTTTCTCGACCATGGCCGGGTCGTGTTTGTCCGGGGCTGTCAAAATCGCAAATTCCAGCGCGCGGTCACAGCCGTGTTCGCAAGGTGCGCGCTCCGCGCCCAGAAGGGCGGGGAGGCGGCGCACCATGTTGCGGCCTTTGTCAGCATTGCCCATCAGGATCTTGATGATCTCGGACACATCCACTTCGCCGTGTTCGGGATGCCAGCTGTCATAATCGGTGACCATGGCAACGGAGGCGTAGCAGAGCTCGGCTTCGCGTGCGAGTTTGGCTTCGGGCATGTTGGTCATGCCGATCACATCCGCGCCCCAGCTTTCGCGGTACATTTTGCTTTCCGCGAGTGTGGAGAACTGCGGGCCTTCCATGGCGAGATAGGTGCCGCCCTTGTGCACGTTGATGCCTGCGTCTTTGGCTGCCGTGAAGCAGGCTTCAGAGAGGCGTGGGCAGGTTGGGTGCGCGACGCTGACGTGCGCCACAAGGCCGGGGCCAAAGAAGGATTTTTCACGTGCAAAAGTGCGGTCAATGAATTGATCCACAACAACAAAATCGCCCGGCGCCATTTCCTCGCGGAAAGAGCCTGTGGCGGAAACCGAGATCACGTCGGTGGCGCCAAGGCGCTTGAGCGCGTCGATGTTGGCGCGGTAGGGCACGGAGGAAGGCGTGTAGACATGGCCGCGGCCATGACGCGGCAGGAAGGCCATTTTCACGCCTTCAAGCCGACCGGTCAGGATTTCGTCAGACGGGGTGCCGAAGGCGCTTTCGACCGCCTGCCACTTGGCGTCTTCCAGCCCGTCGATGTCATAAATTCCGGAGCCGCCGATCACGGCGATCATGGTCTCTTTGGTGGCCTCAGTCATGGCTGTCTCCCAGTTCCAGATGTTGGAGGCAGTCTTGGGCGGCGGGCCGCGGAATTGCAAGGAAAAGGCGCGGGTGTCGCCGCTCTGTCAGAGGCTTTGGTGCGCGCGCCAGCACATGGCGCTGTTTAAGGCGTTTGCAATCCGCGCTCAGACAGCTGGGCGACATAGTCCGTATAAGCGGCTTCAAAGCCTGTGAGCGGCCATGTCAGATCCTGCGAAGTGCCGTGGCGGTCGCGGAAGGTGAAGCGTAGATCGCCGCCTGCGCGCATTTCCTGAACCAGCGTATCGGCCGCCGCGCCGCCAAAGCGGCAGCCAGCCCCGGTGAGGCATCCTACGCGGTTGGTGTGCCAGACGGAGGTTTGATCGCGTTCAATCCTGAAGTTGCCGGGGGCGGTCAGCGTGCCGAGTTCCATGCCAAATTCGATGTCATAGCCGCTCTCGGCACCTGGGGTGAGGAAGAAGAACTGTGCGGCAAATTTCGGCTGTGGGGAGAAGACATCGACGCGGCGGATGTAGCAGCGCTGGGCGAGGGTGCCGCTTTCGTCGCGCTCGTCACAGATGGTGTTCCAGATGTCGTGGATCTCATGGTGGGTGACGCGCCAGTTGGAGGGGCGGTCGTTGCCGTCCTGATCCTGAGCGGCCAGGGGGGAAGTGGCCAGGGGAGAAGCGGCAAGAAGCAGTGCGATGAGCCAGCGCATGGTGGGTCCTTTGGCAAGACGGGGAGGGCGTGAGTGGTGGCGTGTGAGTGGTGGGGACGTGAGTGGTGGCAGAGTGAGTGGGCGAAACTGGCGACAGCTTCTCCCCAAAGGCGTGCATTGTCCAATCACGTGACAACAGGAGTTTGTGATCAGGGCCGCGTTGTGCGCCCGAGAGGATGCCGGTTTTGGCAGCAGAGCCAAGCCTATGTGCCCTTAAGCGTTGTGGAAATGCCCACCCGAGCCTGCGCCGCAGGTGCCCGCTATTGTTTGCAAGGCTCAAACCCGTTAGGGAGGCCACAACAGCGAACATTCCCTGACAGACGTAGGTAGCCATATGAGACGCGCGGCGTTGGCCATGCTGGCCAAGAATATTTCTCCTCCCAACCTTTCCATCATGCAAGATGAGGGGTTCACCCCGAGCCGGATCAAGACCGAGGTGCTTTCGGGCCTGACGGTTGCGCTGGCGCTGGTGCCTGAAGCGGTGGCCTTTGCCTTTGTGGCAGGGGTGCACCCGCTGGTGGGCCTTTATGCGGCCTTCCTTGTGGGGCTGATCACCGCGCTGATCGGTGGCCGCCCGGGTATGATCTCCGGCGCAACCGGTGCGCTGGCCGTGGTGATGGTCGCCTTGGTGGCCGAACATGGCGTGGAATACCTCTTTGCGACCGTGATCCTGATGGGGATTTTGCAGGTCTTTGCCGGGGTGATGCATTGGGGCAAGTTCATCCGCCTTGTGCCGCATCCGGTGATGCTGGGCTTTGTGAACGGTCTGGCGATTGTGATTTTCCTCGCGCAGCTGACACAGTTCAAAGATCCGGACACCATCGTGAACACAGGCCATGGCGCCGGTGGCGGTGAGTGGCTGGCCGGGCCGCAGCTGTTTATGATGCTCGGGCTGGTGGCGCTGACCATGGTGATCATCTGGGGGCTGCCCAAACTGACCAAAATTGTTCCGGCACCGCTGGCGGGCATTGGCATTACGGCGATCCTGGTGATTGGTCTTGGCATTGACGTGCCAACCGTGGGCGATATGGCTTCCATCTCCGGTGGTCTGCCGAGCTTCCACATCCCGTTTGGTGAGGGCGAAGGCATCTACCCGCCTGCGATGCTGGCACCGTTTAATCTCGAAACGCTTTATATCATCCTGCCTTACGCGGTGATCCTTGCAGCCATCGGCCTGATCGAGAGCCTGCTGACCCTGAACCTTGTGGGCGAAATGACCGGCAAGCGCGGTGGCGCGAGCCAGGAGTGTATCGCGCAGGGCACAGCCAATGTGGTGACCGGCTTCTTTGGTGGCATGGGCGGCTGTGCGATGATTGGTCAGTCGATGATCAACGTGAAGTCCGGTGGCCGCACACGGATCGCCGGTATCGCGGCGGCGCTGTTCCTGCTGGCGTTCATCGTGGTGGCAAGCCCGCTGATCGAACGTATTCCGCTGGCCGCGCTGGTGGGCGTGATGTTCATGGTGGTGATCGGCACTTTTGCCTGGAACAGCTTCAAGATTATGCGCCGTGTGCCGCGCATGGACGCCTTTGTGATCGTGCTGGTGACGGTTGTGACCGTGCTGGAAGACCTCGCTGTGGCGGTGGTTGTCGGGGTGATCGTGAGCGCTCTGGCCTATAGCTGGCAGAACGCGCGCCGCATCCATGCCCACACCCGCGAGAGCGAGTCTGATCCGGGTGCGAAGGTCTATGAGATCGAAGGGCCGCTGTTCTTTGGCTCTGCGGATGGTTTTGCCGAGCTGTTTGAGATCGAGAACGATCCGGCGCATGTGATCGTGGATTTTGCCCGCTCCCGCGTGGTGGACCAGTCGGCATTGCAGGCGATTGAGGCCGTAGCGGCAAAGTATGAAGAGGCGGGCAAGCAGCTGGTGCTGCGTCACCTGAGCCGGGATTGTCATGAGCTGCTGAGCAAGGCAGGCCACCTGATGGTGGATAGCGACGATGACCCGGAATATGAAATTGCCGTGGATTACTCGGTGCGCACAGGCGTGCTGAGCGGTGGACACTGACCGCTTCTGAGCGGAAACAGTGCGGAAAAGAAGAAGGGCTGGCCGATGGGCCAGCCCTTTTTGTTTGGAGAGGCTTTGATTATGCGGCCTGAAGATCGCCACCGGCAGGACCGCCGAGTGGGTCCGGGCCGTAGCGGTTGTCGCCCTGTGTGCCGGGGACAAACAGAAGCGCGAGGGCAAACAGAATGCCGATGCCCGGAATGATGGTGATCAGGATGGCCCAGCCGGTCCAGCCGAAGTCACGGCAGCGCTGGCTGCCGACGGCCCAGCTTGCCACGAAGAGCGGCAGGATCAGCACCAGAAGGATGAGGCCGAGGCCCGCGGTTGCCGTTGCCAAAGCGGCAATAACGGCACTCAGAACCATGGAGATGATCACCATGGTCAGAACGAAAAGGAAGTAGCTTTTGCGGTTGCGGCGGCCGGAAAAGGAAAAGATATCTTGAAAGACGGGCTTGGACATTTCTGCTCCTAATAGTTGAATATTTTGGTCATTAATATTTTTTTAATACCTGTGCTAGTGCAAATTCCCGGAAGCAGAACGCACTGAAGTCCGCTACACAGCTCTGGTAGGTCTTGGGAGGCATGATGCCGTTTTTTGCTATTCTGATCGGGCTGTTGCCGTCGTTTCTTCTGGTGGTTTTGGGCGGTGTGGTGCGCGGGCGTCTCTCGGTGAATGCCTGGCAGGGGCTGGACAGGCTCAACTTTGAAATCCTCTTTCCGGCGCTCTTGTTTGTGGCGGCCAGCCAGCGCCCGCTTGAGCTCGCGCAGGTGGCGGCGATTGCGCCCATCGTCTGGGGGCTGCTGGCGGTGGCGCTGGGCGTGGGCTATCTGGCGCGCCCGTTTGGGCCGGAGGCCTTTCGGGATTTTGCGGCCGGGTGGCAGACTTCCTGGCGGACCAACACGGCACTGGCGTTTATCGCGGTGGCCACCACCGACGCGGCGGGCGTGGGCGAAATGGCTGTGGTGGTGGGCATGGGGGTGCCGATGGCCAATGCGCTGGCGGTGATTGTGCTGAGCCGGGGCGGCAGCCTTGGGCTCTGGGGTACACTGCGCAAGGTGGCGCTGAACCCGTTTTTGCTGGCGTCGCTGAGTGGCGTGATCGTGGGCTTGTCGGGGCTGCGCATACCGGGGCCGGTGTTGGCACCATTGGAGTTGCTTGCGGCGGCGGCCATTCCGATTGCGTTGATCTCGGTGGGGGCGACGATGAACTGGGGGGCGCTGGCGCGGCTGGACCGGTTCAGCGGAGCGATATGTGCCACCAAGCTGGTTGTGATGCCTGCAAGCGCGCTGGCGGTCGCTTTGGCCTTGGGGCTTGAGAGTGGCGTGGCCGCGGCGATGGTGGTCTGGGCCGCCCTGCCCACCGCAAGTGCGGCGCATGTTCTGGCGGCGGGCTTTGGGGCGGATCGGGAGCTGGCGGCGACTTTGGTGGCGCAGACAACTTTGCTGGGTGCGGTGAGCCTGACGCTTTGGATCACCTTGGTGGAGGTGGTGTTTTAGCCCGGAACAAAGGCGCGAAGCGCCGCCGGGCATCGCCCGACCGACCGCATGGGCGGGCGATTTTGCAAGGTCTCAGCATCCAAAAAACGCAAGAATGATTAGAGAGATAAAGTGGCAGCTTGTGCCAGATGGTCGCCCACCTTCGGTCGGGCGATGCCCTGCGAAACTCAAGCGCGTTCTAGTGCTTCAACATCTCCCGCCATGATCGCGGGGACGGCGGCTTCGATGCGGTCCTGTGGCCAATCCCACCAAGCGACCTCCAAAAGGCGGGCAATTGTGGCCTCATCAAAGCGTTTGCGTTCCACTGTGCCGGGATTGCCTGTCACGATCCCGTAGGGCGGCACTGTGCCGCGCACCACCGCGCCTGCGCCGATGATCGCGCCATGCCCGATCTGCGCGCCGGGCAGCACCATCGCGCCGTAGCCGAGCCAGACGTCATGACCCACAACCGTGTCGCGCTTATCGGGCTGATAGCCTTCGGGCACGGTTTCACCAAAAATCGGAAAGGGATAGCAGCTCAGCCCATCCATGGCGTGATTGGCTGAGGCGGTGATGAAGCGCACCCCATGGGCGATTTGACAGAATTTCCCGATCTGCAGCTTTTCTTGCGAAAACGGGAAGAGGTAGGGGGCCAGATGGGTGGCCCAGTCCTCAGGCGGTGCGAAGTCAGAGGCATAGGTGAAGTCTCCGACCGAGAAGTTGGGCTGTTCAATCACAGCGGAGAGCAAAACCGTGCCTGCGTGGCGTGATCCATCCGGGAGCACGATGGGGTGCGGCAGGGTTGGATCGGGCAGGGGCATGGGGCTCTCCGTGTGTTGGGGTCAGCTTTGGCCGGGGCGGGCCAGCGTGAATGTGTTGTCGACCACCGAGTAGTCTTTGTAGCCAAGGCGGGCGAGGGGGCGGAAGGTGGTCACGTCAAAGATGCCGTCCACAAGGCAGTCGTCGCGCAGATGCACGCCGGTGACTTCGCCCAGAACCATAAAGTTGTTTTCCCCCAAGAGCGGCACGATCTGGGTCATGCGGCATTCCAGCGAAGCCGGTGCGCCGATGAGGCGGGGGCAGGCGATGGTGTCGCACTCGGCCGCTTCCAGACCGGCTTTCTCAAACTCGTCCACGTCTTTGTCAAAGCCATCGGTGGAGATGTTCATCGCATCGCGCATGTCAGAGGCAACGATGTTTACGCAGAACACCTCGGTGGCGCGGATGTTGGAGAGGCTGTCCTTGCCCTCGGCCTGATCGGGTTTCGCCCCGGTGGAGGCAAACATCACCTGCGGCGGGTTGTCTGCGAGACCGTTGAAAAACGAATAAGGCGCGAGGTTGCGCGCGCCGTTTGCATCTTGCGTCGACACCCATGCAATCGGGCGCGGGGTGATGATCGCTTTGAACGGGTTGTGCGGGAGGCCGTGGCCGTCCTTTGGCTGATAGAACATGAGGTTTCCCTTATTGGTTTGCAGGAAGTCGTAGCGCCATGTTAGGGGCGAGGGAACCGTAAAAAGACGTCACAATCGGGCAGGGAGCGGGCGGTGTTCACGCTGGCAGTGGAGACAGGTGAGGATTGGTGGGAGGTAGAGGCGCTGTATGACCTCTGCTTTGCGCCGGGGCGTGAGGCGCTGAGTTCTTACCGGTTGCGCGATGGGGTGGACCCTGTGGCCGGGCTGTCGCTGGTGGCGCGGGATGTGGATGGCATTCTGGCGGGCGCGATCCGGTACTGGCCTGTGAAGATTGGCGACGTAAAGGCCTTGCTCTTGGGGCCTGTGGCGGTGCACCCGACCCATCAGGGCGAAGGGCTGGGCGGTTTGCTGATCGAAGACAGTCTGAGCCGCGCCGCCCCTTTGGGCTGGGAGCGGGTGATGCTGGTGGGCGATGCGCCATACTACCGCCGCTTTGGGTTTGAGAAGCTTGCAGATGTTGTGATGCCGCCGCCGACCAACCCGGAGCGTGTGCTGGGACGGGCGCTGGTGGACGGCGCTTGGGAGGACATCGCGGGGGATGTTGAAAGCGTGGCTGGCTGAGGCCTGAAAAAAAACGCGCTGTTGGGGCCAAAATAGGGGGTAAACCCATGTCATATGAGCTGACCACCAAGCAGATTGCGGATCTGACCGCGCTGCGCCACGCGCTGCATGAGACGCCTGAAATCTCCGGTGAAGAGGCGCAGACCGCCGCGCATATTGCGGAGGCATTGCGCCAAGCGGGGGCGGATCAGATCTGGACCGGCCTTGGTGGGCATGGGGTGGCAGCGGCTTTTGAGGGCCAGGAGGCGGGGCCAACCGTGATGATCCGCTGTGAGCTGGATGGCCTGCCGATCCATGAGGTGTCTGATTTGCCTTACCGTTCGCAGATTGATGGCAAAAGCCATGTGTGCGGGCATGACGGGCATATGACGATGGTGATGGGCTGCGCGCTTGCGCTGGCCCAACGTCCGGCGCGTGGCCGCGTGATATTGCTGTTTCAGCCCGCTGAGGAAACTGGCAGGGGCGCGCCTGCGGTGGTGGATGATCCGCAGTGGTCTGCGCTGAAGCCAGACTATGCCTTTGCCATTCACAATCTGCCGGGCTTGGCGCTGGGCACGGTTGGGCTTTGTGCGGGCACGGCCTGTTGCGCCTCACGCGGGATGCAAATCAGGCTGGCGGGCAAAAGCTCTCATGCGGCCATGCCGGAGGACGGCGTGTCTCCCGCAGGCGCAATGGCGGAGCTGATGACCGCCTTGCCCGCGCTGAGCCGTGGGGACGCGCTGGATGAGGCCTTTCGCCTTTGCACTCTGACCCATTGCAGCCTCGGGGAGCCGACCTTTGGCATTGCGCCGGGGGATGGCGAAATTCGCTGCACGCTGCGCTGTGTGAGTGATGCCACCATGCAGGGGTTGATCGAAGAGGCGGAAACAGCTGTGACGGAGGCGGCCCTGCGCCACGGGCTTCAGGCCGAGATCACCTGGCATGATGTTTTTGCCGCGACGGTCAACGCGGATGAGGCGGTTCAGCTGACACAGCGGGCCGCGCAGGCCACGGGGCTGGCGGTGGAGATGATGCCGGAGCCGATGCGGTTTTCTGAGGATTTTGGCTGCTTCGGACTGGACGGCGCGACCGCGGCGATGATTTTTCTGGGCTCCGGAGTGGATCAGCCGCAGCTTCACAATCCTGACTTTGACTTTCCCGATGCTTTGATCCCGCGCGGCACCCATATGTTTCTCAACCTGATCACACAGCTGCTGGAGGCGTGAGCCTAAGCGCGCCTAGAGCATAGGTTGAAGCCTTGGGCGGGATGCCTACCTATTCTCCATGACCAAAGTAGAGATTTTGCCGGACGCGCCGCTGCGTGAGATTGATCTGGAACGCGAGTTGGATGCGCTGGCCAAGCGGTATCAGGGCGCAAGCGGGCTGGGGATGAAGGTGCTTGGTGTGCTCGGCATCCCTGTGGGCGGCTTGTTGAAATCGCTGCCGCAAGAGGTGCAGACCGGTCTTGGTGGCGCGACGGAATATGCTCTGACGCAGGCGGTGAAATGGGCCGATGGCAGCCGTGGGGTGATCAAGGATCAGCCGGATTGGATCAACGCCTCTATCACTGCGGCGCTGGGCGCGGCGGGTGGTGTGGGGGGCGTGACCTCATCATTGGCGGAACTCCCGATCACGGTGACAGTATTGCTGCGCGCTATCCAAGGCGTTGCGGTGCAGCACGGGTTTGATCCGTCCAAAGAAAGCGTGCGCTTTGATTGTGTGCGTGTGCTGGCGGCCAATGGGCCGTTTGAGGAAGACCGCGGCGCGGATCTGGCGATGTTGGAGCAGCGCGCCGGGCTGGCGGTGGGCGGCGCAAAATGGGTGACAGCGGTGATTGTGCCCCGTCTGGCGCCCGTGCTGGGGCAGAAGCTGGCGGCGCAGGCGGTGCCGGTGATTGGCGCCGCTGCCGGCGCGGCGACGAACTATGCCTACACCAGCTATTACCAAGACATCGCCCATGTGCATTTTGGCCTGCGCAAGCTGGCTGTGGAGGCGGATGTTGCACCGGACGTGCTGGTGGCTGGGATGCGGAAGCGGCTGGGGACGGACTAGGTCTTTCATTAGCCCGGAACAAAGGTGCGTAGCGCCCGACCGCCCCCACGGGCAGGCGATGCTCCGAGCCTAAGCCTTAATTTCCGTTGCGCAGATACTCCATCACGGCGGGGCGGACGGATTGATCACCTTGTTCGCGCGCCTGATGGATCACGCGGCGCACCTCGCTGAGGTCCACGCGGCGCAGCAGGCTTTTGACCGGACCAATGGAGGCCGGACGCATGGAGAGGTGGCGCAGCCCCATGGCGGCAAGGCACACCGCCTCGATGGGGCGGCCTGCGTCTTCGCCGCAGAAGCTGAGCGGCGTGCCGGTGTCGATGCAGCGGTTCACGATGCCCTCAAGGAAGGTCAGGAAGCTCACATTCAACGTGTCATAGCGGCGGCGGACCCGTTCGTTTTCCCGGTCGGCCGCGAAGAAGAACTGCTTCAGATCGTTGCCACCGATGGAGAGGAAGTCGACCTCCTCATAGAACTTCTTGGGGGCAAAGCCGAGGCTTGGGGTTTCCAGCATCGCGCCCACTTCCAGCGTTTCCGGCAGAGGGTGTCCAAGAATACGCTCACGCTCCATTGCCTTGTCCACTTCGGCGCGGGCTGCGGTGTATTCCTCATATTGGGCGATGAAGGGGAACATGATGGTCAGCGGGCGGCCCTTGGCCCCGCGCAATAGCGCCTGAAGCTGCATGCGCATGACGCCGGGTTTGTCGAGCGCGACGCGCACGGCACGCCAGCCAAGTGCCGGGTTGGGCTCATCTTGGGGCGCCATATAGGGCAGCACTTTGTCAGAGCCGATGTCCAGCGTGCGAAACACAACGCGCTTGCCCTCTGCCGCATCCATCACGCGGCCATAAAGCTGCGCCAGTTCGGTGCGTTTGGGCATCTGGTTGCGGATCAGGAATTGCAGCTCGGTGCGGAACAGGCCGACCCCTTCCGCCCCGGAGGTGGGCAGGGAGGGCAGATCGGCCATAAGGCCCGCGTTCATGTGCAGATGCACCAGTTGGCCGTCCCGGCTTTCCGCGTCCTTGTCGCGGATTGAGGCGTAGCGTTCCTGGGCCTGGGTCGCCATGGCGATCTTGTCGCGGAAGGCTGTCACTACGGTGTCATCCGGGCGCAGGTGCACAATGCCCTGATCGCCGTCGACCATGATGTGGTCGCCATTGAGCGCTTCGGTCGTGATTTTGTCGGCGTGGATCACCAAAGGGATCGCCAGCGCGCGGGCCACAATGGCGGCGTGGCTGCCAACAGAGCCTTCTTCGAGCACGATGCCCTTGAGCTTGCGGCCATATTCCAGCAGCTCGCCAGGGCCGATGTTGCGGGCAATCAGGATCGGGTCAGAAGGCATTTCCGCACCGGTTTCGCTGCCCTGACCAGTCAGGATGCGCAGCAGGCGGTTTGAGAGATCATCGAGATCATGCAGACGCTCGCGCAGGTAGGCGTCGGTCACCTGTTCCATGCGGGACCGTGCGGCGGATTGCTCCATCTCCACAGCTGCCTCAGCAGAGAGACCGCGGGAGATGTCCTGCTCCATGCGGCGCATCCAGCCTTTGGAATTGGCAAACATGCGGTAGGCTTCGAGCACGTCGAGCTGTTCTTTGTCACCGCGGGCCGCCGTATCAAGCATCTTGTCCACGCCCACGCGCAGCTCTTCGACCGCGTCATTCAAGCGCTTCAGCTCGACCTCGGGATCGTCGGCCACAGGGTTGGTGACCACCACGCGCGGCTCATGCAGCCAGACATGGCCCTCGGAAGCCCCCTCCTGGCCGGAGGTGCCGCGAAACATCTCTGATTGCTGGTGCAGGGCGCTCATGGCCGCGCCTTCGCCGATGAAGGCGCCAAGCTCGGTCATTTCCGCAAGCACCATGGCGACAACCTCCAGCGCGTAGACTTCGTCCAGCGAGAAGGTGCGCTTTTCCTTGGATTGCACCACCAGAACGCCAAGGTTGTCGCCGAGTCGCTGCACCGGCACACCGCAGAAGCTCGAAAAGATCTCTTCGCCGGTTTCCGGCATATAGCGGAAACCCTTGGCGTTGGGCGCGTCGTCGGTGTTGACCACGGAGGAGGCGCGGGCCACGCGGCCCACAAGCCCTTCGCCCACGCGCAGGCGGGTCTGGTGCACCGCTTCGGGGTTCAGACCTTCGGTGGCGCAGAGCTCAAGCGTTTCATCATCACGAAACAGATAGATCGAGCACACTTCGGTGCCCATCGAACTGGCGATCAGGCTGGTGATCTTGTCGAGGCGTTCCTGACCGGCACTGTCTTCGGCCAAAGCGTCTCTGAGCCGCCCCAGCAGTTTGCGGCTTTCCGTCTGGGTATCTTGCGCCATAAACGGTGTGGTCCTTGGTTGTCGCTCACCTTGCGAATAGACCACAACCGCTCAGAAATCAAAACGCTTTATCTGCACCTTACCGTGGGGCAGGCTGTGAAGCTTACCGGCTTCGCATGGATTTTGGTCACTTCACGCCGCCACCCGTGGTAGGAGGTCGCGGGAGTCTTCTCCATATTTAGGGGATTGTTAACTGAAGTTGCCTCGCGTTTAAATTGAGGCAGTTAAAACCAACGAAGTACTTCCTGACGATGACTATTGTGAAATCGCTGTTGGCGGCGACAGCGCTAACTTTGAGCTCTCTGACATTGGCCGCACAAACCGCAGATCCCACTGAGCTTGCGTTTTGGGATACGGTCAAAACATCCGAAAATGCCGAAATGCTGCAGCTTTATCTGGAAAACTATCCAGAGGGCGCATTTGCCGGCTTGGCAAAGATCATGATCTCACAGCTTGGCGGCGCGCCTGCGGAGCCGAAAGCGGCGGCGGATGAGAGTGCGACGGATGAGGCAGCATCGCGTGCGGAGCCAAGTCAGTCGGCAGCCATGCTGGAAAAGGCAATGCGCAACTGTGATGCGCTGGTTGGGGATGTTGAGAGTTATCTGCGCAAAGATGCTTATCTTCCGGTGTTTGATCTGTCTGATGCCGATCTTCGAAAGGCGCTCTCGTCGTGCTCGATGGCTGGGCTCACGGAGCAACCCTCTGCCTATTTTAAGCATTTCATGGCGTACTACGCTTTGCTGGATCGCGAGGAGCGGGGGTTGTCAAATGAGGAATGGTCGGTGCTCCAAAAAGCGGCGGATGCGGATTTTCCGGCGGCCATTGTCTGGGCTGGGCGGCTGTATTTGCACACCTATGCTGGAGGCGCGGAGCAGAGCTTTTTGAACGAGGGGCTGGCGATTCTGGAGCGCGGCGTTGCGCTGAAGCAAGAATATGCCGCGTTTGAATTGGGGCAGTTTCATAGCGGAGCAGAGCCATACTATAGCGACGCGGAAGTGCCTTACCATGTCGACAATCCGACGGAGGATTATGGGAAGGCGTTGCAGTACTTTGCCAAGGCAGAGTCCTTTGGCAGCGCCACAGAAGCGGCCTTTGAGCAAGGTGCACTTTATGGCGATTTAACGTTGGATATCCGCGATGCGGATGCGGCTGTGGCGGCCTATGAGCGCAGTATCGCGCGGGGGCAACGCCTTGCGGACTCTCACGGAAGACGCAGCGGTTTTTTGACCATACCTGCTTTATCGTCTGCTCGGATAGATGTGCCGCAAGATATTATGGGCTTTCTCTCAGAACCTGACTTTGCAAGCGGGGTTCAGGCTGCCATGACGGCTGCCGAGCTTGGGTGGGAAGAGGGGGAAGCCTTTTGGTCAACCCGTGCGCTGGAGATGTTGCAGAAGTTGCTGTTTGTGATCTCGGATGCGCAGGCCATAAACTACGAAAACAATTTTTTGGCCTGGCGTGGCTCTGAGGACAACACAAACGTCATTGGGTTCTTGAAGGCTATTGCGGATACGATCGAATCCGAAATGGTCACCCGGTTTGAACAAAACCATCACGGCGAGAGTGGCGAGGATGCGGAAACGATGCGCGCCTGGCGGGAGGCGTTTGATCGCCTGATGGATGACCGTGTATATGCGTTCACTGAATTGAATGAAGTCACCGGTTGGGATTTCGATTTTCGGAGTGCAGATGACTGTATCAAGTGGGTGAATGAGGAGTGGATCTCTGTGCGGGTGTTCGAAGTCGAGGTCTTCAATGAATGCCCTGCGGATGTGAGCTTTGCTATGGTGGTTGATCAGGTGTCTCACTCAGGGAAAATCCATAAGCACGAGAAGCGCATTGAGCTTCCTACATGGGGAGAGGAGACGCTTCGGTTTAGTGCCCCCTTCGACGCTAAAACGGCCAACTACAACTGGCGGGCGTGTTATTCAGTGCAGGGGGAAATTGTGTCGTATGACGACGGCGATGCCCTGTTTTGCGAGGGGGCTGACCCGACCGAGGCGCAGGATCTGGTGGGAAACTATATTGGGCGGCGTGATGCGCTTAAACGGCATGTGAAAGAACTCCTGGATTGGGAGCTCGAACAGTTTTGACAAAAAAGCCCGCCAGATGGCGGGCTTTTGATTTTGGGTGGAGGGCGTGGCCTTACGCTTTCTCAAGCTCAAAAGCGTCGTGCAGGGCCTGCACGGCCAGTTCCATGTATTTGCGCTCGATCAGCACGGAGATTTTGATCTCGGAGGTGGTGATCACTTTGATGTTGATGCCTTCGTCAGACAGCACTTTGAAAGCCTTGGCGGCCACGCCGGACTGGCTGCGCATGCCGATGCCAACCACAGAGACCTTGGCGACCTCTTCGTCGATGACCAGCTCGGCAAAGTTCAGGCCACCGGAGGATTTCAGGGCGTCCAGCGCGGCTTCGGCGCGTTTCACCTGATCGGTGGGCAGGGAGTAGGTCATGTCGGTGCGGCCATCTTCGGAGATGTTCTGCACGATCATGTCCACATTCACGCCCGCGTCAGACAGGCAGCCAAAGATGATGGATGCGATGCCGGGGCGGTCGGCCACGGACAGCAGGGTCATTTTGGCTTCGTCGCGCGAATAGGCGACACCGGAGACGACGTTGGATTCCATTATTTCCTCCTCATCGCAGACCAGCGTGCCTGCTTCATCGGATTGTTCTTCAAAAGAGCTGAGAACCCTCAGCCGGACTTGGTTGCGCATGGCGAGTTCCACGGAGCGGGTCTGGAGGACCTTGGCGCCGAGGCTGGCCAGCTCGAGCATTTCTTCAAAGGCGATCTTGTCGAGTTTGCGCGCCTTTTGGCAGATGCGCGGGTCGGTGGTGTAGACGCCGTCCACATCGGTGTAGATGTCACAACGCTCTGCCTCAAAGGCGGCGGCAAAGGCCACCGCTGTGGTGTCAGAGCCGCCTCGGCCCAGGGTGGTGATGCGGCCTTCCTCGGAGATGCCCTGAAAGCCTGCCACAACGGCAACACGCATGCCTTCGCCAAATTTGGCGTTGATGTTGTCGGTCGGGATGTCCTCGATGCGCGCCTGGCTGTGGGCCGAGGTGGTTTTGAGCGGCACTTGCCAGCCCTGCCAGCTGCGCGCCGGTACGTCCATTTCCTGCAGGGTCAGCGCCATCAGGCCTGCGGTGACGTTTTCACCGGAACTGACCACGGCGTCATATTCACGTGCGTCATAAAGCGGGGAGGTTTCATCGACATAGCCCACAAGCTTGTTGGTTTCCCCGGACATGGCAGAGACGATGACGATGACGTCATAGCCTTTGGCCACTTCCACGCCGACGCGTTTGGCGGCGCGGCGGATGCGGTCAAGGTTGGCAACAGAGGTGCCGCCGAATTTCATCACAAGTACGGGCATGGCGCGTCCTTAAATCGTAAGTCGGAGGGGGTTTACGCGGTTGGGGGGCGAGAGGCAAGCTTGATTGACTTTATCGGCCCTTGAGGTGGGCGTGAGAGGCGCGGGAGGCATGAGGGGCCAGCCCCTCTGGCGCAGTGGGCTGCGCCATTCACCCCGGGATATTTGGGCAATGAGAAGTTTGTGAATGAGAAGATTGGCGCGCTTAGTAGGCGTGGGCGCGGCCGTCCCAGGTTTCAAAGCAGCCGGTGGTCTCAAGAGACAGGGCGTCAAACCGGTTGATCAGGCCAGAAGCGCTTTCTTCAAGAGTGATGTCTGCCTGTGTGCCGCCCATATCGGTTTGCACCCAGCCGGGGTGGTAGATACCCACGGCAATGCCGATGTGGGCCAGATCGGTCGCCAGATTGCGCCCAAGGTTCAAGGCGGCGGCTTTGGAGGCGCGGTAGATGTAGGAGCCCCCCGGTGCGCGGGTGTGGGAGGCCATCTGCGAAGAGATGATCGCGATTTTGGGGGCCTCGGAGAGCTGCAGGTTGGGCAGCAGGTTCTGCACGGTCAAAAAGACGCCGGTGACATTGGTGGCAAAGCTGTCCGCCCACATGTCGGTCGGGTAGCCGTCTGCGAGGTTTTGGCCCTTGTCCAGATAGACGCCGGCATTGCAGATCAGGAGATCGATGGGCTGGGCGTCCAGTGCGGCGGCCATGGCGGCCTGGCTGCTTGCGTCGCGCACATCCAGAGGCAGGAAATCTCCTCCGCCGCGGCTGGTGCCGGTGACCTTGTGACCTGCCTTGCGATAGCGATCAGAAAGCGTTGCGCCAATGCCTCGGTTGGCGCCGGTGATCACGATGTGCATGGGAAGGTCCTCTCTGGGTGTCAGTTGGTTTTGCGGCCGATGGAAAATGGCAGGGGCGCGACCGGCACGCCCTCTTCGATCAGGGCTTTGGCCTCTTCGGGCTTGGCTTCGCCATAAATGGCGCGCTCTGGGGCGCTGCCTTCATGCATTGCACGGGCCTCGGAGGCAAAATCCTTGCCGACATAATCGGAGTTGGCCTCAACATGCTGGCGCAGCTCGCGCAGGGCCTGCTCTGCCGGGGAGGCCGGAGCGGAGAGGGCGCCGGGGTTGGGCTTGGGCGCCTCTGCCGGTTGTTCCTGTGGTGCCGGGGCGGCGGCCGCTTTGCGCGCCGGACGCACGCGAGGCGCCATCATTGCCTTGGTGACATCCGTGTTGCCGCATAGGGCGCAGGCGACCATGCCGCTGGCCTGAAGCTTGTCGAAGGCTTCTGCGGATTGAAACCAGCTGTCAAACCGGTGGTCGTTGGCGCATTTTAGGGTGTAGTTGATCATCGCGATGGCGTGTCTTGGTCAGCTCTTGGGTGGCGCGAACATATGGTGCGTGTTGGGGGCGATCAAGCTTGGCGCAGCTGTTCGGCCTATGACCTTGCGCGTTTCTTGAGCTGTTTTGTGTCAAAGTTGCGCACGATCTCTGCCAGTTCCGGGATGCGGATGTGTTTGGCGGCTTTTTTCGGGCGCATCCATTTGCGGCGGCGCTGGCCTGCTTCGGGGTAGTGTTTGGCGAGTTTGTCGACCTCCAGAGCAAACACCATCACGCGGATTTTCTGGCCGCGCAGCGGGCCGCGGGTTTTGCGGTAGCGGAACTGGCCAATGCTGTGCTTGCCGATCGCGCCGGTGATGCCGGCCTCTTCCCAGGCTTCCTGTGCCGCAGCTTTGTGGGGTTTCATCCCATCCATGGGCCAGCCCTTCGGGATGATCCATTGCTGGGTGCCGCGGGAGGTGACCATCAGGATCTGTGGTTTGCCCTTGCGGATGCGGTAAGGCAGCGCGGCAAATTGCAGGTTCTTCCCGGTTTTGCGGGCTTTCTGGATCATGGCCTCAAGGGCCGAGGGGGCGAGGAGGCCCATCAGCCAACTCCTTGGTTCACGACACGCGCATGAGAGCGTTTGTGAGGAAGGTAGCGCAGATTGGGGAGGGGGCAAGCGCATAGTCGTCGCAACCCGCGATTTCTCGTGGAGGGTGTGGTTTGGGTCGCGTTTGGGACTTCATGGGGCGCGTGGCCGGTGAAATGTGGGAATGAATGGGATGGGTGGCAATGTTCATGGGAACTCACTGCGAATCACGTGGGTGTGACGGCGATTTGTGGGGATGTTGCGGCGCGTTTTGAGGCTTTTTGAGCGCTAGGTGGAGATTTTTTGGGATTTCTTGGGAAGTCGATTTCTGTGGATAAATCACACATTATTTGGTGTTCAAAAGTAAATGTCTGTGGATATGTGGTGTAATTCGAATCGATCGGCACCAATTTGGCGCGTTTTTTGCGGTGCGAAAATCGTGTATATAGACTCTGCGGGGCAAAATTTGTGTTGCCTTCCATAAATTCCCATGGCATCCCTAAATCCACGATGAGGACGGGAACAAACGAGGCGCTAAGACCTCAAATCCCAAGTCAGGTTTCATACAGGCACCCGCTTTCATCGAAAAAAAGAGATCCGGTGCGTGGGCGAGCAGAACATCCCCCCAGGTGGCACGCGCAACTGGACACCCGCACAAGCGGGACGAGGGCGGCGGATTGATCAGTGGCAGCAGATCAATCCGCCGTTTCGCTTCCACCGGACCCATTCCGGGTGGTGGGGCAGGCAGAGGTTGAAAGGGGCCATAGGCAGTGGCGCTTATGTTTCGCGGCGAAAGCCGTAACAAGGTGGATACGAAGGGACGGATGTCGATTCCGGCCAAGTTCCGCCGTGTGCTTGAAGCAGGCGATCCAGACTGGAAAAGTGGCGCAAACCCCAACCTCGTGATCGTATACGGCGGCAAGACCCGCGATTATCTGGAATGTTTCACGGTTGAGGCGATGAATGATGTGGTGGCCCGCATCATGAAAATGCCCCGTGGCAGCAAGAAGCGCCTTGCGCTCTCCAATCTCTATCTGACCCTGTCGATTGACGCCTCGGTGGATGACACCGGGCGGATCGTGCTGCCCAAAGAGCAGCGCGACAAGATCGGCCTCGCGGACATGGCGGTGTTTGCCGGTAAAGGCGACACCTTTGAGATCTGGAACCCGGAGACCTATGAAGCCACCCAGGCGGAGGCGCTTGAGGCGGATGACGATTTTGATCCGGATGCCGATCCTTCGATTTACCTTGATGGCGACGAGGGGTTCTAAGGATGGCGACCCCTGAAGATCCCGCCACCAAACGCTCTCACATTCCTGTTCTGCTTGCGCCTCTGCTTCGCGCGGTGGCACCTGTTTCGGGGCGCTGGCTTGATGGCACATTTGGCGCGGGTGGTTATACCCGTGGGCTGATCGATGCCGGGGCCAGCAAGGTCTACGGCGTGGATCGTGATCCGCTGGCGTTTGAGATGGCAGCCCCGTGGGTGGGCGGCTATGGCGATCAGATCGAGCTGGTGGCCGGTGTGTTTTCCAAGATGGATGAATATGCCGAGGATCTGGATGGTGTGGTGCTCGACCTTGGGGTCAGCTCGATGCAGCTGGATCTGGCAGAGCGCGGCTTTTCCTTCATGAAGGACGGCCCGCTGGACATGCGGATGAGCCAGGATGGGCCCTCGGCCGCGGATCTGGTGAATGAGGCCGGTGAGGCCGAGCTCGCGGATATCATCTACCAGTACGGGGAAGAGCGGGCGAGCCGTCGGATTGCCAAGGCGATTGTGCGGGAGCGGGCGGCTGCGCCGATCACCACCACATTGCGTCTGGCGGAGATCGTCGAGAGTTGCCTGCCGCGCCCGAAGCCGGGGCAGAGCCATCCGGCGACACGCAGCTTTCAGGCGCTGCGGATTGCGGTGAATGATGAATATGGCGAGCTGTTCCGTGGGCTGATGGCGGCGGAGCGCGCGCTGAAACCCGGCGGGCTTCTTGCGGTTGTGACCTTCCATTCGGTGGAAGACCGCATGGTGAAGCGATTCTTGCAGTCGCGCGCGGGCAAAACCGGCAACGTCAACCGCTATGCCCCTGAGACAGAACAGGAAAAGCCTGCGTTTGAGCTGATCACCCGCAAGGCGGTCGGACCTGACCCGGAAGAGCTTGAAGACAACCCGCGTGCGCGCTCTGCGAAACTGCGGGTGGCGCGGCGCACCGATGCGCCAGCGGGTGAGATTGCGGGCAAGGCGATTGGAATGCCAACCCTTGGAGGGCGGAAGTAAATGCGGACGGTGTTGTTTGTTTTGGCGGCTGGTATGGTGATTGCGCTGTCCGTGTGGGCCTATCAGGAGAACTATCGCACGCAGGCGATGATCGGTGAGACCGAACGTTTGCAGCGTGAGATTGGCGAGGCGCGGGCGCGTCTGTCGGTGCTGAAGGCGGAGTGGGCCTATCTCAACCGTCCCGACCGTCTGCGCGATCTGGCCGAGATCAACTATAACGATCTGCAGCTTTTGCCGCTGCGCCCCAACCAGTTTGGGCGCGTGGAGCAGGTGGCCTATCCGGCCAGCGGTGTTCTGTTTGACATTGAGAATGCAGTTGAGGTCTCCGCTGAGGAGGTCACACCATGACACGCACACCGCTGAGACCGCTTGCGTCGATCCTGCGGGCGCGGGATGTGGGGGAGAACCCGGACAGCATTGAGCGCGCCAACCTGCGCGCGCGCCATGAAGAAATGCGCAGCAAGGGGCGTGCCCGTGCGGAAGGGCGCTTGCTGATCATGGCGGTTCTGTTCACCGGCGCGTTTATCACTGTGGGCGCGCGGATGGGCGTGGTCAGCATGTCTGAAGCCACCGAGCCGCGCACAAGCTATGCCGGGAGCCGCATTCAGGCGGAGCGCGCCGATATTGTCGACCGGCATGGGCGCATTCTGGCAACCAACCTTGAGACCCACGCGCTTTATGCGCAGCCACATCACATGATTGACAAAGAGCGCGCCGCAAAAGAGCTGGTCGCGATATTTCCGGATCTGGATGAAGAACGCCTGATTAAAGATTTCACAGGAAAGAGAAAATTCCTCTGGATCAAGAAGAAGATCAGCCCTGAGCAGCAGCAGGCTGTGCATGATATTGGCGAGCCGGGGCTGCTGTTTGGCCGCCGCGAAATGCGGCTGTATCCAAACGGGCGTTTGGCGGCGCATATCCTTGGCGGGGCGAGCTTTGGCAAGGAAGACGTGCATGATGCCGAGCTGATCGGTGTCGCAGGTGTTGAAAAGTATTTTGACGATGCGCTTCGTGATCCAGCCAATGGCGACAAATCGCTGACCCTGTCCATTGACCTCACTGTGCAGGCCGCGGCCGAGCGCGTGCTTTGGGGTGGCATGAAGCTGATGAACGCCAAGGGCGCAAGCTCTGTGCTGATGGATGTGAAAACCGGTGAAGTGATCTCCATGGTCAGCCTGCCGGATTTTGACCCCAACAACCGCCCGCGCCCGCCGGTGCAGGGGCAGGCGGCGGACAGCCCGCTGTTTAATCGCGCGGTGCAGGGGCTTTATGAGCTTGGCTCGACCTTCAAGATTTTCACCGCCGCGCAATCCATCGAGCTGGGGATTGCCGCGCCTGAGACGCTGATCGACACCAAAGGGCCGCTGCGCTGGGGCAAGTTCCGCATTCGGGATTTCCGCAACTACGGCGCGCAGCTGACGCTGACCAAGGTGATTGTGAAATCCTCCAATATCGGCACCGCGCGGATTGCGCAGCTGATCGGGGCGGCGCGTCAGCAGGATTTCCTGCGCAACCTTGGTTTCTTTGAGCCGACACCGGTTGAGGTGGTCGAGGCGCGCGGTGCGCAGCCGCTGCTTCCGCGCAATTGGTCTGAGTTGTCGACTATGACGATTTCTTACGGCCATGGCATGTCGGCCAGCCCCCTGCATTTGGCGGCTGGTTATGCGGCGATCGCCAATGGCGGCACCAAAGTCACGCCAACCCTGCTGAAGCAGGATGATGTAGAAACCGGCCCGCGCGTGATGAGCGCAGAAAGTGCCGAAGCCGCCCGCACCATGTTGCGTAAGGTGGTGAGCGAGGGCACCGCCTCCTTTGGCGAGGTGCCTGGCTATGCGGTGGGCGGCAAGACCGGCACGGCTGATAAGCCGAAAGAAAACGGGCGCGGATACTATGAGGACAAGGTGATCGCCACCTTTGCGGCGATGTTCCCGACCCATGATCCGAAGTATGTGCTGATCCTGTCGCTGGATGAGCCGGTGGAAACCACAGGCGATGAGCCGCGCCGCACAGCAGGCTGGACCGCAGTCCCTGTGGCGGCTGAAATGATCGCGCGCGTCGCACCGCTTTTGGGGCTGCGTCCCGAAGTTGAACCCACGGAGTTGGCTGATATAACGCTGACATCAAACTAAGCCGAGCAAAGGCGGGGCACGGATGGCAGTGGGCGCAAAACATCTTTCTGAATTGGGCCTGACGGCCATTGGCGGGGCAAATCCGGCGATCACCGGCTTGGCGGTGGACAGCCGCGACGTGAAAGAGGGCTTTCTGTTCGCAGCGATGCCCGGCACGCGGGTGCATGGGGGCACTTTCATTCAATTTGCTTTGCGCATGGGCGCGTCTGCGATCCTGACCGACGCGGCGGGCGCAAAGATTGCGGAGCAGGAGCTGGCGGCAAGTGATGCCGCTGTGGTGATTGCGGAAGACTCGCGTCAGGCGCTGGCCTATACGGCGGCGCTGTTTTTTGGCGCACAGCCCGGCATTATGGCGGCGGTCACCGGCACCAATGGCAAAACCTCTGTGGCAACCTTCCTGCGGATGATCTGGCAGGAGATGGGGCTTGAGGCGGTGAACCTTGGCACCACCGGTGTGGAGGGCGATTTCACCGCTCCGCTGCATCACACAACGCCGGAGCCGATCACGCTGCACCGCACCTTGGCGGCTGCGGTGGAGGCGGGCATTGGCTTTGCTGCGATGGAGGCCTCTTCGCACGGTCTGGCGCAATGCCGTCTGGACGGGGTGCAGCTGAAGGCGGCGGGGTTCACCAACTTCACGCAGGATCACCTCGACTATCACGAGACCTTTGATGAGTATTTCAACGCCAAGGCCGGGCTTTTTGCGCGCGTTTTGCCGGAAGACGGCACGGCGGTGATCAATGTGGATGACCCACGCGGCATGGAGATGGCGCTGATCGCGGGCGGACGGGGGCAGGGCGTTCTGACCGTCGGCAAAGGCGACGCAGACCTCGCGCTCACTGCCCAGCGGCTGGATGCGACAGGGCAGGACGTGCGCTTTACCTTCCGGGGCAAAAGCTATCAGACGCGGCTCAATCTGCTTGGCGGGTTTCAGGCGGAGAATGTGCTTTTGGCGGCTGGTCTGGCTGTGGCCTGTGGCGCGGAGCCGGAACGGGTGTTTGAGGTGCTGCATGAGCTGAAAGGCGTGCGCGGGCGGATGCAACTGGCGGCGACGCGGGCCAATGGGGCGGCGGTTTATGTGGATTACTCCCATACACCTGACAGTGTGGCCACCGCGCTCAAAGCCCTTCGCCCTCATGTGATGGGCCGGCTCATCATTGTGGTTGGCGCAGGCGGAGATCGCGACACAACCAAACGCCCGCTGATGGGGCAGGCGGCCGCCGAACACGCCGATGTGGTGTTTGTCACCGATGACAATCCACGCAGCGAGGATCCTGCAGTGATCCGTGCTGCTGTGATGGAGGGCGCGCCCGAGGCCACCGAAGTCGGCGACCGGGCTGAGGCCATCCTGCGCGCGGTGGATGCGCTGGGGCCGGGGGATGCGCTGTTGATTGCGGGCAAAGGGCATGAGACCGGGCAGGAAATCGGCGAAGACATCCTGCCGTTTGATGATTGTGAGCAGGCCAGCGTGGCCGTGGCCGCTTTGGATGGAGGTCTGGCATGACGCTTTGGAGCTCTGTCGCCGCTGCCGAGGCAACCGGTGGGCGCAGCACGCGCGACTGGACCTGTAACGGTGTCTCGATTGACACGCGCACCCTTGAGGAAGGCGATCTGTTTGTGGCCCTCACCGCGGCGCGGGACGGCCATGAATTTGTGGCGCAGGCTTTGGAAAAAGGCGCCGCCGCCGCTTTGGTGAGCCGCATTCCGGAAGGCCTCACGGAAGATGCGCCGCTGTTGATTGTCGACGATGTGCTGGAAGGTCTGGAGGCTTTGGGCTGTGCCGCACGCGCCCGCACAGAGGCGCGGATTGTGGCGGTCACCGGCTCGGTTGGCAAGACCTCGACCAAAGAAATGCTGCGCGCTATGCTTGCGGGGCAGGGGCGCACCCATGCCTCTGTGGCGAGCTACAACAACCATTGGGGCGTGCCGCTCACCTTGGCGCGGATGCCCGAAGACACCGAATTTGCGGTGATTGAAATCGGGATGAACCATCCCGGCGAAATCTCGCCGCTTGCCAAAATGGCGCGGCCGCATGTGGCGCTGGTCACAACCGTTGCCGCTGTGCATCTGGAAGCTTTTGAGAATGTCGCGGGCATCGCGCAGGAGAAAGCGGCGGTGTTTGACGGGCTGGAGCCGGGTGGCATCGCCATCGTGAACGCGGATATCGATACGGCAGATGTGTTGCGCGCCCATGCGGAAGCTTTGGGGTTTGCCAAGCAGGAGTTTGGCGAGAGCGCAACAGATTGGCAGCTGGGCGAAATCAAGCTGCAGGGCAATGTGACCGTGGCGCGTGCCAAGCAAGGCGATGAGGCGCTGCTTTTTAAAGTGCAAAGCGCAGGACGGCACTTTGCGATGAATGCACTTGGCGCTTTGGCCTCGGTTGACGCGATGGGCGCAGATTTGGCGCTTGCGGTGGCCGATCTTGGCCGCTGGACCCCGTTTGTGGGGCGCGGGACACGCGAAACGCTGGTGCTCGATCCGGTGGAAACCGACCGTACGCTGGAGCTGATAGATGAGGCCTATAATGCCAATCCCACCAGCCTTGGTGCTGCGCTTGAGGTTCTCGCGGCAGCAGAGCCCAAAGACGGTATTGGCCGTATCGGCAAAGGGCGACGGATCGCCTTTGTCGGGGACATGAAGGAACTGGGGGCGGATGAGGTGGCGATGCACGCGGAGCTTGCCAAGCATCCGGCGATGGCGGAAATCGACATTGTGCATTGCGTTGGTCCGCTGATGCAGCACCTGCACGCCGCACTGCCCGATGAAAAACGCGGTTTGTGGGCTGCGACCAGTGCGGAGCTGGCGGCAGAAGTGCGTCGGCTGGTTGATTCCGGTGATGTGGTCATGGCCAAGGGCAGCCTGTCGATGGCGCTTGCTAAGGTGGTTGACGCCATCCGCAAACTGGGCCATCCCGCCCCGCAATCCAAAAACGAGGACCTGTAATGTTCTATTGGCTGACCGCGCTGTCGGATGGCGGTGATTTCTTCAACCTGTTCCGCTACATCACCTTCCGCGCGGGTGGTGCCTTCATGACGGCGCTGATCTTTGGCTTTCTGTTTGGCCGCCCGCTGATCAATGTGCTGCGCCGCAAACAGGGCAAAGGCCAGCCGATCCGTGACGATGGTCCCGAAGGGCATTTCGCCAAAGCGGGCACCCCGACCATGGGAGGCCTGCTGATTGTGGGCGCTTTGGTCACCTCCACCCTGCTTTGGGCGCGTTGGGACAATGGCTTTGTCTGGCTCGTGCTGTTTGTCACGCTGGCCTATGGCCTCATCGGGTTTGCCGATGACTATGCCAAAGTGTCCAAGCAGAACACCAAAGGTGTGTCGGGTCGCGTGCGCCTGTTGCTGGGCTTTGTTATTGCAGGGATTGCAGGGGTTTGGGCGACATTTTTGCAGCCCGACACGCTGCAGTTCCAGCTTGCTGTTCCGGTCTTCAAAGAGGTGCTGATCAATCTCAGCTGGGCCTATGTGCCTTTTGCCATGTTTGTGGTTGTGGGCGCGGCCAATGCGGTGAACCTGACTGACGGTCTGGACGGGCTTGCCATCATGCCGGTGATGATTGCCGCAGGCGCGCTGGGTGTCATTGCCTATGCGGTGGGCCGTGTCGACTTCACCGAATATCTGGATGTGCATTATGTGCCGGGTACCGGTGAAATCCTGATCTTTGTCGCCGGTCTGATCGGCGGCGGTCTTGGCTTTCTGTGGTACAACGCCCCGCCTGCAGCGGTCTTCATGGGCGACACCGGCTCGCTGGCGCTTGGTGGCGCACTTGGCGCCATTGCCGTGTCCACCAAACACGAGCTGGTGCTCGGTGTCATCGGCGGCCTCTTTGTGGTTGAGGCGCTCAGCGTGATCATTCAGGTGCTCTACTTCAAGCGCACCGGCAAGCGGGTCTTTCTGATGGCGCCGATCCACCACCACTATGAAAAGAAAGGCTGGTCGGAGCCGCAGATCGTGATCCGCTTCTGGATCGTCGCTGTGATCCTCGCGATGATTGGTCTGGCGACGCTGAAGCTGCGCTAAGCGACCCCTACAGGTGAGACAATGAGAGGCGTGCCGATTTTGGCGCGCCTTTTTGCTTCTCATTCTCCAAATATCCCCGCCGGAGGCACCCGACGTCTGCGCCTTGTGCCTCCCTCACGGTCGGGGCACTGTTGGCGCGGAACTTTTTGGGGGTGTCAGATGATTCCAGTACAGGGCTTTAAGGGCGCAAAGGTCGCCGTTTTGGGCTTGGGGCGCTCAGGACTTGCCACAGCGCGGGCGCTGCGTGCGGGCGGCGCAGAGGCGATCTGTTGGGACGACAACCCCAAGGCGCGCGAGACCGCCGAGGGCGAAGGGTTTCTCTGCGCGGATCTGCTCAAACAAAACGCGTTTGAGGGCATCGCCAGCCTGATCGTCAGCCCCGGCATTCCGCATCTCTACCCAACACCCAATCCCGTGGTGGCTGCGGCCTTGGAGGCCGGTGTCGCGGTGGACAATGACATCGGGCTGTTTTTCCGCTCCTTCGCCAACGGCGGCTGGGAGATGTTTGAGACCATGCCCAAAGTGGTTGCGGTCACAGGCTCCAACGGCAAATCCACTACGTCTGCACTGATCCACCATGTGCTGAGCGAGGCCGGGCGGCGCACGCAGCTGGCGGGCAATATTGGCCGTGGGGTGCTGGATCTGGATCCGGCGGAAGATGGTGATGTGATTGTGCTGGAGCTGTCGAGCTATCAAACCGATCTGGCGCGCAGCCTCACGCCGGATATTGCGGTCTTCACCAACCTCAGCCCCGATCATCTGGATCGGCACGCGGGCATGGGGGGCTATTTCGCCGCCAAGCGCCGCCTGTTTGCCGAAGGTGGGCCGGATCGCGCCATTGTCGGCGTTGATGAGATCGAAGGGCGCTATATGGCGGGGCAGCTTTCTGAAGGCCCCTCGGATGACCGGGTGATGCGCATTTCGACCGAGCGCAAGCTGACCGAGCCGGGGTGGAACGTCTTTGCCCGCAAAGGATTTCTGAGCGAGTATCGCAAGGGGCGGCAGGCCGGCTCGATTGACCTGCGCGCCATCAAGGGGCTTCCCGGTGCGCACAATCATCAGAACGCCTGTGCCGCCTATGCGGTGTGCCGCGCGTTGGGGCTTGCACCGCGTGTGATTGAGGCGGGTTTTGCCAGCTTTGGCGGCCTGCCGCATCGCAGCCAGATCGTCGCAGAGCATGCTGGTGTGACCTATGTGAACGACAGCAAGGCCACCAATGTGGATGCGGCGCAAAAGGCGCTGGCGGCGTTCAAAAAGATCCGCTGGATCTGTGGCGGGCTGGAGAAAGAGGGCGGTCTGGGCGATCTCGCTGAAAGCACGGGCGAGGTGGTGAAGGCCTATGTCATTGGGCGTGAGGCGGCCAATTTTGCCATGCAGCTCAAAGGGGTTGAGGCCGAGGTCTGCACCACGATGGAACAGGCGGTGGCGCGCGCCGCGGCGGAGGCGCAGCAAGGCGAGACCGTTCTGTTGGCCCCGGCGGCGGCGAGTTTTGATCAGTACGACAGCTTTGAAAAACGCGGCGAGGATTTTGTGGCGCAGGTACAGGCGGCGACAGGCGCAGCTTAACCCCGCTTGGCCGCAATCGCCTGACCTGCGGCCCAGCCCGAACTCCAGGCCCATTGGAAATTGAAGCCGCCAAGCCAGCCGGTCACATCCATGGCTTCGCCGATCACATAGAGGCCGGGCACGGCTTTGGCTTCCATGGTTTTGGACGACAGCCCGTCTGTGTCGATCCCGCCAAGAGTCACTTCTGCGGTGCGGTAGCCTTCGGTGCCGGAGGGGAGCAGCTCCCAGTTTTGCAGCCGATCACAGAGCGCTTGCAGGGCAGCGTCGGACTGATCGGCGAGATTGCCGGACAGATCCATGGTCTCGCTGAGGTGATCCACCAGACGGGAAGGCAGCAGCGTGGCCAGCTCTGTGGTGAGATTGCGGCGGCCCTGTTCCTGACGGCGGTTGCGCAGGGTGTCAAACGGGCTGCTGTCGGGGAATAGGTTCACGGCGATCGGCTGACTTTCGCGCCAGTAGGAGCTGATTTGCAGCATGGCGGGGCCGGAGAGGCCGCGATGGGTGAACAGCATCGCCTCCTCAAAGCTGGTGCCATTTGCCACAGCGCGCACCGGATGCGCCACGCCGGAAATGGCTTTGAAGCGACCATCAGAGAAGGTGAAAGGCACAAGGCCCGCGCGGGTGTCTGTGACGGCCAAGTCAAACTGGCGCGCAATGTCATAAGCCAGCCCGGTTGCGCCCATCTTGGGAATGCTTTTGCCACCGGTGGCCAGCACAAGATTGGTGCAGGTGAGCGCCTGCTGTTGGCCGCCTTTTTCAACCTCCACAGAGAAGGTTGTGCCATCATGGGAGACGCTGACGATCTGGGTTTCAAGCCAGAGCGCGGCACCCGCCTGTGTCATCTCTGCCTGCAGCATCGCGATGATGTCTTTGGCGCTGTTGTCACAGAACAGCTGTCCGAGGGTTTTCTCGTGATAGGCGATGTTATGGCGCGCCACCATGTCGATGAAATCCCACTGCGTATAACGGCTGAGCGCGGATTTGCAGAAATGCGGGTTGGCGGACAGGAAGTTCTCGGGACCTGCATACATATTGGTGAAGTTGCAGCGCCCGCCGCCTGAGATGCGGATTTTCTCGCCCGGCGCTTTGGCGTGATCCAGCACCAGCGTGCGTCCGCCGCTCTGCGTGGCGCACATCATGCCCGCCGCACCTGCGCCGAGAATGATGCTGTCCCAATGTGTCTGTCTGCTCATGCTGGCGGGGTGCCTGATGATGTCGCTCTGGTCAAGAGGGGCGCTGCTCTTGCCACATCTGCGATGTGGCGACCCCGGGATATTTTGAGAATGAGAAATCCCAGAGGGCGCTCTGGAGCTCAGAGGGCGGGTAAATCGGCCATCTCTATACTTTTCATAAAGCCTGTTGGGTGTTAGACTTTCACCCAGACCCGGAAAACGGGCGTTTTGAGGCAGAGATCGGCGTATTTCGATGACAGAGATGGTTTATGGCGCGTTGCCCGTTCGGGCGCGTGAGCCCGTGCTTCCGAAATGGTGGCAAACACTGGACAAATGGACGATGACATCCATTGTGTTGCTGTTTGTAGTTGGCTTGATGCTGGGCATGGCAGCAAGCCCCCCTTTGGCGGCAAAGAACGGGTTTGAGCCGTTTCACTACGTCAAAAAACAAGCTTTCTTTGGCGGGTTGGCGATGGTGACCATGGTTATCACCTCGATGATGTCCCCCACATTGGTGCGCCGTCTTGCGGTGGTTGGCTTTGGCGTGTCCATGATCGCGCTGGCGCTTTTGCCGGTGTTTGGCACGGATTTTGGCAAAGGCGCGACACGCTGGTATTCGCTGGGGTTTGCCTCCTTGCAGCCGTCTGAATTCCTCAAGCCGGGATTTGTGGTGGTCGCGGCCTGGTTGATGGCGGCCAATGAGGAGATCAATGGCCCTCCGGGGCGGCGCTGGTCCTTCCTGTTGATGATTACCATCGTGCTGATGCTCGCCATGCAGCCTGACTTTGGCCAGGCCTGTCTGATCCTGTTTGGCTGGAGCGTGATGTATTTTGTCTCCGGTGCGCCGATGATGCTGATTGGCGGGATCATCCTGTCGCTGATCCCGGTGGCGAATTTTGCCTATAACAACTCAGAGCACTTTGCCCGTCGGATTGACGGGTTTCTGGATCGTTCGGTCGATCCGACCACGCAGATTGGCTATGCCACCGAGGCGATCCGTGAAGGCGGTCTGTTTGGTGTCGGTGTGGGCGAAGGGCAGGTGAAATGGTCGCTGCCGGATGCGCATACCGATTTCATCATCGCGGTGGCGGCCGAAGAATACGGGCTGATCCTCGTATTTGCGATTCTCGCGCTCTACGCGACCATTGTGCTGCGCTCGTTTTTCCGCCTGATGCGGGAGCGTGATCCGTTCATTCGGCTGGCAGGCACCGGCCTTGTGGCGATTTTCGGCGTACAAGCGCTCATCAACATGGGCGTTGCGGTGCGGCTATTGCCCTCCAAAGGCATGACTTTGCCGTTTGTGAGCTATGGCGGCTCTTCCCTTATCGCCGGGGGGATTGCAGTTGGCATGATTTTGGCGTTTACCCGCAGCCGTCCTCAAGGTGAGATCGGGGACATTCTGCGGGGGCATGGTAGATGAGTAGACAGCCACTTTTGGTGATTGCGGCAGGTGGCACAGGCGGCCATATGTTTCCGGCGCAGGCGCTGGCGGAGGTGATGCTGCGCAAAGGCTGGCGGGTCAAGCTTTCCACAGATGCGCGTGGCGCCCGTTACACTGGTGGCTTTCCCCATACGGTGGAGATTGAGGAGGTCAGTTCGGCCACCTTTGCGCGTGGCGGGGCGCTGGCCAAGCTGGCGGTGCCGTTTCGCATTCTTGGCGGCGTGTTTGGCGCTGCGCTGAAGATGCGCAAAGACCGGCCCGATGTGGTGGTCGGTTTTGGCGGATATCCGACCATACCGGCCATGGGGGCGGCCTGGCTGTTGAAGTTGCCGCGGATGATCCATGAGCAGAACGGCGTGCTGGGCCGGGTCAATCAGGTGTTTGCCAACCGTGTCGATGTGGTGGCTTGTGGCACCTGGCCAACGGCGCTGCCGGACGGTGTTGAAGGCACGCCGGTGGGCAACCCTGTGCGCAAGGCGGTGATGGATCGCGCGGGCGCAGGCTATATCGCGCCGGGGGATTACCCTATGTCGGTGCTGGTGATTGGCGGCAGCCAAGGCGCGCGGATCTTAAGTGATGTGGTGCCTGCGGCGATTGCCGCTTTACCGTCTGACATTCTGGGCAATCTGCGCGTGGCGCATCAGGCGCGCGATGAGGATTTTGATCGGGTGTCGACCTTTTATGCAGAGGCGGGCATCGCGGCGGATGTGCAGCCGTTCTTCACCGATGTTCCGGCACGGATGAGCGAAGCGCAGCTGGTGATTTCACGTTCCGGCGCGAGCTCGGTGGCGGATATCTCCATCATTGGGCGGCCGTCGATCCTTGTGCCATTTGCGGCAGCGGCGGGCGATCACCAGACGGCCAATGCGCGGGGGCTTGCAGAGGCGGGCGGGGCGATTGTTGTGCCTGAGAGCCTTCTGACGCCGGAGTCACTGACCGAACAAATCACAACCATTTTGAGCAACCCGCAGGGCGCAAGCCAGATGGCGCAGGCCGCGCTGTCGGCGGGCAAGCCGGACGCGACCGAGGCGCTTGTGGCGCTGGTCGAGCAGCTGGCGAACAAGGACCAATAAGATGAACGCAGCAACCAAACTTCCCGGCGACGTGGGCGCCATCCACTTTGTGGGGATCGGCGGCATTGGCATGTCCGGCATTGCCGAGGTGCTGGTGAACCATGGCTATACGGTGCAGGGCTCTGATCTGAAGACCACCAAGATCACCCAGCGTCTGGCAGATATGGGAGCGACGGTGTTTGAAGGCCAGCGCGCAGAAAATCTGGAAAACGCCGAAGTGGTGGTGATTTCCTCGGCCATCAAACCGGGCAATCCGGAGCTGGATGAGGCCCGCCGCAAGGGCCTGCCGGTGGTGCGTCGCGCAGAAATGCTGGCCGAGCTGATGCGGTTGAAATCCAACATTGCTGTGGCAGGCACTCATGGCAAAACCACCACCACCACCATGGTTGCGGCGCTTCTGGATCATGGCCATTTTGACCCAACCGTGGTGAACGGCGGGATCATTCACGCCTATGGCTCTAACGCACGTGTGGGCGAGGGCGAATGGATGGTTGTGGAGGCCGATGAGAGCGACGGCACATTCAACCGTCTTCCGGCCACCATTGCGATTGTGACCAATATCGACCCGGAGCATATGGAGCACTGGGGCACCGAGGAGGCCTTGCACAAAGGCTTTTATGATTTTGTCTCCAACATCCCGTTTTACGGGTTGGCGGTATGCTGCACCGATGATCCGGATGTGCAGACGCTGGTGGGCAAGATCACCGACCGGCGCGTGGTGACCTTTGGCTTCAATGCCCAAGCGGATGTGCGCGCGGTGAACCTGACTTATAAAGCGGGCGTGGCGCATTTTGACATCGCGCTGCAAGCTGAGGGCAAGGTGATCGAAGGCTGCACTTTGCCGATGCCGGGGGACCACAATGTGTCCAATGCGCTTTCGGCCGTGGCCATCGCCCGTCATTTGGGCATGAAGCTTGAGGAAATCCGCGCAGCACTCGCGGCCTTTGGCGGCGTGAACCGCCGTTTCACCAAAGTGGGCGAAGTGCTGGGTGGCGTGCCGGTGATTGATGATTATGGCCACCATCCTGTGGAGATCGCCGCGGTGCTGAAAGCCGCGCGGCAGGCGATTGGCGACAGCGGCGGGCGGGTCATTGCCGTGCATCAGCCGCACCGTTTCACACGTCTGCATTCGCTGTTTGAGGATTTCTGCACCTGCTTCAATGAAGCCGATGTGGTGGGCATTGCCGATGTCTTTGCCGCCGGTGAAGCGCCGATTGAAGGGGCGAGCCGTGATGATCTGATCAATGGGCTGGTGGCGCATGGGCATCGTCATGCGGTGGCCATCTCTGAGGAAAGCGATCTGGTCGCCTTGGTCAAAGACACCGCAAAACCCGGTGACATCGTTGTCTGCCTTGGCGCAGGGTCGATCAGCGCCTGGGCCAATGGGTTGCCGGGGCATCTGGGCGCCTAAGTTTTGGTGGCTTGCGCGCACCTCACAGCGCAGTAGAGTGCCTCTGAAAGAGATATGAGGGACATGACGTGAGCCTATCTTTGACCCTTGCCTGCGTTTGGGTGCTGGCCGCCGCCGTGGTGGCCATGCTGCCTTTGCAGAAACAATTCGCCGTCGGCTGGGCCTTGTTTGTGGCCGCGATGATCCTGATTGCGGTGATCTTTTATGAGCACGGTTGGCTGTTTGGCGGGCTGGCGCTTTTCGGCTTTGTCTCCATGTTCCGCCGTCCGTTGAACTATTATGTGCGCAAGTGGATGGGGCTGCCTGTCGAGAGCGACATTGCCGAGGCTGAGGAATGAGCCTGTCGCTGACCTGTGCCTTTGTCTGGCTGATTGCGGCCAATCTGCGCGCGATGTTTCCGTCCAAGGACAATCTCTGGACCTTTGCCTATGTGATGATTGCGCTTGGTGTGCCGATTGTGATCGGCGTGGCCATTCAGCATAACATCTGGTTGGCGCTGGTGCTGGTGGGCATGGGCGCTTGGATCATGCGGTGGCCGGTGATCTACCTGTGGCGCTGGGTTAAGGGGAAGATCGAATGATCGCCGATCTGATCCTTGATGTGACCCTTGGGCTGAATGCACTGGTCTGGTTTGCAGTGATGCTGATGCCGCTTTATGGCGCGGTGACAGGATTTCGTCGCACCCGACCTTTGCTGAAACGCGCAAGTTTGATCCTGATCTGTCTGGCGGTTCTGCTGGCCTCGTTGCTGGTGACGCTCAGCACCTTTGACACCGTTTCTGATCCGGAGTCATTGGCGGCGCTTTATGCCTATAGCGGCTGGCTGTTGCTGGCTTTGCCCGGCGTGCTGGCGATGGGCTGGGGGCTGCATTTTGCAATCTTCCGGCTGCGCAATCGCGCTTAGGCGGGAATTGGCGCCATGCCAGAGGTCAGGGGCTTGCCGGGCTGAGGTCGCTTCGGTATCGGTGCAGGGACCATAAGACCCCGAAGGACCCCTGACATGACTGATCTGCCCACACCGCGCGGCAAGCTAACGCCTGGCAAGGAGCTGTCGGGGCTGACTTGGCTGCGTGTGGGTGGCCCGGCGGATTATCTGTTTCAGCCCGCGGATGTGCAGGATCTGGCGGATTTCCTCAAAGCACTGCCCAAAGATGTGGCGGTGTTTCCGATGGGGGTCGGCTCCAATCTGATCGTGCGCGATGGCGGTTTGCGCGCCGTGGTGATCCGCATGGGGCGCGGCTTTAACGGCATTGAAATTGAAGGAAACCGCGTGCGCGCCGGTGTGGCTGCGCTGGATGCGCATGTGGCGCGCAAGGCGGCTGCCGAAGGTGTTGATCTGACCTTTCTGCGCACCATTCCCGGCGCGATTGGCGGCGCGGTGCGTATGAATGCAGGGTGCTACGGCAGCTATACCGCAGATGTGTTTATGCAGGCGACGGCTGTCACGCGCGAGGGCGAGATCGTGACGCTTACAGCGGAGGATCTGAATTTCCAGTACCGCCAGACGGATCTGCCGGAGGGCTGGGTGCTTGTGGAGGCGGTTTTGGAAGGCCCATCCGGTGATCCGGAAGAGCTCGCTGCGCGCATGGAGACACAATTGGCCAAGCGCGATGCGACGCAACCCACCAAAGACCGCTCCGCTGGCAGCACCTTCCGCAATCCGGCTGGCTTCTCCTCTACTGGGAAGGCGGATGATGTGCATGACCTCAAAGCCTGGAAGGTGATTGATGATGCAGGGATGCGCGGCGCACGCATAGGTGGCGCGCAAATGAGCGAGATGCATTCCAATTTCATGATCAATACCGGCGACGCCACAGCGGCAGATTTGGAAAATCTGGGCGAGGAAGTGCGAAAAAGGGTTTTCCAAAACAGCGGAATAGAGCTACAGTGGGAAATCATGCGGGTCGGGGAACCGTCCGCTGACTAATTTCTTACCAAATGCTTAATAACAGGCACAAAAAAGCGGTTTGAAGATATCACAACAAGGGCGCAAAGCCCGATAAAACAGGGCAAAGCCCGAACTGAGAGCAGGGCACAAAGCCCAATCCGAGCAGGCATCCCTTGCCTGAATAAAAATGCGGCTGAACAAGGCCGCGATAACGAGTCCGAAGGGCTCAAACCAAAACAGGGCCGAAAACGGCTCGGGACATTGAGGCACGTTGGGTATGTCAGAGCAGACAAACCCCAAAGTTGCAGTTGTGATGGGCGGACCCTCTGCAGAACGCGAGGTTTCGCTTTCCACAGGGCGTGAATGCGCTGCTGCGCTGCGGGAAGCAGGATATGAGACCGTCGAGCTTGATGCCGGGTCGGATCTTGTTGCGCGCCTTAAGGAGATTTCTCCGGATGTGATTTTCAATGCGCTGCATGGCCGCAGGGGCGAAGACGGCTGTGTGCAGGGCATTTTTGAATGGATGCGCATCCCCTACACCCATTCCGGTGTGCTTGCCTCGGCCCTTGCCATGGACAAGCAGCGCGCCAAAGAGGCTTTCAAAGCCGCCGGTCTGCCGGTGGTGGAAAGCGTGATAGCGGACAAAGCCGATGTGAGTGCGCGCCACGTGATGGAACCGCCCTATGTGGTGAAGCCCAACAATGAGGGCTCCTCGGTTGGCATCTATATCGTCAACGCCGGAGCCAACACGCCGCCCAAACTGGCGGAGACCATGCCGGATGAGGTGATGGTGGAAACCTATGCACCTGGCCGTGAATTGACGACCACCGTGATGGGCGACCGCGCTTTGGGCGTGACCGATATCATCACCGAAGGCTGGTATGATTATGAGGCGAAATACGCCGAGGGCGGATCGCGCCATGAGATCCCCGCGCAGGTGCCGCAAGAGATCTACGACGCCTGCATGGACTTTGCCGTGCGCGCACACAATGCGCTTGGCTGCCGGGGTGTCTCGCGCACCGACTTCCGCTGGGATGAGGCGCGTGGTTTGGATGGGCTGATCCTGCTGGAAGTCAACACGCAACCGGGCATGACCCCCACATCGCTGTCGCCGGAGCAGGCGGCGCATTGCGGCATGTCATTTGCAGAGTTCTGCAGCTGGATGGTGGAGGACGCCTCATGCGATCGCTGAGCGCGCCAAAGCGCAAAAAGCCGCGTCACGATCCTGCGCCGAGCCGGTGGGCCTATCGCTTTGAGCGGCTGATGCTGACGCCGCTCTTTCGCTTTTGCCTGCGTACGGTTGTGCCGTTTGCTGTCGTGGCTGGTGGTACGCTGATCTATTTCTCTGATGAGGATCGTCGCGAGGCACTGAGCCTTGCGATCAATGATCTGCGCCGCGAGATTGCGACACGCCCTGAGTTCATGGTCAGCGCCATGGCGATTGATGGTGCCTCAGATGGCACCTCCGAGGACATCCGCGATATTCTGTCGCTGAGTTTTCCGGTGAGCTCCTTTGATCTTGATCTGCCCGCCATTCAGGCGCGGGTCAGTGAGCTGCCGTCCATCGCCAGCGCCTCGGTGCGGGTGCGCACCGGCGGGGTGTTGCAGCTTGATATTGCAGAGCGCACGCCAGTTGTTGTTTGGCGCACCCATGAGGGGCTGACGCTTGTGGATCCGGATGGTCATGTGACCGGTCCGGCTGTGTCGCGCAGTGCTCATGCACAGATGCCGCTGATTGCGGGCGAGGGCGCTGAAGGCCATGTGCGCGAAGCGTTGGAGCTTTTTGCTGCGGCTGATCCGATCGCGGATCGTGTGATCGGCCTTGTGCGTGTCGGGGAGCGGCGCTGGGACGTGGTGCTGACCCGTGAGCAGCGGATTTTGCTGCCGGAGCAGGGGGCTGTGCAGGCGCTTGACCGTGTGGTCGCGCTCAACAGCGCGCAGGAGCTTCTGGAGCGCGATATTTCGGTGGTGGACATGCGGCTGACCCGTCGTCCGACCATCCAACTTACAGAAAATGCCGTCGAGGACTGGTGGCGCACCAGTCAGATAACCTTGGGGACAACAGGACAATGACAGAGCTGTATCAAAGCCAGCGCGCCATGCGTGCGATGCGCAAAGCGGCCATGCAACGCGGTGTGATTGCGGTTCTGGATGTGGGAACGTCCAAGATCGCCTGTCTGGTTCTGCGCTTTGACGGCTCGGATCGGCTGGCCAGCGTTGAGGGCATCGGCTCCATGGCGGGGCAGAGCGGCTTTCGGGTGATCGGCGCCAACACCATCATGTCCCGTGGTGTGAAGTTTGGCGAAATCGACACCATGCAGGAAACCGAGCGTGCCATTCGCACCGTGGTGCAGGCAGCGCAGAAGATGGCCAAGATCCGCGTAGACCACGTGATCGCCTGTTTCTCCGGCGCGGAGCCGCGCTCTTACGGTTTGGACGGCCAGATTGATGTGCATGGTCAAGTGGTTGGTGAGCAGGATGTGGCGCGCGTGCTTGCCGCCTGTGATGTGCCCGACTATGGCGCGGACCGCGAAGTGTTGCATGCACAGCCGGTAAACTTTGCGCTGGACCACCGCTCTGGTCTCAATGACCCGCGCGGGCAGGTGGGGCAGGTGCTGACCACTGACATGCATATGCTGACTGTCGACAAAGCGGCGGTGCAGAACCTTGTGCATTGTATCAAGCGCTGTGATCTGGAACTGGCGGGGATTGCCTCCTCGGCCTATGTCTCCGGTCTGTCCGCACTGGTGGAAGATGAACAGGAGCTTGGCGCGGCGTGCATCGATATGGGGGGCGGGGCGACCAGCCTGTCGATCTTCATGAAGAAGCACATGATCTTTGCCGACACAGTGCGCATGGGCGGCGATCACGTCACCGGCGACATCTCCATGGGGCTTCAGGTGCCCATGGCCACGGCGGAGCGGATCAAGACCTTCTATGGCGGCGTTGTGGCCACCGGGATGGATGATCGCGACATGATTGAGCTGTCCGGGGATACCGGCGATTGGGAGCATGATCGGCGCACGGTGAGTCGCGCAGAATTGATTGGAATCATGCGCCCGCGTGTCGAAGAAATCCTCGAAGAAGTGCGCGCGCGGCTGGACGTGGCCGGGTTTGAGCACCTTCCAAGCCAACAAATTGTGCTGACCGGCGGCGGCAGCCAGATCCCGGGATTGGACGGTTTGGCCTCCAAAATCCTGGGTCAGCAGGTGCGCCTTGGCCGCCCGATGCGCGTGCATGGGCTGCCGCAGGCAGCGACCGGGCCGGGCTTTGCCGCCACAGTTGGCATGTGCCTTTTTGCAACCCATCCGCAGGACGAATGGTGGGACTTCGACCTGCCGGTGGATCGCTATCACTCGCGCACCATCGGGCGCGCGGTGCGGTGGTTCCGGGAAAATTGGTGAGGCTTTAGTTGGGGATAAAGTGACGAAAGTGACTTTTTGGGGGTGACCTCATCGGACTGCGCCGTTAAGGTTTTCGTAACCGCCAGAGAACGCGGATCAAGCAGGCCGAGCAGTGGTCTCCGATATCATAGTAGCCAGTCTCGTGACGCCAGAGGTGTCTCGGATGGTTCCGTAGTGTTGTGCTGCGCATGGATTGCCCCGCAAAATATCGCGGTTTCGGCAAGATGCCGCTAGTTTTATAATTTTTCCTCCACATTTTGTGGCGAAATGCGCTTTTTGGGATGACGATTCCGGAAAGCGTGTTTAATAATGTGTTGGAGTAGGCAGAAAATGGCCCGCTGTGGCGGGTAAACAACAGGCGGACAGTTCTATGGCTTTGAATCTGACGATGCCCGATGAGGGTGATCTGAAACCCCGTATCACCGTATTTGGTGTAGGCGGCGCAGGCGGCAACGCGGTCAACAACATGATCGATAAAGCGCTGGAAGGCGTGGAGTTCGTTGTGGCGAACACCGACGCGCAGGCGTTGCAGCAGAGCAAATCTGACAGCCGTGTGCAGCTGGGCGTAAAGGTCACCGAAGGTTTGGGCGCTGGGGCGCGCGCAACCGTTGGCGCCGCGGCCGCTGAAGAAAGCATCGAGGAGATCGTGGATCACCTCGCAGGCGCACACATGTGCTTCATCACCGCAGGTATGGGCGGCGGCACCGGCACCGGTGCGGCCCCGATCATCGCGCAAGCCGCGCGTGAACTGGGTGTTCTGACGGTGGGTGTTGTCACCAAGCCGTTCCAGTTTGAAGGTGCCAAGCGCATGCGTCAGGCCGAAGAAGGCGTGGAGCAGCTGCAAAAGATGGTCGACACGCTGATCATCATCCCGAACCAGAACCTATTCCGCCTCGCCAACGAAAAGACCACCTTCACTGAAGCCTTCTCCATGGCGGATGACGTGCTCTATCAGGGCGTGAAAGGTGTGACTGATCTGATGGTGCGTCCGGGCCTGATCAACCTCGACTTCGCGGACGTGCGTGCCGTGATGGACGAGATGGGCAAAGCGATGATGGGCACCGGCGAAGCAACCGGCGAAGATCGCGCTATCCAAGCGGCAGAGAAGGCGATTGCCAACCCGCTGCTGGACGAGATCTCCCTGCGCGGTGCCAAGGGCGTGCTGATCAACATCACCGGTGGTCACGACCTGACCCTGTTCGAACTGGACGAAGCGGCCAACCGTATCCGCGAGGAAGTCGACGCCGACGCCAATATCATCGTGGGCTCCACCATGGACGACACGCTGGAAGGTGGCATGCGCGTATCCGTCGTTGCCACTGGCATTGACGCCGCAGAAGCCAACGCAGCTATGCCGCTGCCGCGCCGCTCCATGAAAGCGCCGCTGCCACAGGCTGAAGTTGAAGCAGCACCGGCTGCCGCAGCCCCTGTTGAGCAGGCACCGGTTGCCGCACAGGCCGCACCAGCGGCTGCGCAACCTGCCGCAGCAGCTCCAGCAGAGCCATCCCTGTTCCCGCAGATGGACGCACAGCGCGCCGCCGCGGAAGAGCAGATGGAAGACATCTTTGAAGCGCCCGCCGCACCGACAGCACCGGCCGCGCCGACCTTTGATGCCGCTTCCGCAGGTGCTGATGTGCCACCACCGGCTTATCAGCCGACCGCCGCACAACAGGTGCAGCCGCAGATGTTTGAGGAAGAAGAGCCTCAGGATTTCGTTGCGCCACAGCGTCCGGCTCCGGGCACACCGACACCACAGCTGATGCAGCGCCTGCAAGCCGCTGTTGAGAAAGCGCCGGCCGCACCGGCCCGTCCGGCTGCAGCAGCGCCTGTGCAGGAGCCACGTGCAGAAGAGCGTCCGCGCTTTGGCATCAACTCGCTGATCAACAAGATGACCGGCCACGCTGCTGAGCAGCAACCAGCCGCACGTCCGGCACCTGCTGCACCGGTTGCGCGCCAGCAACCAGCGGTTCAGTCGCAGGCACCGGCCACGCAAATGGACGAAGATCAGGAACGTATTGAAATTCCGGCCTTCCTGCGCCGTCAAGCGAACTGATTTATTCAGCTTAACACGTGAAGAGGTCGCCTTTTACAGGCGGCCTTTTTATTTTTGTTTGCAACGGCTTGTGCGGTTCGTGGCGGGTTTTTGCCGAACTGTTACAAACATGTTTCAGTCCGTTGCAAAGCTTTATTTGAGGTGACGGGCGGAACCAACTACCTCACTATTGCGGCCAAATGGGGTGCGCCGCGTAACCTTTGAGGATCACCGTGCAAGCCACTTTGAAAACACCAGTTCATTTCGTTGGAACCGGCCTACACTCCGGCGCTGAAGTGCACCTGACCGTGCGCCCGGCTTCGTCAGACTACGGCATCTGGTTCAAGCGGACGGACATTCTGGTGGGCGATGCGATGATCCCGGCGCGCTGGGATGTGGTTGAACAAACCGCGCTCTGCACCCGTATTCTCAACTCCGCAGGTGTGGCGGTGTCCACCATTGAGCACCTGATGGCGGCTCTGGCGGGCTGCGGCATCCACAATGCGTTGATCGAGATAGACGCGGCTGAAGTGCCGATCCTTGATGGCAGCTCTGCGGAATTTGTGCGCGGCTTCCTGAAAGCGGGCATCGTGAGCCAGCATGCGTCTGTCTGGGCTATCGAAGTTCTGAAGCCGGTGTCGGTCACCCGTGGCGACGCGGTTGCTGAGCTGCTGCCAGCAGATGAAATGCGCATCGATTTTCACATCGACTTTGTTGATGAAGCCATTGGTCAACAGACCAAGACCCTGAGCCTTGCCAACGGCAGCTTTGTGCGCGAGCTGTGTGACAGCCGCACTTTCTGTCGTCAGGCGGATGTCGAAGCCATGCAGGCCAATGGTCTGGCGCTGGGGGGCGACCCAACAGAGAACGCTGTGGTGTTTGATGGTGCCAAAGTCAGTGCGCAGGGGGGGCTGCGCCACTCCGATGAGCCTGTGCGTCACAAGATGCTGGACGCGATGGGCGATCTCTATCTTGCCGGTGCGCCTCTACTGGCGCAGTATCGCGGCCACCGTGCCGGACACGCCCTGACCAATGCGCTTCTGCGTGAGCTTTTTGCTGATCCATCAGCATGGCGTCTGGTGGAATGCACGGCCGCACAGGCCGCACGTTTGCCTGGTGCGGGCGTGCATATGGGCGAGGTTCCTGCGGTCGCCTAAATGTGATTGCAAGATTTGAAGCCAAAGACGTTTTGCCCGGGAAAATTCTGTGCTAACAGCATTCTGGAAGGGTGGGTAAATCCCGCGATGAAGAGAAGGTTGAGCACTATGTCAGGCATCGGGTCGCGGGCACGTCTTCTGGGATCGGTTCTGGCACTGGCCGTTGTGGTGGCCTGTGGCGACAATGACGCAAGCGACGCACGCCGTGGTTTGATCGATCTGGAACAATTCACACCGGAACAGATTTACGAGCGTGGCGAATTCGAGCTGGCAAGGAATCGCGGCACGGATGCGGCGTTCTTCTTTTCTGAGATTGAGCGGCTTTACCCTTATTCAGAGCTGTCCCAGCGCGCCTTGATCATGCAGGCGTTTTCTTATCACGCCGATAAGAGCTATCCCGAGAGCCGGGCTGCAGCACAGCGCTATATCGACTTTTATCCGGCGGATGAGGATGCGGCCTATGCGCAGTATCTTCTGGCGCTGAGCTATTATGACCAGATCGACGAAGTGGGGCGTGACCAAGGACTGACCTTTCAGGCTCTGCAAGAGCTGCGCAAGGTCATCGAGATATATCCGGACAGCGAATATGCCCGTTCGGCGGCGCTGAAATTTGATCTGGCCTTTGACCACCTCGCCTCCAAAGAGATGGAAATCGGCCGCTACTACCTGCGCCGGGATCACTTTGCGGCGGCGATCAAGCGTTTCCGTGTGGTGGTAGAGGATTTCTCCACCACGACCCACACGGCAGAAGCGCTGCACCGTTTGGTTGAGGCGTATCTCTCGCTGGGTCTGGTGCAGCAGGCACAGACCGCAGGGGCCATTCTCGGTTATAACTTCCAGTCCACCGAGTGGTATGAAGACAGCTACAAACTGTTGACGGGACGCGGGCTTGAGCTTGAGGCCGCAGGCGATGGCTGGCTCAATCAGGTTTACCGTCAGACCTTGAAGGGGCAATGGCTGTAACGGCGCGCAGGTTGCGCCCTGCCAACTGACCCACATGCTGCGCTCTCTTGATATCCGCGATATGCTGATCATTGATCGGCTTGAGCTGGCGTTTCAGCCTGGCCTCAATGTGCTGACCGGTGAGACCGGGGCAGGCAAATCCATTTTGCTCGACAGTCTGGGCTTTGTGCTGGGCTGGCGCGGGCGTGCCGAGTTGGTGCGCGCAGGGGCGGAGCAGGGTGAGGTCGTGGCAGAGTTTGATCTGCACGAAGGCCATCCTGCGCACGCCATTCTCGAAGAGGCTGGGCTGCCTGGAGGTGAAGAGCTGATCCTGCGGCGGGTGAACCGCACCGATGGCCGCAAGACGGCATGGGTGAACGATCGGCGTGTGTCGGGGGAAGTGCTGCGGCGCTTGTCTGAGACCTTGGTGGAGCTGCACGGTCAGCATGATGACCGGGGTCTGTTGAACCCCAAGGGCCACCGCGACCTGCTCGATATTTTTGCGGATACCGAAAAGCTGCGCGGCAAAACCCGCAGCACCTGGAGCGCGGTGACCAAGGCGCGCAAGGCGTTGACCGCAGCCGAGGCGGCGCTGGCGGAGGCAAAAGCCGAAGAGGACTTCCTGCGCCATGCGGTGGCTGAGCTTGATAAGCTTGATCCCCAACCGGGAGAAGAAGCCGAGCTCGATACCCGCCGGCGCATGATGCAGGGTGCTGAGAAGGTGCGTGAGGACGTCAGCCGCGCCCATGCGGCGCTTGGCAATGGCGGTGCGGAGAGCGCCATGGGCGACGCCCTGCGCTGGCTGGATGGTGCTTTGGCGGAAACAGGCGGGGCGCTTGACGCGCCGGTCGCGGCATTGGAGCGCGCGCTCAATGAGGTGAGCGATGCGGTTGACGGCATCGAGCGCTGTTTGGAGGCGTTGGATTTCAACCCGCATGAGCTGGAAGAGATCGAAGAGCGTCTGTTTGCGATCCGGGCTTTGGCGCGCAAGCATGGCGAAGTGCCAGATGAGCTTGGCACATTTGCGCAAAACCTGCGCACGCGCCTGGCCGCGCTGGATGCGGGCGAGGGCAATATTGCGGCGCTGACCGCAGATCTCAATGCGGCAGAGAGCGCTTATGACGCCGCTGCAAACGCCCTGACCAAGGCGCGCCAGACCGCTGCCAAAGGGCTTGATAAGGCCGTCATGGGCGAGCTTGCGCCGCTCAAGATGGAACGCGCGGTGTTTGAGACCCGCATCAGCGAAGGCGACGCCGGTCCGGAAGGCCGCGACGCGGTGGAGTTTGTGGTGGCCACCAACCCTGGCGCGCCGGCAGGGCCGCTTGCCAAGATCGCCTCAGGCGGTGAATTGAGCCGGTTCCTTCTGGCGCTGAAGGTGTGCCTGACCAGCGACATCAGCGGCATGACCCTGATCTTTGACGAAATCGACCGCGGTGTGGGCGGCGCGACTGCGGATGCGGTGGGCCGACGCCTGAAAGCATTGGCCGATGGCGGGCAGGTGCTTGTTGTGACCCACTCTCCGCAGGTGGCCGCGCTTGGCGCGCATCACTGGCGCGTGGAAAAGAGCGTGAAAAACAATCAGACCCTCAGCCGTGTGGTGCCTTTGAGCGCGGATGAGCAGATTGACGAAGTGGCCCGTATGATCTCTGGTGACACGATCACCAGCGAAGCCCGCGCCGCCGCCAGAGCGCTTCTGGGCTGACGCAACGGTCTGCGCTGCCTCAGGCGTGGCAGCTGTCGCACAATTGTCCACATTCATGTGAAATGCGGGGCTTACCCCTTTGCTATGACAGCAAAACCCGCGTAGAGCAGAGAAGACCCCCAATGGGTCTGACTCCCGGAGATTTTGCGGCCCAATGGCGAAATCGGTTGGCTCCTTTCTGGCGGAAAGCGCTCAAGACGCGGCAAACACTTGTCGTGGAGGATGGCGCGTGCTGGTCACCAAGGGGCCAAGTCAGTTTCAGTTCTGGATCATCGCGCTTTGTATCGGGATTGCCGCCGGTTTTGCGGCTTTGTTCTTTCGCAAAGGCATCCATTGGCTGCAGTCCACGCTTTATGGCGCTGAGGATCTGACCAAGCTGCACAGCTTTGCCTATACGCTGCCATGGTACTGGTTGCTGGTGATCCCGACCGTCGGTGGCTTGGTGGTTGGATTGATCCTGCACCACTTCACGCCGGATGGGCGGGTGCGCTCTGTGGCGGATGCCATCGAAGGCGCCGCATTGCATGAAGGGCGTGTTGAGAAACGGGCCGGGATTGCCTCTGCCTTTGCTTCGCTCATCACCCTGTCCTCTGGCGGCTCGACCGGTCGCGAGGGGCCTGTTGTGCATGTGGCGGGCGTGATTTCGAGCTGGGTCAGCGACCGCATCAATGCCAATGGCATCACCGGGCGCGATCTGTTGGGCTGTGCGGTTGCGGCGGCCGTCTCTGCCTCCTTTAATGCGCCGATTGCCGGGGCGCTCTTTGCGCTGGAGGTGGTGCTGCGCCACTTTGCCGTGCACGCCTTTGCGCCCATCGTGATTGCCGCCGTTGCTGGCACGGTGATCAACCGGCTGGAGTTTGGCGATGTCACGGAGTTCATGCTCAACACCGGCACCGAGCTGCAATTTTATCAAGAGCTGCCCGCCTTCCTGATCCTTGGCGGGATTTGCGGGCTGGCGGCTGTGGCGCTGATGTGGACGATCTTCTGGGCAGAAGACATGGCCAACCACGTGCAGGAAGAGCTGCGCATCCCACGGTGGCTGCGTCCGGCGATTTCAGGCATTTTGCTGGGCATTCTGGCGATTTGGTTCCCGCATATTATTGGCGTCGGCTATGAGACCACCTCTGCGGCTCTGACAGGGCAGCTGCTGTTGCATGAGGCAGTGGTCTTTGCGGTGTTGAAGGTGATTGCCGTCTCCATCACCATGGCGGGCCGTATGGGCGGGGGCGTGTTCTCACCTGCCTTGATGTTGGGCGCGTTGACCGGTTTGGCCTTTGGCATGATTGCCACGGCGATCTTCCCCGATGTGTCCGGCACCACCACGCTTTATGCGCTGGCCGGGATGGGGGCCGTGGCCGCCGCCGTGTTGGGCGCGCCGATTTCCACCACACTGATCGTGTTTGAAATGACCGGAGACTGGCAGACAGGGCTGGCGGTGATGGTGGCGGTTTCGATCTCCACCGCGCTCAGCTCCCGCCTTGTGGATGGCTCGTTCTTCCTCACCCAGCTTGAGCGACGCAACGTGCATATCGCAGCAGGCCCGCAGGCCTATCTGCTGGCGCTTTGTGGGGTGGCCAAGGTGATGCGGAGCAATGATGATCCCAAAGCAGCCCCAGAGGAGCGGTGCTGGGAGATGGTGGCTGAAGGCTGTTATGTGAGCGGCAATGCCACGCTGGAAAGCCTGATGCCGATGTTTGAAGCCACAGGCGAGGCCTTTATCCCCGTGGTTACGGTGGTGGGCGAAGATGCCTCACTAGAGCTGTTGGGGGCGGTCTTTCACGTGGATGCGCTGCGGGCCTACAACAAAGCGCTGGCGGAAACCGCAGCCGAAGAGCATTCCTGAGCGCTTGCGTGCTTACTCGTAAAATTCCACAGAGGTTGCCCGCAGTTTGTAGGTCGCGCTGACATCAGAGTCCCCATCGACCAGAAACAAAGAGCTTATCGTCGGATCGTTGCGCAGCTCGCCAGTGATCCAGACCGGGGTGTAAAGCCCCTCCGGCTCAAAGCCTTCCGGATAGCTCACGTGCACAATCTGATTGGCAGGGGGCGGGGGTACGTGGATACAGGCGCCGACCGTTGGCACCAGCAGGAATTCGGTGGCCTTGTCGCCGTTCATCTCAAGCGGCAGCAGGTAGCCGGGCAGGCGGATGGACTGGCCAACCACAGCGTCATTGGGTGCGCTGGCCTCGGCCTCCAGCTGCGCCATGATACGCAGGCGCTCAGACAGCAGGAAATCCACCTTCACACCCTGATCATAGAGCACGCCACGCAGAGCCTTGGCATCTGCGGCGGCGTCTTTGTCGTTGTCTTCTTCGGCAATGGTGTCCAGCCGCAGGACGCGGGCGAGGTTTTCCATTTGCTCGTTGGTGAGGGTTTCAAAGGGGTTTTTGATCGGTGTGGTTGGCCCTACAAGATCATCCCAGCCCAGCTCACGCGGCTCTGAAGCAAGGCTTGCGGTGCCCAGGCCCGCAGAGATCAGCGCTGCTGCGGCTGCAGTGAATAGCAGTTTCATCGTTGGTGTCCTCACACTCAAAGCCGTGTTGCCAGCCCATCTGCCAACGCCATGCGATATATACCCCAAGCTGGCAGAAAACTGGCCAAGAGGCCAAAACAAAAGATCGCGATCAGGAAGCGCAGATCCGACGCCGAGTTTGCGGAAAAGCCGAGCGTTGGCCGACAGCGAGTGGATGTTCTGCTCATGTGCAGGAGCACACGTTCGCAAGCCTCAATGCATAGTGACACCTGCGTGATCGCAGGTGTCTTCTTGTCCGGCCACCCTTAGGTGAGCGCCTCAGTCTTCGTGCCCGCCATCGTCCCAGCCTCTTTGGCGAGAAGACGAGCGGCGGGAAGATGAGATCAGACGCGCTCGACCGTCACCAAATCGGAGCCGTGAAAAGCGATATGAGCCTTGATCCGCTCAACCGCTTCAATCGGGGCCTCATAACTCCAGGCGGCATCCTTGATGGTCGTGCTCTTGGTCACGATGGAATAATAGGAGGCGTCGCCTTTATGTGGGCAATGCGTGGTCTTTTCGCTGTCGTCCAGAAAGGCTGTCGCGATATCGGCGCGGGGGAAATAGATCACAGGCGCATGGCCCTCTTCGCTCAGCTCCAGTGCCGCGCTGCTTTCGCCCAAAATGGCGCCGCCAGCCCGCACAACCCAATTGCCGTCTGCCTTGCGAATGGTGATATTGCCGCTCATCAAATTTCCCCTTTTCCTCATCCTGTTGCCACTATCGCCGCTTTGTGACAGCGCTATGTCAGCTCAAACGACCTGCCGCACAGTCAAAGCGGCGCAGTTGCGCCATCCAACCACACATTCTCCTCTGGTGCGAGACGTGGTGACAAAAGCTGACGACACGTCGCATGGTAGTCATTGAGCCAGTCACGCTCATCAGCGCTCAGCATGTCGTGCACAATCAGCTCGCGGGAAATGGGTGTGTAGGTCAGGGTGCGGAACTGCAGCATTTCGCGGTGATCGTCGCCACCGGGCAGAGCAGGGGCCTCCTCAACCACAATCAGGTTCTCGATACGAATGCCAAAGGCATCGGGGCGATAATAGCCCGGCTCATTGGACAGGATCATACCTGCCTCAAGCGGCACGTCACTCACCCGGCTGAGGCGCTGTGGGCCCTCATGCACACAGAGATACGCACCAACACCATGGCCCAACCCGTGGTCAAAATCCTGCCCGGCCATCCAGAGTGGCAAACGGCCAATGGCCTCGATATGGCTGCCTGCGACGCCTTTGGGGAAGCGCATGCGTGACACGGCGATCATGCCCTGCAGCACACGGGTGAAGGCCACTTTTGCCTCAGTGTCGACCTCGCCAACCGGCAAAGTACGGGTGATATCCGTGGTGCCATCGGCATATTGTCCGCCGCTGTCGAGCACCATCAGCTCGCCCTCTTGCAGCTGGCGGTTGGTGTCTTCCGTGACGCGGTAATGCATGATCGCGCCGTGCGGGCCGGAGCCGGCAATGGTGTCAAAGCTGATGTCCAGCAGCGCATTGGTGGCGCGGCGGCTGTCTTCCAGTTTGCGCACCACATCGATCTCGGTGAGGGCGGTTTTCTCCTGCGCGTCAAACCAGCTCAGGAAGGTGCTGACGGCCGCGCCGTCCCGCAGGTGCGCCTCCACCATGCCTGCAATTTCTGCGGCGTTTTTGCGCGCCTTTGGCATCACGCAGGGATCCTGATCATAGGCGATCTCTGCCGCGCTCTGGGCGACGGCGGCCTGCACTGCGATTGGTGCGCTTGCTTTGTCCAGTCGCACGGTGCCGCTGGATTTGGTCAGATGCGCAATAAAGCCTGCTGGATCATGGACACGCACCTCTGCGCCCAGATGGTCCTGAACCGCTGAAAGCTTTGCCTCTGCCATGAACAGATCCACGCTGGCATCCGCGTTGAGGATGGCAAACCCATGGGCCAGCGGGTTGCGCGGAATGTCGGCACCGCGGATGTTGAGCAGCCAGGCGATGCTGTCCGGAAGCGTGATCACCGCAGCGTCATGGCCCGCCGAAGACAGCTCGGCGGCCAAACGGGCACGTTTCTGGGTGTGGCTTTCCCCTGCAATATCCGTGGGATGGGCTTTCACAGCAGCCATTGGCGCGTCAGGCTGATCCTCCCAGATTGCGTCAATCGGGTTGGCCATGGGCACAAAGGTGATGTCGGTGCCAGCCACCGCTTTTTGCAGCGCTTCAAGCTGGCCAATTGTGTAGAGCCAGGGGTCAAAGCCAACGCGCCCCGCGCCCAGATGCTCCACAATCCAAGGCCCTGGCAGGACCTCAGGCCAATCCACTGGTGTGTAGCAGTCGGCCACCTGTTCTTTGACCTGTGTGCGGTAGCGCCCGTCGACAAAAACACCGGCGATGTCGCTCAACACCACGCAGAACCCGGCAGAGCCGGTAAAGCCCGTCAGCCAGGCCAGACGATCGTCACGTGGCGCGACATATTCCCCTTGATGGGCATCCGCGCGCGGGACCAGAAACCCGTCCAGCCCTTGCGCCTTCAGACCCCCGCGCAGTTTCTCAAGCCGGGCAGGGCCTTGTTCCGGGCGTGCGGTGACGTTGAAATCCTGAAACATGGTGAGGCTCCGTGGCTGTAGGTTGAACGCGCGTTCAGTGATACGCAATCGCTCTGCAATGGCAAGTCAGTAAGAGAGGGAACTGGTGTTGGGGGAGCGGGGAGGGGGCAGCCCCCTCAGCCCCAGGATTTTGAGTGGGACATTTGGTACATGAGAAAACCGGCTTCTCATTCGTCAAATATCCCGGGGTGGGCACATCGTAGATGTGACAGGGGCAGAGCCCCTATCCCTTAACCTGCTTTGCGCATGCCCATCACACGTGCGCGCGCACGTGGGTCGCTGTCAAACAGGGCCGCCAGCTGTTCAGTCATGGCGCCGGCAAGCTGTTCCACGTCAGTGATGGTCACTGCGCGGTCGTAGTAGCGGGTCACATCATGGCCGATGCCGATAGCAAGCAGCTCAACAAGCTTGCGTTTTTCCACCATCGCGATCACGTCGCGCAAGTGTTTTTCCAGATAGTTGGCCGGGTTGACCGACAGGGTGCTGTCATCCACCGGCGCGCCGTCAGAGATCACCATCAGGATTTTACGCTGCTCTGGACGCATCATCATCCGGCGGTGCGCCCATTCCAGCGCCTCCCCGTCGATGTTTTCCTTGAGCAGGCCTTCTTTCATCATCAGGCCCAGATTGGGGCGCACGCGCCGCCATGGGGCGTCGGCGTGTTTGTAGATGATGTGTCGCAGATCATTGAGACGACCGGGCTGTTGCGGACGGCCGTCATTGAGCCATTTCTCCCGCGCTAGTCCGCCTTTCCAGGCACGCGTCGTGAAGCCGAGGATTTCGACCTTCACGTTGCAGCGCTCAAGCGTGCGCGCAAGCACATCGGCGCAGATCGCGGCAATAGAGATCGGGCGGCCACGCATGGAGCCGGAGTTGTCCAGAAGCAGCGTCACCACGGTGTCGCGGAATTCGGTGTCATGCTCCATTTTGAAGCTCAGAGGTGTGGTCGGGTTGGCCACAACCCGCGCCAGACGGCCCGCATCCAGCGTGCCTTCCTCCAGATCGAACTCCCAGCTGCGATTCTGCTGGGCCTGCAGGCGGCGCTGCAGACGGTTCGCAAGGCGGCTCACGGCGCCTTTGAGCGGTTCAAGTTGCTGGTCGAGATAGGCGCGCAGGCGCTCCAGCTCGATAGGCTCGGCCAGATCTTCGGCAGCAATCTCTTCGTCGTTGGTGGTGTCAAAAACCACATAGTTCGGGTCAGCCTCAGACACCGGAGGGGGCGGCGGTGGATCAAGCGGGGCCTCGCCATCAGGCATCTCCGCCTCATCAGACATTTCGTCTTCAGCCATGTCATCCATAGTGACCTGAGCTTCGGACATGTCCTGCTGCTCTTCCTGAGACTGCTCAGGGTTGGCTTCCGCGTCTTCTTCGTCTTGATCGTCCTCGCCGGTGCTGTCCGGGTTGTCCTCTTCCTCGGATTCGGGTTCCGCCTCGTCCTGTTCATCCTCAAGATCGTCGGGGTCGTCGCCAAGCTGGTCGCCGTAGCCGAGGTCGTCGATGATCTGACGGGCGAATTTTGCAAAAGCTTGCTGATCTGACAGAAGATCCTGCAGATCGTCCAGATGTTCGCCGGCGTTTTGTTCGATATAGCCGCGCCAGAGCTCCATCACATTGGCCGCTGCCGGGGGCAAATCGCGGCCGGTTGCCAGATGGCGGATCAGATAGCCTGCGGCGGTTGCCAGAGGGGCCTGATCGCGGGAGGCGATCTCACCATAGCCGCGGCCCGCAGCTTCGTGGCTGATCTTGACGTCAATATTGGTCGCGGTGCCCGGCATCTCGCGCGCACCCATGGCTTCGCAACGCGCGGTTTCCATCGCCTCATAGAGGTCACGTGCCATGCCTTGACCAGGCGCATAGCGCAGATGGGTCGCGTCATCGTGATATTTGTGCTGCAGCGCCAGCGCATCCGCCGTGCCGCGCGCCAAAAGCACCTCATCGCGGGTCATGCGGCGGCTCACTTGCGGCAGGCGCACGCTGTCGCCGGAAATGCCGGAAGGATCAACCGTGTAGGTCACCGACAATTCCGGATCGTCGGCCATCACTTTGGTGGCCTCTGCCAAGGCCTTTTTGAACGGATCAGCGGGGTTGTCGGACTTCTTGATCATGCCTGTGATTAATCACGGGAGCGGCGGCATGTGCAAGGCGTGAATGCGATTTCCTATGGTCTGAACGTCGCGGCCAAAGTGGCAACGCTGCCACGCTCACAGCACCATGTTGCGGCAATCGGCAATACGCTGGACAAGCGCCGCCTCAGCGCGTTCTGCCACACCGCGATCAAAGCTGTAGAAAGAATGTGCGAGCAGACCGGCGACTTCGCTCCATCCCTGCGCGCGCCACTGCACGGAAACCTGCGTGCCATCCTCGTCTGGCAAGGCATCGGGCAACACCGCTTCGAGCATCAGATCAAAGGTTTCCACCAAGGCGGCATTGCCATCCGCTTCTGGGTTTTGAACCGCACGCTGATGTGTGGTCAGCGCCGAGATGCGCCCGGAGCAGGTGGCAAAGGCTTGCGCCTGTTGGTGCGGCCAAATTGGCAGAGAGGAAGCAGCGGTGCCCATGGTCAGCAGGGCGGCGCCACAGAGAAGGCTGCGGAAGGTCGTGCGTGCTGAATATGTCATGTAACAAGTTTATGACGCTTCGGCGGTCAGTCAATACTGTATATACAAATGATATTACACATATATCTCACGTATGGGTGAGCGTGCCTGAAGTATGTACGTTCTGTGGCTCCGATTTGGAGACTTTGTTAAACGCACAACATTTCAGCCGCAGACTGAGCTTCGCACAAACAAAAAAAGCCGCCTCAAGGAGGCGGCTTCTCAACTTTCTCACAGCAGGTTTAGCCTAGGCTGACGCTGGCTGCGCTTTCCGGCAGTTCTTCGTCAAAGCAGCGCTGGTAGAACTCTGCAACGGTCTGGCGCTCCAGCTCGTCACATTTGTTTAGGAAGCTCAGGCGGAAGGCGTAGCCGACATTGCGGAAGATTTCTGCGTTTGCGGCCCAGTTGATCACGGTCCGCGGGCTCATCACAGTGGAGAGATCGCCGTTCATGAAGGCTGTCCGGGTCAGGTCCGCGACGGTGACCATCTGGTTCACGATCTTGCGGCCCTCAGCGGTGTTGTAGTGCGGCGCCTTGGACAGAACGATTGCGGCTTCCGCGTCATGGCTCAGATAGTTGAGCGTGCTGACCAGCGACCAACGGTCCATCTGGGCTTGGTTGATCTGTTGGGTGCCGTGATAGAGGCCAGTGGTGTCACCCAGACCAACGGTGTTTGCGGTGGCAAACAGGCGGAAGTAGGGGTTCGGCTTGATCACTTCGTTTTGGTCGAGCAACGTCAGCTTACCGTCTGCTTCCAGCACACGCTGGATCACAAACATCACGTCCGCACGGCCCGCGTCATATTCGTCAAACACGATCGCAGTTGGGTTGCGCAGAGCCCATGGCAGGATGCCTTCGTGGAATTCAGTGACCTGCTTGCCGTCGCGCAGCTTGATCGCGTCCTTACCGATCAGGTCGATACGGCTGATGTGGCTGTCGAGGTTCACACGCACACAGGGCCAGTTCAGACGCGCAGCAACCTGCTCGATGTGTGTGGATTTACCGGTGCCGTGGTAGCCCTGAATCATCACACGACGGTTGTGGCCAAAGCCCGCGAGGATCGCCAGCGTGGTTTCCGGGTCAAACTTATAGGTCGGGTCGATTTCCGGCACACGGTCTGTACGCTCTTCAAAACCCTTGATTTTCATATCGCTGTCGATGCCAAAGACTTCGCGCAGATCAATGTCTTCAGTGGGCTTTGTGTTGCTGTCCATGATGCCGTCGGCCATGCTCGTTGTCCTTCCATGTGCCGCGCAATCAGGGGCGGCTGAAATCTACCGGCCTTTGGTGCATCAAATTGAAAAGGATCACAAGCGAAACCACAAAAAAGACGCGGCGTTGTGCATTGGCTGCAAGGGGCCGCTCTTTTGGCGCGCTATTGATCAGGCAAAAGCGTTCGCCAAAGGCACTTGCGTTTCGCCTTTAAACCTCGTCCAGCGCGGCGCGCACTGCTGCTGTGATTTTCTCGCGGCTCGCAGCATCCAGCCCCTGCATTTCCACCACAAGCTTGTCGCCGTGCTCGGTGGCGCTGGCGGCGCGGCGGTTGGTGCCGTGGCGCAGCACACGATAGGGGGTGATGGCGCGCGAGATGCCTTTGAAGTGCTGCGGCTCCAGCGGCTCGGCATCGACCAGATCACGGGCATGGGCGTAGGTTTCATAGCTCATCACAATGCCGCCCGGCTCCGCGATGCCTTCCAGTCGCGCGGCCAGATTGGCTTCCGCACCGATGATGGTGTAATCCATGCGGGTTTCTGAGCCGAAATTGCCGACGTTACAGTAACCTGTATTGAGCCCCATGCGGGCGCGGAACGGGTGTTCCACGCCGCGTGCCCGCCAGATTTGTTCCAGCTCATCCAAGCGCTGTTGCATTTCAAGCGCCATGCGCACGCAGGCGCGGGCGTCTTCTGACACGCCTTGGGTGGAAGGATCCCCCACAAAGGCGACAATCGCATCGCCGATAAACTTGTCGATGGTGGCGCCGTGCTTGGCCGCGATCAGCCCCATTTCCGAGAAGTATTCATTCAGCAACGCGGTCAGCTCTTCGGGCTGCATCCGTTCCGTGGTGGCGGTGAAGTCTTTGATATCGCTAAAGAACACCGTCAGCTTTTTGCGCTCAGTGCTGATGGAGGCGTCTTTCTCCCCCTCAAAAATCGAGCGGTAGACCTGCGGTTCCAGATATTTGGAGATCTTGAGGGAGACATCGGCCAGAAAGGCGTTGTTCTCTGTCAGCTCTTTGTTGGCGTCGCGGAATTTGCCGGCCAGTTGCAGCTGGTGGCGCGCAAAGGTCACCACCAGAAAACCAGCCACCAGCATATAGGTCAGCAGGAATTTGAATGAGCTCAGGTTCAGAGAAAGCGGCTGGCGCACATGCACGATTTGCAAGCCGCGCACCGCTTCAGGAGGCCAGGAGGCTGCGGTATCGGTGCCGCCAACCGCGACACAATCCGCGCAGTCCTCAGCATGGATCAGCGGCGTGGCCATTGTCAGACGGTGACCAAAGAGGCCGCCTTGCTCCTGTACAAGATGGGGGCGCTTGTTGTCAGGATCACGCAGGGTGGTGAGCGCATTGCGTTCAAACGGGCTCAGGTCTGAAGCCGACGCCTCGGTCCCCAAATCATCAAACACATAGCGGAAAGTCACGCCGGGCAGGATTTCTGAGAAGCGTTCTGACAGCGCGATCGCGGCGGTTTCCGCTGACGGGACACCGGCGTCAAGCTGCTCCGGATCTGAGACCTCCTGACGGTAGAGCAATGTCGCCTGCTGCGCGCCATCTGCGTCGCGCACAAAGACCTCAACATTGCTGGCGTAGTAGCTGCGGATATTGTCCATCAGCCGGTTCAGACCAGTCGCCTGCCGATGAAGGTTGTGATGGGACAGGCTGTTCAAATCGAGCCACAGCGCCACAGGCAAAAGCGTGATCGCGGTGGCGGCCACCAGATAAAGCTGCCTTGGGTGCGCTGTCAGGTGGTCGATCAGTTTCTGCATAAGTGTCCCCAACTAACTAAGGGTGGTGCGGCAAAGGCCTCCTGCCATCGTAGCGGGACTTTGGCGCGGGTCCACCGGTGAAAGAGCACAGGAGGACAAACGCAAAAGGCGCGGCCATTCGGCCACGCCCTTTGGTGAAGCTTGACATGCAACTATTTGAAGTTGCGGCTTTCCTTGATCTGATCCCAGGCCCAGACAACTTCTTGAAGTTGCTCTTCCTGGCTCCGGTCGCCGCCGTTCATATCCGGGTGCAAAACCTTGATGAGCTTTTTGTAGGCTTTGCGCACCTCGGCCTTGGTCCAATGGTCTTTGGCGTCCAGAATTTCGATTGCGCGGCGCTCTGTTGGCGGCAGGCGACGTCCGCCGCCACCACCTTTGCCGGGGTTCTGCGTGGCGTTGCCGCCCAGCACCTGATGGGGGTCCTCAATGCCCAGTCGCGCCCAAGCGCGTGTCTCTGGGTCAACAAACTTCTTGGTTTCGCGCTCCCAGACTTTGTCCTTGGAGTTCTGCGCGTTCATTTCGGCTTCGGTCTTGCCGTCAAAGAAGTTCCACTTGAGGTTATACTCGCGCACGTGGTCCTTGCAGAACCACTTGAACTCATCAAGCACATCCGGCGCGCGTGGGGCGCGGTAGGCGCCAGCCTCTTCGCAGCCGGGGTGCTCACAGGTGCGGGTCGATGTCTCTGACGCACCAGTCATGCCACGGCGGCCGCGCGGGTTTTTCTTCTTCGCCGACTTCACGGACATATCGAAACCAAAGGGATCTGATTTGGTCATGAACTCACCTTTTCGACTCGGAGCAGAGAGTTTACCCTAACCAGAGGCAGATTGAAGAGGCTGGACGTAGAAAAATGAGCGTTGCACAAGAAATTCACAATAAGTTGGTGAGCGCTTTTTCGCCTGCTGAACTTGAGGTCGTTAATGACAGTGCGCGCCACGCTGGCCATGCGGGTGCCCCTGATGGCGGGGAAAGCCATTTTAATGTGCGTATCCGCGCGACTGCCTTTGCAGGCAAGTCCCGTCTTGCGCGTCACCGCGCCATTCACGCAGCTTTGGGAGAGGCGCTGATTGGCCGCATTCACGCGCTGGCCTTGGACGTTGATACACCCAACGACTAGGCGTTTGGCAGCCGCTCACTCTTGTTTGAGTGACTGCACGCCAGCACGCACCACTTCGTCCTGATCCCGCTCGGCAGGTTCCTCGGCATCTGCTTCCGATGCTTCGGATGGCACGTCCGTCGCTGGTGCGGCGGAGGTTTCTGGCTGTTCTGGGGAGGGCAGTGCGGCGGGCTCGGGTGTTTCCGTCTCAGCGAGCGGTTCCGATTGAGCGGGGCGGCGGTACACAAGGATCGTGCGATAGGTGGTTGAGGTGCTGGTCAACCCGCTGCGCTCTTCATGAGGCAGGGTTTCGGCGCGCACAAACTCCCATCCCTCAGCAGCAAGGTCATTCATGTGCAGCTCAAGCGCATTGGCAAACCGGCCCTCAGGCCCTTTGATGCCTTTGCCCTTCTGTCCACGAGTTGGGGAGGGGACCACCTTATATTCGTACGTCATATGTGTATTCCAGCGCCTAAAATAACTTGATCAGATCCGTCTGCGGCCACTAGCCGCGCATTTTCTTGGGCAAGAGGCGCAGCCGCTCCGGGTAGTCGGGCACCTCTGCATGTTCTTTGAAGAGCGCCCAGCTGGGGAATTTGTCCTGCGGGTCGCGTTTCTTGGACAGGGCCGTGCGCATGACCGACTGACCGAGCTCTTTGGCCAAGGCGTCAACACAGATCTGCACAAGCGGCCACTTCTTGTGGTAGTCATGCCCGGCGATCATGCCGCCAACTTTCACCTTGGCGAGCCAGTCAAACATGGTTTTGCCGCGCTCTTCGCCCGTATGGGCATAGCCATCAATATAGACAAAATCGAAGAACTCATCAGGGAAAGCATCAAGCGCGTCTTCAAAGCTCATGCGCAGCAGCCAGTAAGGCTTGCCCATCCCGACGTTTTTGAGTGCGTCGATGTATTCCTTGGTGTCGTGATGATCTCCGTAAAGATCCACCCCATAGAGTTCTTTGAAAAGGCCGCTTTCCATCAAACGCTTGGAATACCAGCCGCCTGCAACGCCAAGTTCAATGCCGATCAGCCCGTCACGTTCCAGGAACTGCGGCAACTCTTTGCGCTCTTGCAGAATGTCGATCACGTCTACCATTTGAAGTCAGCTATTCACGTAATTTCACCAAGGGTCCAGCATGCAGGAGACCGTCTGCGGCCTTTGCGCCAAAACGTGGCGCGGCTGCATCGTCCTCATAGCGAGGCCCACTTAGTTCCGGTTTACTTTTTCGCCGCTTTGGCGGTTTTGCGGCGAATGCCCATTTGCCGGCCGACCCGCTCAGGACGGCGCATTTTGTTATGGGCCTCCGCAAGCTTGGCAAAGTTGGCTCGTATGTCCTCAGGCATCGGCGTGACGTTTGGGCCGGACCGATCAATATGAAGCCCGAGACCTTCGCCTGTGGCCGCAAGCCAGCCATCTTCGTGCCAAAGCTCCTGATAGAAGTGGAAGCTCTTCTCATCATGATCGAGCAGCTGGAATGTCGCTTGCACCCAGTCGCTGACATACAGCTCACGGATATAGCAAAGGTGGAACTCTGCTGAGAAGGTCGTATTGCCCGTCGCGGTGCGATACTCGGCGTTCAATCCCAATTGGTCAAAAATCTGATCCACGCCGCGGTCAAACAGAACATTATAAAACGCCATGTTCAGGTGGCCGTTAAAGTCGAGCCACTGCGCCTCGACAACCATCGGGGTGGAGAAAAACGGGGCCTTAAATGTCATGCTTAGGTTCCTCAAAACGTGACAGAACTTATGCGGCGCTGGGGGCGATGCATCAAGAGAAAGTCGCCTTTTACGGGCGGACAAGCTGGCGGTTTTGATGCGAACAACGGTTCTGTCACGCGCAACTCTTCTGGAACAACGATCCGTAGATCGTGCCGCAGCTGAACACAATTCTGCGAGGAGTTTCAAATTAGTTAATTCGCGTCTTGATATAGGGCTGCGCCGCTCTATACCACCTCTCACTTATTGGAGCAGGTACATGACTTACTTATGGTTTATCTTTCCGTGGACGTCAGGAATGGCGCTCAAGATTGACGTATCTCTGTTCCGAAAGCAGATCCGCGCCACCTAGCGCGCGATCTCAGGCCATGAGCGCTTTCGCCTCAGCGGGTGTTTGAATGAGACCCGCTGCAGGGGAGGGGCTCCCGCACTTTCTCTCAGGCACAGCCACCCCAAATGGTGCGTTTTTACCCAGGAGGACTTCGCGCCAGCTCCACATGTCTTCGATACGCTGGCGTGTAACGGTACTAAGATTAAAGAGGAAATCACCGAATGTTTGACCTATCTTATGCGCGGTTTTGGTCCGCCGCTGCATTTTGTGCGATGGCAGGGGCGTCACAGCCCGCGCTGGCGCAAGACACCGCCATGAGCAGTGAGGCGGCCGCCCTGCAAGCGAGCTGTGAGGCGGGGGAAATGGAGAGCTGCTACGAGCTCGGCCATCTGTTTTACAGCGGCGAGGGTGTCGAGTGGGACGAAACCAAGGCTGCGGAACTTTATGTTCAGGCCTGCGACGCAGGGTTTGAGCGCAGCTGTGCAGATGCGGGATACATGTTTCGCCACGCGCGGGGGGTGGAGCTCGATTTGACACGCGCAGCGGGCTACGACGTGAGAGGGTGCGAAGCTGGAGAAGCTTGGGCCTGTACGTCGGTTGGTCGCAGCTATGAGCTTGGCAACCGTGTCGACGAAGGCGATGTTGCGCAGGATATCGCGAAGGCGGCACATCTGTACAATCTGGCGTGTGAAGGCGGTCGGGCCGAAGGCTGCGCATACCTCGGCATCTTGCAATCAGAGGGGCGCGGCGTTGCGCAAAACTATGATCTGGCGATAAAAAACTTTGAAGCGGCTTGCTATGATGCGGGCAATTCCCTTGCTTGTTCCAAGCTTGGGTTTCTTGCCATTGAAGGGGACGGGATGAAGCAAGACTTCACCCAAGCCACGATCCTGCATTCCTATGGGTGTGACAGCGAACAATGGGCAAGCTGTCGTGCGCTGGGGCAGGTTTATGAACATGGATACGTGGGAATTGAAAACAAACGTCTGGGACTGAGCAAGTATATCCAGGCCTGCGAAGGGCGCTATGGCTATGATGCTGAAGGCTGCGCCTATGCGGGTATCGTGTATGATTTCGGCAGAGGCGTTCCCGTGGATGACCAACGGGCGGTTCATTATTATGAACGCGGCTGCGAAGGTGGATCGGCCACTGGGTGCGCAAGTCTTGGTGGTGCCTATGCCAAAGGGGAAGGTATCGAGCAAGACCATGAAAAAGCACTGCATTACTCGGTGATGGGCTGTGAGTTGGGCAGTGAATATGGCTGTTTCAACAGTGGCCTCGCATACATGTTGGCAAACGGTGTCGAGGAAGATCCAGTGGTTGCGGCGAATTACTTTGATCAAGCCTGCCAGGGCGGCCACGTTTCGGGCTGCAGCAATCTCGGAACCGCTTATCGGGACGGGGACGGTGTAGAGCAGGACTTTCAGAGAGCGTATGAGCTCTATGAGTACGCCTGTGAGAAAAATGATGGTCTCTCTTGCAGCAACATAGGCTGGCTCTATCGGAACGCCCAAGGCGTCGAGCGGGACTATGAAAAGTCGCTGGAGATCTTTCTGGACGCTTGTGAGAAAGACTATGCCCATGGCTGCTATGTGGTGGGTTTCCAGTATCTGAAAGGGGAAGGGGTCGACAGAGACAAAGAGGTCGCTGAGACCTACCTCAATCAAGGCTGTGAGATGGGCGAGGAATATGCCTGCGAACTGCTCGAAGACGAATTTGGTGGTTTCAAATTGAAAAAGAAGAAGCGCTAAACTGTCTGACAGACCTGTATGCGGCCCGCTGGTTTTCACCGGCGGGCCGTTTTCTTTGGTGGCACCTCCACGCGGACGTGTTGACGATGTTTCGGCGGCTATGCCCTCCCCAAAAGCAGGGCAGGTTTGGCGCGCAGGCGGTTGGTGCACTAACCTTTGAAATGCAAAAACGCGCCGGTTTTTACACCGACGCGTTAAAGTCGCGATACAGACGCAATACCGACGTTTCGGTTTAGCCGTTCAGCTTCTGCGCCACCAATTGGTTAACAGCCTTCGGGTTGGCCTTGCCGCCGGTGGCTTTCATGACCTGACCCACAAACCAGCCAGCCAGTTTCGGGTTCTGTTTGGCTTTCTCCACCTGAGCCGGGTTGGCTGTGATGATCTCATCCAGCGCCGCTTCGATTGCACCGGTGTCGGTCACCTGCTTGAGGCCTTTTTCTTCAACGATTTTAGCTGGATCGTCTTTGGTCTCGATGTGGATCTCAAGCACGTCTTTGGCGATCTTGGTGCTGATTTCATCAGAGGCGACCATGGCCAGAATGGCTGCGTTGGCTTCTGGTGCGACCAGCTCTTGCGGGTGAACCTCGGCCTTGTTGGCGCGGCCCAGCACTTCGTTGATCACCCAGTTTGCGGTCTTCTTGCCGTCACCTTTGCCCACAGAGGCCTCAAAGTAGTCGGCCAGATCGACCTCAGCCGTCAGCACAGACGCATCATATTCGGTCACGCCGTAGTCTTTGATAAAGCGTGCTTTTTTCTGATCAGGCAGCTCTGGAAGGGTCTTGGCGATATCGTCCACCCAGCCTTGTTCGATCTCCAGTGGCAGGAGGTCAGGATCTGGGAAGTAGCGATAATCATGCGCTTCTTCTTTGGAGCGCATGGAGCGGGTTTCGTTTTTGTCCGGATCATAGAGACGGGTCTCCTGATCAACAGAGCCACCAGCCTCGACAATCGCGATCTGACGGCGGGCTTCATATTCGATCGCCGCCTGAATGAAGCGCATGGAGTTCATGTTCTTGATTTCGCAGCGGGTGCCGAGGTGCGAGAAGTCCTGTGTTTCCATGTACTTCTCATACTGGCCCGGACGGCAGATGGAGACGTTCACGTCCGCACGCAGGTTGCCGTTCTGCATGTTGCCATCACAGGTGCCCAGATAGCGCAGGATCTGGCGCAGCTTGGTGACATAGGCGGCGGCCTCTTCGGGGCCACGAATGTCAGGACGGCTCACGATTTCCATCAGCGCCACACCGGTGCGGTTCAGGTCCACAAAGGACATGTTCGGATCCATGTCGTGCACGGATTTGCCGGCATCCTGTTCAAGGTGGATACGCTCAACACGCACCAAGCGTGCAGCGCCGGGGCCCATGTCCACGAGGATTTCGCCTTCGCCCACAATAGGTTCATAAAGCTGGGAAATCTGGTAGCCCTGCGGCAGATCCGGGTAGAAGTAGTTCTTGCGGTCAAAGGCGGATTTCAGATGAATCTCGGCGTTCAGGCCAAGACCTGTGCGCACCGCTTGCTCCACGCAATACTCGTTGATGACAGGCAGCATGCCCGGCATCGCGCTGTCCACGAAAGCCACATTGGCGTTGGGCTCTGCACCAAAGGTGGTGGAGGCACCGGAGAACAGTTTCGCATTGGAAGAAACCTGCGCGTGCACCTCCATACCAATGACCAGTTCCCAGTCATGTTTGGCGCCCGCGATCACTTTGGGCTTGGGGGTCTCATATGTCAGGTCGAGCATCGCTCACGCTCCTTGAATATCTGGCTGGTCTGCGTTCTAGGCCAGCCAGAAGTGAGGAGCAAGGGGGCAGCCGCCTATGGGTTGGCCTGAGTGATGCCTTCGGGCGTGAAATGCACGGTTTGTCCGGCTTTCAGGCTGCTCATGAAAGGCATGGCCACGGCCTGAAGGGCCACGTCGCGCCCCTTTTCAGAGAGGCGCTCTTTGGAAATCACACGTGAGGTGTTTTCAAAGCCGATTTCCGCATGGCCCCAGATCAGCGGATGAATTTCGCGCAGGTGATCATGGACCACCATGTCAAAGCCCTTACGCAGGGCGGGCGGCAAGTCGCTGTTGAGCGCGCCGGTGTCATATTGCCCGCGGGCATATTGCCAGCTGCGATAGAGGTGGGCCGCCATGAGATTCGCCGCATGTTGATCGCCACGGCGCTTCAATGCGTCGGAGACCCCATCAAGGAAGTATTCAATTTCAATGACTTCCAACCCGCTTGGGTCAACAAGCAGAGAGTCAAACCAGACCCATGCATATGCGCCTGCGCCCCAGATGTCATAGGTTTGTGCAGCGATCCGGCGGGCTTGCAGGTCGAGCTGGTCAAAATCACCGTACCAGCGGGGCAGCAGGTAGTTGCCTAAGGCCCGCATGTGTCGTGGGTTCAGCGGGTCGAGCGCGATCAGCGATTCATATTCGGTGCAAAGCGCCTTTGTCGGGTCTTCCAATCCGGGGAGCAGCGCGCAGCGGGCCGCTGACAGCGCGGAGGAGTGGTGGATCTTCGGGCAGAAGCGATCCAGAATTTCCGTGGCCCGCGCAAAATGGGAATGAAACGCCTCGCGATTGATTTCCCGCGTGTCGTCTTTTGCGATTGCGCCGCGCCACGCCCAGCCGATATCGATGTGCATATGGGCCACGACCAAGGCAATCGGATAGCTGTCAGCGAAATCTTCCAGCAGATACTCCATGGCCTCGATACCATGGAAAAAATCTGCGTCTGAGGCGGGTTTGCCGTGCAGCAGCGCATGTTCCGCCGCACGCACCACATCGGCGCGGGCACCAAACAGCATGAGCTCCGACAAGGGGGCGCCGGACGTTGTGGCTGCGCGGTTCTGATCATGTGTGCGGATCAGATCTTCGAGTTCTTCCCAGCGCTCTTGCCGGGCAAGGAACTGGCCCTGCGCGCGGGTGTCTGCGCTCTCCACTTGATCCGGCGTCTCGGCGTTGACCGGGATTTGCAGACGCGTGAGCAGGTCGCGGTAGGTCTGCTGAGTGTCAGAAGAGCGACCCGCCGCCGGTGCGGCGCGGGCAGGGGCAAAGGCCTCATTCAGCTTGCGCAGCGCTGGAGCCGCAAATGCGGACGCAGGACGAACGTTTTGAGGTGTTCGCTTGCGTGTCCGTTCTTTGAAAAAGAATTTCATTGTGGCTCCGTGATCTAACAGAGCCCACTATGATTTCGCTTTCAGGCTAAAAAAGGGCATCAACTTGAAATCATGCCGTCATGTCGGCGTCGATTTTCAAGCAAGGTTCGCGGCTAGATCAGCCGCAAACGGTCATGTTTCACCGCAACGCCAAGCGTTTGTAGTGCCGCCTCCAGATCTGCTCTGGGTGGTAAAACATCCTGTGGTATCCGCACCTTAGCGCCATCCTGCATGACAAATGTCATGCGAAAAGCCACGTTCAGGCGGGTTGCGATCTGGATGGATTTGATCTGCCCCAGCTCTATTTCCGCCTCCTGAGTGGCGTTTTTCCAGCGTACCTCAGCCTCAGAGAGGGCAAAATTTGCAACCGGATTAAAGAGCACATCCACCAGAGTGGGGAGCGCAAAGAGCGATAAGAAGGCGACAATGGCCCAATAGATGCCTGCCAGCAACATGCCGCCAAGCGCCATCACCGCCAAAATCAAGACGGTGATGCTACGCGCGTTGCGGCCCTGCGCTCTATGCGTGAGGATCGGCTCTGTTGTCATGCGTTCAGGATGCGGGTCACCATTTCGGTGGTGTCCCGGCTGAGACCGTCTTGACCTGCGATGCGCTCAAGTTCGGTGCGGATTTTGCCTTGGCGTGTTTCATCATAGCGCTTCCATGTCTGGAAAGCGCTGCACATGCGGGCGGTGGTTTGCGGGTTCACCGGATCAAGCTTGATCAGCCAGTCCGCCAGCAGGGTGTAGCCCGCGCCATCTTCAAAGTGGAAACCCGCGTGGTGCATCGCCAAAACGCCCATCACTGCGCGGAAGCGGTTCGGGTTTTTCCAATCAAAATCCGCATGTTGGGTGAACGCTTGGGCGGTTGTGGCGACATTTTCAGGCTTGGCCTGCATGATCTGCATGGAGAACCATTTGTCGATCACAAGGCGATCGTTTTGCCACTGATCATAAAATGCGCTGAGCGCGTCCTCGCCTTTGGCAGCATCCAGCAGTGCGCCAAGAGCGGAAAGTTGCAAGGTCATATTGTCCGCTGCATCAAACTGCTTGGCGGCTGTTTCGCCGCCGTCCAGACGTGTCAGCAGCGAGAGCGCAGCATTGGCGAGGCTGCGTTGACCAGCCGGGCCAGCATCCGGGCGATAGGGGCCTTCAACCTGATTGGCCGCATAAAGCGCGGGCAGCAGCTCTGCGAAACTCTGTGCTTTGGCTTCGCGCAGGGCCTCGCTGGCGGCATGGATGGCCGCAGGATCGGGTGTTTCGCCCATCTTGTGCAGGGTTGCGGCGAGTTCGGATTGGGACGGCTGGCCCAGCATCAGTGCGCGGTAGGCCGGATCAAGGCTGTCATCACGCAGAAGCGCTTTGAGGCCGTCTAGGTAGGCTGCGCTGGGCGCCTCGCCCTGCTGGATCGCCTTCAGCAGGCTGTCGCGCGCCAGATCACGACCCGCTTCCCAGCGGTTGAAGGCGTCCGTGTCATGGGCCAGCAGGAACGCGCGGCGGTCATTGTCGATGTCATGGGTCAGCGTGACCGGTGCTGAAAACCCGCGCAGGATCGAGGGGATAGGGCGGGTGGCGTGGCCGGGGAAGGTGAAGCTTTGCTCCGTTTCTGTCAGTTCAAGCACCTGCGTGGGCAGCACTTCGTCGCCGTTGTCGTTCAGAAGGCCAACTGCCACCGGGATGACCTGAGGTGCCTTTTGATCCTGCCCGGGCGTGGGGGCGCTTTTCTGGCTGAGGTGCAGCGTGAAGGTGTCGCCCTCATATTCTTCGCGCACGGTCACCTCTGGCGTGCCGGATTGGGAATACCAGAGTTTGAATTGGCTCAGATCACGGCCTGTGCTGTCTTCAAACACCTGTATCCAGTCCTCAATGGTGCAGGCCTGACCATCGTGGCGGTCAAAATAGAGGTCGAGCGCCTTGGCGTAGGCCTCATCCCCAACCAGTGTTTTGAGCATGCCGATGACTTCGGCGCCTTTCTCATACACGGTCGCGGTGTAGAAGTTGTTGATTTCCTGAAAGCTTTCCGGCCGCACAGGGTGGGAGAGCGGGCCCTGATCTTCCGGGAACTGGCGCGCACGCAGGGCGATGACGTCGTCGATCCGTTTGACCGGCTCAGAGCGCATGTCTGCGGTGAACTGGGCGTCGCGGAAAACGGTGAGTCCTTCTTTGAGACAGAGCTGAAACCAGTCGCGACAGGTGATGCGGTTGCCTGTCCAATTGTGGAAATACTCATGGGCGATGATCGCCTCGATACGCTCAAAGTTGCCGTCGGTAGCGGTTTCCGGGGAGGCGAGCACGCAGGAACTGTTGAAGATATTCAGCCCCTTATTCTCCATCGCGCCCATGTTGAAATCATCCACCGCGACGATGTTGAACTCATCAAGATCATATTCGCGGCCATAGACTTCTTCGTCCCAGGTCATGGATTTTTTCAGCGCTTCCATGCCGAAGGCACATTTGTGCTCGTCACCCGGGCGCACCCAGATGGCCAGCTTGACCGGTTTGCCGGACATGGTGGTGAAGCTGTCTTCATGCGCGATGAGATCGCCGGCGACCAAGGCAAAGAGATAGGCGGGTTTGGGCCAAGGGTCTGTCCAATTTGCAAAACCTGCGCCGCTTTCTGCACCGTTGCCGTTGGACAGCATGACCGGTGTGTTGTCGCCGTCTGCCTCGATCCGCAAATCAAAAGTGGACATCACATCGGGGCGGTCGGGGTAGTAGGTGATCTTGCGGAACCCCTCGGCCTCACATTGGGTGCAGTACATGCCATTTGACATATAAAGCCCCTCCAACGCGGTGTTGGCTTGTGGGTTGATCTCGACCTCGGCCTCCCATGTGAAGGGCGCATTTGGTACGTCTGCTTCAATGCCCCCCTCGACAGTGCGTGTTGTCACATCCGTGCCGTTAATTTTGGCAGAAATCAGCGTAAGCTGTTCACCATGAAGGAAAAAGCGGTTGTCTGTTGCATCCGGATTTGGACGGAACCGGATTGTGGAAAGCACGCGTGTCGCCGTTGGGTGCAGGCGGAACGTGAGCGCGACGCTGTCCACGATAAAGCCAAAAGGCGTGTAGTCTTTCAGGTAGATCGTTTGCGGCGCGGCGTCTTTCATAGGGCTCTCCATCCATTGATTGCCTCTTGGTGTAATCCATCCGTGGCTGCCTGCAAGGGCAGAGTGTGTTGGATTTGAGTGCAGGCGCTGGGCGACTGTTTGGCTTTGCCTGAAAATATCTTTGGTAAAAAAAGATAACCAATTTTGTTGCCTATCGGAAACCCATGCACTAATTGGGGGTCATCACAAGCCAAACGGAGAGCCGCGATGACCGATCGGGTGGAGAAACACGGGCTGCAAATTGCGCAGGAACTCTATGATTTCATTGTAAATCAAGCGTTGCCGGGGACGGATGTTGCGGAGGATACCTTTTGGGAAGGGCTGAGTGCGCTGGCGCATGATTTTGGTCCTGAGAACCGCGCGTTGCTTCAAAAACGCGAAGAAATCCAACAGAAACTGGATGACTGGCATCTGGCTCACAAAGGCCAAGCGCATGATGCCGAAGCCTATAAAGCGTTTTTGACCGAGATTGGTTATCTGGTGCCGGAAGGCGCGGATTTTGCGGTTGAGACAGGCAATGTCGATCCTGAGATCGCAGCGATTCCCGGTCCGCAGCTGGTGGTACCGATCACCAATGCACGCTTTGCACTGAACGCGGCAAATGCGCGTTGGGGCAGCCTTTATGATGCGCTTTATGGCACCGATGCAATGGGCGATCTGCCTGCCGGTGGCGGCTATGATGTGGAGCGCGGTGCGCGCGTGATCGCCTGGGGCCGTGACTTCCTGGACCGCTCCGTGCCGCTGGCCGAAGGCTCCTGGAGCGATGTCTCTGCACTGAGCGTTGTCGAAGGTGCCCTGCAGCCTGCACTGAAAGATGCCGGCGCATTTGCCGGTCACGTGGGCGATGCCTCAGCTCCCTCGCGTATCCTGCTGAAAAACAACGGCCTTCACGTCATTGTTGAGATCGATCCGACCGGCAACATTGGCGCAACCGATGCGGCCAACATCAACGACATCACGCTGGAAAGCGCGCTGTCCACCATCATGGACTGCGAAGATTCCGTGGCCTGTGTGGATGCGGAAGACAAGGTTGTCGCCTATGGCAACTGGCTTGGCCTGATGAAACGTGACCTCGCAGAAGAGGTTGCCAAAGGCGGAAAAACCTTCACACGTGTGCTGAATGGTGACGTGACCTTTACCGCAGCGAACGGTGCGGAAAGCGTTCTGAAAGGCCGCTCGTTGATGTTGGTGCGCAACGTTGGCCATCTCATGACCAACCCTGCCATTCTGGATCGCGACGGCAACGAGATTGGCGAAGGCCTGATGGACGCTTTGGTCACTGTGCTGATCGCGATGCACGATCTGAAGCAAGAGGGCGGCAACTCGGTGCATGGCTCGGTCTACATCGTGAAGCCAAAGATGCACGGCCCCGAAGAGGTTGCCTTCTCTGACCGTATTTTTGCGAAGGTCGAAGATGTGCTTGGCCTGCCGCGCCACACGGTGAAAATGGGCATCATGGATGAGGAACGCCGCACCTCGGCCAACCTCAAAGAATGTATCCGCGCGGCGAAGTCCCGTGTGGCCTTCATCAACACCGGCTTTCTTGACCGGACCGGCGACGAGATCCACAGCTCGATGGAAGCAGGCGCATTCCTGCGCAAAGGCGAGATGAAGACCACCCCTTGGATCCTGTCTTATGAGGATCGCAATGTGGACATCGGTCTGGCCTGCGGTCTGCAGGGCAAGGCGCAAATTGGTAAAGGCATGTGGGCCATGCCGGATCTGATGGGCGCGATGCTGGAGCAGAAGATCGGCCATCCGAAATCCGGTGCGAACTGCGCCTGGGTGCCATCGCCAACCGCAGCCACGCTGCACGCCACGCACTACCACGAAGTTGACGTGCTGGCGCGTCAGGACGAGCTGAAAGCCGGTGGCGCACGCGGCACGCTGGATGACCTGCTGACCATTCCTGTGATGGACGGGCAGAACCTCTCTGAAGAAGAGATCGCGGCGGAAGTCGAAAACAACGCACAGGGCATCCTGGGTTACGTTGTGCGCTGGGTTGATCAGGGCATCGGCTGCTCCAAGGTTCCGGACATCAACAATGTTGGCCTGATGGAAGACCGTGCAACCTGCCGTATCTCCAGCCAGGGTCTGGCAAACTGGCTGCACCAGGGCATCGTGTCCCAGGAGCAGGTGATGGAAGCCATGCAGAAGATGGCGGCCGTTGTGGATGCGCAGAACGCCAATGATCCGCTTTACGTGGCGATGGCTCCGGGCTTTGACGGCGTGGCATTTCAGGCGGCATGTGATCTGGTCTTCAAAGGACGTGTGCAGCCTTCGGGTTACACCGAGCCGGTGCTGCATGCGCGGCGCCTGGAACTTAAGGCACAAGCATAAAATCCAAGGTCAGGGCCATGCCCTGACCTTTCTTTATGGGAAGGAAACACCATGACAATCTCTCTGCGCCGCGCGCGTACAATCATCCGTAAGGCTCTGGAAAAAGGCCGTGAAATGGAACTCAAGCCACTGTCCGTTGTGGTTCTGGACGCTGGCGGCCACGTGCAGGCGTTTGAGCGCGAAGATGGTGCCGCGCCCGGGCGCTTTGCCATCGCGCACGGCAAAGCTTACGGCGCTGTGATGCTGGGCATGGCGGGCACCGCACAGATGGCACGTGCCGAGCAGCAGGCCTATTTCATGGCGGCGGTCAACGGCGTTTATGGCGGTCAGGTTGTGCCTGTGCCGGGTGGCGTTCTGCTGCGTGACAAAAAAGGCGCTGTGATCGGTGCTGTGGGCGTGACCGGCGACACGTCTGATAATGATGCAATTGCTGCAATGGCAGGCATCGATGCGGTTGGTTTGACCGGCGAAATCTGATCGGGGCTTTCTCTCGAGCTGCGCAGCGCCTATGTTGAGCTGCGCAGCAAGACAAAGAGGCCTACATGACGCGTCCTGTCGTCGGGATTATCGGAAACCACCACCTTATCAATGACGAGTATCCGGCACATGCTGGCGGATCCATGAATTCCGAAGCAGTTTCAATGGTTTCGGGCTGCATGCCACTGCTTATCCCTGCGGACCCGCGCTACCTCTCGGTGGAGGAGTTGCTGGCCACATGTGATGGGTTTCTGCTGACCGGCGGCAGACCCAATGTTCACCCAGAAGAATATGGCGAAGCGGCCACGGAGGCGCATGGTGCGTTTGACCGGGCGCGGGATTCCATAGTGCTGCCATTGGTGCGAGCTTGCGTCGAAAGCGGGCAGCCGTTCTTTGGAATTTGCCGGGGATTTCAGGAGGTTAATGTTGCCATGGGTGGCAGTCTTTACCCTGAAATCCGCGATCTTCCCGGGCGGGACAACCACCGAATGCCTCCGGATGGGACGCTGGAAGAGAAGTTTGCCCTGCGCCATATCGTGACCTTCAGCGAGGACGGACCGTTTCATCAGCTGATGGGCGCGCGGGAAGTGATGACCAACACGCTGCATGGTCAAGGCATCAAACGCGCCGGAAACCGTGTGATCATAGATGGTTACGCCCCTGATGGCACACCGGAGGCGATCTATGTTGATGGCGCGCCGGGGTTCACCATGTCTGTGCAATGGCATCCGGAATGGGAGGCGGGTGTTGACCCTGTGAGCCGCCCTTTGTTTGAGGCCTTTGGTGAGGCTGTGCGTGCCTGGGCTGCTAAGAAAGAAGCGCGGCCGGTTCTGAAATCCGCCTGATTTTGCGCAAAGGTTAACGCCGGATTCCGCCGTGTTGGAACGTCGGTATCGCGTCTGTATCGCGGTGGTATTGCGTAGGTGCGAAATTCGGGGCGTAAAAACCTTAACGCGCCGACATCGAGATGTCATTTCGACCGGTTGGTTGTGCAGCTGCGGCCCGCCATTAATACAATTTTCAGAAATTTAGAGCGCAGAATTTAGCGCCGTTTCAAGAATTTAGTGCCTAGTGTTGGTCTGACTTTAGAAGACCAGCAAGGACCCGGCCATGCTTGAACAACGCGCGCCACTCATGGCCGAAAGATCAGTAAATACAGATGTGATCCGGCGCGAGCAGATGCTGGAGATCCTCAACAAGATGGAGCAGGGAATCGTTGTCTGGGACAGCGACGAAAACTGCTTGATGTTTAATGAGAGGATCTTTGTGGTTCTGGAGCTGAACCCGACGGATCTGCACATCGGGATGAAGCGCGAGGCCTTTCTGGAGACGGCGGTCAGGTTGCAGGTGATTACGGCGGACAGCAAAAAAGAGGCGCAGGCAAAGTTTAAGTCCGGCCAGCCCTTCAGCTTTGATCGCAGCCTGCCGTCGGGCAAGGTCATTTCGTCCTTTGCGCGGCCGATTTCGGGGGGCGGATATGTGGTGACATTCACGGATGTGACCCAGTTTCGCAAAGATGCCGCCGATCTGGTTGAGGCCAAGAAGACGGCGGAGAGAGCGGAGACCAAGGCGCTGAAGATGCTTGCCAAGGAGCAGGCCTGGCGCGAGGAGGCCAAGCTTCTTGGGGATCTGGATGAGTGGTTGCAGAGCTGCAAATCGCTTTCAGAGCTGTTTGAGGTGGTCACCCAGTTTATGACCAAGCTGCTGCCGGACACGGCCGGAGAGCTTTATCTTTATTCCAACTCGCGGGACGTTCTGGACGGAGCCTGTGTGTGGGGCGGTGGCGAGGTGCATGAGCATATTGCGCCGGACAGCTGCTGGGCCCTGCGTCGTGGGCGGGGCTATCGCTATGACGCGGCGGGTCTTGGGCTGCAGTGCAGCCATGTGAGTGATCATCCCAGAGACAGCAAAGTCGATAATTCCCTTTGTGTGCCGATTGTGGCCCATGGCGACACCGTGGGTCTGATGCATGTGGTCTATCCCAAAGGGGCGTCAGAGGCTGAGGTCAAGCAGGGCTATGAATTTGCTCTGCAGTGCGGGGAGCACATCAGCCTTGCGATTGCCAATGTGAAACTGCGCGATGAGCTGCATGACCAGAGTACGCGGGATTCGCTGACCCGACTGTACAACCGGCGCTATTTCCTTGAGGCGATGCGCACCGAGGCCAGCATGGCGGCGCGCAAACGCACGGATTTCTCGCTGTTGTCTTTTGATGCGGATAAATTCAAATCCTTCAACGATAACCACGGCCATGATGCCGGTGATATGGTGCTGCGCGCCATTGCCGACAAAATGCATGAGATGTTCTCGGAAGGGGCAACGCCGTGTCGTTTTGGCGGCGAGGAGTTTTCGGTGCTGCTGCCGAATGTGTCGGCCGAAGAGGCCTATGGAGTGGCAGATGAATTGCGCCGTGCTGTGGAGGAAACAACGGTGCGGTATGGGGCAGGGGAGCTGCCGCCGGTGACGATTTCGATTGGGGTTGCCAGCTTTAGCAACCATGGGCCGCTCTTGCAGGACATCATCAACGCTGCAGATCGCGCGCTCTATCAGGCCAAGAAAGACGGGCGCAATTGTGTGCGCTGCGCCAGCGCGCTTGAAGCGGGCTGACCCGCACGGAACTTTATTGAGGAGGGCGGGCCCAACGATGGGCGCGCCCTTTGTTTGTCAGACTTCGCCGCCTGAGACCTGGATCATCTGACCACGGATGGAATCCGCGAAATCGGAGCAGAGATAGAGCGCGGAGTGGGCGACCTCTTCCGGGGTGATCAGGCGGCCATGGGGATTGACGCCGACCATCATGTGACGAGCTTCTTCCTCGGTGCAGCCAGTGCGCGCCATGATGCTTTCGATGTTCTGGTCGATGATGGCGGTTTCCACATAGGCCGGGCAGATCGAATTGAAAGTGATCGGCTTGGTCGCATAGTCGGCAGCCAGTGACTTGATCATCCCGTTCACCGCGTGTTTGGTGGTGGAATAGGCTGGCGCACCTTTCAGGCCGCGCAGGCCTGCGATGGAGGAAATCACCATGACCCGGCCCCAGTCGGTCTGGTTCATGGATTTGAGGCTCTCGCGGATGGTGAGAAAGACGCCATCAATGTTGATGGACATCATCTTACGCCAAAATTCCATATCGGTTTTGTGCAGCGCGCGGCCCTCGGCGATGCCTGCGTTGGCGACACAGATCTGGATCGGCCCGCGTGCGGCAACAGCGGCGGCAACCCCTTCGACCACAGAGGATTCCTCTGCCACATCCATGGCAAGCGGGTGCAAGCCCTCGGTGGCGGCCTCCTCAAGCACATTGAGGCGACGCCCGGTGATGGTGACCTGCGCGCCCTTAGCCGCGAGTGCTTTGGCGATGGCGAGCCCGATGCCCGTGCCGCCGCCGGTGACCAATGCGTGTTTTCCTTGCAGTGACATTGTGATGCCTCCCTCATACGATTTGCCAAGGAGACTAGCGGGCTGAGGGGGGCAGACAAGCGTGCCGCCCGCAAACGCCGCGCCGTCATTTGGTGCAGAGCGCCGGAACGGCAGCGCGATTCTGCAGAAATTTGTGCGGTTTACGTTTCACTTCGTTGAAAACAGCAGACATTCTGTCCTTTTTGGGGCTTGTGGCATTTTGTTTCGTTGCGCCGACGCCAGACATCGCTAAACCGAAGTGGACGCTTTTGCGTCGGATCCAGACGCACGAAGCGTCGCAAGCCAGTATGAGGAGCCTGTGCATGACAACGACCGCAAGACGGCTGTTTTTTGACCTGCCGCCGGTCTGGCTTGTGTTGGCCCTGCTGATTTCTTGGATTCAGGCGCGATATTTCTCTTTCGGATTGAGCTTTGGCCCGGTGTGGGCAGATCTGCTTGGCGGGCTGCTGGTGGGCGGCGGTGGCGTCCTGATTGTGTTGGCGCTTGCGGAGATGCGCCGCCATCAGACCACTGTGCACCCGCATCACACGCCTGCCCATCTGGTGCAGAGCGGGATTTTCAAACGCTCGCGCAATCCGATTTATCTGGCAGACATGTGCATTCTGACGGGGTTTATCCTGTATTGGGATGCGGTGTTGTCCCTGCCGCTGGTGCCGCTGTTCCTATGGATGCTGGAGCGGCGCTTTGTGATCCCGGAGGAAAACGGGCTGCGCCGTCAATTCCGCATGGATTTCGCGAAATACTGCGAAAAAACGCGTCGGTGGCTGTGATGCCGTTGCGTCGCAGCAAGATCAGACGCCCCTGTTTGCTTGTGCAGCATAAAAGGTGGCGTTAAAACTTTATGCAAGTGCAGCATGTTCTGCGTGAAACATTATTGCTTTGACTCTTAAGGGGGATAAGAAAGGTGAAAATAGGTACACCAAAAGAGGTGTTTGAGGGCGAAAACCGGGTCGCGATGACTCCGGACTCGGCCAAACAGCTCCAGAAACTGGGCTACGACTGTGCCATCGAAAGTGGTGCAGGCGCAGGTGCAGGGTTTTCAGATGCGGCCTATGAGGCGGCGGGTGTCGAGGTGATCAAAACCGCGGCAGGCCTTTGGAAAGAGGTCGATATTGTTGCCAAGGTGCGTCAGCCCGATGCGACCGAACTCAAGCGTCTGACCAGCGACAAAACGCTGATCTCCTTCTTCAACCCTGCGGGCAATGAAGAGGGCATGGAAGCGGCCAAAGCCAAGGGCGCCAATGTGATCGCCATGGAAATGGTGCCACGCATCAGCCGCGCCCAGAAGATGGACGCGCTGTCCTCCATGGCCAATATTGCGGGCTACCGTGCGGTGATTGAGGCGGGCAACAACTTTGGCCGATTCTTCACCGGTCAGGTGACCGCTGCAGGTAAAGTGCCGCCAGCCAAAGTGCTGGTTGTGGGCGCCGGTGTGGCCGGTCTGGCCGCGATTGGTACCTCCACCAGCCTTGGCGCGATCACCTATGCGTTTGACGTGCGCCCCGAAGTGGCGGAGCAAGTTGAGTCCATGGGCGCCGAGTTTGTCTATCTGGACTTTGAGGAAGAGCAGGCGGATGGCGCGGCCACCGGCGGCTATGCCTCTGTGCAGTCTGAGGAATTCCGCGAAGCGCAGCTGGCGAAGTTCCGCGAGCTGGCCCCGGAAGTGGACATCGTGATCACCACAGCACTGATCCCGAACCGCGCAGCACCAATCCTTTGGACCAAGGATATGGTTGAGGCGATGAAGCCGGGTTCCGTGATTGTTGACCTCGCAGCAGAGCGTGGCGGCAACGTGGAAGGCACCGTAGCTGATGAGAAAGTTGTGACCGACAATGGCGTGACCATTGTGGGCTACACCGACTTCCCAAGCCGGATGGCGGCGCAGTCCTCCAGCCTCTATGCGACCAACATCCGTCACATGATGGCCGATCTGACCCCTGAGAAGGACGGCCAGGTCAACCACAACATGGAAGACGATGTGATCCGTGGCGCGACGGTGACCTTTGAAGGTGAGATCACCTTCCCGCCGCCCCCTCCGAAGGTGCAGGCGATTGCGGCCAAGCCCAAAGAGGTTGTGCCGGAGCTGACACCGGAAGAGAAGCGTGCGGCAGAAGTGGCGGCGTTCAAGGCGCAGACCAAACAGCAGGTGACCCTGTTGGGTGTGGGTGGCGCGCTGATGCTGCTCGTGGGTCTGGTGGCCCCGGCAAGCTTCATGCAGCACTTTATCGTGTTTGTGCTGGCGTGTTTCGTGGGCTTCCAGGTGATCTGGGGCGTGGCGCACAGCCTGCACACCCCGCTGATGGCGGTCACAAACGCGATTTCGTCGATCATCATTCTGGGTGCTTTGATGCAGATCGGATCGGGGAGCTTCCTCGTGATCCTGCTCGCGGCGCTCTCTGTTTTCATGGCCGGGATCAATATCTTCGGCGGTTTCCTCGTGACACGGCGCATGCTCGCCATGTTCCAGAAATCCTAAGGAGTAGAGAACCATGATTGGATTTACTACTGCAGCCTATGTTGTTGCCGCTGTCCTTTTCATCCTCTCTCTGGGTGGGTTGAGCAATCAGGAAAGCGCGAAACGCGCTGTGTGGTATGGCATTGTCGGCATGGCGCTGGCGGTGTTTGCAACCCTCATCGGCCCGGGCTCCGGTCTGTGGCTCCTGTCGGTGCCGCTGATCATCGGTGGTGGCCTGATCGGCTATCAGCTGGCGTCCAAGGTCGAAATGACCCAGATGCCGGAACTGGTGGCTGGCATGCACGCGCTGGTTGGTCTGGCCGCTGTGTTTGTGGGCTTCAACGCGCATTTTGAGATCGGCAACGCGGCGGCAGCTGTGGCTGCTGGCGGCGATGCGGTGAAAGAGCTGGGCGCCTTTGGCCAGCTGATCGCAAAGAAGTCTGCGGCGGAAATCAACATTCTTTATGTTGAGCTGTCCCTTGGTGTGTGGATCGGTGCGGTGACCTTCACCGGTTCCGTCATCGCCTATGGCAAGCTGTCTGGCCGTGTGACCTCTGCAGCCGAAAAGCTGCCCGGTGGCCATATGCTGAACGCAGGAGCGGCGGCGCTCTCGCTGCTCTGCCTGATCTGGTATCTGAACTCTGGCGGCATCTTCCCGCTTTTGATCCTGACCATCGCGGCGCTGTTCATCGGCTACCACCTGATCATGGGCATCGGGGGCGCGGACATGCCGGTGGTTGTCTCCATGCTGAACAGCTACTCCGGCTGGGCTGCAGCGGCGATCGGCTTCTCCCTAGGCAACGACCTGCTGATCGTTGTGGGTGCGCTGGTGGGCTCCTCGGGTGCGATCCTGTCCTACATCATGTGTAAGGCGATGAACCGCTCCTTTGTGTCGGTGATCCTGGGCGGCTTTGGTGGCGCATCTGGTCCGGCCATGGAAGTGGAAGGCGAGCAGATCGCGATTGAGGCCGACGGTGTGGCGGCTGCACTGGATGACGCGGACAGCGTTGTGATCATCCCGGGCTACGGCATGGCGGTGGCGCAGGCGCAGCAGAATGTGGCGGAGCTGACCCGTCGTCTGCGCGCCAAAGGCAAGAACGTGCGCTTTGCGATCCACCCGGTTGCAGGCCGTCTGCCAGGCCACATGAACGTGCTCCTGGCGGAAGCCAAAGTGCCTTATGACATCGTGCTGGAGATGGATGAGATCAATGATGACTTCCCGGAAACGGATGTGGCCATCGTGATCGGTTCCAACGACATCGTGAACCCGGCAGCCCAAGAAGATCCGAACAGCCCGATTGCAGGCATGCCGGTTCTGGAATGCTGGAAAGCGAAACAGGTGTTTGTCTCCAAGCGTGGTCAGGGCACCGGCTACTCCGGCATCGAGAACCCGCTGTTCTTCAAGGAGAACACCCGGATGTTCTATGGTGACGCGAAGGCGAGCTTGGACAAGCTGCTGACCATGATTGAGTGATCAATCCAGACAGTGAAGATAGGGAAGGCGCTCCGGTTGGGGCGCCTTTTCTTTTGACTGCTCTGCGCCGCGCTATGGGATGCCTCCGGCGGGGATATTTGGGGAATGAGAATGCGCTGGGGGCGCGATAAACGTCGGGCGTGGCGATGGGGCGGGGGCCTGATTTGTGCCCGGGGCGAGATGATTGGATTTGGCGATGAGTCGCTTGCGCGCACTCACCAGCCCTGACGGCGCTGCGCCTTTCGCGCTATCCTCCTGACAGGAGGTGCATCATGGAGAAGGTGAATGGCATAGGCGGGGTGTTCTTTCGGGCGCGCGATCCGGAGGCGTTGGGGGCATGGTATGAGACCCATCTGGGGGTGAACCAGCTCAACCCCATGCCTTGGAAACAGCGTGAGGGCTTTACGGTGTTTGCGCCCTTTGCGCAGGACACAGATTATTTCGGCAACGACGAAAAACAGTGGATGATCAACTTTCGTGTGGATGATCTGGCGGCCATGACGGCGCAGTTGGAGGCGGCGGGGATTGCGGTGGAGACACATCCGGACTGGGACAGCGAGGTGGGCAAGTTTGCCCGCATTCATGATCCCGAAGGCAATCCGATTGAGCTTTGGGAGCCGGCGGCCCCTGCGGCGTGAGCGGCAAAACCTGCCTGCGATTTTGGGCTGGTGGAAGGCTTCCAGCGTGGCTTGGTGTCTTTGGCCGCAGCAAAACATGCCCAAATCAAGGGGATAGCGGTTTTGTATACCGCGGTATTCACGTAACATGCTGAAATAAAAGAATAATTGATGTCTTTGATTTCTGTCGTATAGTGCGCCGACTGTCACACGGAGCCTGCTATGACGCCGATCAAGGATGACCCTTTGCGCTACAAGCTTGCCAATGAGCTGCATGCGCGTCCGTTTCCAACTCTGGATGTGCCCTGCCGCGCGGTTTTTGTGGCGTGGCGGATTGCGCCGGATCATCTGGGCACCGGAGGAGACGCTGCGCGGGCCCATCTGATTGATTTGCTGGACCGGTTTGGCGTGGCGCATCCCAATCCGGAGGCGACCCATTTCACCTGTCAGATCGGGCGGGACACGTTGAAGTGGGAGCAGCATGCGGAGTTTGTGACCTACACAGTGTTTCTGCCGCAGCTGAGCGCGCGGGCGTTTGATCCGGTGGATTTTGACGTGTTTCCAACAGATTGGCTTGCAGCCGCGCCAGGGCAGCGGGTGACCTCGGCGATGATCCGTGTGGCGCCGATGCCCGATGAGGCAGAGATCAATACGCAGATCGACAGTTGGTTTCTGCAGGAAGCGGTGGCGATGAACTATGTGCTGGATGGCTCCTGCGTGGTGGCGACCGATTTTCGCATCGCGGCCAATGGGCACCAGTGCATGGCGGTCTTTGTAGCGCCGGATACCGGCGCGCGACGCGTGGGCCGTGTTGTACAGCGTTTGTGCGAGATTGAGACCTATAAGTGCATGTCGATGCTGGGCTATTTCCGGGTGAAGGCCATTTCCGGAGAGCTAGGGGCGCTGGAGGCGGATGCGGGGCGTCTGATGGGGCGGTTGCGCAGTGAGGAAGGCGACGCGGCGGCGACGCTGCAAAGCCTGCTGGAGCTGTCCGGTGATCTGGAGCGTCTGATTGCGGACACCTCTTTCCGGTTCGGGGCCACAGGGGCCTATGAAACGATTGTGTTTCAGCGGATTGATGTGCTGCGGGAGGAGCGGTTTCAGGGGCGGCAGACGTTTCGGGAATTTATGACGCGGCGCTATGATCCGGCGATGCGGACGGTGAAACACAGCCAGAGCCGCTTGCAATCTCTGGCGGAGCGCGTGGGGCGGGCGGCGCAGCTGTTGCGCACCAAGGTGGAGGTCGCCCGTTCGGCGGAAAACCAAGCTTTGCTGGCCAGCATGGACCGGCGCGCCGATCTCGCGCTTCGGTTGCAGGAGACCGTGGAGGGGCTGTCGGTTGTGGCGATCAGCTATTATGCGGTGTCGCTGGCCGGATATGTGGTTTACCCATTGGCGGGGCCATTGGGCCTGAGCAAGGGCATGATGACGGCCATGCTGACCCCGGTGGTGGTGGCGCTGGTTTGGTGGATGGTGCGGCGGATCAAGGCGCGCATGCATTAAACTACGATCACCTCTGCTTTATCGCAGAAGAGGGTAACCCTGCGGAAAGCGCGGCTTTCTGTTGCGAATCAAAGGGTTCTTGCCGCGCTGCGGCAGAGGGTGGGTGTCAAAAGGGGGCTTGCGCTTTGTTGGAAACTGTCAGAAATAGCGGCCTGACCATGCAATTTCTGTGGATTTGAGCGGTTTTCCACCATCGGGCATCGGGTTTCCGTTTCCGTTGAGCCGCTTTCTTCCTATAGTCAGAGAGATGCACGCGGTAAGACCTGCACGCCCTCAGGGAGATAGACACCGATGATCCGTTCGGAATTGATTCAAAAAATTGCAGACGAAAATCCTCATTTGTTTCAGCGCGATGTTGAGCGCATTGTAAACACCATATTTGACGAAATCACCGAAGCCATGAGCCGGGGAGACCGCGTGGAACTGCGCGGTTTTGGCGCTTTTTCCGTAAAACAGCGCGAGGCCCGCACCGGGCGCAACCCGCGCACGGGGGAGTCGGTGGACGTAGAAGAAAAGCACGTGCCGTTCTTTAAGACCGGCAAGTTGTTGCGGGACCGACTAAACGGAAAGTAAGCCATGCGCTACATTCGCTATGCCTTTCTCGGCGCCCTTGGCGCCGCACTCATCTCGGTGGCGCTGGCCAATCGGGATCTCGTCACGCTGACGCTCTTGCCACAAGCATTGAGCGATCTGGCGGGGCTCAACCACAGCATCGAAATGCCTTTGTTCCTCGTGATCCTCGGGGCAATTGTGGTCGGCCTGCTGGTCGGCTTTGTCTGGGAGTGGATGCGGGAGCACCGCATGCGGTCTGACAAGACCAAAGCGGAGCGCGAGCTGCACCAGACCAAACGCGAAGTGCGCCGTCTGAAAGGCCGTGAGGCTGAAAAGAAAGACGAAGTTCTGGCGCTGCTGGATGAGGCAAGCTGAACCCTTTGCTTTGCATGGCAACTGCGGTAGGGCGGTCTCATGGATATTCGGGTCAAGATTTGCGGGCTGAAAGAGCCTGAGCATGTGGTCGCGGCGGCTGAGGCGGGCGCGGCTTATATCGGTCTCAACTTTTTTGCCAAATCACCACGCTATGTGGATTTTGAGCGGGCGCGTGAGCTGTGCCTTGCGACGCCTGTGGGTGTGGGAAAAGTGGGGCTTGTGGTGAATGTGGACGACGCTTTTCTGGAAGAGCTTGTCGACAAGGTGCCGCTCGATTTCCTGCAGCTGCATGGCAAAGAAACCCCTGAACGGGTGGCCAAGGTCAAAGCGCGCTTTGGTTTGCCGGTGATCAAGGCGATTGGCATCGCTGAGGCCGCAGATGTGGCGCAGATTGATGCCTTCGGCAGCGTCGCAGATCAGTTGCTGGTGGATGCCAAAGCCCCCAAAGATGCGGTCTTGCCCGGCGGCAATGGGCTGGCCTTTGATTGGCGGCTGGTGAACCGGAAGTACTGGCCTTGCCCATGGCTGTTGGCCGGTGGCCTGACGGTCGACAATGTGGCCGAGGCGATCCGGATGACCGGCGCGCGGCAGGTGGATCTCTCTTCCGGTGTGGAAAGCGTGCCCGGTGTGAAAGATGTCGGCATGATGCAGGCCTTTATGAAGGCAGCCCTGAGCGCCGTTTAAAACCCGCAAAATTCTATGGTCTGGCCGCCATACCGCTGCGTATTCCCAACAAAAGAGGATGCGCAGATGGTGATGGTGGCGATCGGGGCGGCAAAGCTCAGACATTGGTGGGACACGCCGCAGTTAGTGGCGGTGGCGATCCTGTCGCTGCGCCACGCGAAGCGTTCTGCAGGCAACCTGCATGCCGAGGTGTTCCCCCATGCCGGTCATTTCTTTTCACGCACCGTCTGGCAGCGCGCGGAAGACATCAAACACTTTGCCTCCACCGGGCCACATCGGATGGCGCTGAGGATGCGGGAGCGGCTCACCGAGACCTCGCGGTTTCATGTCTTTGAAAGTGAGGCCATGCAGGAGCGCGAGGTGGCGTTGTCGGCATGGTATGCTGCCCTGCCAGCGCCTTTGCAGCGGCAAATGCCTGTGATGATGGTCTGACACCTCACGTTACCAGCGGGATCGCATCCAGATTGGGGTGGCAAATCCCGATCCACCCCCCTAAGAACAATTCAAACACCGTGGGAGAGACCTGAATGTCCAACGATCTTTTCAACAGCTTTATGACTGGCCCTGACGAAAATGGCCGTTTTGGCGATTTTGGCGGGCGGTTTGTCAGTGAGACGCTGATGCCGCTGATCCTGGATCTGGAAGCGGAATATGAAAAGGCCAAGGATGATCCGACCTTCTGGGCGGAGATGGATGATCTGTGGAAACACTATGTGGGCCGCCCAAGCCCGCTGTATTTTGCCTCCCGCATCACTGAAGAGCTGGGCGGCGCGAAGATCTATCTGAAGCGTGACGAGCTGAACCACACCGGTGCGCATAAGGTGAACAACGTGCTGGGCCAGATCATTCTGGCGCGCCGCATGGGCAAAACCCGCATCATCGCCGAGACCGGTGCAGGTCAGCATGGCGTGGCGACCGCGACGGTGTGCGCGAAGTTTGGCCTCAAGTGCGTGGTCTACATGGGCGCGCATGATGTGCAGCGTCAGGCGCCAAACGTCTTCCGTATGCGCCTTTTGGGTGCGGAAGTGGTGCCTGTGACCTCCGGCCGTGGCACGCTGAAAGACGCGATGAACGATGCGCTGCGTGACTGGGTGACCAATGTGCGCGACACATTCTACTGCATCGGCACTGTGGCAGGCCCACACCCCTATCCGGCGATGGTGCGTGATTTCCAATCCATCATCGGCAAAGAGGTGCGCTGGCAGCTTGCTGAGCAGGAAGGCGAAGGCCGTCTGCCGGACACTGTGATTGCCGCAATCGGTGGCGGCTCCAATGCGATGGGCCTGTTCTACCCGTTCCTGGATGATCCATCCGTCAACATCATCGGTGTTGAGGCCGGTGGCCGTGGCGTGGATGAGAAAATGGAGCACTGTGCGTCGCTGACCGGTGGCCGCCCGGGCGTGCTGCATGGCAACCGCACCTATCTGCTGCAGGATGACGATGGCCAGATTCTTGAAGGCTATTCGATCTCTGCAGGTCTGGACTATCCGGGCATCGGGCCGGAGCACAGCTGGCTGAATGACACAGGCCGGGCGCAATATGTCTCTATCACCGACAAAGAAGCGCTGGAGGCGTTCCAGTTCTCCTGCGCGATGGAGGGCATCATCCCGGCGCTGGAGCCAAGCCATGCGCTGGCCCATGTGATGAAGATCGCAGGTGACATGCCCAAGGACCATATCATCGTGATGAACATGTGTGGCCGTGGTGACAAAGACGTGCAGACCGTGGCGCGCCATCTGGGCTTTGACATGTCTGACACCGAAGGCCGCACCGCCGACTGATCCGGCGGATCTCGTGGTTTGAGTTTGGAGCGTCCTTCGGGGCGCTCTCTTCTTTTGGATAGGTGGCTATGCGGAAGCGATGGCCGCTGATCTCTGGTGTGTGCTGGCGCTGGGGCACAACTTGCTAGGGTTTTGAGACAGGCTGCGCTGCGGTGTTGAACCCGCAAGCAGCTGTCCGATCTGCTGGGAAGGAGAGCCAGATGACACAGACCAATGAACAAATCGGCGAGCGTATTTCAGAAAACACCGGGCTTGATCGCGCCAAGCGGCTTGCGGAGCGTGTGGTCACCTCGATGCAGGCGCAAGGCTATCAGGATATTGAGTATATTCTCACAGATTGCCAGCTGACTGTGGTGGCCAGCGCGTCGGGCAAGATGCCGAAGACGCAGTATCTGACCCTGCCGCATGGATCACGTCGGGAGCGGAAAGCGCCTTATGAGCACAGGTTTGTGCTCTGAGCGGGTTGCCTGCGCGGCGCGCGCGCCAGACTGAGGCGCGCCTTGGCAAACAGGGCGTCCGGCAGGGCATCAACCTAAGTTTATGCACCTAAACCAAAGGCAAATGGCCTGATCCATAAACCGGCGTCCAATAGAGGGACGCCGCCAGCTCTTTCACTGTGGGCACACCGCGTCACCGGCGGCGCGACCTATCCCATACAGGAGAAAGACCTATGAAACGCATTCTTTTGACCACCTCCCTGATCTCGCTTGGCTTTGTCTCACAGGCGCACGCTCAGAGCTTTGCCGAGCGTGTGGCCGCAGCGATGCTGGAGAACGGCTACACGGATGTGGAAATCGAGATTGAGGGCGGCGAGCTGACGGTGGCGGCGCGGCGCGACGATATCGAAATCGAAACGGTCTATTCGACCACCACGGAAGAAGTCCTCGAGCATCACGCGGGCTATGTCGATGACGACGAAGATGATGACGATGATGAAGATCACGACGAAGACGATGATGACCACGACGATGACCACGACGATGACGACCATGACGATGATCACGACGAGGATGACTACGAAGACGAGCATGAGGACGATGGCGACGATGACCATGGCGAGGATGCGCGCGACGAAGATGATGATGAGGATGACGCCGACGAGGCTGATGAAGATGATGAAGGGGACGACGATGATGATGAGGGGGACGACGACGGCGATGACGACGCGGATGCAGGCAATGACGACAGCGGCGATGATGACGCTGAAGACGCCTGAGCGCGCGCGTGTTGCCCTCTAACCTTCGGCAAAGCCATGGGCTTTTACAGTTCGGGTTTTGCCTGACAGGCAGGTTTGGGCTACATGACATCTGAGAAATGAGAGTTGGAAACGGGTCGGCGCGGCGTGGGCAGTGCCGACCTCAGCGGGTGATGTGCATGACGGATAGAAAACTTGGCGCAAAGATCGTGGTGATCTGCCTCGCGCTTGGCGCGACGCCAGCGCTGGCGGAGCAGCGCGTGGACAGCATCACGCGCCAGTTGCAGTCGCAGGGCTACACCAACATCGAGGTCAAACGCACCTGGCTGGGACGGGTGCGGATTGAGGCCTATCGCGGCACGCTGGAGCGCGAGATTGTGGTCAATCCCCGCACCGGTGAAATCCTGCGCGACTACTGGGAGGAAGAGGGCGACACGCATCAGGTGCTTGGTCAGCACAATGATGAGGATGATGGCGATGATGCGTCAGATACAGCCTATGACGACGACCATGATGACGACGACAGCGGGTTCGACGGCGATGATCACGACGGCGATGATCACGACGACGCAGATGATGACGACGATGGCGACGACGGCGACGACGGCAGTGACGATGGTGGTGATGATGACGGGGACGACGATGATGACTGACCCGTGGATCCCTGACCGGGTGGCGGTCACGTGAGAGCTGCGTTGAAAACCCCTTGGGTGCTGATCGCGCTGTTGGGGCTGCAATGCCTGTTTGCGCTGTTCTTTCTGAGCGACATCGCGCTGACCATCGTGGGCGCGCGCTCTGCGCCAATTTCCTGGCAAGTGCGCGAGATGCTCGAGATCGGCGCGGCGCTGGGGCTTTTGCTGGGCGCGCTTTTGGGCGGGGTGGCCTTGCGCCAGGCGATGCGGGCGCGGGCACGGGCAGAGGCTTCGCTTGCGCAGGTGCAGCTCGCGTTCCGTGATCACATGGAGGCGCGGTTTGTCGGATGGGCGCTGACCCCGGCAGAGCGGGATGTGGCGCTGTTTTCGATCAAAGGCCTGTCTATTCAGGAAATCGCGGGACTGCGGGAAACCTCAGAAGGCACGGTCAAGGCGCAGTGCAATGCGATCTACCGGAAGGCGGGCGTGAGCGGGCGCGCCCAGCTTATGAGCCTGTTCTTGGATGATCTGCTGGCTGAAGAGGCTTAACGGATAACGGAGCGCCCGACTGTAAGCGCTCCGATCCTGCAAACGCTCAGGCTTCGTGCAGCACGGTTTCAAAGCCTTCAAACTCCGGACGGCCGATGATCAGGCCTTCGGTCTTGGAGTTGCCGGAGTTGCGGTGGGCGTCGCGGAATTGCTCCGATTTGGTCCAGGCCTGAAAATCAGCCTGTTGGTCCCACAACACATGGCTGGAATAGAGGGTGAAGCCGTCGCCCTTCGGGCCTTTCAGCAGGCGAAACTCGCGAAATCCCTTGAGCTCTTTGAGGCGGCTTTCGCGCGCTTTCCAGACCTCTTCAAAATCCGCTTCACGGCCCTCGGCGATTTTGAAGCGGTTCATAGCGATATAGCCCATGGCAATGCCTTTCTGATGCGTGTGTTCACTGGGGGAATGCAGGCTTGCTGGCCGAACATATCGGCGGGGCTGGCGCAGAGGCGCAGTAGTGGCACAGGTCGCGCGCGCAGGTCAATCGCTCAAGATATAGGGCATATCGGCGCGCCGCAGAACGGGCGTCACGGTCTCAGGGCAGGGCGTGCTCCTGCAAGACGCGCAAAGGCACGATATCAAGGGCCTTTTGATGGGTGGCCGCCAGATTGGCCTTGGGCGCGCAGCCTTCGTCATGGGCTTGCAGGAAGCGGGCGGCACACAGGCACCAGTGATCCCCGGGCTTGAGGCCTGCAAAGTTGAACTCCGGCCGTGGGGTGGACAGGTCGTTGCCGACATATTTGGAATAGGCGAGGAATTCGGCTGTCATCACCGCACATACGGTGTGGCTGCCCGGATCCTGCGCGCAGGTGTTGCAATGACCGTCGCGAAAGAAACCGGTGACCGGATTGGTGGAGCAGGGGGCAAGCGTGCCACCCAGCACATTTACGGAAGCGTCTTTTTCGATCATGGGGTTAGCATTGCATACGTGATGCTCACGGGGCAATGCGCAGTCTGAAAAATTGAATAGCCATTCAAGAAATGAATTGACCCTTCGGGGCGGCTGCGCAAAGCATGGCGCCTATGAAACAGATTACCGAACCCGCCCGCCAGATTGATGTGATCCACGAGACCGACGTGCTTGTTGTGGGCTCAGGCCCCGGCGGCTTGTCCGCTGCTTTGGCCGCGGCCCGCGCCGGTGTGGAGGTCACGCTGGTGGAGCGTTTTGGCTGCTTTGGCGGCAATATCACCGTGGTCGGGGTGGAAGGCATGCATTGGTATCGCCACGAACAAACCGTGGAGAGCATGGGCATCCCCAAGGAGTTCGAAGACGCCGCCAAAGAGGCCGGCGCTGCGGTGCCGGAGAGCCAGTCCCTGAGCTATGAGATTGACAGCGAAGGCTTCAAACTGGTGGCGGACCAGATGGTGCAGAAGGCGGGAATTCACCCGATGCTGCACCGCGCCTTTGTGGCCCCGATCATGGAAGGCGTTGAGATCAAAGGCATCATCACTGAATCCAAAGCAGGCCGGGAGGCGATCCTAGCCAAAGTGGTGATCGACGCCACCGGTGATGCGGATGTGGCGCATCGGGCAGGCGCGCCTTGCCGGATGGCCCCGCGCGAAGATCTGATGGCGGCCTCGGTGATGTTCCACCTCGCGGGCGTGGACAAAAGCGCCTTTATGGAGGGCATCAAGGCCGATCCGCAGACCTACGCCGATTGGGGCGGGGGCGGTGAATGGAACATCGAAACCTCCGGCAAAGAGGATCAGATGTTCTCCCCCTTCCTCTACAAACCCTTTGCGCAGGCGATTGAGGCCGGGCTGATCCCGCCCCATCTCAACACCATCGCAGGCACTTGGGGCGCGATGCATGACACTGGCGAGCTGACCTATATGAACCTCATCCATCTGGACGGGATTGACGGCACCGATCCGGACAGCCTGACCTATGGCGAGATCGAAGGCCGCCGCCAGACCATGCTGGCAATTGAGGCGCTCAAACGCTTCCTGCCGGGCTGTGAGAACGCGCGGCTTCGAAACTTCGGCATGACCTTGGGCATTCGCGATACCCGCAAGGTGGACACGGTCTATGCGATGAGCGAGCTGGATGTGCGTGAGCAGGGACGCTTTGAAGACAGCATCGGGATTTTCCCGGAGTTTATCGACGGCTATGGGGTTTTGATCCTGCCCACCACGGGGCGCTATTTTGAAGTTCCTTACCGCAACCTTCTGCCCCAGGGTGTGAAAAATCTGCTGATCTCCGGCCGCGCCACGGCAGGGCATAAGATTGCCCATGCGGCCACCCGCAATATGGCCTGCTGTGCGGTGATCGGGCAGGGGGCTGGCGTGGCCGCAGCGCTGGCGGTGAAGCAAAACCGGGCGCTGGATGCGCTCAATATTTCAGACATTCGGGCTGGCTTGGAAGCGCAAGGCGCACGGGTGCACTAACACCGTCTTCCTCTTGCACTAAGTATCCGCGGGGGTGCGGGGGCAGCCAGCCCCCGTCCGTCCACCTTATTACTGCGCAGTTTCCGCAATTTCACGGAACAGGGCGATATTACCATCTGTCACGCCGCTTTCCTTGAACTTCCGGTCCGCAGAGTTCACCGCGATCACCACGCCCTCAGCGCGGTTGATGTAGATGTACTGACCATAAACACCGATGCCAAAGAACTCTCCCTCGCGCGGGTCCTTGGGCATCCACCACTGATAGCCATAGTGCAGCTTGCCGGGCTGGGTGTTGGCGCTGGGCACGGTGGCGGCGGCCAGCCAGTCAGCCGGGACAATCTGTTCGCCGCCATATTGACCTTCTTGCAGGACCATCTGACCAAAGCGGGCATAGTCACGCGTGCGGATATTCAGCCCACCCAAGACAAAAGCCACGCCTTCGCCATCGGTGACGTAGTACGGCTTCTGCTCATAGCCGAGCTTGGAGATGATCTTTTCCCCCAGAAGATCGGGGATGGAACGGCCGGTGGCGCCGCGGATCACCATGCCGATGACATGGGTGTCAATCGAGACATATTGAAACTGCGTGCCGGGCGCGACGAAGGTCTCGCTGAGGCCTGCGGCAAAGCCGTCCAGCGTGCCGCCCAAGGCAAGAACGCGGCCCATGCGGTTGATATCAGAGTAAAAATCCAGATAGTCCTCGTTGAAAGTCACCCCCGAAGACATCTGAAGCACGTTTTTGATGGTTGCGCCGTCATAGGCGGAGCCTTTGAGCAGAGGCGCATATTTGGTAACCGGATCGTCAAGGCTCTCGATGTGGCCTTCCGCCAGCACAATGCCCATGAGCGAGGACAGATAGGATTTTGCCACCGACCAGCTGATCTTCAGATCCTCAGGCGCTGTGTCCTGATGGTAGCTCTCATGCACAACCGCGCCGTCTTTGAGCACAACGACGCTGGTCACAGCGCGCTCCTTGAGCCAGCTGTCAAAGCGGACTGGCATTTGCATGGCAGTGCCGTTTGGCAGGGGGCTGACCGCTGCGTCGCCCTGTGCGATGTCCGCAGTGAGGAACAGCGTGTCCATGTTTGAGAAGTTGGAGACGATCTTTTCTTCCGAAAAGAGGGAGTTCACCGCCAGAAGCCGGGTGATCTCTTCGCGTTTGAGAAAATAGACCGCCACGGCCGCCAGCGCCAGCATGAGCAATATGCGGCCCAGCCACTTCCCGAATGTGCGCATTTTTTCCTCCCCGAAATGCCTCACCTTTTAAATAAGTTGAGCATCTTGCGGGGCCGGGCTGCAATGCTGACGTTAGGTGAGCTTCTCTGGGGCCTGCCAGTCCACCCAGCGGCCGTGAAAATCTGCGCGGCCCAGATTTAAGGTCACATCACCAGGCCAAAGGCGTAGCGTGAGCGCTGCGCCGAGTGTCTGGTCATCGGCCTCATAGGAAAGCCAGGCGAGGGGCGCGTTTTCGGTGGCCTTGGCCCCTGCGGCTTCCATGATCTTGGTGCCGCGCACTTGACCTTCGGCAGGAAAATACTGCCAGGCCACGGTGGAGTAGACCAGATGCAGCGCGCCGCTCTGTGGGGCGGCAACGCGCGCCTCCAGCCAGTCTATCGCATCGCTGGCATCTACCTCGGCGTCTTGAAGCGCGATTGCGGCGCGGGTGCGGGTGATGCGCTCGGCTTGATCCGCCCACAGATAGGCCTGGAGCCGCAGCGCGTGCTCGGGGTCATGGCTGTTGAGCGGGTGCAGGTCGACGCCGCGGCGCTCCACCACCGAGAGCGCGCCTTGTGGCGGCAGCGCGCCTTGCCAGTCGGGTGTCAGTACCACGCCGCTTTTTGGTCCATAGCCGTCACCCACCGCGAGGTGGAACTGATTGAACATCAGGTTGAGGCCGGCAGAGGCCCCAAGCTCGGAGAGTTTCAGCGCCAGGCCAAAACGCGCGGTCAGCAGCTGCGCTGTGGCGATCAGGACGGCGCTGCGGCGCACTTCGTTGGTCTGCGGGGCGTTGGTGATCCAGTCACACAGAAAGGCGTCATGGCGGTGCAGGGCGGCAAGGACCTGATCTTGCAGCTCTGGGTCCGCAGGTGTGTTTGGCGGATAGACCGCTGCCAGCGCCGGATCTGTTTGTTTCAGCACCAGCGCATGGAGGCCACTGGCGATGCGCAGGGGCAGGCTGTGGCCTTTGGGGCCGGTGTTGCCCGCAAATGTGGCGCATTTTTGGGCAAGTGCGGTGTCTGTGGGCCAGTTGGCAGAGAGCATGCGCAGCAGACGGCCCATGAACGGGCTGTCCAAGGCGTCGCAGCTGTCAGCCTGCTCCAGAAACGCCGCACTCAGCGCGCTCATGAAAACTTATCCATTAATTTTTGCAAAGGGCTGCGGCTGTCCTCTTCGGGGGCGGGCTTGGCCTCTGCCTTGGGTTTTGATGTCTCAGCCTTTGCAGCGGCAGGTGTGCCGCTTGCTTTCGGGCCTTTGGTGCCGGTGGAGGGGCGCGGCGGGTTCAGGCGCATGGCGACCGCATTGGAGAATTTCGCGGTGTCCCCTTCGGCCAGATGCGCCGCGCCATCAGAAATCCCGCGCAGCATGTCATCAAGCCAATCCTGTTCCGCCTTGGCAAAATCGCGCAGCACATAGCCGCTCACCAGCTCCTTGCGACCCGGATGGCCAATGCCCATGCGCACGCGGCCATAAGTCTCGCCGATGTGCTGATGGATGGAGCGCAGCCCGTTGTGGCCCGCATGACCGCCGCCCATTTTGTACTTGAGCTTGCCCGGTGCGAGATCTAGCTCGTCATGAAAGACAACCACATCCTGAGAGGTCAGCTTGTAAAACCGCATTGCCTCGCCAACCGACTGGCCGGAGAGGTTCATGAAGGTTTCCGGCTTCAGCAGCAGCACCTTCTCACGCCCCAGCCGTCCTTCGGTCAGCGTACCCTGAAACTTGCCCTTGAAAGGCGCAAAGCCGTGGTCAGAGGCGATCTGATCCATCGCCATAAAGCCGATGTTGTGGCGGTTTTGCGCGTATTTGGCCCCCGGGTTGCCAAGGCCGACGAAGAGTTTCATGAGATCTGCTCGCTGTGATTTCTGCGCTGCAGTATAGGGATGCTGCGCGGCTGAGGCAAATCACTCCGCGGGTTTGATCTCTCCGCCCTGACAGCGGGTCAGGTGATCTTCGTCATGCAGTTTCAGACGGCGGGAGGCGGTGAAATCATGGCGCACATGATCCCACCACGCGCCAATGTAGCTGCGCTCGGCTTCGGCATGAAACACCTCCGGCGCAACGCGGCGCAGAGTGGGCAGGCGCGTCCATGGGACATTGGGGAAGGAGTGATGCTCGTTGTGATAGCCGGTGTTGAACAGCAGCCAGTTGATCGACCCATAGGTCGAGCGCGTCGGGTTCACATCATCGTCTCCTGGATGCTCGGTGAGGGATTGGCCAAGGTTGGTCACCCCCAGTTTGCCGAGGAAAAAGGACAGGGACCAAAGGTGATAGAGCAGCGCCCAAGGGCCCAGCAGGGCGAGCATCACGAGATTTGAAATCACAGAGGTGATGATGAACGGGCGCATTTCGGCCATGTCGGGCGAGGTGCCGGTGAAGCGCGGTTGCGGATCGCGCACCGGACGGCCAGAGGCCCAAGCGTAAAGCGGTGGCAGGATCTTGTCGGCGATGAACACAGAGCCGAGCGGCAGAGCGTGCAGGATGAGTGTCAGCACCGTCAGCGCATGTTGCAGGGCGGGGCTGGTTTTGGCGATGGCAAAGCGCGCCTGCAATGCGCAGAGGTCTTCGTGCTCATAGTCATTGTCATAGTCGCCAATGAAAGGATGGTGGCTGGTGACATGCTGATGCTGATAGGTGAGCTGTTTGCCGTAAGAGGTGAGGATGATCTCCAGCCCCAGATCAAAGGCCAGCTTTGGTCGCGCTGCGCGGAACACAAGCTTGTGGCAGGTTTCATGGATCAGCGAGGCGGCAGAGTGATAGACCAGCTGCCCGATCAGAAAGGCCGCAAGGCCGATCACCCAGATCGGCTGATCCGAGATCACCCATGCGATGCCCCAATGCACCGCCAGCAAGACCGGCAGCGCGAGCGCGGTCAGCGGCTGTGGCCCGGACAGGGCGGCCAGCTCTGGGTGCGCGGCCAAAGCGGCTTTGCGCATTTCATTGTGGCGTCGGGAGTGCGGAGAGATCCCCTTGGGGCGCGGTGCGGTATCAGACATCGGGTTTTCAGCGTTCAAAATGGTGTTGTCGCCAGCCTAAGCTGCGCAGGGGGAGCGTCAATGTGCAAATCGCCTGCGAAGGGCGCTCACACCGTACCTTGCCTTAACTTGGCGGTTCATAAGGCTCACAGGGTCTTCCCCAGCTGTGCGGATTTCCGCACAACCCCTGTCTGGCCTGTGCGGGATTTCGCACGTTTTTGAAGGCCGCCTATCGGGGTAACTGGGTATTTTTCCGATAACTATCTGTTATTGTGATGAAAAAATTTCAAGAGGGGACATATGCAAGAAATTGTTGAGCGGTCTCTTCGGTAAGGCCACAGTCCTGTCATCCAGCGCTTTGAGCACTTCCGGGCGCTGACGGCACTTGAACGAATATCTGGGAGGAAAAAGATATGAAATTCTTGACCACTGCGGCCACAGCGATGGCCCTGACTGTCACCGGCGCGAGCTTTGCGGCTGCGGCCTGTGACGATGGCGAAATCGTCGTCAAATTCAGCCACGTGACCAACACCGACAAGCACCCCAAAGGGATTGCTGCGTCGCTCTTGGAAAAGCGCGTGAACGAAGAGATGGACGGCAAGATGTGCATGGAGGTCTTCCCGAACTCCACGCTCTACAACGACAACAAAGTGCTCGAAGCGATGCTGCAGGGTGACGTGCAGCTGGCCGCGCCTTCGCTGTCCAAGTTTGAAAAATTCACCAAGCAGTTCCGCCTGTTTGACCTGCCGTTCATGTTCAAAGACATCGCGGCCGTGGATGCGTTCCAAGCCTCTGACAAAGGTCAGGCGATGCTGGACAGCATGCAGCGCCGTGGTCTGCAGGGGCTGGGTTACTGGCACAACGGCATGAAGCAGATGTCTGCAAATGTGCCGCTGGAAACCCCAACCGACGCAAACGGCCTGAAGTTCCGCGTACAGTCTTCTGACGTGCTTGTGGCCCAGATGGAAGCCATGGGTGGCTCCCCGCAGAAGATGGCCTTCTCCGAAGTTTACGGCGCACTGCAGCAGGGCGTTGTGGACGGTCAGGAGAACACCTGGTCCAACATCTACGGCAAGAAGTTCTTTGAGGTGCAGGACGGCATCACAGAGACCAACCACGGCATTCTGGACTATCTGGTTGTGACCTCTGTGGACTGGCTCGACAGCCTGCCAGAAGATGTGCGCACCCAGTTCATCACCATCTTCCAAGAGGTGACCCACACCCGCAACAAAGAAGCGGAAGCGGTGAACCAAGCGGCGCGTCAGTCCATCATCGATGCAGGCGGTACCATCCGTGAGCTGACCCCAGAACAGCGTCTGGCTTGGGTTGAAGCCATGAAGCCGGTTTGGGAGAAATTCACCGACGATGTTGGCCAGGACAACATCGACGCAGCGCAGGCGATCAACGCTGCAGGCTGATTTCAGGGCGTAAATCCTGATGAAATTTGAGCGGGCGGGCCGCCAATGGCCCGCCCGTTTTGCAACCAAAATCCACTCAAAACACAAGCGGGACGCAGGACAATGCAAACCAAGCATAGCTTTGTGGACCGGATCGAAGAGACGCTGATCGCGTTTCTTCTGGGCAGCATGACATTGATCACCTTTGCCAATGTGATTGCCCGGTTCGGTTTCAACTCAAACATTCTCTGGGCGCTGGAGGCGACGGTTTTCCTGTTTGCCTGGCTGGTGCTTTTGGGCGCCTCTTATGCCGTCAAGAAACACAGCCATCTGGGCGTCGATGCGATCCTGAACATGGTGAGCCCGGCAACGGCGCGTGTTCTTGGCCTGATCGCGGCTGCGGCCTGTCTGATTTTCTCGCTGCTGATGCTGAAAGGCGCCTATGACTATTGGGCGGTCTTTGCGGATCTGCCGCCAACCTCGGGCCGCTGGTTCCCGACCGGTTTTGATCTCAAGGCGCGCAGCCAGTCTTTCTATGAGGTGCAGGACGTGCCGATGATCAGCGCGTTCAAGTTTCTGGAAGACCTGATCAACTACGGCGACGAATACGAAAAGCTGCCCAAAGTGGTGCCTTACATCGTGCTGCCGATCTCCATGTTCCTGCTGGTGTTCCGTTTTGCACAGGCCTCCATCGCGATCTGGAAAGGCGACACTGACCGTCTGGTGGCAAGCCACGAAGTTGAAGATGAAATTGAAGAAGTGCGCGCACTTCAAGGGGAGCACGACTGATGGCTGTTGTTCTACTATTTGCCATGGTGATTGGCCTCTTGCTGATCGGGGTGCCGATTGCGGTGTCTCTGGGTCTCAGCTCGATCCTGTTCCTGCTGATCTTTGGGGATGCCACGCTGGCATCGGTTGCAGGCACGCTGTTTGAAGCCTTTGAGGGGCACTTCACGCTGCTGGCGATCCCGTTCTTCATTCTCGCCAGCTCCTTCATGACCACAGGTGGTGTGGCGCGCCGCATCATCCGCTTCTCCATCGCCTGTGTGGGGCATTTGCCCGGCGGTTTGGCCATTGCGGGTGTGTTTGCCTGTATGATGTTTGCCGCACTCTCCGGCTCCTCTCCAGCCACCGTTGTGGCGATTGGTTCCATCGTGATCGCAGGCATGCGTCAGGTTGGCTACTCCAAGGAGTTCGCTGCCGGTGTGATCTGTAACGCAGGCACCTTGGGCATTCTGATCCCGCCCTCCATCGTGATGGTGGTCTACGCGGCAGCTGTAGAAGTCTCCGTTGGCCGTATGTTCCTTGCAGGTGTGATCCCGGGCCTTCTGGCAGGTCTCATGCTTATGGTGACCATCTACGTGATGGCAAAGGTGAAGAACCTGCCCAAAGGCGAATGGCGCGGCTTTGGCGAGATCGCACAGAGCGGCATGGAAGCGGGCTGGGGCCTGTTCCTGATCGTGATCATTCTCGGCGGCATCTACGGCGGTGTGTTCACCCCAACCGAAGCAGCGGCTGTGGCGGCGGTCTATGCGTTCTTCATCGCCTGCTTTGTCTACAAAGACATGGGCCCGCTGGCGGCAGACAACAACGGTGGCCAGAAGGTCTCCCTGTTCAAAAAGCCACACGCGCTGATCACATCCTTCTTCCACGCAGACACCAAACACACGCTGTTTGAGGCGGGTAAACTGACCGTCACGCTGCTGTTTGTGATCGCCAACGCGCTGATCCTGAAGCATGTGCTGACCGAGCAGCAGGTGCCGCAGACCATTGCAAATGCCATGCTGTCAGCGGGCTTTGGTCCGGTGATGTTCCTGATTGTGGTCAATGTGATCCTGCTGATCGGTGGTCAGTTCATGGAGCCCTCAGGCCTTCTGGTGATTGTGGCGCCGCTGGTGTTCCCGATTGCGATTGAGCTGGGCATTGATCCGATCCATCTGGGCATCATCATGGTGGTGAACATGGAGATCGGCATGATCACACCGCCGGTGGGTCTCAACCTCTTTGTGACCTCCGGTGTGGCCGGGATGCCAATGATGGGCGTGGTGCGGGCGGCCCTGCCGTTCCTTGCGGTGCTCTTCGTCTTCCTGATCATGATCACTTATATCCCGTGGATTTCCACCGTTCTGCCCAATGCGGTCATGGGGCCGGAGATCATCACCAATTAGGGGAAGTAAGCGGTGCGCTTCCGCGCGCTCTTATCCTGAAAACAGCAAAGGCGACGCTCCGATATCGGGGCGTCGTTTTTTGTTTGGGGGGTAGGATTAGGAAGTTTTGCTGAGAAGCGGTTCAGAGGCAGGTCTGCCCTGAACGCGCCAATCCCAGTGTCAGGCATGCGCGGCCCGCCTCAAGGCCAAGCCGCTGCGCGGGCGCTCACGCGCGCCTTGACCCGCGCCACCCAAGCGGTTTAGGCCGCGTCAAGCGCGGTGATGATGGCGCTGAAGTCCGCTGCCTTGAGGCTTGCGCCGCCCACAAGAGCGCCGTCCACGTTGGAAACCGCAAAGATTTCTGCCGCGTTGGAGGGCTTTACGGAACCGCCGTAGAGCAGGCGCACGGAGCGGCCAACGCCTTCGCCAAAGCGCATTTCCAATTGGGTGCGCATGAAATCATGGACCTCGCCAATCTGGGACATGGTGGGCACTTTGCCGGTGCCAATCGCCCAGATCGGCTCATAAGCCACCACGAGGTTTTCCCCCGTGGCTTCATCCGGGATGGAGCCGGCCAACTGGCCACCGATGATGTCGAGCGTGTTGTCGGCCTCACGCTCCGCGAGGCTTTCGCCCACGCAGATCACAGAGATCAGCCCGGCTCCCCATGCTGCGGTGGCTTTGCTGCGCACGTCGGCATCGGTTTCGCCGTGGTCTTCGCGGCGCTCGGAGTGGCCCAGGATCACGTGGCTTGCGCCTGCATCCTTCAGCATGTCTGCTGCGATATCCCCGGTGTGGGCGCCGCTGGCATTGGCGTGGCAATCCTGACCGCCGATGGCGACAGACCCGCTAATCGCGGCGGCGCGGGAAATCAAGGTGGAGGGGGGGCAGATCAGCACATCGGTTTGCGCCTGCGCGCCTGCGGCGGCGAGCGTTTCCAGCTCCGCCAGCGCTGTGGTGGTGCCGTTCATTTTCCAGTTTCCTGCTGCCAGTTTGCGACGCATTTCTGCCCCTCCGTGTGTTGACCCGAGCTATCTAGTGTTAGCGCAAGTCATGGGAGTATGGGCGGCTTACGTCAAGCGCTCAGGTGAGTTTCGGCGCTCCGTTAGCGGCAACTTGTTCCGCCAGTTCATCCATGTCCTTGAATTTGATGGATTCGCCGCAGCCACAGGCATCGGCCACATTTGGGTTGTTGAACTGAAAGCCGCTTTCCAGAAGCGAAACGCGGTAGTCAATCTCGGTGCCAAAGAGGAACATCTGCGCCATGGGGGCAATCATCACCACCGCGCCGTCCTGTTCCACGCGCTCGTCATGCGGATCGGACTCGGTCACGTAATCCATGGTGTATTCCATGCCCGCGCAGCCGCCTTTTTTGACGCCAATGCGCAGGCCTGCATGGCCTTCTTTGGCCATGAGTTTGGAGATCTGCGCGGCGGCAGATTTGGTCATGGTGACCGCTTGTTTTCCGGGAATGCCAAACATCAGCTTTCCTTTCTAACCCGTTGTGAGATCACATGAAGCCCAGCTCAAGCCGTGCTTCATCGCTCATCATTTCCATACCCCAAGGTGGCGACCAGACAAGCGCCACCTCAACCGTGCGCACACCGCCGACACCGGCGACAGCTTCCTGCACCCAGCCTGGCATTTCGCCAGCCACAGGGCAACCGGGCGCGGTGAGGGTCATTATCACATTCACGTCGTTCTCGTCATTGACCAGGATCGTGTAGATCAGGCCCAGATCGTAGATATTCACCGGAATTTCAGGGTCATAGACGCTGCGGCACGCCTCCACGATCTGCTCGTGCAGCGGGTGACCCGTGCTTGACGGAGTGATCAGCGGCGCGCCTTCGACGGGATCGGTGGCGGGATCGGTGGCGGGATCGGGAGCCTGTGTCATGCTGTGTCCTACATAAATCCTGAGGTTTTCATATAGGAAATTCCCATTCGGAGGTCCAGAGGGGGGAGGGGGCGAAAATGCAGCGTTGGTGTGCTGAGGTGCGTGCGACCCACGCGCCAAGGCGTTTTTCTTTCGAGAGATGCAAACAAAAAAGGCTCCGACCGTGGGGTCAGAGCCAAAGTTTTTCGGTAGCGACAAGCCCCGAATGATCAGTCATTGATGTCATGCTTGAAGGTTTTGACCTGGCCTTTGGGCAGCGCAAACAGGCGGCGCAGGATGAGCCATGCGGCCAGGCTGACGGCGGCGAAGATCAGGAGCAGCATGGGCACCGACAGGAGTTGCAGCGGGCCGAGAAGGGCGAGGCCGACCACGGCGGCGGCGATTGCGAAGCCGAGGAAGACAAAGCCCGGGGCGAGCACTTCGAGGATCGCGAGCACCAAGGCGGCGGCGAGCCAGACCCACCATGTTGTCATGAGGTCGGCCATATCCTTATCCTTTCAAGAGCTTAAAGGCGTCGCCAAAGGCTTCGATTGCGGCGGCGGGCAGGACGATGGTCTGTTTGCCTTCGCCATTGCCAAGCGCGTTGAGTGATTCCACCTGCTTCAACGCCACCTGATATTGCGCGGCCTCGATGCCGTTGGCCTTGATCGCTTCGGCCACAACGCCGGTGGCGTAGGCTTCGGCCTCAGCTTCGATGCGGCGGGCTTTGGCGGATTGCTCGGCGGCGTAAAGCTCTGCATCAGCTTGCAGCTCCACCGCGCGTTTCTGGCCCTCGGCCTCGGTCACTTGGGCGCGACGGGCGCGTTCGGCGTTGAGCTGTTGCAGCATGGCGTCGCGGGTGGCCTGGTCGAGGTTCACGTCGAGGATTTCAGCGCGGGTCACTTCGATGCCCCAGTCATCCACGGCGGTTTCGACCATTTTCTGGATCGAAGAGATCAGATGTGCACGATTGGATTGCACCTCGTCCAGATCCATTTTGCCGATCTCGGCCCGCACGATCCCGGCGACGGTGGTGGCAATGGCGCCGTCCACATCGCGGATGCGGTAGACGGTCTTTTCCGGCTCCAGAATGCGGTAGAACACAGAGGTGTCGATCTGCACCAGCACGTTGTCTTTGGTGATCGCGTCCTGTGTAGCGTTGGGCAGCTGGCGCTCCAGAATGGAGATCTGGTGGCGGACCACATCAAGGAAGGGCACGACAAAGTTGATGCCCGGCCCAAGCACCGAATGCAGGCGGCCAAAGCGCTCGACCACGTGTTTTTCGCTCTGCGGCACGATGCGCACGCCTTTCAGAACGACGATGATCAGGAAAATAGCGCCCAAAATCAGGACGATGTTTTGTGATAGCAACGATAAAATCAGATCTTCCATATGTGGTCTGCTCCCCAAAAAATGCTTGTGTTTCTGTGGTTTGCAATATGGGGATTGGGGGGTGTTTTACAAGCGAAACGCGAGGGCGTATGGAGGGGGAAAATACGTCAAATGTCCCCGAAAGAAGGTGTGTGATGTCAGAGAAGTTTTCGTTCTCGCTTAAGGCCACGGATGGCAAAGCCCGTACAGGTGTGATCGACACGCCGCGCGGCGAAATTCGCACGCCTGCGTTTATGCCGGTGGGCACGGCGGCAACGGTGAAGGCGATGATGCCGGAAAGTGTGCGCGCGACCGGGGCGGATATCCTGTTGGGCAACACCTATCACCTGATGCTGCGCCCCACAGCGGAGCGGATCGACCGTCTGGGTGGGTTGCACAAGTTCATGAACTGGGAGCGCCCCATTCTAACCGACAGCGGCGGGTTTCAGGTGATGAGCCTCGCGGGGTTGCGCAAGCTGACGGAGAAAGGCGTGACGTTCAAGAGCCATATTGACGGCTCCAAACACGCGCTGACGCCGGAGCGGTCGATGGAGATCCAGAAGCTCTTGGGCAGCGACATTGTCATGTGTTTTGACGAATGTCCGGCGCTGCCAGCGGATCGGGACCGGATTGCAGAGAGCATGCGGCTGTCAATGCGCTGGGCGCAGCGCTCGCGGGATGCCTTCGGGGATCGCCCCGGTCATGCGCTCTTTGGCATTCAGCAGGGTGGGCTTGAGCAGGATTTCCGCGAAGAATCCGCTGAGGCGCTCAAAGAGATTGGCTTTGACGGTTATGCGGTTGGCGGTCTGGCTGTGGGCGAAGGGCAGGAGGCGATGTTTGGCTGTCTGGATTACGCCCCTGACATGCTGCCGGTGGACAAGCCGCGCTATCTCATGGGCGTGGGCAAACCGGATGACATCGTTGGCGCCGTGAAGCGCGGGATCGATATGATGGATTGCGTGCTGCCATCCCGCTCGGGCCGCACCGGGCAGGTGTTCACGCGCCACGGGGTGGTGAACATCAAAAACGCACGCCACGCGGATGATCCGCGCCCGCTGGATGAGCAGTGCAGCTGCCCGGCGTGTTCCAACTATTCGCGCGCTTATCTGCATCATGTGTTCCGTAGCAACGAGATGATCTCTGGCATGCTGCTGACCTGGCATAACCTGCACTATTTCCAAGAGATCATGCAGGGCATGCGCGATGCCATCGCAGCAGGCACATTTGCGGCCTGGGAAGCGGATTTCCACGCGCAGCGTGCGCAAGGGGACATTGAGCCGCTGTAAGGCTCATGATTTCCTAAGTTTGTTGGCCCTCGCCCTCGGCGGGGGCTTTTTCGTCTGCGCCGCTCTCTGCATCCTCGGCTGGCCGGTCAAAGATCAGATCGATCAGCATCCCGATGCCGCGCAGGATCAGGGTGAAAAAGAGGAACGAGACAATAACCAGCGCGATGTCACCGTCGCGGGTGGTGGGATCAACCCACATCATCATGCCAAGCGCCAGAAGCAGCGCGGCGATGGAGGCGGATTTGAGGGAGGTGAGTTTCTTAAGCATCGTCGCTGTCCCCTTCGCCCAAGAGCACATCCGTGATCATTGCCCGTATGGCTCCAATGATGCGCGCGCCGTGATAGTCGCTGTAAAGCCGCAAGGTGCGGCGCAGCTCATACCGATAGATCGGACAATCCCAGCAGGTTGCGGCGATCTTGCGTTTCCACGCGCGGAAATCAGCCTCGGCCTGCTGTTTGGTCACAACGAGGCTGAGGTTCTTGCTCAGCACGGGGGCACCAATGGTGCCAATGGAATGGCCCGGGTTCCACGCCAGCAAGAAAGGGCCGCGATCTGAGCCGATGTTTTCACCTGCGGCGCGGGCGGCATCCATGAAGAAGTCGCTGTGGGGCAGGTTGTAGTGCTTCGCTGCCAGCTCGCATTTTTGGCCGTTCGGGCTGGAGTTCAGCTCATTTGCAATCTCAGCTCTGGAGACTGGCCAGATCGTCACAACCTGTCGGGCCGAAGGGAAAGCTGCTGTGGCCCCTGCAACGGAGGAGATGATGCCCTGAAACGCGCGGCACAGCATGGCGAAGCGCGCCTCTGTGTCCGGTGTCGGATTTTGCGGGAAGGCCACCACGCCATAGGCCAGATAGCCCTCAGGCGGGAACTGGCCTGGTGCGGCAAACAGATGCGTGGGGATGATGCGTTCAGACGGAGGCGGACCAGCGGCGGTTGCTGGCAGGAGCTCGCTGAGATCTGCGCCTTGCTCCAGCGCTTCCAATAAGGCGTCGACCTCCTCAGAGTTTGTCTCGGCGCGTTCTTCTGCGCCAACCGCGTCAGAAGCCGCTTCCACGGAGATGGTTTCCTCCGCGACCGGGGCGGCAGCGGCTTCTTCGGTTGCGCTGACATCCATTGTTGCGAGCTGTTCAAATTCGCCCTCTGCCGGGATGTCTGAGGCGCTTTCAAACTCGTCGGGGGCCTCTAACACCATCTCAAGCGGGGTATCAAAATCTTCGATCACCGGTGGCTCTTCGGAGGCAAATGGTTCGGGATTGTCTTCGATGCTCAGAAGCGTGCCCGGCTGGATTGAGAGCGCTTCGTCAAAGGGGGCGCTTGCTTGGCTGTCCGGTTGAGCGGTGGTGGTCGCTGACGGCGCGGCGATACTTCCCGTGGGAATGTCCATTTGCGCAAGGGCTTCCGGCGTTATCGCGCCGTCCTGGATCATCTGCTCCACCGTGCTTAGGGCGAGGCCACGGGTGCTTTGTTGTGTGGATTGGGCCTGTTGTTGAGCGTCACCAATCTCGGCGCGCAGGGCGGTCATGGCCCGTTGCGGGTTTGACGCTTCAGCGCTGGGCTCTGCCACGGTCTCAGGCCCAGTTGGCGCGGATGCCGCACTTTCTGTTGCCGGAGCGACCTCTTGTTCCGGGGGCGGGCTTGTAGGAACGCTGGCCACCTCTGACTCGGTGGCCGTCTCTGATACCTCAGGCGGGATACCGGACATCGTGATCATAAGCGGAGCATCGTCCTCTGTCGGACTGGGGCTGAACATGCCAAGCGCGAGGAAGCCGCCAAGCAACACAACGGCCAAAATCCCAACGATCGCAAACCTGCGCATAAAATCACCTCAAAACCGGATACTTAGCAAATACCCAGAAACATTAGCACAAATGCCTTCTATTGCCTAACTTCCAGCGCCGTGTGGGATGCGGGGGAGCCTAGCTGTGGCGTGGTTGCCGCTACGGCAACTTTTTGCCGATCAGACGGCGCAAACCTACGTCACGAAAAATCACCCGAGATGGGGCTTTCCGCCTTGTTCCTTACGCTCTGTAAAGGCATTGTGTGCTCCAACGAGCAAAACGCTGTTGAAAGCGGAGGCATCGGCCCCCAAATCAATAAGCCGAGGAAACGGAAAGTGGCCGAGTGGCTGCCTCAAAGAGGGGCCTGTGTCGCTTTGCTAGAACAAGGAAAACTCATGCAAGAGCCTCTCAACACATCTTATCCTGTCCTGCCGCTGCGCGACATTGTGGTCTTCCCGCATATGATCGTGCCGCTGTTTGTGGGCCGGGACAAATCGGTCCGCGCGCTGGAAGAGGTGATGGCCGATGACAAGCAGATCCTGCTGTCGAGCCAGATGGATCCCGCTGAGGATGATCCAAACATTGACGGCATCTATCGCACCGGCGTTCTGGCGAATGTGCTGCAGCTCCTGAAGCTGCCTGATGGCACTGTGAAAGTGCTGGTCGAAGGCCAGAGCCGTGTGACGATCACCGACTTTTTGGAAAACGATGATTTCTTTGAAGCGACGGCTGAGCCGCTTGAAGAAATGCCAGGCGACGCCGCCACCATCGAAGCGCTGCTGCGCTCTGTTGGCGACGAGTTTGAGCGTTATGCCAAGGTCAAAAAGAACATCCCAGAAGAGGCGCTGAGCGCGGTGGAAGAAGCCGCTGAGCCGGCGCGTCTGGCCGATCTGGTGGCCGGACATCTGGGCATTGAGGTGTCTGAGAAGCAGGAGCTTCTGGAGACCCTGTCTGTGAGCGAGCGTCTGGAGAAGGTCTATGGCCTGATGCAGGGCGAGATGAGCGTTCTGCAGGTTGAGAAAAAGATCAAAACCCGCGTCAAATCCCAGATGGAGAAGACCCAGCGCGAGTATTATCTGAATGAGCAGATGAAGGCCATTCAGAAGGAGCTGGGGGACGGCGAAGAGGGCGAAGGCGAAATTGCCGAGCTCGAAGAAAAGATCGCCAAGACCAAGCTTTCCAAAGAGGCCAAGGAGAAGGCTGACGCGGAACTCAAGAAGCTCAAGAACATGAGCCCGATGAGTGCTGAGGCCACCGTGGTGCGCAACTATCTGGATTGGATGCTCTCCATTCCATGGGGCAAGCGCGGCCGCGTGAAAAAAGACCTCAAAGGCGCGCAGGCGGTGCTCGACAAAGATCACTACGGTCTGGAGAAGGTGAAAGAGCGCATCGTCGAGTATCTCGCGGTGCAACAGCGCTCCTCCAAGCTCAAAGGCCCGATCTTGTGCCTTGTTGGCCCTCCCGGTGTGGGTAAAACCTCGCTGGGTAAGTCGGTTGCGAAAGCGACCGGTCGCGAGTTCATCCGCATCAGCCTTGGTGGCGTGCGCGATGAAAGCGAAATCCGCGGCCACCGCCGGACCTATATCGGCTCTATGCCGGGTAAGATCATTCAGGCGCTGAAGAAAGCGAAGACCACCAACCCGCTGATCCTGCTCGATGAAATCGACAAGATGGGGCAGGACTTCCGCGGTGATCCGGCCTCTGCGATGCTCGAAGTGCTCGATCCAGAGCAGAACGGCACCTTTGTGGATCACTATCTTGAGGTGGAATACGATCTCTCCAACGTGATGTTCCTGACCACGGCGAACTCCTACAACATGCCGGGCCCGCTTCTGGACCGGATGGAGATCATTTCGCTCGCGGGGTACACCGAGGACGAAAAGCGTGAGATTGCGCGTCAGCACCTGATCGACAAACAGATCAAGAACCACGGCCTGAAAAAGGGTGAGTTCGAAGTCTCTGATGAGGCCCTGCAAGAGGTCATCCGCACCTACACCCGCGAGGCGGGCGTGCGGAACCTTGAGCGTGAGCTGGCGAAGCTAACCCGGAAGGCGGTCACACAGATTGTGAAGGGGGACGCCGAAAGCGTGTCTGTCACACCTGAGAATCTGGATGATTTCCTTGGCGTGAAGAAATACCGCTACGGTCTGGCCGAAGAAGAGCATCAGGTGGGTGTTGTCACCGGTCTGGCCTGGACCAGCGTGGGCGGCGACCTGCTGCACATCGAAGGTTTGAAACTGCCCGGTAAGGGGCGGATGAAAACCACCGGTAAGCTCGGCGATGTGATGAAAGAATCCATCGACGCGGCAAGCTCCTACGTGCGCTCGATTAGCCCGCAGATTGGCGTGAAGCCAACCGTCTTTGACAAGATCGACATCCACGTGCACGTGCCAGATGGCGCAACCCCCAAGGACGGGCCTTCTGCGGGCCTTGCGATGGTGACCTCGATTGTGTCTGTGCTGACAGGCATTCCGGTGCGCAAAGACATTGCCATGACTGGCGAAGTCTCTCTGCGCGGCAATGCGATGCCGATTGGCGGCCTCAAAGAGAAGCTCTTGGCGGCGCTGCGCGGTGGCATCAAAACCGTGTTGATCCCGCAAGAGAACGAGAAAGATCTGGCGGATATTCCGGGTAACGTGAAAGACGGTCTGGAAATCATCGCGGTGAAACATGTCTCCGAAGTGCTGAAGATTGCGCTGATCGAAGAGCCAGAAGCGATTGAGTGGGACGAGGCGGCAGAAGAAGCCGCAGCGGCCGCGCTCAAATCTGAAGAGGGCACTGGCGCCCGCGCGCACTAAAAAGCCCGCTTAAAGTTAGAGAAAACGCGTCAGGAATCTGGCGCGTTTTTTGTTGAGCAATTGGCTGAGAAACGGGAGACCGAAAGTTAGTTGGATGCACGTCAGGTATCCTTGTGCAGTACGATAAGCTCCCTGAGTTCTGAGAGTATTGTGTCAGAAGGTCGGGGAAGGTCTCCAGCGTCGACGGCGCGTAGATACGATTTCCTGGTTTCGCGAAAAAGCGGAGAGTTTGTGCGTTTTAGGAAACCAAGCTGCATAAGGCTTTCTGAGCCATAAATAAAAGACCCGTAGAACGGATAGCGCGAGACGGTTTCTCGTATGTGATCCAGGGCGGTACGCCGCCAGTTGGTATCCGGTTCTGACGCAAGCAGTTGCTTGTTGGTTTCTGAAAGCTCGGGCACGCAATATGCGCCGTACTGAAGGGTCTTGAGCAGCTCACTATTGTTCATTTCTTCCACTGATTGCAAAAAGCTGTTGCGTGAGGACAGAGTGTTGAGCGGTTGGTTTGCGTGGTCAAAGAACTCTGAAACGCGTCCCTCTTTGAGATAGGCACGCCCCGAAGTGAGCCTTAGCTGGTCCCAAAAGGTTTCCCAAAGGGAGCGGATGTCTGGATCTCGCAGGTTGGCATGATAAAAATACGCTTCGATAAAGCCTGTGGTTTCGCCGCCAACCTTCAAGTCGGCCTTGTATCTGGTTTTGCGTACCAATCCACCAAGTGTATCATTCTTGGCTTCCAATCGCGAAATAGCATCGGTCTTTTTTTGGAGGGGAAATAGAATGCTGTCGTTTATCAGGATTAAACTGTCTGGTTTCAGGCCTTCGCGCCGCAACAGCCACACTCCATCCCGGTATGCGCCAGCATCGTAGCCGTAGTTGGGGCGCTCGCAGATCTTATAGACCTGATGAGCTAGTGTATTGCGGTCGGCTTCGTTTAATGGGGTATTTGACACCGCAACCACCGTGTAACCGCAATCTGCCAGATGGTCACAGGTCTCCAGTGTCGACGCCCGTAAACCTCCCGGTTGATACATTGCCAACACTGCGATTTTTGATGATGGCGGCTGAGTACCGTCCGTGAGCAACAGTTGAGCAGGCCACTGATTATCGTATCGCCGCTGCAACCACCAAAATTTAATTCGATGAACCACACCTATGAAATCTCTTTGCACGCGCGCCAATTCCCTGACGAGCTTTCGAGATTTACTTGGATTGTGTTCTTTGAAAATCGACACGATGAACCAAAAATATTTTTGTGAAATTATTGTTTTTCTTAACAAAAAAACAAAGCGTTGACAACAAAGCACAAACAGGGCTTGTCTCGATATTAGCGTCTGAGATTGTGACGATTTTTTGTCTTTTTCACGGGTTTTGATCCACTGATCATTAATCATATTCCGGCATCCCAGAGGGGCATTTTACATCAGGAGCCAGAATGGAACCTCAAACACGACTCGGCCTTGCGCGGCTGACGAAGATGGCCTTTGACGGAATCGATTTGATGCCGCTGCGGGCTGAACTGCTCACACAATCGGAGCAGAGTGATGACACCGACGGCATTTTTATGGACCTCTCGGTGATTGATCAGCTGCATGGAAATCAGGAGATGGGGCTGGAGTGGCAGGCCAAGGCGCTGAAGGGCCATCGCATGTTCTCCATCAACCGGCGCGAAACGGCGCAACCCAAGCTCTTGGTGTTTGCGGAGCCGAGCCATGTGGGGGGCAATACGCCGATTGAATTCCTGCTGGAAACCTCTGATTTTGAGATCATCACCTATTATCCTGACCTGACACCCGGCGCGCAGAATGTGCTGCCGGAGCATGATGTGGCGTTCTGTGCGGTGCCGACCGATTCCGACATTGCCACACCGTTTTTTGAGACCGTGCGTGGGCTGACAGCACAGAGCGGCGTTCATACGTTCAACCTGCCTGACGGGCCGGTGGATCTTGATCGTGACGTGCTGGCACGCATCTTCCCTTACGTGCGCGGGCTGCGCTTCCCGAAGACCACCCGGATCACACGCGACGCGCTGATTGGCGCGCTGGTTGCGGGGCAGGAGGAAGCGGTGCTGGCTGGGGTAGGGGGCTATCCCTACATCATCCGTCCGGTGGGTTCCCATGCCGGTCTGGGGCTTGAGAAAGTGGATGATAAGGACGCGCTGGTGGATTACCTGCTGCGCCAACCTGCGCCGGATTTCTTTGTCTCAGAATATGTGGACTATGCGACGCCCACTGACGGCCAATTCCGCAAGTGCCGGATTGTCTTTGTGAACGGCAAAGCCTTCCCTTGCCACATGGCAATCGCGGATCAGTGGGACGTCTGGTATCTGAACGCGAAGATGGAGCAGCATCCAGAGAAGCGCGCTGAAGAGGCCGCCTGGATGGAGGACTTCGACGCAGATTTCGCAGCACGCCACAGCCATGCGTTTGAGGCGCTGACCACCGGTATCGGGTTGAACTACTTCGGCATTGATTGCGCCGAGGACCGTGACGGCAATCTGGTGGTGTTTGAGGCGGACAATGCGCTGATCGTGCACGACATGGATTCAGATGCGATTTTCCCTTACAAAAGCAAACACATGCACGAGATCTTTGCGTCGTTTGAAGCGATGCTGAACGCCTATCGCAAAGACGACAAAGCAGCGGTTTCTACCAGTGTTCCGCACTGAGTGAGACACAGGTTTGAGATTGAGAGCGCGCCCTCTAAGTGGCGCGCTTTTCTGTTTCTCAAATAGAAAAAAATTGGGGGGCGCTTGGCCCCCCAGTTTCGCCATTCAGGCTCACTCTATATACCGCTCGATGTTTTTTGCCTGCGGCCTGAATGTCGTCGGAGCGAGCGCACCCGCTCCGGGTATCACCACCACCTGAAATAGGGACGATGGCGGGATATTTCGTCGGGGGCTTCTGCCCCCTACCCAGGTCCCCCCGGGATCTCGTGTGGCGGCGGGGTCAGGCCCGGCGCTGGCTGGCCGCGTAGAGCAGCTGCTCTGCGTAGCCGTTGTCTTTGACTGCTTTGGGGGCGGAAGTCTCAGTCCCCAGCAGTTTTTCTTTGGCCCCCTGACGGACCTGCTTGGCCCATTCGCGCCGGACAGAAATACGTCCGACGACGGCGAGATCATCCGTGAGTGGCTTTTCAGCAGGTGAGATCTCGTGAATGCTGGCTGTCATGTCTTCGGCTCGAAGGCTTCTGCGCTTCGTGGTAGTCACATTCTTCTCCTTAGCTGCAGCCGCTTGTCGCGCCACAGGTGTTGCATTTCATGCAGGTGCCGTTGCGCACCAGCGTGTAGTTTCCGCAATCGCCGCAGGGGTCTCCCTCATAGCCCTGCATCTTTGCCTTGGACCGTGCGTCCATCGACAGGGTAGCGACAGGTGCAGCTGCCGGCGCGGCCACCGTTGCGGCGGAGGCGCTGGATGCCACGTCTGATACGCCCGCGCTAGCGGTTTCCGGCACAAGCGTGTTCAATTTTTGGATAGGATCGCCCATTTCCGGCGAGGTCCCGCCGCCGCCGTTCAGAACCACAAGTTCCTGTGGCAGGCGCTTGCGCAGATACCCTGTAGAGGAGATCTGTTTCAGCACTTCCAGAGACCGGCTTGCGGCCGATTCTGAGAGCTCTGAGAGGTTGGACACGCCTTCCTCTTCGCCGCGGCCCATATCGTCAAAGCTGGTGCCTTGTGGCTTGATGTGGGCGAGGTCGGTGCGGTCGAGATAAGACACGGCCAGCTCGCGGAAGATATAATCCAGAATGGAGGTCGCGTTCTTGATGCTGTCGTTGCCCTGCACCATGCCCGCAGGCTCAAATTTGGTGAAGGTGAACGCATCGACAAACTCTTCTAGCGGCACGCCGTATTGCAGGCCCACGGAGACCGCGATGGCAAAGTTGTTCATCATCGCGCGGAAGCCTGCGCCTTCCTTGTGCATATCGATGAAGATTTCGCCCAGCGAGCCGTCGGAGTATTCGCCGGTTCGCAGATAGACCTTGTGGCCGCCCACAACCGCTTTCTGGGTGTAGCCTTTGCGGCGCTCGGGCATTTTCTCCCGGCCGCGAGCCACTTCTTTGAGCACGATCTTCTCGACGATTTTTTCGGCCAGCACCTGTGCTTTTTCAGGCACCGAGCCGGATTCGAGCACTTCGGCGGCTTCGTCATCATCTTCCACCAGCGCAGCGGCCAGCGGCTGGGACAGTTTGGAGCCGTCGCGATAGAGCGCATTGGCTTTGATGCCGAGCGACCAGGAGAGCTCATAGGCCTTCTGGCAGTCTTCGATGGTGGCGTCATTTGGCATGTTGATCGTTTTGGAAATCGCGCCGGAAATGAAGCTCTGTGCGGCGGCCATCATGGTGATGTGGCTGTCCACGGAGAGGTAGCGCTTGCCTTTCTTGCCGCATGGGTTGGCGCAGTCAAAGATCGCATAGTGCTCTTCTTTGAGGTGCGGTGCGCCCTCAAGCGTCATGGTGCCGCAAACGTGGTCATTGGCGGCCTCAATGTCGGCTTTGGTGAAGCCGAGGTGGGCGAGCAGCTCAAACGACGGATCGTTGAGTTTCTCCGCTGGAATGCCAAGCGCGTTGGTGCAGAATTCTTCGCCCAGTGTCCACTGGTTGAAGACAAAGCGGATGTCGAAGGCAGAGCCAAGGGCCGCTTCGATCTTGTCGATCTCATTGGTGGTGAACCCATGGCCGATGAGAGAGGTGTGGTTGATGCCCGGCGCGTTGCCGATGGAGCCGTGGCCCACCGCGTAAGAGACAATCTCTTCGATCTGGGCGGAGGAATAGCCAAGCTTTTCCAGAGCGCCGGGGACGGAGCGGTTGATGATCTTGAAGTAACCGCCGCCTGCGAGCTTCTTGAACTTCACCAGCGCGAAGTCAGGCTCGATCCCGGTGGTGTCGCAATCCATCACCAGACCGATGGTGCCGGTGGGGGCAATCACGGAGGTCTGCGCGTTGCGGAAGCCGTTTTTCTCGCCAAGCATCAGCGCTTCGTCCCAGCTTGATTGCGCAAGCGCGACCAGCATCGGATCCGGGCAGTTGGCGGTGTCGAGCGCCACCGGTTTGACCGCGAGACCTTCGTAGCCTTCGGTTTTGCCATAGGCGGCACGGCGGTGATTGCGGATCACGCGCAGCATGTGCTGGCTGTTGCGGGCATAGCCGTCAAAGGCGCCCAGCTCACCCGCCATCTCGGCGGAGGTGGCATAAGAAATGCCGGTCATGATCGCGGTGAGGGCACCGGCCAGCGCGCGGCCTTCGGTGCTGTCATAGCCCAGCCCCATGTTCATCAGCAGGCCGCCAATGTTGGCATAGCCCAGACCCAGCGTGCGGAAATCATAGCTGAGCTGTGCAATTTCCTTGGATGGGAACTGCGCCATGGTCACGGAGATTTCCAGCGTCACCGTCCAGAGGCGGGTGGCGTGGATGTAGTCTTCTGCCTGAAACTGGCCATCCTTGAGGAAGGTCAGCAGGTTCATGGAGGCCAGGTTACAGGCCGTGTCATCCAGGAACATATATTCAGAGCAGGGGTTGGAGCCGCGAATCTCGCCGTCCTCGGGGCAGGTGTGCCACGCGTTCACGGTGTCGTGGTACTGGATGCCCGGATCGGCGCAGGCCCATGCGGCGTGGCCCACATCTTCCCAAAGCTTACGTGCTTTGACGGTTTTGGCGACCTCGCCGTCGGTGCGGCGGATCAATTCCCAATCGTCATCATTCTCAACTGCCTTGAGGAAGGCGTCGGTGACACGGATCGAGTTGTTGGAGTTCTGGCCCGACACGGAGGCATAGGCCTCAGAATCCCAGTCGGTGTCATAGGTCGGGAATTCGATGCTGGCGTAGCCCTGTTTGGCATAATCCAGCACGCGCTTGATGTAAGTCTCCGGGATCATGACGCTTTTGGAGTCACGTACCGCAGCTTTCAGAGCCGGGTTGACCTTGGCGTCATAGGCGTCTGCCTCCGCGCCATCCCAGGAGCTGATCGCGGCAAAAATGGCGTTGAGCTTCTGCTCGTGCATCTTGGAGCCGGCCACGATGGAGGCAACCTTCTGCTCCTCTTTGACCTTCCAGTTGATGTATTCTTCGATGTCCGGGTGGTCCGCATCCACGATCACCATTTTGGCTGCGCGCCGCGTGGTGCCGCCGGATTTGATCGCGCCAGCAGCGCGGTCACCGATCTTCAGAAAGCCCATGAGGCCGGAGGATTTCCCGCCGCCGGAGAGAGATTCGCCGTCTGCGCGCAGCGAGGAGAAGTTGGTGCCGGTGCCGGAGCCGTATTTGAAGAGGCGTGCCTCGCGCACCCAGAGGTCCATGATGCCGCCATCACCCACAAGATCATCGGCCACGGACTGAATGAAGCAGGCGTGGGGCTGCGGGTGCTCGTAAGCGGATTTGGATTTGGTAAGCTTGCCGGTTTTATAGTCCACATAGTAGTGACCCTGGCTTGGCCCATCGATGCCGTAGGCCCAATGCAGGCCGGTGTTGAACCACTGCGGAGAGTTTGGCGCGGCACGTTGAGTCGCCAGCATAAAGCGCATTTCGTCGAAGTAGGCGCGGGCGTCTTCCTCAGAGGAGAAGTAGCCGCCTTTCCAACCCCAATAGGTCCATGCACCGGCGAGCCGGTCAAAAACCTGTTTGGCGCTGGTCTCGCCGCCTAGTTGTACGTCATCATTTGCAGGCACAGAGCGCCACAGGAACTCAGGCACATCCTTTTCACGCACTTTGCGCAGCTTTGCAGGCACGCCGGCTTTGCGGAAATATTTCTGGGCAATCACATCGGAGGCCACCTGAGACCAGCTGGCAGGAACTTCAACATTGTCGAGGCGAAACACGATGGTGCCATCCGGGTTGCGGATTTCCGATTCGGTGGTCACGAAGTTGAGGTCCGCGTATGCGTCCTGTCCGGTCTTGGTGAAACGCCGTTGAATTTTCATGCCCTGCCTCGTTCCCAGTTCCAAATTAACCCCGACACATCACCTGTGCCCTTGCCCTCAGCGGCCTAAAAACATGCGGTTTGGACCACCGAACGGCGTCCCAATTCGAAAGGCAAAAGGAACCGGTGTGCGCACCACACAATATCTGGTGTCGCTAAAGGCCTTAATTGGCGCTGATTTCCGAATTGTCCCTGCCGCCCCTCGCGCCACAACATGTAGTGTGTTTTCTTGGCTGCCCCCACAAACTGGCGTAAATTTGCATAGAGGGTCAACGAATTTATTTACAAAAAAGTAGGATTTTCTCTGTTGACCGAATGCGGGCGAGAGGCGGTTTTTGGCCCGTCTACGATTCCTCCACAGAAGGTTAATAGAAGGTTAAAATTGGCTGGCGCCGGTAACCATCTGAAAAACCTTCATGAATCACAAGATCGTGATCTCGGGGCTTGTATTCCTCACTAGATGTTGTGTTGACCTGCGCGGAAATGGCAAAAATGTAGAAATTTTTCCCGATCTGTCCGGATCTGCTCCGGTGGACCCGACGTCAACCAAAGACAGGCCGCCCGAAGGCAGCCTGTTTGATCACAACTTCAGCGCTGAGGAATTAGGCAGCGGTATTTTTGTTGGCGGGCTTGCGAGTCTGAGGCTCTGAGTTTGCGTCAATGAACTCCAGAACCAGCGGGCGGATGTTGTTGCGCCAGCTCTTACCGGCAAAGATACCGTAGTGCCCTGCGTCAGGCTCGACGTGGCTGGCCTTCTTGCTGTCTGGCAGTCCGGTGCACAGATCGAGTGCTGCCACACATTGGCCTGGCGCGGTGATGTCGTCTTTCGCGCCCTCAACGGTCTTGATCGCAACGGTGGTGATTTTGCCCACATCCACAGGGCGGCCTTTCACCTTAAAAGTGTTTTTGGCGATTTCGTTGTTTTTGAAGATTCGCTCTACGGTAGAGAGGTAGAACTCTGCGGTCATATCCATCACCGCGAGGTACTCATCATAGAATCGGTTGTGCTGATCGTGGTCGGAGGCTTCGCCGCGGGTCACGCGCATGATCTGGTCGGTGAAGGCCTTGGAGTGGCGCTCCGCATTCATGGACATGAAGGAATGGAGCTGCAGCAGGCCCGGATAGACCATGCGCCCCACGCCGGGATATTTGAAGCCGACACGCTGGATCATGGTTTCCTTAAGCTGGCCCATGGTCACGCGGTGGCCGAAGTCTGTGACCTCAGTGGCTGCGGCCTCGGTGTCAATCGGCCCGCCGATCAGCGTCAGGGAGCGGGGCTGGGCCTTTGGATCTTCTCCGGCCAGATAGGCGGTCGCCGCCAAGGTCAGCGGCGCGGGCTGGCAGACGGCCATCACATGGATGTCCGGGCCGAGGTGTTTCATAAAATCGACAAGGTAGAGGGTGTAATCCTCAACATCAAACTTGCCTTCGCTTACCGGGATGTCACGCGCGTTATGCCAATCGGTGATATAGACTTCGCAATCGGAAATGAGGCTTTTGACGGTCGAGCGCAGCAGGGTGGCGTAGTGGCCGGACATGGGCGCGACCAGCAGCACCTTGCGTTTCATCGGCGCGCGGCCGGAGACGTCAAAATGGATCAGATCGCCGAAGGGACGCTCAACCAAAGTGTTGATGTTGACGATATGGTCCTTGCCGTCCTCACAAGTGAAGCTGTCGATGCCCCAGTCAGGCTTCACAACCATCCGCTGGAATGTGCGCTCTGTGACTTCGCCCCAGGCCCGCATCCATTGCAGGGCCGGATTGGGAACCAATGCCATCGCAGGGTAGGAGGCCATGGCCGAAGCAGTTGCGCCGAGCCATTGGTTGGTATTGCGCATGGTTTCCATAAGATCATACGTGGCCATGTACCGCATGTGTGTATTCCTTACCTTGGGGTATCCAATAACTTGTTTCCCCATTAGTATTACAGGGGCGGATATTTTTATGCTGCGTAGCAGCGAGAATAGGACGAATGGGTTAATATGACAACAAATGAGACTGAAGCAGGTGAAAAAATGGATCGCCTGAACGCCAACCTCGCAAAAGTTGAGGCGTTGTCATTAAAGCTCGCGGACATCATGAGCCGCCATAAACCCCTGAGAAATGAACTGAACAGCCCGGAACCCGAAGTCTTTCTGAATGCCGCAAGCGCCTATTGGCAAGGTATGTTGGATAATCCGGGCAAAGTGCTCGAAAACCAGCTCGATCTCTGGAGCAAATCGGTCAAAGGCTTTGTTGATGCCCAGAATATTATGCTGAAGGGGCAGTTTGCTGCTCCGCAGGACGACACGCCCACTGATCGCCGATTCTCCCATCCTCTGTGGAAGAGCCACCCCTATTTCAACTTGCTCAAACAGCAATACATGCGCAATGCGCAGGCCATTCAGACTGCGGTGTCTGAATTGGAGGGGCTTGCCCCTAAAGATAAGCAACGCATCGACTACTTCTCCCAGCAGATCATAGATATGATGTCGCCGACCAATTTTCTGGGCACCAATCCGGAAGCGCTGGAGCGTGCGGTGGAGACGGAAGGCCAGAGCCTTGTGGACGGGCTGGAGAATCTGATCTCGGATCTGGATGCCAACAACGGCGAGTTGCTGGTGAAGCTTGCGGATGAAAGCGCCTTTGAAATTGGCGGCAACATCGCTACGGCGCCGGGCAAGGTGGTGTACCGCTGCCGCATGTATGAGCTGCTGCAGTTCTCACCCAGCACCGAGACGGTATATGAAACACCGCTGGTGATCTTCCCGCCGTGGATCAACAAATACTATATCCTCGATCTCAAAGAGCAGAACAGCCTGATCCGCTGGGCCGTGGCGCAGGGCTACACGGTGTTTGTGGTCAGCTGGGTCAATCCGGACCGGTCTTTGGCGGATGTGGGGCTTGATGACTACATCGAGGAGGGGTTCCTTGATGCGATTGCACAGGTCAAAGAGATCACCGCGCAGCCTCAGGTGAATGTGGTTGGCTACTGTATTGCCGGCACTACCATGCATCTGACCCTGTCTCTGATGAAACAGCGCGGCGATGAGTCGGTGAAATCTGCCACGTTCTTCACCACGCTGACGGATTTTGGCGATCAGGGCGAATTCACACCTTTCCTTCAGGATGACTTCATCGACGGGATTGATGAGGAAATTGAGGAAGAGGGCGTGCTACGGTCGTTCATCATGCAGCGCACCTTCAGCTTTCTGCGTTCAAATGACCTGATTTATACGCCTGCGATCAAAAGCTACATGATGGGGGAGGCCCCGCCTGCATTTGATCTGTTGTTCTGGAACGGGGATGGTTCTGGCCTTCCAGGCAAGATGGCGCATCAGTATTTGCGTGATCTGTGCCAATCCAACAAGTTTGTTGGCGAAGGTCTTGAGCTGTGCGGCGAGACGCTGAAGATTTCCGATGTGGACATTCCGACGTGTTCGGTGACCTGTGAAACCGATCACATTGCACGTTGGAAAGATTGCTATCACGGCTACCAGCAGACCAAGAGCCGCTCCAAAACCTTCATCGTGTCCCAGTCCGGCCATATCGCCGGGATTGTGAACCCGCCGAGCAAAAAGAAGTACGGCCACTACACCAACAGCAAGCTGAGTTTGTCCGCGGATGAGTGGATGGAGGAGGCCACGTTCCACGAAGGCTCATGGTGGCCGCGGTGGGACACATGGTTGTCAAAGAAATCTGGCAAACAGGTGGAGGCGCGGGTTCCAGGAACAGGCACGCATCCTGCGATCTGCGACGCGCCTGGCGAATATGTCCGGAAAAAAGCATTGAAATAATAGCGGCTTAATAGGTTTTTGCTGCAATGCAGCAAAAAATTCTTGAAATGCCGCAATGCAGCACGCATATTGTTTTCAGAGACTAGACGCGCAGCCCTGATCATCTGTTTCTTCCTTGGGCTGTTATTCAATTAAGGAACTGAAAAATGGCTAAAGCAGCACAGGACGTAACTGCAATGTTCAAAGACGTGATGGGCTCCTTCCCAGTTGATACCTCGGCTTTTGAAGATGCGTTCAAAAACACCGCAGCGCTGAACGAGAAACTCGCCGCTGTGGCGCTTGGTGCAGCAGAGAAGTCTTCTGAGATTTCTTCCAAATGGACCAAAGACACTCTGACAAAGCTGGGCGACATGTCCAAAGCCAAAGCAGAGCCGGCCGATTACGCCAAAGCGCTGACCGATTTTGCTTCCGCACAGGCCGAAGTTGCTTCTGAAAACATGGCCGCTTTTGCAGAAGTTGCGAAAAAAGTTCAGATGGAAACCGTCGAGTTGTTGATGTCTGCGGGCAAGGAAGCCAGCGAAGAGGCGACCGCAGCTGTCAAAAAAGCCACCTCTGAGGTGACTGCCGCTGCGAAAAAAGCGACAGCAAAATAAAAACTACGCAAATCTCGCGCTTCTCCTCCTCCCCGATGCGCGGTTTGCAAGGGCAGGCTTCAGGCCTGCCCTTTCTTTTTGTTCTGCAGTCGCATAGGCTTTTTTCTGCACTGCATGAATATTGGGGAGATGGACGTGGGTGACGATAAAAAACCATTGCTGATCAAGCGCTATGCGAGCCGCCGGCTCTACAACACCGAAACCAGCGACTACGTGACGCTTGAAGATATCGCCGGATTTATCCGATCCGGGCGCGAAGTTCAGATCGTGGATCTGAAAAGCGGCGACGACCTGACGCGGCAGTATCTGTTGCAAATCATTGCCGAGCATGAGAGCCGCGGCGAGAATGTTTTGCCGGTGAATGTGCTCAACGATCTGGTGCGGGCCTATACTACGCAAGCAACCTCCATGGTGCCGCAATTCCTGCAGACATCTTTTGAGATGCTGCGTGAAGGGCAAGAAAAAGTCATGGAGAGCATGGGCGGCGGCATGAAGATGCCTGGGCTTGAGGCGATGCAGGCGCAACAGGAAGCTTTCATGAAAGCGATGACCGGCGGCATGGCCTGGCCGGGCAGCTCCTCACCAGCGCCGGAAGCGGACGCGGAAAGCGGCGAGGGCGAAGATCTGGACGCGATCAAACGTCAGCTGGCGGATTTGCAGGACAAGCTGTCCAAACTGAAGTGACGCGGGCGATTCTGTCGACCCAAATCGCCTGGATTATTTTGTGCGCATGATGTGAGTTGTGCGCACATATTGTATGTGAATGTGGAATTCCCTGTTGTTTTGAGCGGTCGCTTGTTAAGCTTTTGCTGTCGAGCAGACCAATGAGGGACCAAAATGGCCAAATCCACCACAGGGACAAGCACACGCAAACGCACCACAACGCGGGCGAAAGCCACGACCAAAACCCGTGCACGCAGCACCTCCACCCGCAAAACCAGCACCAGCCTGCGCGAGGCCCCCAAGGGCGCCAAGGCGATTGCCGAAGAGGCTGTGGCACCGGTTGTTGAGGAAGCCGGCGCTGCGGAAGAAGCGGAGGCGTTTCGCAAGCGGGATCTGATCGAAGCGGTGGTGATGCGCTCAGGCGTGAAAAAGCGTGATGTGAAACCTGCTGTTGAGGCGGCGCTGGCGATTTTGGGGGAAACCCTGGCGCAGGGGCAGGGACTTAACCTGCCGGAATTGGGCAAAGTGAAAATCCAGAATCAGAAGTCGGTTGGCGATGTGCAGGTGCTGAATCTCCGTCTGCGGCGCAAGCTTGCGGATGCGGATACAGAGACCAAGTCCGGGGATGCAGAAAGTGACAAAGAGGGCCTTGCGGAGGCCGCGGAGTGAGGATAGAAGCCGCGTCACCGGGTGATTAGCTCAGTGGTAGAGCGCTTCGTTCACATCGAAGATGTCAGGAGTTCAAATCTCTTATCACCCACCATTCTTCCAAGCGGGCGCTCCCCTAAACGGGGTGAGCGCCCGTTTTTATTTATAAATCTCATCTCCTTGCGCGGCGGGCCCGTGCGGGGCTAGGCTCCGCCAAAAGGTGCGATGTGCGCCGTACGAGGCAGCAGATGACAGAGTTTCCGGCAATTTGGTTTTTGCGCCATGGGCAAACCACGTGGAATGCAGTGCGGCGGGTTCAGGGGCAGCTGGAAAGCGATCTGACGGAGCTGGGAAGGGCGCAGGCGGGTCAGCAGGCCGATTTGATCGCGCCGATTCTGAAAGCGCACCAACCGCACTGCCTTGTGTCTCCATTGCGCAGGACACAGCAAACCGCAGCGATTGCGCTGGGTGGGCATCCGATGGTGAGCGATGCAAGATTGGCTGAGGCGCAGGCCGGTGTCTTTCAGGGCATGACCATGGATGAGATCGACGCGCGCTATCCGGAAATCTATGGGGCGAATCCCAAAGCGCTGGATCTTTTCTGCGCAGCGCCGGAAGGGGAGGGCTATGCCGCCTTTGAGGCGCGGGTGCGTGCGGTGTTGGCAAATTTGGACCGGCCGACGGTGATGGTGGGGCATGGATTGTGGGGGCAGGTGCTGCGCGGGCTGATCTGCGGGCTGAGCCACGCAGAGACGGCGGCACTGCCGAATTTACAGGGCTGCGTCTATGAGCTGAAAGGCGGCCGGGAACGGGTTTTACAGGTCGAGTGAAAATTTCTGGAGATTTTCTCAAATCCCCTCTTGCGCTCCCCCGCGGTATTCTCTAAATCCGCCCTCACCGGGTCGTTAGCTCAGTTGGTAGAGCGCTTCGTTTACACCGAAGATGTCGGGAGTTCGAGCCTCTCACGACCCACCATTCTCCTTCAGAATGTAGCTCTACCGGACGCCAGACGGTGTCTCTGATCTTTGGCTTTTGCTGCCTCTTGTTTATTCCTCACTGCTGCACCGTTTGATCTTTGGAATCGCGCTCCGCCTTTCTTTCGTCGCGTGGGCGGGTTGGCTGATTCCTCACGCGGGTCGCGAGTCGCGCAGGTGGGCTATCAGATGCTTCGCCGCGGAGTTCTTTGAAGGACCGTGGTGGAGTGAGACGGGGCGTTTGAGGATCTGTTCGGGCTGGAAACTGCCTCGGGGGAGGGGGCTTGAACCCGTCATGTCCTACGCGAGGGGCCTCCAAGACAAAAGCGGCCCCAGAGGGCCGCTTTAAGGGGTGAAACACGTCTTGGCTCTGAATTAGCCTGCGACGATTGGGGAGCAGATCAGCGCGCCGGTTTCGGTGCTCTGCAGCTCATAGCCACCTGGGCAGCTTGCGTCGCCTGCTTTGTCAAAGCTTGGCTGTACAGTGATCGGGGCCGGCTCTTCTTGTTGGCCACAAGCTGCAAGGGTCAGGCCGGCGATGCAAAGGGCAGCATAAATCGGTTTCATTTTGTTTTGTCCTTCAAAAAGCAATTGAATCGAGTGCGCCTATCTAATCACAAAACCGTCATTGCTCAAAGCGAACCCGACGTCGTGCATAACGGAAAAAATACGGGTTGGCAGGGGCTTGTGAAATTTCTTCGATTTTCGTGCGGATATCCGCTTGACGCGCCTAAGCGCTCAGCATAAACCCCACCACACGCTGAGGGGCACACGCCAAACAGCGAGCAGCGAGCGGTTGTAGCTCAGTTGGTTAGAGTACCGGCCTGTCACGCCGGGGGTCGCGGGTTCGAGCCCCGTCAACCGCGCCATCGCTGCCAGCCCCGACCTTGGGTGCCTTCGGGTAAAGGGTCATGCCGAAAGGCGAAGATATATGCGCGGTTGTAGCTCAGTTGGTTAGAGTACCGGCCTGTCACGCCGGGGGTCGCGGGTTCGAGCCCCGTCAACCGCGCCACTTCTTCCTCCCTCAAAAGTTGGTTGATTTGGTCGCTTATAAGCGCGCGTTATCTGCGCCTTGTTGCGCCGTTTTTAACCTGCCACAGAAAAAACGCGCCCAAAGGGCGCGTTTCTGATTTTTGCATGATTCTAGTGTCTTAGCGTGTGAGTGCTTCAAGGATTCGCGCCCAGGAGCGGGTGCCTTTGTGAAAGCTCTCCACATCATATTTTTCGTTGGGCGAGTGGATTTGGTCGTCATCCCGGCCAAAGCCGATCAGCATCGAATCCATGTCGAGAATCTCTTTGAAGTAGCCCGCGATCGGAATCGAGCCGCCACAGCCCACATAGGCGGCAGGGCGGGGCCATTCGTCGCTCAGGGCGCTGCGGGCTTTCTCAAACGCCGGATCGTCAATGGACATATGGGAGGCACCAGAGCCTTTCTCGGTGCGATACTCCACGGTGAAGCCTTCGGGCAGATTGCTCTCCAGATAGCTGCGGAAGGCCGCGCGGATTTTGTCCGGATCTTGCTGGCCGACCAGACGGAACGACAGTTTTGCGGAGGCCTGAGACGGCAGAACCGTTTTAAAGCCATCGCCAGTGTAGCCGCCCCAGATGCCATTCACATCACATGTCGGGCGGGACCAGATTTGCTCCAGTGGTGTGCGGTCCTGCTCACCGGCGGGTGCCTTAAGGCCGACATCGCCAAGATATGTGGCGTGATCAAAGTTCAGCCCCTGCCACTGCGCGCGGATGTCGTCAGGCAGTTCGGGCACGTCGTCATAAAAGCCATCCAGCGTCACAGCGCCGGTTTCATCATGCAGGCCCGCAAGAATTTTGCTCAGCACGCGGATCGGGTTCATCGCGATGCCGCCGTACATGCCCGAGTGCAGGTCGCGCGACGGGCCGGTGATGGTAAAGTCTTCCCCCAAGAGACCCCGCAGCATGGTGGTGATCGCAGGCACGGCGCTTTCAAACAGGCCGGTGTCACAGATCAAAGCAATGTCACAGCTCAGCTCCTCGGCGTTTTCCTGCAGGAAGGGCACAAGGCTTGGTGAGCCTGATTCTTCTTCGCCCTCAAACAGGAACGTGATTTTGCAGGGCAGGGCGCCGTGTTCTGCGATCCATGCGCGGCAGGCTTCCACGAAGGTCATCAGCTGACCTTTGTCATCAGAAGCGCCGCGGGCGCGGATCACTTGGCCTGCGTCGGTATCTTCAAGTGCTGGATCAAATGGATCGCGGTCCCAGAGTTCCAGCGGGTCCACCGGCTGCACATCATAGTGGCCGTAAAACAGGATATGGGGGCTGTCTTCGCTGGGGCCCTCCACATGGCCCACGACCATTGGATGGCCTGTGGTCATACGCTTTTCTGCTGCGATGCCAAGGCTTTGCAGGTCTTTCACCAGCCAGTCGGCGGCGGCTTCGACATCCGCGTCAAAAGCCGGATCGGTTGAGATCGACTTGATGCGCAGCAAATCGAACAAACGATCGATGGCCTCTGGCATATTTGCGTCAATCCGGGAGAGGACTGGATCAAGTGTCATGAGAACTCCTTTTCTATGCGCCACGGGTGCAGCGATTTGCGCAAACCGTAACATTCGAATCTGGGGTGTCCAGAGCAGGGCGTTAACACATTGATCGATATCAAAGTGCTACACTTTGTCAGTTTGCTACCCATTGCCCAAGACGCTGTTGAGGTTTAGAACAGCTCTAATATTCAGTCAGTTCCATCCCCGTGATGATCTGGCCGGGAAAAAGGAAAGCCACTGTGGATTACACTGCAAAGCTAGATGACGCTCTCAATCGTTTGCACGAAGAAGGGCGCTATCGCACGTTCATTGATATCGAACGTCAGCAAGGTCATTTCCCGCATGCCACATGGACCCGTCCTGATGGCACCCAGCGCCCGATCACCGTGTGGTGTGGCAACGACTATCTCGGCATGGGGCAGAACCCTGTGGTGCTGGAGGCGATGCACGAGGCTGTTGATGCCACCGGTGCAGGCTCTGGCGGCACCCGCAATATCTCCGGCACGACCGTCTATCACAAACGCCTTGAGGCGGAGCTGGCGGATCTGCACGGCAAAGAATCAGCGCTGCTTTTCACCAGCGCCTACATCGCAAACGATGCAACTTTAAGTACTTTGCCAAAACTCTTCCCGGGATTAATCATATATTCCGACGAATTGAACCACGCCTCCATGATCGAAGGTGTGCGCCGCAACGGCGGGGCGAAGCGTATTTTCAAGCACAATGATGTGGACCATCTGCGCAGCCTGCTTGAGGCTGATGATCCGGCAGCGCCCAAGCTGATCGCCTTTGAATCTGTCTACTCCATGGATGGTGATTTTGGCCCGATCGAGGCGCTCTGCGATCTGGCGGATGAGTTTGGCGCGCTGACCTACATTGATGAGGTCCACGCGGTTGGCATGTACGGCCCGCGCGGCGGTGGCGTGACCGAGCGTGACAACCTTGCCCATCGCATCGACATCATCAACGGCACCCTTGCCAAAGCTTATGGCGTGATGGGCGGCTACATCGCCGCATCCGAAAAAATGTGTGACGCCGTAAGATCTTATGCGCCAGGCTTCATCTTTACCACATCTCTGCCACCTGCTGTGGCGGCCGGTGCTGCGGCTTCTGTTGCGCATCTGAAAACCGATCAGGCGCTGCGCGAACGTCACCAGACGCAAGCAAAGATCCTGAAGCTGCGCCTGAAAGGTCTGGGCCTGCCGATCATCGATCATGGCAGTCATATTGTGCCTGTGATTGTGGGCAATCCGGTGCACACCAAAATCCTGTCTGATCACCTGCTGGAAGACTATGGAATTTACGTGCAGCCGATCAATTTCCCGACGGTTCCGCGCGGCACAGAACGCCTGCGTTTCACGCCGTCGCCAGTGCATGGTCCGAAAGAGATTGATGCGCTTGTGCATGCTTTGGATTCACTCTGGAGTCACTGTGCGCTGAATCGTGCCGACCTGGCAGGTTAACCAACACATATTGTTCTCAATTATACCACATATGGTATAGTATTGTTTAACAAGGGGATCGGTCCGAATCGGGGGAAGAACGGACCGGCGTTGCTAAACGAGGCATTTGGGATGATCGGGCGCAGATCCAAGCGCGATACCGAAGAGGTATCCGAGGGACCGAAAGGTTACGACGACTTTGCCGTGAGCCTAGGCGATATGATGCGAGGCGAACGGGCGACTTTGGGCAAGTCGCTGCTGGATGTGCAACGCGAGCTCCGAATACGCGCAAGTTACGTCGCTGCCATCGAAAACTGCGATCCATCCGCTTTTGAAACGCCGGGCTTTATTGCGGGTTATGTGCGCTCTTATGCACGTTACCTCGGCATGGACCCTGAGCAGGCGTTTGACACTTTCTGTGCAGAAAGTGGCTTCACCACCGCGCATGGCATGTCTGCAGAGGCCTCCGGCGCACGCAAGACGGAGAAGGCGGCACCTATTGTGTCAAGTGATCCGTTCTCCGGTGCCAATGCCCCCTTCACGCCGATCCAGGAATCCCTTCTGTCCCGTATAGAGCTGCGCGCCATCGGATCCTCGGTGGTCTTGCTCGCGCTGATTGCAGGGATTGGCTATGGCGGCTGGTCGGTGCTCAACGAAATTCAACGGGTGACTTTGGCCCCAGTGGAGCAGACACCAGTTGTGCTGAGTGATCTGGACCCGCTGGAAGGCGCGGCCCGTGCGACCGATGATGGCGATGATCTTGAAGGCGCAGAGCTTGCGGAAGCCGGGGCAGGCGTGTTTGCGCCGTCTGAGGCGCTGGACCGTCTCTATCGCCCTCAGGCGTTGGACGTGCCTGTGCTGGTGGCGCGTGATGCACCGATTTCCCAGCTGAACCCGGACAACATCGGTGTGTTCACGCCCGAAGTGCCGGAGCTGGTCGCAGCTGTGGTGCCGGAAGAAGATCGCCCGATCCCGATTGTGGTAGAGGAAGAAGCACCGGAAATCGTCGTGATGGCGGTGCGCCCGGCGTGGGTGCGCGTGCGCGGCGCGGATGGCACAGTGTTGTTTGAGAAAATCCTCAACGCCGGTGAGGAATATGTGCTGCCCGCCACCGAAGAAGCGCCAATCCTGCGCGCGGGCATGAGCGGCTCTGTCTACTTCAAGCTCAACGGTGAAATCTACGGCCCGGCTGGTGAGGGCACCAGCGTGGCGCGGGATCTGCCGCTGGCGATGGATGCTCTGAAAGAGGGGTATCAGGTGGCTGATCTGGATGATGATCCTGAGCTGGCCCGTATTGTCGCTCTGGCTGCGGCAACAGATGTGGTGGTGGGCGAGGAATAAGCGTCCCACCGCCGTCAAGGCGTCGCAAAATCCTCAGACTTTTCAGCGGTATAACATTGGCAGAGCGCAGCTTGGGCTGCGCTTTTCTTTATCGTGCATTGCCCCGACTGTGCAGAGCGACTAGATAGGCAGAAAGCTGTTTCCATGCTCTGATGAGGGGGCCTGCCATGTCGATGAACCACATTCGCCCTTGGCGTAATATCGAGCGACGCAAGTCGCGCCAGATCATGGTGGGCAATGTGCCTGTGGGTGGCGATGCCCCGATTGCGGTGCAGACCATGACCAACACCGACAGCGGTGATGTGAAGGCCACTTTGGGGCAGGTGCTGGCCGCAGCAGAGGCCGGGGCGGATATTGTCCGTATTTCAGCGCCGGATGAGGCCGCCACCAAGGCCTTGAAAGAAATCACAAAAGAAAGCCCCGTGCCGATCGTGGCGGATATTCACTTCCACTACAAACGCGCGATTGAGGCGGCGGAGGCCGGTGCGGCCTGTCTGCGGATCAATCCGGGCAACATCGGTGATGAGAAGCGCGTCAAAGAAGTGATCGCGGCGGCCAAGGATCACGGGTGCTCCATCCGTATCGGGGTGAACGCCGGCAGCCTTGAGAAACACCTCTTGGAAAAATACGGTGAGCCGTGCCCGGATGCGATGGTGGAGAGTGGTCTCGACCATATTAAGATCCTGCAGGATAACGATTTTCACGAGTTCAAAATCTCGGTGAAAGCCTCTGATGTGTTCATGTCGGCAGCCGCCTATCAGCTGCTTGCGGACGCGACAGATGCGCCGATCCACCTTGGCATCACCGAGGCGGGCGGCTTTGTCAGCGGCACGATCAAATCCGCGATTGGCCTTGGCCAACTACTGTGGATGGGGATCGGCGACACCCTGCGCGTGAGCCTGAGTGCCGATCCGGTGGAAGAGGTGAAGGTCGGTTTTGAGATCCTCAAAAGCCTTGGCCTGCGCCACCGTGGGGTGAATATCATCAGCTGCCCAAGCTGCGCCCGCCAAGGGTTTGATGTGATTAAGACCGTGGAAACATTGGAAGAAAGGCTCGCACACATCCACACGCCGATGAGCCTGTCGATCATTGGCTGCGTTGTGAACGGTCCGGGTGAGGCGCTGATGACCGACGTGGGCTGGACCGGCGGCGGCAATGGCAATGGCATGGTCTATCTTGCCGGTAAGCAGAGCCACCGGATGTCCAACGACGATATGGTGGAACACATCGTTGAGCAGGTGGAAGCCAAGGCCGCAGAGCTGGAAGCGGCGAAGGCCGCAGCAGAGGCAGCGGAATAACTTCCGATTTTTGCGCCAAAGGTTAACGGCGCCAGACGGGGCCAAAACGGGACGTCGGTATCGCGTCGGTATCCCTACGGTATTGCGTAGGTGCAAAATCGCGATTTTGGCGGCTTAACGCGCCGCACGTTGCGCAACACTACACCACAAAAAAAGCAGCGGCCGGGCCGCTGCTTTTGTTTTTGGAAAGAGGGCGGTGCGGATTAGCCGCGTTTGTCAGCCACGATGGAGCGCATGCCTTCCAGCGGGACGTAGCCGCGCAGCATCTCGTCTTGCATCACAAAGGAGGGCGTGCCGGTGATCCGCATGTCACGGGCGAGCAGGCGGGTGGTCATGATCTCCTCGGTGACCTCGTCGCTGTTCATATGCGCAAGCAGCGGGGCGGCGTCAAAGCCGAGGCCTTTGGACAGGCGGGTCAGGGAGCGCTCGGTCACGTCACCGCGCATTTTGATGAGCGCGTCATGGGCCAGTTTGTAGGACTCATTGCCCAGCTTCTGCTTCACGGCGATGGCAAAGCGGGAGCTCAGCTCGGAGGCTTCGCCCAAGATGGGGTATTCTTTGACGATGAAGCGAATGTTGCCGTCAGATTTGATCAGCTCGGCCACCTCGTCATGGGCCTTGCGGCAGTAGCCACAGCGGTAGTCGACAAATTCCACCAGCGTGATGTCGCCCTCAGGGTTGCCACCTTCCCAGCTGTAGCCGTCATTAAACAGGCGCTCGGTGTTGGCCGCGACCAGCGCGAGGTCATCCTGCTCCTGCGTCTGCTCCTGGCGCGCCTGAAGGATGGCGACAGCCTCCATGATCACTTCGGGGTTTTCGAGCAGGTAGGCGCGGATTTCATCGCGAAACGCGCCGCGCTCTTCTTCAGACATGCTGTCGATGTCAAAGGCCATCGCGGAGGTGGCGCTGAGCCCGAGGGCGACGAGGGCGGGGGCGAAAAGGCGTTTCATCTGGGGTTTCTCCATCACTTTTTCTTTTGGGCACGCTTTGCAGCGGACACGATGTCTTGGGCACGGCGCGCGGCGCTTGATCCGCGCGGCAGGCGGGTCAGGGCGCGTTGGGCGTGTATGTCGGCATCTTTGAGGCGATTGGCAAGGGCATAGCGCTCTGCCGTGGCCAGAGAGGCCATGCCGGGCTGGCCGGTCTGGGCATAGGCGGAGCCGAGATCGCGCAGCAGCTTGGCATTGCGGAAGTCACGCGCCCGCGCATTCTCCAGATGTTTGAGCGCCTCTTTGGGGCGGTTCACCGTCAACAGGGAGCGGCCCAGCCCGCCAAGGATCAGCGGATTGCGCGGTTCAAGCTCTGCGGCCTTGCGATAGGCGGTCACCGCGCTTTGGAACTGGCGGCTTTCCAGCAGGATCTGACCTTTGAGTTCGTAGTAGAAGGCATCATTGGGGCGCAGCGCGATGGCCTTGTTGATATGGGCCAGCGCCTCAGAGCTGTTTTGCTGGCGATGATAGGCCACCGCAAGGCGCATGTGGCGCACGTCGTCAGCGCGGCTTTCACTGGCGCGTTGCAAGGTCCATTTGGTCGGGCGCATGAACGCTGTGATCTTGGAGCGCGCCCGGTCATACCAATAGTCCATTTCGGGCTGCGGGCGGCTTTTGCCGGTATAGGCGGCGACAAAACGTTCCATGGCGCGCACCCGGTCACGCGACAGTGGGTGGGAACGCATGTAAGGATCCTGGCGGGAGACATTCAGCAGCTCCTGGCCAACAAAGAGCTGGTGCACATCGACAGCGCCCGCAGGGTCGATCCCGGCAGAGGCCATGTAGCGCACGGCGGATTGGTCGGCGGAGGCTTCTTCTGCCCGTGTGTGGGCGAGAAATTGCCGAAGGGCAGAGCTTTGGGTGCCAAGCGCGACACCGGCGGCGACATCGCCGCGGCCCGACGCCGCAGCGGCAGCCAGCGCAAGGGCCAGACCAAGGGTTGAAGCATTGCGTGCCGAATCAAGATTGGCGATGCGGCGGGTCAGGTGACCGTTGGCGATATGGGCCGCCTCATGGGCGATCACCGCCTGCAGCATCTCCGGCGTTTCCATCCGCATGATCATGCCGGTGTGGATGAAAATATGTTGCGGATCAACGACAAAGGCGTTGAGGCTGTTGTCGTTCACCAGAAGGATTTTGACGTTTCCACCAAGGCCCGCAGCCGTCAGAATGGGGGCGGCCATTCTGCTCAGGGCGTATTCGATATCCGGGTCGCGGATCAGCGAAACCGCCCGGGCCATCGGGGTGGTGATCAACAGGGCAAGCAGCGTCACCAGAGTGACGGCGTGGATGCGCAAAGCGGTGATTGACGGCGCCGTCATTTCGCGGTGAAACCTCATGAGCGACACTAGGGAACAAATTCATGCGGAACTCAAGACGTGGGGCGGTTGATCCCTTCATTGTGATGGATGTGATGGAAGCGGCGCGTCAGGCCGAGGAAGCCGGACGCCACATCATACATATGGAAGTGGGCCAGCCGGGCACCGCCGCGCCGCAAGCCGCGCGCCATGCGCTGAGCCAACAGATGGAGCAGGGGGCGCTTGGCTATACGGTGGCTTTGGGCATTCCGGAGCTGCGCGCGCGCATCGCCAAGCTTTATGGCGACTGGTACAATGTGGATCTGAACCCCAACCGCGTGATCGTGACCCCGGGCTCTTCGGGCGCGTTTGTGCTGGCGTTTTCTGCGCTGTTTGACGCAGACGAACGTGTGGCGATTGGTGCGCCGGGTTATCCGAGCTATCGCCAGATCCTCAAAGCGCTGAGCCTTGAGCCACTGGATATCCAGACCGCGCCGCAAAACCGCCTACAGCCGGTGCCTGAGGATCTGCGCGCGATGGATTTTGAGGGGCTGATGGTGGCCTCTCCGGCCAACCCCACAGGCACGATGCTCGACACAGCCGCCATGGGGGCGCTGATTGATCTCTGTCAGGAGAAAGACGCGGCCTTCATCAGCGATGAGATCTATCACGGCATTGAGTATGAGGCCAAAGCGGTCACTGCGCTGGAGCTGACCGATGAATGCTATGTGATCAACTCATTCTCTAAATACTTCAGCATGACCGGCTGGCGTGTGGGCTGGATGGTGGTGCCTGAGGACCACGTGCGCAAGGTCGAACGGCTGGCGCAGAACATGTTTATCTGCGCGCCACACGCAAGTCAGGTGGCAGCATTGGCGGCGATGGATTGCCACGACGAGCTGGAAGCGAATATGGCGGTCTACCGCGCCAACCGCGCCATGATGATCGAGGGGCTGCCCAAAGCGGGCTTTTCCAAATTCGCGCCGCCGGACGGGGCGTTTTATGTCTATGTGGATGTGAGCAATTACACCAACGACAGCCGCGCCTTTGCGCAGGAGATTCTGGAGCAGGCCGGAGTGGCGGTCACGCCGGGGCTCGATTTTGATCCGGTGCGCGGGCATCAGACGCTGCGCTTCTCCTATGCGCGCAGCAGCGAGGACATCGCGGAAGGCTTGGCACGCTTGCAGCGCTTCCTGGCGGCGCGCGGGGCGGTCTAGCACGTCTGAATTGGCACATTGAGAGGGCAGGGAGGGGCCAGCCCCTCTTGGCCCTTCGGGCCAATTCACCCCGGGATATTTTCGGCAAGAGGAAGGCCGCTTGGGTCGCGCAAGTCTGTCGTGGCGAGCGGCGCGCGGCTGGTGTAGACTCTGGCCAACAAGAACGCGCAAGAGCGGTGAGACGAGCATGATTTTTGGCAAACGAGCGGGCGGCATTCAGGCTTTGGCACGGGGGGCAGCTTTGGCGCTGACTGTGTGTCTGGCACCGGTGGCAGGGGCTGCGCAGGAAGAGGGCTTCTCGGCGCTGGCGCGCCTGGATGTGGCGCAAAGCGGCCTGTCTGATGCGCGCCGTGGGGCCACGGCCTTGGAGCTGAGCCTGAGCCAGGGGGTGCCCTGGCGGGTGTTCACGCTGGATGCGCCGCGCCGCGTGGTGCTGGATTTTCGCGAGATTGACTGGGGGCAGCTTGAGGCGGCCGAACTTGGGGCCGCCGAAGGCGTAGCGGCGGTGCGCTTTGGGGCCTATCGCCCGGGCTGGAGCCGCATGGTGCTGGATCTGGCCGCGCCGCTGAAGGTTCAAAGCGCTGAGATGTCGGTGGCGGAGGCCACGGGGCGGGCGCGCCTGTCGCTGTTGCTGACCCCAACCGAAGCGGCTGCGTTTGCCGCAGAGGCAGGGGCGCCGTATGATCCGCGCTGGGATCTGCCCGCGCCGGCCACGGAGCCTGCGCCTGAGGCACGGCCAGATTGGGCGCCAACCAAAGTGATGATTGATCCGGGCCATGGCGGGATTGATCCGGGGGCGGAGCGGGGCGAGACGCAGGAGAAAGACCTGATGCTGCTGTTTGCGCGCGAGCTACGGGATCTTCTGCGCCGTTCGGGCGGCTTTGAGGTGGTGATGACGCGGGATGCGGATGAGTTTGTCTCGCTGGAGCGCCGCGTCGCGCTGGCGCATCAGCATCAGGTGGATGTGTTTCTGTCGCTGCATGCCGACAGCCTGAGCCAGGGCAATGCCAAGGGCGCCACGATCTACACCCTGTCTGACGACGCCAGTGACGCGGCTTCAGCCCTTCTGGCGGAGCGCCATGACCGGGCGGATATCCTCTCCGGGGTGGATCTGTCCGGCGCGGATGATGAGGTGACCGATGTGCTGCTTGATCTGGCGCGTATGGAGACCGAGCCGCGCACCGACAGGTTGGCGCGCTCCTTGGTGGATGCGCTGAAGGAAAGCACCGTAACTTTGAATCGTAAGCCGATGAGAGAAGGGGCTTTTTCTGTCTTGAAGGCGGCAGATGTGCCCTCGGTACTGGTGGAACTGGGCTTTATGTCCTCGCAACGTGATCTCGCCAATCTGCAGGATCCTGGCTGGCGCGCGGCGATGGCGGCGGGCTTGCGTGACGGGCTGATGGCCTGGGTCGAGGACGATAAGGCAGCGCGGGCGTTGGTCCGGCAGTGAGCAGCTTGGCAGTGAACGGGCTGGACGCGGCAGGGCGGATCGGCGAAGCTTTGCCCATGCACGGAGATTTGAAGGCGCGCGGCTTTCCTTTCCGGACAGAAGCCCGTCGAGTGATAGGCTGGGGTAGTTGAACATAAGAGCGGGCTGCGATGCGCGAATTTACCGATTTTGAGGGGGCCAAGCTGGCCATTTTGAAAGGCGATCAGCTGGTCTCGATCCTGCGCGATGACACGGCGGACATTCCCTTCCCAAACATGTGGGATTTTCCCGGCGGCGGACGTGAGAAGGGGGAAAGCCCGGAGACTTGCGCGTTGCGCGAGCTGCGCGAAGAGCTGGGACTGCGGCTCGATGAAGAGGCGCTGACCTATCGGCGGCGCTATGCCTCAGGCCGGCAGGGCGAGGTGGTGACGTGGTTCTTTGTCGCTGAGGTGCCGGATCTGGATATCAATCGGCTGCGGCTGGGCGAGGAAGGGCAGGCCTGGCGCATGTGGGATGTCTCCCGCTATTTGCGGATGGCCAATGCAGTGCCCATTATGAAAACGCGTCTGGCGGAGTATCTGGAGCAGCGCGACGCGGGGTGAGGCGCGGGTGTCTGGGCGCTAAGAGCACGCCTGGATTGATTTCACTCTGACTTTTACACACACTGTAACCGGTATTGGTTTCAGAGGTGGTTAAATGAAGTGTTTTCTTGGATTTAGTTTGTTTGCCATCGTTGGCGTGGCTGGCTGTGCTCAAGTTTCCTACAATGATGTGAAGGCGGGGGAGTTTGTCGGAAAAGCGCAGCTATATTGGGTCGGTTCGGCCATAGATGCACCTTTGGGCGATGGCCAATTTCTCTATGTTCCTCACACGACTGAGCCGCTCGTTTTTAGGCGTGATCCATCAAATAACCCTGCGCCAGGAAGTGAGATCATTACACCCGAAGCGTTTTATACCGATGGTGGCTCGATTCCACGCGGGGTTCAGGCCTTAAGAGGGTTCAATGCTTGGACATTTGGACCAGCCTATATTGTTCATGACTGGGCCTTTGTTGCGCGCAAATGCATGAATGACGAAGCGCGTGGCGACGGCGATGTTGCGACGGAAGAAATGGAAAAGCTCGCAAATATGACTTTCCAAGATAGCGTCGTGTTGATGGCGGAAACTATCAAGACGATCGTAAATGCTGAGGATATTGAAGATGAAACGCGTGTGGCAGGCTCTGTGATTACTTCGGTCACTGCAGGGCCGATATCCCGCAGCCTCTGGGAGAAAGAGGGCGCTTGTAAAGATCAAACTCCAAAAGATCTCAATGCAACAAAGGTGGCGGAGGTCGTGCGAGCGGGGCGCGTGGCAGCCCTGCAAAAATTGAACGGACGAACTGACGCGCTCTCAATCCCTTTGCCTGACGGTAAAGTTGCTGTGGAAGTAGGGAACTACTCTTTGTATGGCCGCGACTGAATAACTCCGGGCATCTAGAGTCTGCCAGTCTCATTTAACGCGGCGCATATTCGCGCGTTGAAACGGAGAGGTGTTTTGACCCGCCTCCCGGGCCTCTATATAGAGAGGCTAGCAGACCCGACTTAAAAGGCCTTCGGCGTGATACGATTTATCCTGTCTTTCTTTGGAACCATTTTCACCTTTGTTACCATGGGGCTGGCCGTTGTGGCGCTCTCCATCGGGGCGGTGTTCTGGATCTACGGCCAAGAGCTGCCAAGCCACGAAAGCCTGGCGCAGTACAAACCGCCGACCATCAGCAGGATCTATTCCGGTGAAGGCCATATCATTGACGAGTTTGCCAAGGAGCGGCGTCTGTTTGTGCCTGCCGAGGAGATCCCGGATCTGGTCAAAGAGGCCTTTATCTCCGCAGAAGATAAGAACTTTTACCACCACTCAGGCTACGACGCGCGCGGGATTGCGGCGGCGGCTGTTGAGGCGGTGCAAAGCCGGGGTGGCAGCGTGCGCGGGGCTTCCACCATCACCCAGCAGGTGATGAAGAACTTCCTTCTGTCCGGTGACCGTCGCATCGAGCGCAAGATCAAAGAGATCATTCTGGCTACCCGCGTGGAAGAGACGCTGACCAAGGAACAGATCCTTGAGCTCTACATGAACGAGATTTTCCTCGGTCAGAACTCCTATGGTGTGGCCGCCGCCGCGCAGACCTATTTCAACAAATCGCTGGAGCAGCTTGCGCCTCATGAGGCGGCGACGCTGGCCTCCATGCCCAAGGCGCCGGGCAAATTCCATCCGGTGCGCAACAAAGAGCGCGTGTTGGCGCGGCGCAACTTTGTGCTGAAGGAAATGGCGGAGAACGGCTATATCACGCAGGCGGTTTATGAGGCCGAAAAGGAGCTGCCGCTGCGCTCGGTGCAGAACGGCGATTATGCAAGCTTCAAATCGACCCTGCCGCCGCGGGACTACTTCACCGATGAGATCCGCCGCCAGCTGAGCCGGGATTTTGGCGAAGACGAGTTTTTCTCTGGCGGTATGACCGTGCGCTCCACCGAAGATCCGGAGATGCAGAAGGTTGCCGCCAAGGCGCTGCGCCGTGCGCTTGAGAAATATGACCGCAGCCGCGGTGTCTGGCGCGGCACGGGGCAGGTGATTGACGCGGGCCTTCTGGAAGATGAAATCGCCTGGCGCGGGGCGCTGGCGGAGGTCTCTCTGCCGCGGGATGTGGACCTTGAGGGGCAGTGGTATCCGGCCGTGGTGCTGCGGGTTGGCAAAAACGACGCGCGCATCGGGATCGAAGGCATCGAGGATGATGAGGACGGTCACTGGATTGCCGCCAATGACGTGACCTGGGCGCGCAAGCGTCAGGCGGACGGCTCGCTGGGCCGTCAGGCGCGGGTGGCCGGGGATCTGGTCTCCGTCGGGGATGTGGTGCTGGTGCGTGCGATCACCAAGGATGACACCGGCGAGTTTGTGCGCTGGTCTCTGCGGCAGGTGCCGGAGGTGCAGGGCGGCTTTATGGCGATGGACGTGAACAACGGACGTGTGATCGCCATGCAGGGCGGCTTCAGCTATCAGGACACGGTGTTTAACCGCGCCACACAGGCCAAGCGTCAGCCGGGCTCCAGCTTCAAACCCTTTGTCTATGCCTCAGCGCTTGATAGCGGCTATTCGCCCGCGACCATCGTGATTGACGCACCGATTGAGATCGACACCCCGCAGGGGGTGTGGCGTCCGAAAAACTCCACCAACAAGTTCTACGGCCCGACGCCGATGCGCACGGGCATTGAGCAGAGCCGGAACCTGATGACCATCCGTCTGGCGCAGGAGGTGGGCATGGAGACCGTGGCGCGCTATGCGGAGCGCTTTGGTGTCTATGAAGACATGGGACCGTTTCTGGCGAACTCGCTGGGTGCGGATGAGACCACGCTTTATCAGATCGTGGCGGCCTATGCGATGTTTGCCAATGGCGGCGAGCGGGTGGAACCCACTCTGGTGGACCGGGTGCAGGACCGCTATGGCAAGACCATCTATCGCCATGATCAGCGCGAATGTACCGATTGTCTTGATGCGACGATCCCGGCCACCCGTGGCCCGCGCATCGTGACCAACCGAGAGCGCGTGATGGATGCGGTGACCGCCTATCAGCTGACCTCGATGATGGAAGGCGTGGTCACACGCGGCACCGCCAGCAGCCAGATCAAACTGCCGGTGCCTGTGGCCGGAAAGACCGGCACCACCAATGAGGCCAAAGATGTCTGGTTTGTTGGTTTCACCAGCAACATCGTGGCGGGCTGTTACATCGGCCATGACCGTCCGCGCCCGCTGGGCCGTGGGGCCTTTGGCGGCACCACCTGTGGTCCGGTGTTCCAGGAGTTCATGGAAGAGGCGATCCAGAAATACGGTGGTGGCAAATTCCGCGTACCGCCTGGTGGCCATTTCATCAAGATCGACCGCTACACCGGTGCGCGTCTGGATGGGGACGCGAGCGGCACAAATGTGGTGGCGGAGTATTTCCGGGATGGCGAGGAGCCGGTGTTTGGCATCACCTATGACGGTGGCTTTGCCATGGGGCAGAACCTGCCGCTGGTGGAAGAGGTTGCTACGTCGCAGGGCCGCGAGGTGACCACCTCCTCAGGCGGCACCGGCATTGTTGGCCCGAAAGCCGACTTTGGCACGGTGAGTTCCGGCGGGCTCTACTAAGCTCAGCGCCCCCGTTGATCGGGGGCGTTGCTTGAGGCTCTTTTCGAACGCTGAAGCAGGGGCCGCACTGGCGGCAGTGCAGTGCTCAGAAGTGGCAGTACAAAGGCTTGTTGTTGGCCTGATGCCGTTCGATCATCTTTTTGACCTGCTTGCCTTTTTCCGGAATGTGGCGGGCCGAAATGGGCTTGAAGTCCGGTTGGCAAATCTCCGGGAACAGGCTCTGGATTTCCGCGCGCCCCTCAGGGGACAGCGCCTTGAGCGCCTGCGGGCCGGTGTAGAGGCTTTCTGAGGGCGCACCGTTGGACCAGACCACCTGATGGCTGTCAAACAGGATATGCCAGTACTCCACACCCTCTGTGGTGTCGCCCACCACCTCAATGCCATCCATCGGCAGCAGTTTTTGCGCGGGGATCAGCACGTCTTTGGAGCCGAACATGCGCATGGCGACCTTTGAGGACACCAGAAGGCGGTGCTGCGGGGAGACCTGCAAATCCTGTTTCGGGTATCCCAGCCCCAGCGCGTTGGCGCGGATCAGGATCGGCTTGAGCTTGGGTTTGGCACGCAGCTGCGCCGCGGTGACCTTGCGCGAGCCAATCCAGCGGATCGGTTCATAGTCACAATCATAGGTCAGAACCATGTCGCCGACCTGCAGGCTTTCAATCGGCTTGGGGCCAAACAGGGTGTCAATTAACGTGCCGGTGGTGAAGCAGGGCACATCGACAAATTCGCCGCTGGCGTTTGTGGGGCCGGTGACGATCTGATCCACGACAATGGTGTTTGAGCCGCTGTCATTCCACGCGGCGGCCACCGCTGCGGAGTTCACAGAGAGCCCGTTGAACAGTTCCAGCGGCTCAAGCACGCCGCCGTTGGATTTCACACCAGACAGCGTGACCGTGCCGTCCGGGTCCACCTGCAGCCGGAAAATGGGGTTTGCGGCGGTGCCGTTCAGCTGCCAAATCTCTGGCGTGTCGCTGGCGTAGCGGTCGCCATCGGCAAATCTGACGGTCTGACCAGAGGTGCTCGCGGTCTGAAACTGCAGCTCCGTTGCCGCGCCACCGGGGCCGCCGACAAACAGATTAACCCCGTTGATCTGCACATTCAGGCTGTTGTCGAGCCGCACAAAATCGATGACGAAACCGCCATTGGGCGTCGTATCTGTGAACGTCGTGGAGTTCCCCCCGACGATACTAAAACTAGGCATCTAAAAACACTTCTCACAGGGCAGACACCCAATCTTTGTCGCTTCTCAACAAGGGTGCCTGTTAACCAAAATTCTCAAAAACCTGAGGTTCTCCTCGGTTTCTGGGAAAAAACTACTAATCAAATCGGGCGAAATTTAGATAATTTGAGGCGCATGCCATGGCGATTGTAGCACATTTTTAGCGAGACCGCATGGCGTGCCAGCTGCCCCTGCAAACGCAGGTAAGTCGCCCTTGCAGGAGGCAAGGACGGGCGCGGGCTGAGGGGCAGTGCCGCGCTGAAGAGGGTGGTGATCCGGGAAGGAATGTGGCGCCTGCGCAATCACGCTGGATGGTCAGCAATGCGCTGCGGGTACGCGTCCCTAAGGTGCTGCTCCCGCAAGAAGAAACGGCCCTGCCGGGGCAGAGCCGCTGTTGTTTTAGCTGGCTTTTTTCTTGGGGGCGTCTTCTGCCCGATCTTCTGGGGGGGTGTCCTCAGATGTTGGCGTGTCCGGAGCGGCGGCGGGCAGGGCGGTGGGCATGGTCTTTTCCCAAAGTTCGCCTTCGTGTTCGCCGGTTTCCAGCGCGTCCGCCACGACCACGCGGTTGCGGCCCTGCGCTTTGGCCTGATAGAGCGCGTCGTCCGCGCTGCGCAGCAGCATCTGCGGCAGGGTGCCATGCGCCGGATAGGTCGCGATGCCGACCGAGATGGTGATGCGTGGCAGGGTCTTTTCGCCATAACGCACTTTGATGTTTTCCACCGCGCGGCGCAGGGTTTCGGCGCGTTCCTGAGCGGTTTCAAGATCACTGTTTGGCAGAACCACGGTGAATTCTTCGCCGCCGGGGCGGCAGGCCACATCGTCACGGTCACAATCCTGCTGCAGCACCGAGCCAACCGCGCGCAGCACCATGTCGCCTGCGTCATGGCCGTGGGTGTCGTTGAACTTCTTGAAGTGGTCCACGTCGATCGCCACAACAGAGAACGGGTCTGTGCTGCGCTGGCTGTCGCTGATGGTTTTGCGCAGGGTTTCATTCATGTGGCGGCGGTTGAACAGGCCGGTGAGCGGGTCGCGCACCGATTGGTCATGCAGCTCGTCGCGCATGCGCACATTGGCAATCGCCATGGAAATCTGTTCCGAGCACATCTGCGCCAGATCGCGGTTGGCATGAAACACCTCGGCGTCTGCGCTCTTGGCGCGCAGATGCAGCAGGCCAACGGTTTCGCCATGCGCCAGAATGGGGAAGCAGAAATAGGGGTGATCGTTGTGCGGCTCAGCATGTGAGCAGGTGAAGTTGATTTCACTGTCGCCAAACTCATAGGTGCGGCCACGGCGCAGGCCCCAGCATTCGTCGGGATGAATGTGATCCTTGTGCTCGCCACCGTTCCAGCTGGCCCAGCCATCCAGCACATCGCGGGAGTTGGAATAGACGTAAATGCTGCCTTCAGAATCCGGCAGGATGTGGGTCATGAAGCGTTTGACCATGTCAAACAGCTCTTCCAGAGAGCGGCTGGATTGCAGCCATTCGTTTAGCTCGCCCAGCAGTTTGACATTGCGCGCCAGCTTGAGCTGTTCGTTCAGCAGATCTTTTTCTTTGGCGCTGCGGTTGGTGAGGGTCTGATACTGGCGGCGATTGGCGCGATAGAGCAGCACGGCCACGATACTGACCGTGGCAATGGCCAGTGCGGTGAGCGCGGTGAGCAGCACACGGACGCGAAACAGGAAGCTTTTGCGGACATCGGTGATGTCGGTGTAAAATTCAAGCGCCCCGATCACCCGGCCGTTGGAAATAACCGGTTCATAGAGTTCCGCCACCTCATGCGTTGCGACATCCTCTGACAGGGCATGTAGAGCCAGCCCGTCAATCTCAGAGGCAGGTTTTTGCTCGCGACGGTAGGAGGTGATCCCTTGCATGATTTCACCTGCGGGGAAGGTATCCGCGTCCGACAGGCCTCTTTCTCCGGGGCGGGTGGACCAGATCACAGTGCCCTCGGTGTCATAGATTTTGAAGCGGTACACATCGGAAGCTTCGGGGAGAAGTTCGAAATAAGTGATGTTGTCGCTTGTCAACTCTCCATGCAGGAAGGTGCGGGACGGGTCATCAAGATGCAGGACCACGCGGCGGTGCCAGAGCTCTGACTGTTTGCGCAGGTCGGCCTCCATCAGTTTCTCAACGATGGGCACAGAGACCTGCATCACGCCAAACAGGGCGGCAGCAGCCCCGGAGAGGCCAAAAAGGGCGGTGAAAGAGATCTTGGCGAGCGTGCGCATAGGGGTGGTCCTGGAAAGAAAGTCGGGGCGAATGTCGCAACAAAGGTTAAGTGTTCGGTAAAACCCGCCCCCGCTTTCAATCGACAATTTGTTGCAAAACAGGTGGGGATTTTATCGGCTGCGCGCTGCAATTGGCCCATGACACGCCTGCCACCTTGCCCCCCTAGCGGCTCTGCGCTATCACCCTGATCTGAACCGGAATGAGGCTAAGATCATGCGCGCGGACGCTCAGAACACAGTTACAGAGATCGAGAAATCCCTGACCCTTTTGCGCCAGCGTATGGATTGGGAAACGGCTGCTTACCGCTTGGAGGAATTCAACGCGCGGGTGGAGGATCCGGACCTGTGGAATGATGCCGAGGGCGCGCAGAAGCTGATGCGGGAGCGTCAGTTGCTGGTGGACGCCATGGACACGGTGAAATCCATCGAAACCGAACTCTCTGACAACGTCGAGCTGATCGAGCTGGGCGAGATGGAAGAGGATGATGAGGTTGTGGCCGAGGCCGAAGCGGCGCTGAAGGCGCTGGCGGAGAAGGCTGCGGAAAAAGAGCTGGAAGCGCTGCTGGATGGCGAGGCGGACGGCAATGACACCTTCCTTGAAATCAACTCCGGCGCGGGTGGTACGGAAAGCTGTGATTGGGCCTCGATGCTGGCGCGGATGTATGTACGCTGGGCGGAGAAAAAGGGCTATAAGGTTGAGCTGCAATCGGAGACCGCAGGCGAAGAGGCGGGCATCAAATCTGCCGCTTATAAGATCTCCGGGCACAATGCCTATGGCTGGTTGAAGTCGGAAAGCGGCGTGCACCGTCTGGTGCGGATTTCGCCTTATGACAGCGCTGCCAAGCGCCACACGTCTTTCAGCTCGGTCTGGGTCTATCCGGTGGTGGATGACAACATCGAAATCGAAGTGAACCCGGCGGATATCCGTGTGGACACCTATCGCTCCTCCGGTGCCGGTGGTCAGCACGTGAACACCACGGACTCTGCGGTGCGGATCACCCACATGCCCACCGGCATTGTGGTGACCAGCTCTGAAAAATCACAGCACCAGAACCGCGACATCGCCATGAAAGCGCTGAAATCGCGGCTCTATCAGATGGAGCTGGACCGCCGGAACGCCGACATCAACGCGGCGCATGAAGCCAAGGGCGATGCGGGCTGGGGCAACCAGATCCGCTCTTACGTGCTACAGCCCTACCAGATGGTGAAAGACCTGCGCACCAGCCATGAGACCAGCGACACCAAAGGTGTGCTTGATGGCGATCTGGACGGGTTTATGGCGGCGACGCTGGCAATGGATGTGGCGGGCATGAGCCGCGCCGATGCACAGGCGGACGACTGAGCCTGACCTTGCGGGCATAAGCTGCGCTGAGAGGGAAGGGAGGGGCGTTGCCCCTGCCACCGCAAGCGGTGGCCACCCCAGGATATTTGATGAATGAGAAGACGGCGTGTCCTTTGAGGGTACGCCGTTTGCGCTTTGAGGCTTGCGGTTGTGGGCGGATCGTGCTGCGATTGCCTTGGAGGGTGAAAGCAGATGAGCGATTTTCTCGATTGGGATGCAGGGGTTCTGAGTGCTGCGCTGCGGGAGGGGCGGTTGACCGCTGAGGCGGTGATGACGGCCACGCTGGAGCGGATTGCGGCGCGCAACGGTGCGGTGAATGCGATTGTGGATCTGCGCGACACAGAAGCGCTTCTGGCGGAGGCGCGCGCGGCGGATGAGGTGCCTTATGAGGTGCGCGGCGCGTTGCATGGCATGCCCATGGCGATCAAGGCGCTGGCCCATGTGAAAGGCACCCGCAACACCGAAGGCAGCCCCTTGTTTGCCGAGCGGATTTCGGAGGCCGACAGTGCCTTTGTGGCGCGGATGCGGGCGGCGGGTGCGATCTTTATCGGTAAGACCAATGTGCCGGAATTTGGCCTTGGCAGTCACAGCTACAATCCGGTGCATGGGGTCACGCGCAACCCGTTTGACGCCGCCCGTACCGCCGGGGGCAGTTCCGGCGGGGCCGGGGCCGCGCTGGCGCTTGGGTTGGTGGCCTTGGCCGATGGCAGTGACATGATGGGCTCGTTGCGCAATCCGGCGGGCTGGAACAATGTCTACGGCTTTCGCCCCAGCTGGGGCGTGGTGCCGCGGGAAGTCGGGGCAGAGAGTTTCTGGCAGCAGCTTTCCACCATTGGCCCGATGGGGCGCAGCCCGCGCGATTGCGCGCTGCTTCTCAAGGTGATGGCGCAAGCAGAGCAGGGCGTGCCCTTCAACATGCCCGCGCAGGACTGGGAGGTGCCTGAGCTCTGCGCCGCTGACGGTCTGCGGATCGGCTGGCTGGGCGATTGGGGTGGCGCGATGCCCATGGAGGAGGGCATTCTGCCGCTCTGTGAGGCTGGGCTGATGGTGCTTGAGGGCGTTGGCGCGGAAGTGGCACCTGTGGATCCGCCCTTTGATGCGGAAGCGATGTTTCAGAGCTGGTGCGCCCTGCGGGCCTTTGCTTTGGCGGGGGAGCTGGCGCCGCTCTATCAGGAGGAGGCGACCCGCGAACGGCTGAAACCCGAGGTGCAATGGGAGGTGCGGCGCGGCATTGAGATGGACGCCATGGCGCTGCATCAGGCCACCCGTGTGCGTTCCGCCTGGTTTGCCGCCGCGGCAGAGATGTTTGCGCAGTTTGATGCGGTTGTTCTGCCGGTGGCGCAGTGTTTCCCCTTCCCGGCGGAGTGGGACTGGCCCAAGGACATCGGGGGCCAAGAGATGGACACCTATCACCGCTGGATGCAGGTGATGGTGCCCGCAAGCCTGTTGGGGCTGCCCGCGATCAGCGTGCCGGTGGGCTTTGATGGGCGCGGCTTGCCCATGGGGATGCAGATCATTGGCGCCAAAGGGGCGGACCGCAAGGTGCTGGAGATTGCGCAGGCCTACCACGGTGCAACCCACTGGCCGCAGCAGCATCCACCGCAACCGCGCGAGGTAGGGGCAGCAAGCGGTTGATTTGACGCGGCAAAGCCGCTTTCATGGCAGCCGGAGGAACAGGCGCGGGGAGGTCGCATGTCTGAGGAGAGCACTTTTGGTGGTGAGTCACCAAACACCCAAAACACAGCCACGCAAACTACGGCCACGCAAAGCACAGCCATAGAGGAAACCAAGCTGTCTGCCGCGCGCTCTGCCAATGGCGAGCGCGAACATGGTGCGCCGCCCTTGGGCGTGGTGCGTATTACCATGCTGGGGGCTGCCTTGCGGCTGGGCCTGCGGGATTTTGTGAAAAAGCCGGTCTACGGGCTTGGATTTGCGCTGTTTTATGTGCTGGGCGGTTGGGCCATGGTCTGGCTGACGCTGGCCAGCGGGCAAAGCTACTGGCTGACCTTTGCAGCGATTGGCTTCCCGCTGCTCGGCCCGTTTGCGGCTGTGGGGCTTTATGAGGTGTCGCTCAGGCTGGAGCGCGGCTGGGAGATGAACTGGCCGCTGATTGCCGGGGTGGTGATGCGCCAGAGCAAGCGGCAGCTGCCGTCGATCTGTGCGGTGATCATCATCGTGTTTCTGTTCTGGTTTTTCCTTGGCCATATGATCTTTGCCCTGTTTCTGGGGCTGTCGGTGATGACCAATGTGTCAAGCTCGCTGGAGGTCTATTTCACCGCCAACGGCATGATGATGCTGGGTTTTGGCTCGGTTGTCGGCTTTCTCTTTGCGCTATTGCTGTACATGATCACGGTGCTGTCGCTGCCGTTGTTGCTGGACCGCGAGCTGGATTTTGTGACCGCCATGATCACCAGCTTTCAATATGTACAGAGCCATTTTTTGGTCATGCTGATCTGGGCCGCGATTGTGGCCGGGTTGACCTTTGCGGCGATGATCCCCGGCTTTCTCGGGCTGTTTGTCATCTTCCCTGTGGTCGGGCATGCGAGCTGGCATCTTTATGCGCAGATCAAGGCGGCGGGGGCGGCGTAAACCACCTGCCGCGCAATCCTCTCAGTCCTCTTGCCCCTGTTCGCGGCCAAGGGCGTGTAGCTGCGCCCTGAGCCCTTCGGTGGCGGCGTGTCCGCTTTCCAGCGCATAGACATAGGCCTGCGTGAGGTAAAACCCCTGCGCGCCCATGTCAGGCGCGGCATCGGCAGCCTCCTGATAAAGCGCCACGAGGGCTGCTCTGTCTTCGCCTGCATGGGCCGCCAGCAGGCGCTGGTGCAGATCGCTCATTCCGCAGCGGCGGGGGTGACCGGCGCGCGATGTGCCATCATGCGTGCGGCGACCCAGTCATGGAAGCAATGGGTTGGCCCATCCATGGCCGGAGAGAAGCGGCCGCCGTCAAAACCCGGTGCATGGCGGCCTTTCTGCATGCCTTCCACCACAAAGATGTCCTCTTCAAAGACCTCTTTCCACTGGGCGGCGTTTTGCGCGCGCAGGGCGGGGGTGGTCTCGGGGGCGGCGTAGTAGAGATGCACATGTTCGCGGGTCTGCTCGCAAGAGACCGGCTCCAACACGATGGCAAAGCTGTGGTCGCGCTGGGCGCCCAAAAGCACATTGGGGTAAAGCGCGACATATTCCGCGCCCTCATCCCAGAAGGCAGGCAGATCGGCAAAATCAGGGAAGCAGGTGCCGTCCTCAGCCTTCAGTTGCCGGTACACATGGGTGCCCTGGCCGGAATAGTGACCGGGTGCGGTGATGTTGTAGTGATCTTCCAGCCGGGAGTAGCTGTTCAGCCCCGGATGCACCCAAGGCAGATGGTAGCTTTCACAATAGTTTTCGACCGCGAGCTTCCAGTTGGTCTGCACATCCAGGGTGAAGCGGCTCTCTGCGCCGCCGTGATGTTGTGGCTGATCCAGTGCGGCCCAGCGGGTGATGAGATCGACATGGACCTCCTCAAAGGGCGGTGCTGTGCCGTCGATGTTCACAAAGACCACGTCGCGCCAGATGTGGCTGCGCACTTCGACCAGGCCAAGGGTGCTGCGGTCGATATCAGCGTGGGTGTTCTGCCCCGGCCCCCCTACATGCGGGGTCGTCACAAGGCGGCCATCGGTGGCGTAACACCAGCTGTGATAGGGGCAACGCAGCGCGCCCTCGATCTTGCGTGGCTCCTCCACAAGGATCATGCCCCGGTGGCGGCAGACATTGTTGAAGACCCGCACAACGCCCGCCTTGTCGCGCAGCAGCAGGAGCGGCATGCCAAGGAAATTGACCGGTTTGGCGTCCCCCGGCTCGGGCACATCGGCGGCAACACCAAGACCGGCCCAGGTGGATTTTAGGAGCGCCGCGGCCTCTTCCTCAAACAGGGCAGGGCTGGTGTAGTGGCTGTTGGGCAAGCCTTGGGCCTGCGCCACGGGTGCGCGCACCTTGTGCAGCGCTGTGGCCGAGGGGGGCGTGGGGCGGCTGTTGGACATGGCGGCACTCCTTCTGATCATTGAGATCAGTCTAGGCCCCGCTCTCAGACGCGCACTGGCCTGTCTGCGACCTCCAATGACGGAGACAAACCAGTTTGACTACCCGATGTTGGGTCGGAGGCTGGCCGTTGCGTGCGCGTCAGCTAAAGGGTGTGCCCAGGCGCAGGTGGCGCTGGTGCAGCTCTGGGATCTCGCTGAGGGGGACATAGCCGGTGCTTTTGGCCATTGCGCGCACGTCAGAGAAGGAGCCGTTTATCTTTTCATAGACCAGCCGCGTGACCCGGCGTTTGATCACATTGTCCCGTTCGGGGCGGGCGGAAAATCCGACCCAGACATTTTGCTGCAGGGCGCTCGCGCGGCTGAGGTAGTTGAAGACCGTGGCGATGTTGTTGCGGTGGGAGATGGTGAAATGCACGCCTTCTTCCTGAGGAATCAGCACGCCGCGGAATTCGCGGATGGGGCTGTTGGTGGGCAGGGCCAGATCTCGCATGATGCTGCGGCTGGCATAGCCGCGGATGAAGGCAAACCCGTCCCGCCGAAAGACATAGACCAAGCCGTTCATCACCAGATCCGTGTCCAGAAAGCTGCGGCGGCTGAACCGGTAAAAGCCTGAGGGAAAACGCTCTTCGCTGATCGTGTCAGGCTTGGGGCCGACAAATTCGTCCAGAAACGGATGCTCCCGCCCGATCTGGGTTTTCTTGCGGCGCGCGAATGGTCCCAGCAGCGTTTGGGCGTCAACCTCAAAAAAAGCGCAAATTTGAGCTAGAATTTCGGGACGGGGAAAACTCTCGCCAGCGAGGTAGCGGTTGAACTGGGTCCGGTTGATTCCAAGCTCGCGGCAGAGACCGGAGATCGAGCGGTAAGGTTTTGTCAGTTCACGCAGATTGCGGCCGAACGCCTGACGCAATTCGGCTGGGGACAGTTCCAGATCATTCTCAGAATTGATGTTCTTCACAGTGCTCTTTCATTGATCATTGTCAAATTAAGTAGTTACCGAGGACACACTCATTCAATTTTCGCTGGATTTTACCCAACATCAGACGCTAACGTGAGGCAGTTGATGCATATTAGCGTCAACTTTGCGCCAGAACGGCGCGATTACAAACCCTGACGGCCAGAAGGCAGTATTTAATGGGGGGCGCCTGTGTGCAAGCCCCCGCCAGGGCGAAAGGAAATGTGTGTGACTACACGGGGTAAATGGGACTATTGGGGAGTACGGGATGCTCGGTTTGGTACTTTGGAGCAATCCAAAGCGCCGAAAGGCCCTGATCTGGTGCGAAGATCAAAGAGATCTTGCGTATTTTGATGGGGCTGACGAAGGCGATAACGTTGCCCAATTTGGCACAGGGAACACTTCGGTGGTGCCAGTTGTGGGTGATATGTTGATTTTTGATATCTGCAGTCGAAGCGAAATGCGCCGCGCAATTAATGTGCGGGCTTTGGCCAATGGTGCAGTGGACGATCTGATCGCGCGGCTGAAAGCGGCCGGGCGTCGGGCAAGTGGCGCGGATATTGACGCGCTGGTGGTGGAGTCTGCCGCCAACAAAGACAACGTGGTGAGCTTCCCGTCTGGGGGGCGCTCACGCAATCCGGCACCAAATCTGGTGACGGTCGGTTAAGGCAATAGCGCCCGTGGGGGGGAGCGGTCTGGTCAGAAAGCGTCTGGTGTGGACCAAAGTTTTCTGGCCGGATCCGCGGGCCGATGCCGAGGAATTCGGAGGCGGGATCCTCCGTTTACTGCGACCACTCACGAACCAAAAAGGGAGGCAAGCTGCCTCCCTTTACTTTTTTCACCTGTGAGAATGTGGCGGCGTTATTCCGCGCCGCGCGACAGGGCCGCAACACCGGTGCGCGCCACCTCAATCAGGCCGAGCGGGCGCATGAGATCGGCAAAGGCGTCGATCTTTTCGGGCGCGCCCGTCAGTTCGAAAACAAAACTTTCCAGCGTGCTGTCCACCGCATTGGCGCGGAAGATATCGGCCAGACGCAGGGCCTCCACCCGCTTGTCGCCGGTGCCTGCCACTTTGAAAAGCGCCAGTTCACGCTCAACAGAGGGGCCTTCCACGGTCAGGTCATGCACGTCATGCACCGGCACAATGCGGCCCAGCTGTGCCTTGATCTGTTCGATCACCTGCGGTGTGCCGGTGGTCACAACAGTGATGCGCGACAGCTTGCCGGTGTGATCCACCTCAGCCACGGTGAGGCTCTCGATGTTGTAGCCACGGCCGGAGAACAGGCCAATCACACGCGCCAGAACGCCCGGCTCATTGTCGACCAGAACCGCCAGCGTGTGCGCTTCCTGTGTGTCCGAGAAGTTGGGACGTAGGTTGTAAGCAGAGTGGCTCGTGGAGCCTTTCTTGATTTTTAGAGCAGCCATGATCTTTCTCCTTACACCAGTACCGCGCCGCCGGCCTCGATTGCGCCCTGCGTGCTGGCTTCGCCCAGAAGCATTTCATTGTGCGGCTTGCCTGATGGGATCATCGGGAAGCAGTTCTCGTGTTTCTCCACCAGACAGTCAAAGATCACCGGACCATCGTAGTTCAGCATTTCCATGATCGCCTCATCCAGATCATCCGGATCAGAGCAGATGATGCCTTTGGCGCCAAAGGCTTCGGCGAGCTTCACAAAATCAGGCAGCGCCTCAGACCAGCTGTGGCTGTAGCGTTCGCCGTGCAGCAGTTCCTGCCACTGGCGCACCATGCCGAGGCGTTCGTTGTTGAGGATGAACTGTTTCACTGGCAGGCGGAACTGCACTGCGGTGCCCATTTCCTGCATGTTCATCAGCCAGCTGGCCTCACCTGCCACGTTGATCACGAGGCTGTCGGGATGTGCGACCTGCACACCCACGGACGCCGGCACACCATAGCCCATGGTGCCCAGACCACCGGAGGTCATCCAGCGGTTGGGATCTTCAAAGCCCAAGTACTGCGCCGCCCACATCTGGTGCTGGCCCACCTCGGTGGTGATGTAGCGGTCGTGGTCTTTGGTCAGGGCCTCAAGACGCTCCAGCGCGTATTGTGGTTTGATGACTTTGCCTTCCTGCGTGTACTTCAGGCATTCCACCTTGCGCCAATCGCTGATCTGGCCCTGCCATTTGGCAATCGCCTCGCGGTTCACAGTGCGGCCACGGGCTTTCCAGACTTTCAGAATGTCGGTCAGCACGCTTTCCACATCGCCGACAATCGGGATGTCCGCCTTGATCACCTTGTTGATCGAGGAGGGGTCAATGTCGATATGCGCTTTGATGGAGTCTGGCGAGAAGGCCGAGATCAGGCCGGTGATGCGGTCGTCAAACCGCGCGCCGATGTTGATCATCAGATCGCAGTCATGCATCGCCATATTGGCTTCATAAAGACCGTGCATGCCGAGCATGCCAAGCCAGTTCTCACCGGACGCCGGATAGGCACCCAGACCCATCAGGGTGGAGGTGATCGGAATGCCGGTGGCATCCACCAGCTCGCGTAGCAACTGAGAGGCTTTCGGGCCGGAGTTGATCACCCCGCCGCCGGTGTAAAACACCGGACGCTCTGCCTTTTCCATCGCCTCAACCAATTCGTTGATCGCGGTGATGTCACCTTTGGTCTGTGGCTCATAGATCGAGGTGTCCGACTTCTCCGGCGCGGTGTAGGTGCCGGAGGCAAACTGCACATCTTTGGGGATGTCGATCAGCACAGGGCCGGGGCGGCCGGAGCGCGCCACGTGAAAGGCCTGATGCAGGGTCTCGCTCAGGGTTTCGGTCTCTTTCGCGAGCCAGTTGTGCTTGGTGCAGGGGCGGGTGATGCCCACGGTGTCTGCTTCCTGAAAGGCGTCAGAGCCGATCATGAAGGTTGGCACCTGTCCGGTGAGCACAACGATTGGAATGGAGTCCAGCAACGCATCGGTCAGGCCAGTCACCGCGTTGGTGGCGCCGGGGCCGGATGTCACCAGCGCCACACCCACCTTGCCGGTGGAGCGGGCATAACCCTCAGCCGCATGCACTGCGCCCTGCTCGTGACGCACGAGGATGTGGCGGATGTCATTCTGCTGAAAAATCTCGTCGTAAATCGGTAGGACGGCTCCCCCCGGATAGCCAAAGACTGTGTCCACACCCTGATCCTTCAGGGCTTGAACAACCATTTTTGCTCCGGTCATCTGACGTGTCATCACTCTCTCCGTTACCGACGTCATTTCACATTCGTTGCGCACAAAAAAACCCCCGCTTTTGGCGAGGGCGCATGGGGTACCATTATGGTGTCCGTTACCGGCCCATGCGCCAATTTCTTAGAATGACGACTAGCTGTTGCATTGCGTCGGTCCTCAAGTTGGGTTCCATTGTGTTCGAACCGGACCTTATGTGTGCTGCACAGCGGCGTCAACCGCGAATGGTAAGAGAAATGCATATTTTGGGTCGAAAATCTTTTCATTTATTGCGCGGAGTGCGGGTCTCCGTGAAATTTGAGGAAATATCATGGGTGCATTTCAACTGATTCAGATCACACCGTTTGTTCCGTGCCGCAATTTGGAGCGTCAAATCGGCTTCTATCGGGATGTGCTGGGCTTTGAGTTGGGCTTTCAGGCGGAGAACTACGCCTTCCTGCGGGCAGGGCCGGTGGCGATCCGTCTGATCGAGGTGGAGGAGGGGGAAGACCTCGCTGCCGCGGGCAAGGAGACGTCCTTTTATATCGATGTGGTTGGCATCGACGCGCTTTATGAGCGGCTGCGACCGGAGCTTGAGACTTTGGCGGAAGGCCGCGTGCGCGCGCCCTTTGATCAGGACTACGGCCAGCGCGAATTCCATGTGAAAGATGAGGATTGCACGCTTGTGTTCTTTGGCGAGGCTATTGCGGGCTGAGCCGCTGTTATAGCCCGACGCCGGTGCCTTGCAGCACGCCGTGTTCCATGGCGTAGCGGGTCAGGCCCGCGGTGGAGGAAATCCCCAGCTTGCGTTTGATGTTCTTGCGGTGGGTCTCCACCGTGCGCACAGAGATGTTGAGATCAATCGCAACCTGCTTGTTGGATTTGCCCTGCGCCAGTTGCAGCAAAACGGTCTGCTCGCGGCTGGTGAGCGGTTCGCGCCCTTCGCCATCCGCAGGAGACAGCGATCCGGCCGCACCGGTGCAGAGATAACGCTCGCCCTGCATCACCGCATCAATCGCGGTTTTGATTTCCTCGGTGGGCACATCTTTGAGCACATAGCCCATCGCGCCATGGCTGAGGGCGGTGTTGATATACTCCGGGCTGTCGTGCATCGACAGGATCAGCACCCGCAGATCCGGGTTCATCTCCAGCAGCATCTCGGTAGCGGTCAGCCCGCCGATCTCCGGCATGTTGAGATCCATCAGCACCACATCAGGCGCAAGTTCCGCAATCTGATTCACCGCTTCGCGCCCATTGGAAAGCGTGCCCACCACGGTGATGTCATCATAGCTTTCCAGAATGCTCTCGATGCCTTCGGCGACCATCGGGTGATCGTCGACAATCATGACTTTTGTGGCGGGGCTGTCGGAAGGAGCGGTCATGCGCGGGCCTTTCTACTGTTGTCGGTCCCCTCGCTTTCAGGGGGGAGAATGTGGCTTAGCGGGACTTCTGCCACAATCACGGTTCCGGTGCGAGATGAGAATATGCGCAGGGTGCCTTCCAGCTGCTCGACCCGCTCCTGCATATTGCGCAGGCCAAGTCCGCCGCGCTCTGAGGGTGGGGCATCCTGAGGCAGGCCGCAGCCATTGTCGGCGATGCGCAGGGTGGCGCCGCTTTTGTGGCCGCGCAGATCCATGGTGACTTTGCTGGCGCCGGAGTGGCGCTCGACATTGGTCAGCGCTTCCTGCGCGATGCGATAGAGCGCGATCTTGGATTCCTGATCCAGCCGGTTGCGGAACACCACGGTCTGAAAATCCACCTCAATGCCGGTGCGGGCGGCATATTCGTCTGTCAGCACCTTCAGCGCGGGCCCAAGGCCCAGATCATCCAGCACGCCGGGGCGCAGATCACGGGAGATGCGGCGCACCTCCTGAATGGCACCTGACAGGTGGTCGATGCCTTTCTCCAGCGATTGCAGCCCTCGTTCGTCGCCGGATTTCACCCGTCTGCGGGCGCTGTCCAGCGCATAGCGCACGCCCACCAGCAGCTGGGAAATCCCGTCATGAAGCTCACGCGCTACGCGTCCGCGCTCTTCTTCCTGCGCGTCAAACACCCGTTGGGTCAGCGCCTTAAGCTTGGTGTCCGCCAACCTACGCTCGCGCACGGTGATCACAAAGCCGGAGAAGAACACCAAAAGCAGCGCGGCCACGGTGATCACAAGGATATAAAAGGAGGTGCGCTGCACACGCTCTTCCACATCCGCCCGCGCGGCGGCCACGCTTTCCAGAACATCGTCAATGAACACCCCGGTGCCGACCACCCATTGCCAGTCCTGCAGACCCACCGCATAGGTGACCATGCGCGCGGTCTCATTGGTGCTGGGTTTGGTCCAGTCAAAGCTGTGATAGCCCCCGCCAGAGCGGGCGATCTGAATGAGCGGATCAGTGATTTCCGTGCCGTTGAGATCGGTTAGACCCCGCCAGTTCTTGCCAATCAGATAGGTCTGGCGCGGGCTCACCAGATTGGTGCCCTCATAATCAAAGACAAAGAAATAGCCGTCCTGACCATAGAGCATGGAAGAGAGGATCTGGGTGACCGCCAGCTTGGCCTGATCATCATCCGGCGCGGCGCGGCCATAGATGTTCACAAAAGCGGTGCGGGCAATCGAGATGTAGTTTTTCAGCTCTGCCTTCTTGGCCTCGATCAGCTGAGATTCCAGCGCGCGAATTTCACGCTCGGCCAGTTGCCGTGACTGGTTGGCCACCAGCACGGAAATCGCCGCCACCGCCAGCAGAAGCGGCAGGGTCGCCAGCAGGAAGAGCTTTTGCCCATAGGAAGGGCGCAACAGAGACAGGAGGAGGCGCATACCCGATTCGTTACGGAATTTTTGCAGCGAATCAAACCCAAGAATCACGTGATACAACCTATGCGTACAGAGATTCGCAGGCCGTTAACCCCAGACTGGCCAGTATTTTTTACCATTTGCCGCATTTCTACGCGGTAGTGGGTATTTCTTCTACGTAGGGGCAAGGCTAGGCTCTCCCCACTTCAACGATCCGCTCGGACTCTCTGGAGGGAGGGCCGGGCTGAACAAATTCTGGGAGGAATACATAAATGGATCGTCGTTCTTTTCTGAAGACTTCTGCTCTGGGCGGCACCGCAGCCGCGGCAACCACTCTGGCCGCACCTGCATATGCTTCCGGCAAGCGCACCCTGACCATGGTGACCTCTTGGGGTCGTGGCCTGGCAGGCGTGTTTGACGCCGCGCAATACGCTGCAGACACCATCACCGCGATGTCTGACGGTGACCTGACTGTGGAAATCAAAGCTGCTGGCGAACTCGTTGGCGCATTTGAAGTATTTGACGCCGTGACCGCAGGTCAGGCCGACATGTACCACGCCGCTGACTACTACTTCGTCAGCCAGCACCCAGGTTATGCCTATTACACCTCTGTTCCGTTCGGCATGACCGCACAGGAACTGGTGAACTGGTACTACCACGGTGAAGGCGCGGCTCTGCATGACGAGCTGGGCGAAATCTTCGGTCTGAAATCCTTCCTCGCAGGCAACACCGGCGCGCAGGCAGGTGGCTGGTTCTCCAAAGAGATCAACGGCCCGGAAGACTTCCAAGGTCTGAAGTTCCGTATGCCAGGTCTCGGTGGCCAGGCGCTGGGCAAAATGGGTGCATCTGTTCAGAACCTTCCAGGTTCCGAGGTGTATCAGGCGCTGGCATCCGGTGCGATCGACGGCACCGAGTGGATCGGCCCATGGGCTGACGAGAAAGCCGGTTTCCAGGAAATCACCAAGTTCTACTACACCGCAGGCTTCCACGAGCCAGGCGCGGGTCTGTCCCTGGCGACCAACCGCGAAGTCTTTGACAGCCTGTCCCCTGCGCACCAGAAGATCATTGAGACTGCAGCAGCAGCGTCCCACCAGTGGAACCTCGCTCAGTTCCTCAACAACAACGGTGCCGCGCTTCAGCGTCTGCAGGCCGGTGGCGTGAAAACTCTGGAATTCCCAGACAGCGTTTGGGACGCCATGGGTGCAGCTGCGAAAGAGACTCTGGACAGCTACATGGACGACGATCTCTTCGTGAAAATCCGCAGCTCGGTCGAAGCAAGCATGAAGGCTTCTTCTGGCTGGCTGGTGAAATCTGAAGGTGTGTATCGCGCTCAGCGTGACCGCATCCTGGGCTAAGCCCACCTATCGCTAAAGACATTGACCCCTCGGTACTCACTCCGAGGGGTCTTTTTCTAAAATCTGTCCGGCGGTCTGGCGGTGCCGTCTTTTCGAACAATAAGGGGATGGGGGGACAATGCTGGACGGTCTGGTCTGGTTTTTTTCCAACATTGGCCAAGCTTTTGTGAACGCCGCTTACGCGATCACACATCCAAGCAGCTGGCTGAGCTGGATAGGCGGCCTTGAAACCACCGAGGACAAACAGGCGCTGATGCGCTTTGTCTACTACGGTGGCTCGGTCGAGTTTTTCTTTGTGGTGTTTACACTCTTCCTGATCGTGACCGCGGTCGGGTTCTGGCGGAACGGCTTCATGTGGGGCTGTGTGCGCGTGCTGGAAGGTCTTGCCAATTCGGTGGGCCGTTTCTTTGCATGGGCGGGCCTTCTGATGGTGCTGCAGCAGATCGTGATCGTTTTCATGCAACGGATCTTCACCGTGGCGGAAATTTCGCTGATCTGGAAGGCGGACTGGCTGACAGCGGATGTGAGCTGGTGGGCGGAAGAGCTGAAGCTCTATAACGCCATGATCGTCTGCCTCTGTGCGACCTACACCTTTGTGCAGGGCGGCCACGTGCGTGTGGACCTTGTCTACTCCACGATCAGCCACCGCGCCAAACGTGTGATCGACATGCTGGGCTCGCTGATCTTCATGATGCCAGCGGCTGTGCTGACCTGGATGTACGGCTGGTTCTTCATGTGGCGCCACCTTGTGACACCGAAGGTTTCGGCGTCTGACAAGCTGACACTGCTGGAGAAAAAGGCGCGTATCCTAAAATGGAACGTGGAAACCATTGGCTTCTCGCCAAACGGGTTCAACGCCTATTTCCTCTTCAAAGTGCTTCTGGTGCTCTTCGCCGGCATGGTCTTCTTGCAAGCCATCGCCTTCTTCTACCGCTCCTTCCTTGAATTCAAAGAAGGTGCAGGCAGCGCAGGCAAATACCTCGACCGCGACACGCTGGGCGAAGGTGAAGAAGCCTACGAAGGCACACACTGATCTAAGGGGCAGAACTTATGCTATTTGGACTTGATGGGGTCGAGGTCGGCCTGATTATCGTCTTCCTCTGCCTCTTTGGGGGCATTCTTTCCGGCTTCCCGGTGGCCTTTGCCATTGGTGGGGCAGGGGTGATCTCTTTCGGGATCATTGCTGCGCTCGATAGCGCCGGTATTCTCATTCACCAGGCCATTGATACTGGCTCGGCCATGTATGGCGATCTGATCTCGCAAGGGATCAAGGCCGATACAATCTCGATCTTCCGCTACCCGGATTTGCCGCGCATCGCGGAACCGGTGTTCCCGGGCGGTTGGGAACAGGCCATGGACCGCAACCTGAGCTTCATCGTGAACCGGATGAACGAGCGTGTGCTTGCCGGTCAGTCGATTGAGACCCTGCTTGCGGTTGTGATGTTTGTTCTGATGGGCATCACGCTGGAACGCTCCAAAATCGCAAACGATCTGCTGACCACAATGGCGCGCGTCTTTGGCCCGCTGCCCGGCGGTCTGGCTGTGTCGGTTGTGGTTGTGGGCGCTTTCCTTGCGGCCTCCACCGGTATTGTGGGCGCAACGGTTGTGACCATGGGCCTGCTGTCGCTGCCAACCATGCTCAAGCACGGCTATAACCCGAAGCTGGCAACTGGTGTGATCGCAGCCTCCGGTACGCTGGGGCAGATCATTCCGCCCTCCATCGTGATCGTTCTGCTCGGCACGCTGGCGGGTGACCTCTACTCTGCGGCACAGGAAAACCGTGCGCAGGTGGCAGGTTGTTCTGACGCGCTGACTTTCCTCGGCGAACCGGCGGTTGTCTCTGTGGGCACATTGTTCCAGGCGGCGCTGATCCCCGGCATCATGCTGGCGGTGCTCTATGGTCTCTATGCCTTTGGCTATGCCCTGCTGAACCCGAAAGAAGCGCCTGCCGTGGAATTCGGTGAAGCCTCCGGTGAAGCCGTCACCCGTGGTGAAAGCCTGACATGGTTCCTCGCGGTGCCGGCGGGTCTGATCGCTGGTGTGATCCTGCTGGGTCAGGTGAACTTCATTGGCGACCAGAACGTCACCGTGGACAGCTTCTCGGATGCGGGCAAAACCGCAAGCTTGCGCACAAACGTGAGCGAGGAGTGCCGCGCCTCCATGATCGATCTGCACGGGCAGCTGGCGTGGGATACCGCCGTGGCCGAGCAGGCAGCGATTGATGAGGCCGGTGGTGTGGCAGAAGCCCGCGCGCTGACCGAGGACGAACGCGCCGAGCTGCGTGCCGAGAAGATCGCCGCAGCCGCGCCGATCGGCTCCGGTATCGCCATTGGCTTCCTGCTGCTGGCGCTGGTCATCACCACCGCACGTGGTGTGTCGCCAAGTGCCGACAGAACGCCTCTGATGGTTGGGGCGGCCGGCATCGTGCTGGCGCTGGCGGTGGACACGATCCTGATCTCGCCGGTGACAACACCGGGCTGGACGCTGATCTATCTGGCGATCCCGCTGGCGCTGACGCTGTATGGCGTGCGCTATGCGGCCGGTCTGCTGGGCAAGAATGATCTGCTGCGCGTGGTCTTCCCGCCGCTCGTGCTGATCATTGCGGTGCTTGGCTCGATCCTGGGTGGCATCACCAACCCGACGCCCGCAGCGGCGCTGGGCGCAGGTGGCGCGATCATGCTGGCGGCCTACCGCAAGCTGAAGGATCAGGAACGCTCCGGTGCGATCATCATCTGGGCCACATTTGCGGTGATCATCATGATCCTCGTTGGTGTGAACTTTGATCTGCGCGTGAACCAGGCTGAAGTCGAAGTCGAGAACTACATCGCCTTCTTCGTGGCCAAAGGGACCTATCTCTTTGCCATGTTTGGTCTGCTTTATGGCTGCTGGGTGCTGTTCCGCGGCAAGGTGCTGACACCGATCGTGCGTGAAACGGCCAAGGTGACCTCCATGGTCTTCACCATTCTGATTGGCTCCCAGCTGCTCAATCTGGTGGTGATCAGCTTTGGCGGGGAACACTATATCCAGCAGTTCCTGCAGTCCTTTGACAATGAGTTCAAAGTCTTCCTGATCGTGATGCTGGTGCTGTTTGTGATGGGCTTCGTGCTCGACTTCCTGGAGATCATCTACATCGTGATCCCAATTGTCGGCCCGGTCATCTACGGCGGCACCTTTGATCCCAAGTGGGTGACCATCATGATCGCGGTGAACCTGCAGACCTCGTTCCTGACGCCGCCCTTTGGCTTCGCACTCTTCTATCTCAGAGGGGTTGCGCCCAAGGAGGTCACGACCGGGCATATCTACAAGGGCATCATTCCCTTCGTGCTCATCCAGGTCGTGGGTCTGGCGATCCTGTGGTACTTCCCCTCCATCGTGACGATCCTGCCGGATCTGCTCGGCGGCTGAGGATAGCCAGATAAGACAGAATATTTGGGGGCCTTCGGGCCCCCTTTTTTGTGTGGGGATGGGGTTTGAATTGGGGGAGTTTGGGTGGGGGAGGTCGGCAACGAGCCCAAACTGCCGGATGCTGCAGTACGCATAGATGTCCGCTTCTTCTTTTGCACCCTATCTAGCGCGAAGACGGCTCATTGTGACAGGCGTGACCCCCAAAAAGGACGCGATCAACGAATGCGTGAAAATGTCTTCATAGCCGGGCAAAGCTTGGCGAAACCAGTTCAGACGCTCGGCTCCGCCAAGAGCGGCGAGACACCATTCGCGCTCCGCCTTTTCACTCAATGCGTCTTGCAGAATGCCATTTGCCCAGTTTCGGATTGGTTCGGATTCAAGCATCAGATTGGTAAGCCGGCCCGTATCGAGCCAATAAAGCGAGGACTCTTTGGTGGCCTGGATGGACACAAAGGATACTCCATCCCGTGTTCGCGCGATATTAGGTGTCACAACGCAAGGACCAACGTAGAGTCCAACGCATGCTTCCTTGCCCTCTTGGTCACAAATGGTGCTGGCAAGGCTCCCATCCAAAAGAATGAACTCATCAGACTCAGGTTGTCCTTGGTCGGCGAGGCGCGCGCCTTTCTTCAAACGCTTGCTTCTCCAATGAGACGCAAAACCGTCTGCAAGGCTCAAGTCAGAAAGGTCGGGTGACTGTGCGAGAAATTTCCGTAGATCCATCATGTCATACCTTATCAAATGATAATGCGTGAGGCTTCACCGAAGGGCAACTTGGCAAGAGATCAAGGAGGTCCCAAAATGATCCACACACTTCTTTCAAGGTACATCGGATTTGCCACCCTGGGCTGCTGGTTGATTGCGACTGTCATCTACGTGCTGATGATCACCGTCACGCTTGCCCAAATCGAAGCAATCTCGGGGCAGGTGCCGTTCGACATGCGGCCCCACGGCTACAGTCCCTCTGACGCCGCGACGCTTCTCGATGCATTGGGAGCGGATGGGCGTGAATACTATCTCAGCCGCCAGATTCCTCTGGATACGATGTATCCGGCCTTGCTTGCGCTCACACTGAGCAGCGCATTCTGCTGGTTTGGGCGCCACATGCCCAACAAGAGACTTGTCCATCTTGGCGTTGCCTTCGCGGTCGGCAGTGCGCTGTCCGACTATATCGAGAACCTGGGGATCGTTACGATGATCCATGGCTGGCCAGATGTGACGGAATCATTGGTCTACGCCGCCAGCACAGCGACAATCGCCAAATCGGTCATCACAACACTGGCTGTGACGCTCTTGCTAGCGACAGGTGTCATCTGGGCGCGCCTGCCCAAAGCCGACGCTACTGCCTAGATGAGTAGTGCCCGCTTAGTCCGCAAAGCAGGCATTCTCAGGTTTAAAAGCGCCGCAATACACCCATGTGAATTCGCGCCTGCTCAGCCAGCCCTTGAGCTACCCAAAACCCGTTCCTCTCCGGCCACCGCCGAGCGCCCTCACACCTCAGCTCAGTACCGCGCCGCGCGGTTGATCAGGACAGAGCCCATCACATGATCGGTCAAACCCTGTTTGCGCGCTGTGGTGATCATCAGCACAATCGAAATGATCTGCAGGATCGGGAAGGCCACCGAGATGGTGAAACCCAGCGTGTGCAGAAACGCTGCGCCAAGGCCAAAGCGCGCGCCGTCTGACTGGCGCAGCTCAATCGACATCAGGCGCATGCCCCAGGTGGCGGAGCCGGTGGCGATGGTCACCACACGATAGGCAAACCCAAAGACAAACAGCAGCGCGCCAAAAAACAGGATCCCCGTAAACGCCGTGAACGGCAGCACCAGCACACAAAGCACAAAGATCACGGCGGTGTCGATCAGCCAGGCCAGAAGCCGTTTGAAGGTCACATCCTCATAAAACTCCGCCTGAGTGTCAGGGTCGGGCAGGGCATAGCTGCGGGTGTTGGCGTTGTGTTGTGACATATCGTACTGGGTCATGACCCTCTCTCCGGGGTGAACATCAATAACAGGCTACTTCAAAACAGCAGCGCGGAAGAAGCCTCCCGCGCCACGATTTCTTAGGATAGCCAAAGCGCGCTCAGGCGTCTTCGGTTTCCTGCTTGGCATTGGCCGCTTTGGTGGCGCGCTCGTCCATGAACTGGTCAAACTCTGCCTTGTCTTTGGCCGCACGCAGGCGCTCCAGGAACTCCTCAAAGCTCTTCTGCTCGTCTTCCAGACGGCGCAGGGTCTCGTCGCGGTAGGAGTCAAAGGCGCTGTTGCCGGTTGGGGTCATCACATGCATCCGACGCGAGCAGCTGCGGCTGCGGTGAGATTTCTTGAACATATCCTTGCTCCAGATCATGTAAAACAGAAGGGCCAGGCCAATCGGCCAGAAGAACACAAAACCAAGCACCATGGCGGCGATCCAGGCACCTTTGCCTTTGCTGTCAAGCCATGCCTCGCTTTTGCCAAACCAGCCAAGATGGCGCGTGTCAGCGGAATATGCGGTTGCGGCAGGGGTCATTTGGGTCTCCGAAGTTGGTGTTTCTAGCTACGCTGTGGCGGGGTATGTAAATCCCTTTCACATTACCTAGATTGGCGCTGCGGGCCTCTAATGCAAGTGCAAATGTGAATGGTTTTTACATTTTCGATTTATGTGGCTGATTTTTATGGAACTTTTTATCAAAAAGAAATCTGGATCAACTGCTGAAGGCGCTGATTTCCGCGCCGGTCAGCTCTTGCAACACCTGCGGCGCAAGGCAAAACACGTGGTTTGGCGTGCCCGCGGCGGCCCAGATCTCCGCAAATCCCATCAGATGGGCATCCATAAAGCTGCGGATCGGGGAGAGATGGCCCAAAGGGCTGACCCCGCCGATGGCAAAACCGGTCTGGCTGCGCACCACGGCGGCAGCCGCGCGCGCAAGCGGCCCACCGGCCAGCGCTGCGGCGGCCTCAAGATCGACCTGCCGTCCGCCAGCTGTCAGAAACAACACCACATCGCCGCTGTCTTGCAGCTGAAAGACAATGGATTTGGCAATCTGATCCACATGGCACCCCACCGCTGCGGCGGCCATCTCAGCGGTGCGCGCGCCCTCTGTTTCACGGATGTCGATGGCGGCACCGGCGGCTTCCAGCGCGGCGCGCACCCGTTTCAGACTTTTGCTCATGGCAGGCCCCTCTCGTTTGGGTTGATTTCTAGCGCAGCTCGGCGCAGCTTGTCATCATGAGAGCAGAGGATATCCAGAAAGACGCGCTTCTGGCGCTGGAAACCCGCGTGTGGACAGCCCTGGTGCAGGGCGACGCAGCGGCGGATGGCGCGCTTTTGACGGCGGATTTTCTCGGCGTGTATTCCGATGGCTTTGGCGACAAGGCGGATCATACCGGCCAGCTGGCCCATGGCGCCACCGTGGTGGATTTTCGCCTCAGCGACGTCAAGCTGCGGCAGATCTGCGAAGACGCGGCCCTGCTAATTTACCGCGCGGATTATCTGCGCGTGGGCGGGGCGGATTGGGAAGCCATGCTGATCAGCTCGCTCTGGGAGAGGCGTGACGGGGAATGGCGCAACAGCTTCAGCCAGGACACCCCGCTGACCGGCTACACCCATCCTTAAAGCCCGCGCCTAAACGCTTCTCATTCTTCAAATATCCCGGGGTAGCCACATCGCAGATGTGGCAGGGGCAGCGCCCCTTTTGCCATCACGCCGCATTGACCTTCGCGGCGTGCGGGTTTCAAAGTCCCCCCATGACGTTTGCATCCCAAATCACCCGCCTGCCACATGCTTATGACGCTGATCTCGGGGCGGAGGCCTGCGCCGCCGTGCCGGGCCTGTCCGGCGATCTGGCCAAGCTGATCACCGGCACCGCAGGCTCGAGCCCCTACCTCAAAGGTCTGATCCACAAAGAGGCGGATTGGCTGCCCGAAGCGCTCACGGATGCGGATGCGGCGCTGGCAAAGCTGTTTGCCACCTTGAAAGAAAGCGCACCGGATCAGCGGCCCACGGCGCTGCGCGCGGGCAAGCGCAAGGTGGCGCTTCTGACCGCTTTGGCAGATCTCTCCGGAGCGTGGTCTCTGGAGAAGGTCACCGGCACCTTGACCGAATTTGCCGATCTGGCCAGCCAGTTGGCGATGGAAGCCACCATCGGTGCAGAAATCCGGCGCGGCAAGCTGCCCGGCGCCACCGAAGATGATATTCCCACGGCGGGCGGCATGGTCACGCTGGCGATGGGGAAAATGGGCGCGCATGAGCTGAACTACAGCTCCGACATTGATCTCATCTGCCTGTTTGATGAGACCCGCTTTGATCCCGATGACTACCACGATGCCCGCGCCAGCTTCATCCGCGCGACCCGCAAAATGGCGGCGATGCTGAATGATCTGACCGGCGAAGGCTATGTCTTCCGCACCGATCTGCGCCTGCGGCCCGATCCGGCGGTGACGCCGGTCTGCATCGCCATGGAAACGGCAGAGCGCTATTATGAAAGCCTCGGGCGCACATGGGAGCGCGCCGCCTATATCAAGGCGCGCCCCTCCGCGGGCGATCTCGACGCCGGGGCGCGTTTTCTGAAAACCCTCACGCCGTTTGTGTGGCGGCGGCATCTGGATTTTGCCGCCATTCAGGACGCCCATGACATGCGCCTGCGCATTCGCGAGCACAAAGGCCTTGGCGGGGAGATCACGCTGGACGGTCACGACATGAAACTGGGCCGTGGCGGCATCCGCGAGATTGAGTTCTTCACCCAGACCCGTCAGCTCATCGCCGGGGGGCGCGACCCTTATCTGCGTGACCGCCATACGGTGCCGGGGCTGCGCAAGCTGGCTTCCAAGGGCTGGGTGCCCGATGAGGTGGCCGAGGGGCTGTCTGATCACTACCGCTTCCACCGCGAGGTCGAGCACCGGGTGCAGATGGTGGCAGATGCGCAGACCCACCGCCTGCCCAAAGGGGCGGAAGGCTGGGGCCGCATTGCCGGGCTTATGGGGCGCGATATTGACGATCTTCAGGCCGAGCTGCGCACCCGTCTGACCGAAGTGCATGACATGACCGAAGGCTTCTTTGCGCCCGATGCCTGCGCGCCGGAGGCGGTCAGCGATCACAGCTTTGATCCGGATGTTTTGGGCCGCTGGCAGACCTATCCAGCCTTTCGCAGCGCACGGGCAACGGAGATCTGGGGGCGGTTGCGACCGGAAATCCTGCGGCGTCTGGCGCAGAGCCCACGGCCTGACGAGGCGCTGCTGGCGCTGGATGGCTTTCTGCGCGGCTTGCCTGCGGGCGTGCAGCTGTTCTCGCTGTTTGAGGCCAACCCGCAGCTGATTGATCTGCTGATTGATATCGTCGGCACCGCTCCGGCGCTGGCGCAGCATTTGTCGCGCAATTCCGGCGTGTTTGACGCGGTTATCGGCGGCGGCTTCTTTGCGCCCTGGCCGGGCAAGGCGGCGCTGTCAGAGGAGCTGGCAGAGCGGCTGGCGCAGGAAAATGACTATGAAACCCAGCTCGACACCACCCGCCGCTGGGCCAAGGAATGGCAGTTCCGCATCGGTGTGCACCACCTGCGCGGGCTGATCGGGGCGGAGGAGGCCGGACAGCATTATGCGGATCTGGCAGATGCGGTGCTCGCGGCGCTCTGGCAGCCGGTGGCCGATCAATTTGCCGCCAAACACGGCCCCATGCCGGGGCGTGGCGCGATGGTTCTGGGCATGGGTTCGCTTGGCGCGCGCCGCCTCAATGCCACCTCCGATCTGGATCTCATTGTGATCTATGACGCCGATGGGGTGGAGGCCTCTGAGGGGCGCCGTCCGCTGGCAGCGCGGCCTTACTATGCGCGCTTTACGCAGGCACTGGTGACCGCGCTCAGCGCGCCCATGGCGCAGGGGCGGCTTTATGAGGTCGACATGCGCCTGCGCCCCTCAGGCACGCAAGGGCCTGTGGCCACATCGCTAGCGTCGTTTCAGAACTATCAGCAAAACGAGGCCTGGACCTGGGAGCACCTCGCGCTCACCCGCGCGCGTCCTGTGACCGGCACGCCCGAGCTGATGGCAGAGGTCGAAGCCTTCCGACAGGAGGTGCTGAGTGCGCCCAAGGTACCGGAGACGGTGGCGCAGGACGTGGCAGACATGCGTGCGCGCATCGCCGCAGCCAAAGCGCCGGATGGACCGTGGGATGCCAAGATCGGGGCAGGTCGCCTGCAGGATATTGAGCTCTTGAGCCAGGCAGGCGCGCTATTGGCGGGCAGCCCGCGCCGCGCGGTCACGCAGGGCCTGCAGGCCGGTGTCGCAATTGGATGGCTGAACGGCGACATTGTGACAGAGCTGGCCAGCACCTATCGGCTTTGTTGGCAGGTGCAGCTTGCCTCCAAACTGCTGTCTGGCCAGACCATTGATCCGGATCAGATCGGCGAGGGCGGGCGCGCATTCCTGTTGCGCGAAACCGGCGCGGCGGACATAGAGGCGTTGCAGACGCGGCTGAGTGAGGCCTGCGCCCGCGCGGCGGCCGCGATCACAGCGGCGCTGGCGGACACAAGTGAGATCGCCAAAAGGGAGGCGTGAGATGGATCTTTCAGAGTTTGACCCCAAGGGGCTGATCCGGGAAAGCTACCGGATCGAGGGAATCCAGCTGCCTGAATGCCGCTCGATCTTTCTGGATTGGGCGCTGTCTCTGCCGGTGGGCGCGGACACGCAGGTCGCGATCGAAGCGCTGCGCAAGGCCTATGGTACCGATCATCCGGATCACCCGATGACCGAGGTTCTGAAAGACGGTCAGGTGCAGATGAGCGGCACCCCGCGTCGGCGTGGCGGCTGGCGCAGCCGCGAGCGCGGCTGAAGCGGGCCCAGGCAAATCCACCCCATCGCGCGGGGGAAATGCCGGGTTCAGAGGGCTTTGACAATTTTATTCAATTCCCTCGAATCGTCCTGAGCCCGCCCCAATCGCGCCCCAATTGCCGCGCATCTTGATTGACATACAGAACAGGCGAAATCCGCCGAAGGAGTCGATCATGTCTATGAAGCGTGTGTTTGCAGCAATGGTTTTGGGACTGGGTGTCAGCGCCTGTGCGTCCGTGGATACCGCGAGCCGGAACGCGCCGTTTGACGTGCCTCCCACCGAGATCGCAGCGCCTGCGCCGTCTTATCAGATGGCCAGCTTTGAGGTTTCCGTGCCGCGCCGCCTGCGGGTGTCTGAGGCGAATATGTATTACCCCGGCGGCGACATCGTCTGGCGCGGGGATGGCTATGGCGACCGCTACAAACAGGTTCAGGCGATTTTTGAAGAGGGGCTGCGCATTGGCGGTGGCCCGCTGGAAGGCGCCCGTTCGGTTTCGGTGCAGATCGAAGTCACACGCTTTCACGCGCTGACTGAAAAAACCCGCTACACCGTGGGCGGCGTACACTCCATTGAGTTTGTCATGACCATTGTGGACGCCCAGACCGGCACCGTGCTGCGCGGGCCCAAGCCGATCAAGGCGAGCCTTGTGGGCTATGGCGGTCAGAAAGCCGTTGCGGCTGAGGCCCGTGGCCTGACGCAGAAATACCGCATCACCCAGCATCTGGCCTATGTGCTGCGCGAAGAACTGACCAAAGCGGAAGGCTTTGTGCCGCCCTCACGTGGCGCAACCAAGACCATCACGCCGTTGTCCCCGGTTGGCGGAGAGCAGGTGGCACAGCTGAACTGATCCGTCAGGGCTTTTCACATCCCACAGAACACAGTAGGAGGGCGGCATGTCTATGCCGTCCTCTTCTGTTTCCGCCACCGGTGATCTGCCGGTTGTCCGCCTCAAGCCCAAAGCCAATGCGCGCGCAATCCGCCATGGCTTTCCCTGGGTCTATGACAATGAGCTGGTGACCGACCGGCGCACCAAAGCGCTGACACCTGGCACCCTGGCCATTCTGGAAGACGACAACCGCGCGCCCATCGGGCTGGTGGCCACCAACAGCCAGAGCAAGATCTTCTGCCGGATGTTGGATCGCGATGTCACAACCGTGGTCGATCAGGCGTGGTTTGAGGCCAAATTTGCCTATGCGCTGGCGATGCGGGAGCGGCTTTACGACACGCCATATTACCGTTTGATCCATGCCGAAGCGGACGGGCTGCCCGGTGTGGTGGTGGACCGTTTTGGCGACACCGCCGTGATCCAGCCCAATGCCGCCTGGGCCGATGCGCGCTTGGACATGATGGTCGCGGCCTTGGCCAAGGTCACTGGCGTCAGCACCATCCTGATGAACGGCTCCGGCCGTGCGCGCAGCTTTGAAGGGCTGGAAGAGCACAGCGCCGTGATGCTGGGCACAGCCCCTGAGGCACCGGTGCCGGTGGTGATGAACGGCGCCACTTATATGGCGGATCTGACCGGCGGGCAGAAAACCGGGCTTTTCTACGATCAACGTCCCAACCACGGATTTGTCGCCGGGCTTTGCAAAGATGCAAAAGTGCTGGATGTGTTTTCCCACGTCGGGGGCTTCTCATTGGCCGCGCTTGCGGGCGGTGCTTCTGAGGCCATGGCGGTGGACGGCTCTGCCGCTGCACTCGAACTGGCGCAGGCCGGAGCCGCGGCGGCGGGCGTGGCAGCGCGCTTCTCCACCCGCAAGGGGGATGCTTTTGAAGTGCTGACCGCTTTGGCGGAAGAAGGCGCGCAGTTTGACGTGGTGATCTGTGACCCACCGGCCTTTGCGCCCTCTAAACCTGCGCTTGAGAAAGGTCTGCGGGCCTATGAACGCGTGGCGCGACTGGCCGCGCCTTTGGTGGCAGAAGGCGGCTATCTGGGTCTCTGTTCCTGCTCCCATGCGGCTGATGTGGCGCGTTTCCGTGGTGCAAGCCTGCGCGGGATTGGCCGGGCAGGGCGTCAGGCACAGCTGTTGCACACCGGCTTTGCTGGGCCGGACCACCCGCTGATGCCGCAGCTTGCGGAAAGCGGCTATCTCAAATCCCTGATCTTCCGCCTGTGAGGCGCGCGCAGTGAGGGTCATACTTTGAAGCGGCTCTTGCTTGACGCCTGCGTGCTGTACCCCACGGTGATGCGCGAGGTGCTGCTTGGCGTGGCCAAAACCGGTGCCTTTGAGCCGCAATGGTCGGCGCGCATTCTGGAAGAATGGGCGCGCGCAGCGCGCAAGATCGGCCCCACCGGCGAAGCGCAGGCGCGCAGCGAGATTGCCCTGATCCGCGCCGACTGGCCCAAGGCAGAGGTCACATGGCCCCAAGGTCTGCAGGACCGTCTCTCTCTGCCCGATGAAAACGACACCCATGTGCTGGCCGCAGCAATTGCAGGCTCTGCAGATGCGATTGTCACGATGAACGTGAAAGACTTCCCACGTCATATTCTGGCCGAGGAGGGCGTCGCGCGTCTTGGGCCGGATGAGCTGTTGCGCAAATGCTGGGAGGCAGATCCTGACGGGGTGGCGCAGGTCTGTGAAGCGGTACGGCAAGAGGCCGAGCGCCTCAGTGGGGCGGCGTGGGAGATGCGCGGGCTTTTGAAGAAAGCGCGGTTGCCCAAATTGGCGAAAGCGGTGAGTCTTTAGGGCAGGTAAGGGCGCTCAGGCCTTTGTGAGGCCCCAGTCGGTCTCAAGTTTCTCGATGGCCTTGATGCGCTCTTCGGTCTTTGGGTGGCTCAGCAGCCAGGCGGGGACGCTGGCGCCGCGCGCGCCGGTCAGATGGCTGAGTTTTTCAAACAGCGCTTTCTGCGGCGCTGTGCCAATGCCGGATTTCACCAGCAGGGCAGCGGCATAGGCGTCGGCCTCAAATTCATCAGAGCGGGACAGGCGTGCCATCAGCAGCGAGAGTGCTGCGCCGGAGATCACCGCGCCCAGCCCGGGCAGAAAGCGGTTGAGCACCATGGCGAGCGCGGTGCGCAGGGCGTTCTGGCCGGAAAAGTCGATCATGCGGCGGCGCGAATGGCCAAGCGCCACATGGCCCAGCTCATGGGCGATCACGCTGGCCATCTCCTCCGCGCTGACCGCGCCCTGACGGTAGCGTTCATAAAAGCCGCGGGTGAGGTAGATTTTGCCATCCGGTGCCGCAAGACCATTCACTGGCTCGATTTCGTAGATGTGTACACGGATGCGCGGCAGATCGAGCGCCTTGGCCATATCTTTGATCAGCGGCGTCAGGCGCGGGTCGGCTAGTTCCGTGGAGCGCGCCTTGAGCTCCTTGGCGGTGCGCCAGGCGGAGAACCTGAAGGACACAAGACCCATGATCAGGGCCAGCAGGATGGGCATGAATTTGATCATGCAGAAGATATGGGGCGCAGAGGGCAGTGGCGCAAGCGGCAAAGCGCCCCTTACGTCATCCGGATGTGGCGTTGACGGGGAAAGCGCAGCGCGCTTAGGGTGGCGTCATGCAAGAGGTCAAGACAAGTTGTGGTTGTGGCGCGGCCGGGGTTTCCATCCGTGTTGCCCCACGTGTGCGCTTTCGCTGCCATTGCAGCAAATGCCAGTCGGTTTACCGCGCGGCCTATGCCGATGCGCTGATGTTTCGCCGGGGGCAGGTGAAGCCTCTCGATCCGGCCAAGCTCAAGTGGATCCGCACAAAATCGCCTTCGCCGCTGGTGCGGGGGGTATGCCGGTCCTGTGAGGCGCCTGTGGTCGCGCATCTGTTTGGCGGCGTGAGCATTGTGCCCGCTGCGACTTTGCCTGATGCTTCAAATGGGGCAAGCGCGTCTATCGCGCTGCCTGAGGTGGCCTGTGACATCTACTATGACACGCGGCAGCAGGATCTCTCAGACGCGGCCCCCAAATATGAGGGCGCTCTGGCGGCCTATGTCGGGCTGACCCCCTCTGTCACCAAGGTGCTGGCATTGCCGGGGCGGGCGCTCTCTGCCGCTTGAGGGGGCAGGCTAAGGGCAGGGGGTTAGCGCGTCAGCTCGCGCATCCCACGCTCCAGCCCCTCAAGGGTCATGGGCACCATACGGTCTTCAAAAATCTCGCGGATCATGCCGATGGAATGGGTGTATTGCCAATGGCTTTCCGGCACCGGATTGATCCAGAGGTTGTCGCGCCACTGATCGCGCGCCCGCTCCAGCCAGACCTGACCGGCTTCCTGGTTCCAATGTTCGTTGGCCCCACCGGCATAGGCGATCTCGTAAGGGGACATGGAAGCGTCCCCGACAAAGATGCATTTGTAGTCCGGCCCATAGGTGCGCAGCACCTCATGGGTGGGGGTCTGGTCATTCCAGCGGCGCTGGTTGTTGCGCCACACGCCTTCATAGAGGCAGTTGTGGAAGTAGTAATACTCCAGATGTTTGAACTCTGCCCGCGCGGCGGAGAACAGCTCTTCCACCACTTTGATATGCGGATCCATCGAGCCGCCCACATCCAGAAACAGCAGCACTTTCACAGCGTTGTGCCGCTCGGGACGGGTTTTCACGTCGAGATAGCCGTGTTCTGCGGTGGCGCGGATTGTGCCGTTGAGATCCAGCTCATCGGCCGCGCCCTCACGCGCCCAGCGGCGCAGGCGTTTGAGCGCCACCTTGATGTTGCGGGTGCCGAGCTCCACCGTGTCGTCAAAATTGCGGAATTCGCGCTTGTCCCAGACCTTCACCGCGCGGCGATGGCGGCTTTCTTTCTGGCCGATGCGCACGCCTTCGGGGTTATAGCCATAGGCGCCAAACGGGCTGGTGCCCGCAGTGCCGATCCATTTGTTGCCCCCCTGATGGCGGCCTTCCTGTTCCTTGAGGCGCTCCTGCAGGGTCTCCATCAGCTTGTCAAAGCCGCCCATGGCCTCGATCTCGGCCATCTCCTCGGCGCTCAGATGTTTCTCGGCCATCTTGCGCAGCCATTCCTCAGGAATGTCCACGGCTTCCAGCACATCCTGCGCGGAAATCTCCGCCAGCCCGTCAAAGGTCATGGCAAAGGCGCGGTCAAACTTGTCGATGTTGCGCTCGTCTTTCACCATCACCGTGCGGGCGAGGTAGTAAAAGCTCTCCACATCATAGGTGGCAAGCCCCGCGCGCAGCCCTTCCAGAAAGCCCAGAAATTCGCGCAAAGAGACCGGCACACGGGCCGCACGCAGGTTTTCAAAGAAGGGTAGAAACATGAGGTTTTACAGCGCCATACGGTGGATGATTAAAGTGACGAACAGCCCAAGCATAGCAAAAATCATTGCGTAGACACCGACATATTGCAAGATATCCAGCCGTTTGCCGCCACGTCTTTTGGCGATGGTGCCGCCCAGAATTGCGCCCAGAAGCGCTCCGATAATCACGAACATATGGTCTTATGATCCCCCTCTGATCGGGCTGAGCGTCGCGATCTCGCGCAGCTTTGCGCGCACCGCCCAGTCCGGACCAAAGCCGTAGCGTGCCCAACCCAGACTGTCCAGACGCAGGCTGGCCGCATCGTTGAACTCACCCTCAAGGTCCAGCGCTTCGGCCTGCAGCAGCATCAGCGTGGACAGCAGGGCGGCGTTTTCATATTGCGCCGCCGGGGTGAGCTGCGGGCCGATGATGTTGAGCGCTTCGCGGCTCTGGCCAGCGCTGATGGCATAGGCCGAAAGCTGGGTGGCGACAAAGGCGCGGTGCGGCCCGAACCCTTCGGTGCTGCGATAGGCGCGGTCTGCGGCGCGGAACTGTGTCAGGGCGGCGCTGATGTCTTGGGATTGCAGCAGGCGCCCCAGCGCGTAATGGGAAAAGCCCAGCCGGTGATCGCGCCAGCCCTCAGACTGCGCAATCGCCAGCGCCTGACGCGCGGCAACGCGGCGTCCTGCCGGTGTGGTGCCTGGCCCAAGCGCGGTTTGCACCGCGTCAATCCAGCTGCGCGGTGTGGCGGGCAGGGGATTGGAGGAGAGCTGATCGCCGCGCGGGTTGATCCGGGTCAGGATCGCAGGCAGGCGGTTGGCCACCTGATTGCGGCTCATGCCATTGACCAGCGTGGGGTCATAAAACGCCCGCAAGATGGTCATGTCAAAACCGGTCAGCACCGCGTGGATATTGTCGTCGTTAAAGACACTGTCGGGCAGGCGATAGAGATCATTGAGCGGCCCAAGCGCCTGTGCCAGCTCCTCGTGCAGACAGTCACGGGTTTCCTGCGGGCTGGTGTCATTGGGCAAGAAGATCGCGATTTTCTCGCGTTTCTCCAAAAGCGCCCAATTGGCCGCGCCGGTGCGGCGGGCGGAGCGGTACTGGTTGAGCGAGGAGATATTGGGCACCACAAAGCAGGCCGCCTGAGGCAGGGCTTTGCGAATGTCGCGGCGGGATACGGCCTGAATGGTGATATTGGCCGAAGGTGCGCTGGTAAGGCTGATGTCGATGCGCGCCTCATTGCGCAGACGCGACAGCAGTGCGCGCAGATCGGTCATCATCCCGGGCGGTGGCGCGCCGGTGACGCGCACGGTGATCGGCCCTTCAAACCGGGTCAGCCGGTCCAGATTGCGCCCGCTCTCAAGCTCAAAGGTCAGATCCAGAAAGTCCCGCGCAATATCGCGGTTGGAGCGTGCCGGTGGCTGTGGGCGCGGGGTGGCAAAGCCTTTGACTGGGGGCAGGGTGGTGTCTGCCACCGCAGCGCGGGTGGAGGTGCCGCTCTCGCCAATCGGCGCGCAGGCCCCCAAAGCCAGGGCGCCCAAAACCGAGGCGACAGGAAGCAAAAATCGAAACATCAGGGCCTTTGATACTTAATAAACGGGGTGACCTTGCCAATGCGATCATAAAGCTGGCGGGCCGTTGTGTTAAACTCTTGGGTCAACCAATACACCGCGGGCGCGTCTTTTGCATCTGCAGCGGCATAAACCGCTTCAATCAATTTGCGCCCGACGCCGGTGCCACGCACCTCTGGGTCGGCATAGAGGTCCTGCAAATAGCAGACATTTTCGACGCGCCATGCGTGCCGATGAAACAGATAATGGGTGAGGCCGACCAGAACGCCGTCTTTCTCGGCCACCAGACAGGAGAAATCCTGCGGGTCGTCCCCCAGCAGCCGCGCGAAGGTCGAGACATAGACCTCTTCCGCAACAGAGCTTTCATAAAACGCGAGATAGGCGGTCCAGAGCCTGCGCCAGTCGTCGTGATCTGAGCGCTCAAGCGGGCGAATGCGCACATCATCGGTCGCGGGGGCAGTGGTCATGGGCCTCGTTTGCTCCTTGTGGTCCGCACCTTGTGGTCTGCGCCGGTGGCGCGGTTTGGACAAGTGGTCTGCTCAGACTACGGCAAGAATAGGGACAAGGGACGTGAAATTCTGGGCCAAGCCGAAATTTTTTGAGGTCTTGCGCCTGAGGGGGGTGGCTCTCAGGCGCTTTTTTTGTCGTTCGCGCGCTTTGCAGCGTGCATATGTCCACGGCAATGTGCCGAGGGGCAGGTGCTTACCGTCCGGAGCGCGCCATGAAGGCCAGACGCTCAAACAAATGCACATCCTGCTCGTTTTTCAAAAGCGCGCCATGCAGCTTGGGCAGGGCGTTTGCACCGTCGCGTTTGAGGTCTTCCGGAGAGAGATCTTCCGCCAGCAGCAGCTTCAACCAGTCAATCACTTCAGATGTGGAGGGTTTTTTCTTCAACCCGGCGGTCTCGCGGATTTCGAAAAACTGCGTCAGCGCGGTGGTCAGCAGAGACTCTTTGATGCCCGGATGGTGCACTTCGACGATCTTTTTCAGGGTCTCCACGTCCGGGAAGCGGATGTAGTGGAAAAAGCAGCGGCGCAGGAAGGCGTCGGGTAGTTCTTTTTCGTTGTTGGAGGTGATGATGATGATCGGGCGGTGCTTGGCGGTGATGGTTTCCCCGGTCTCATAGACGTGGAACGCCATCTTATCGAGTTCCTGCAGCAGGTCGTTGGGGAATTCGATGTCGGCTTTGTCGATCTCATCAATCAACAGCACGACTTTCTCATCGCTCTCAAAGGCTTCCCAGAGTTTGCCGCGCTTGATGTAGTTGGAGATGTCGTGCACCCGCTCATCTCCAAGTTGACTGTCGCGCAGGCGGGACACGGCGTCATATTCGTAGAGACCCTGCTGTGCCTTGGTGGTGGATTTCACGTTCCACTCGATCATTTTCAGACCCAGTCCACGGGCCACCTGCAGCGCCAGTTCGGTCTTGCCGGTGCCGGGCTCACCTTTCACGAGTAAAGGGCGCTCGAGCGCGACCGCGGCATTTACCGCCACAGTCAGATCGTCGGTGGCCACATAGTCTTTGGTGCCTGAAAACTGCATAAAATTTCTCCGCCCGTTCGCCAATTTTTCGCCGCACCCTATCGTGAACATATTTTGTCCGCAATGTGCCATTATGAGGTAGTGACATTCCCGCTCCAAGGGAGTATTTGCAGGCATTAGAGAAGGGGGTGGCATGTCTGACTTGAATAGCACCACGGACGTTGACCACGGTAAGGGAGCACAAATGAAAGCAGAAACTTTCCTGCCGGATGACTATCGTCCCGCAGAGGATGAGCCGTTCATGAATGACCGGCAGACTGAGTACTTCCGTCGTAAATTGCTGAACTGGAAAGAAGAGCTTCTGGCCGGCAGCCGCGACACCATTGAAGGCCTGCAAGACAGCACACGCAACATTCCTGATGTTGCCGACCGCGCAAGCGAAGAAACCGACCGCGCCTTGGAATTGCGCACCCGGGACCGCCAGCGCAAACTTGTTCTGAAAATCGACAGCGCCCTGCGCCGCATTGATGAAGGTGAATACGGCTACTGCGAAGTGACCGGCGAGCCGATTTCCCTGCGCCGTCTGGATGCCCGTCCGATTGCGACCATGAGCCTTGAGGCGCAAGAACGGCACGAGCGCCGCGAAAAAGTACACCGCGACGACTGATTTTTTTTGAATCGCGGAAAAAAACAGCACGTCGGGGCTTTTGCCCCGGCGTTTTTTTGTAGATACGGCCGCAATGAATTTGAGTGAACAGAAAGTTTGCGTCATTGGCGCCGGGATTGGCGGGCTGACGGCGGCTCTGGTTTTGCGTCAGCTTGGCGCCCGCGTATGCGTGCTGGAGCAGGCCGAAGCGATCAAAGAGGTCGGCGCCGGTCTGCAGGTCAGCCCCAATGGTCTGGCGGTGCTGCGCGCCCTGGGGCTCGACAAACATCTTGAGGCGCGCGCCGTGCAGGCACAGGCGGTGGAGCTGCGCGATTACGCCGCCGGTCGTCTGGTTGCCAATCTTGATCTGTCGCTGATCAAAGCAGGCTCTCCCTATCATTTTGTCCATCGCGCCGATCTGATTGACCTTCTCGCACAGGCGGTGCGGGCGGCAGGCGTGAAAGTGCTGCTGCTGCAAAAGGTCGACACGGTGCATCCCGGTACAAACGGAGAGCGCGCCCGTGTGGTGATGGCCAATGGCTCCGAAATGCGCGCGGATCTTGTTGTTGGCGGCGACGGGCTGCATTCGCGGCTGCGTGGCGTGATCAACGGCACGATTGCCCCTTTCTTCACCCGACAGGTCGCCTGGCGCGCCACGGTGCCCAACACCATGGGGCACGGCAATCTGGTGCAAGTGCATATGGGTCCACACCGGCATGTGGTCAGCTATCCGCTGCGCGGCGGCACCATGGTCAATCTGGTGGCGGTGCAGGAGCAGATGGGCTGGGCCGAGGAAGGCTGGCACCATGTGGATGCGCCTGACAATCTGCGCAGCGCATTTGCCGATTTTGGCGGAGATGTGCCGCGGATCATGGCCGAGGTGAAAGAGGTTGGCCGCTGGGGCCTGTTCCGCCATCCGGTTGCGCCCCGTTGGCATCAGGACAACTGCGCGCTTCTGGGGGATGCGGCCCATCCAACGCTGCCCTTCATGGCGCAGGGCGCGGTGATGGCGATGGAAGATGCCTGGGTGCTGGGCGACGCCATCCAGAAAGCTGACACCATTCCCGAAGCGCTCGCCGCCTATCAGAACCGCCGCGAAGCGCGGGTGAAGCGGATTGTGGACACCGCCAGCGGCAATGCGTGGAAATACCACCTCGCCAACCGACCGTTGCGGATGGCGGCTCATATGGGCATGCGCATGGCGACCCGTCTCGCGCCGCAAAAGCTGATGGGACAGTTTGACTGGATCTACAGCCATGATGTGACCAAGGGCTAGCGCTGCTGACCCTTCCCACCTGATCTGCCGCATCTGTCTACGAAAAAAATAGTAGGTTGACGCGGCGCGGGTTATCTTGCTGATTGCGGTAACAGAATGCGCGGCCTAATGTGCCCGCCAAGACCAGCAGGGAGGCCGTCATGACACATATTCTCGCCATCGATCAGGGCACCACATCCAGCCGCGCGATCGTCTTTGACGGCGACATCCGCCCCGGTGCGAGCGCGCAGGTGGAATTCACCCAGCATTTCCCGCAATCGGGCTGGGTGGAGCATGATCCCTCCGACATCTGGACCACCACGCTCAGCACCTGCAAAGAGGCGCTCAGCACCGCAGGCCTCAGCGCCGCAGATGTGGCCGCCATCGGCATCACCAACCAGCGCGAAACCACGCTTGTGTGGAACAAACACACCGGCGAGGCGGTCTATAACGCCATCGTTTGGCAGGACCGCCGCACCGCGGCCATCTGTGACGAGTTGAAAGCCGCAGGCCACGCCGATCTGGTGCAGCGCACCACCGGTCTGCTGCTCGATCCCTATTTCTCCGGCACCAAGATCAAATGGATTCTGGACACCGTCGAAGGCGCGCGCACGGCTGCAGAGGCGGGCGATCTGCTCTTTGGCACGGTGGACAGCTACCTGATCTGGAAGCTCACCGGCGGCAAGGTCCATGCGACTGACGCCACCAACGCCGCGCGCACGCTGATCTATAACATCCATCAAGGCGCATGGAGCGCGGAGATCTGCGAGATCCTTGGCATCCCCATGTCGATGCTGCCAGAGGTCAAAGACTGCGCCGCTGATTTTGGCGACACCGATGCTGAGATCTTTGGCGCGCCCATCCCGATCCGCGGCGTGGCAGGAGACCAGCAGGCCGCCACCATCGGGCAGGCCTGTTTTGAGGCAGGGATGCTCAAATCCACCTATGGCACCGGCTGTTTTGCCCTGCTGAACACCGGCGACACGCCTGTGACCTCGCAAAACCGCCTGCTGACCACCGTCGCCTATCAGCTTGACGGCAAGCCAACTTATGCGCTGGAAGGCGCGATCTTCATCGCCGGTGCGGTGGTGCAATGGCTGCGCGACGGGCTGGGCATCATCGAAGATGCCGCCGCTACCTCCGATCTGGCCGAAGCGGCTGATCCGGGGCAGGAGCTCATCATGGTGCCCGCCTTCACCGGCCTCGGCGCGCCTTACTGGAGCCCACAGGCCCGCGGCGCGGTCTTTGGTCTGACCCGCGGTTCCGGCCCGGCAGAATTCTCCCGCGCGGCCTTGGAAAGCGTGGGTTTTCAGACCCGCGACCTGCTCGAAGCCATGCAGGCGGATTTTGACTTCTCCGGCGACACCGTGCTGCGCGTTGATGGCGGCATGACCGCCTCGGATTGGACCATGCAGTTCCTCTCTGATGTGCTCGGCGCGCCGGTCGACCGCCCCGTGGTGGCCGAAAGCACCGCCAAAGGCGTGGCCTGGCTCGCGGGCATGCAGGTCGGCGTCTACGCCGATATGGCAGGCTTTGCCGCCACTTGGGAGAAAGAGCGCGAATTCACCCCGGCCAAAGATCAGGACTGGCGCGACGGGCGCTATGCTGGCTGGAAGAAAGCGATTGACGCCACTCTGTCGATGACCGATTGAGCGAGCCTCACACACCGATCCACACAGCCCCGTCTGTGTCCTGTCAGGAGGCCCCAAATGTCAGAAACCTGTGTGCTCTGCGGAGCCTCCGAAACCCTTGCGCCCATCGCTGTTGCGCCGGAAGACACCACCGTCACCCTCTGCGCCACCTGCGCGGAGGGTGTCGTCAAAGGCCCCAAAGACGCGCCCCACTGGCAATGCCTGCATGAGGCGATCTGGAGCGAGACCCCGGCAGTTCAGGTTGTAGCGTGGCGTCTGCTCAACGGCCTCACCGAAGCCCCATGGGCCCGCGACCTGCTGGACATCGCCTATCTTGCGCCCGAGGTGCAGGCTTGGGCAGAGGCCGGTTTTGTCGCTGAGGGCGAAGACACGGTCACCCACCGCGACAGCAATGGCACAGTGCTGGCCGCCGGCGACACGGTGGTGCTGATCAAGGATCTTCCGGTCAAAGGCGCAGGCTTCACCGCCAAACGCGGCACCGCCGTGCGCAATATCTCACTCGTGGCCGACAACGCCGAGCACATCGAAGGCCGCGTCGAAAGCCAGCGCATCGTGATCCTGACAAAGTTCGTGAAAAAGAGCTGAGGGCAGGCGGGCGCAGGCTTCGGTTGCATAAAGTTCCGTCTTGACGGAGTGAAACAAAATGTGAACATTTGGGGCATGCCGTTTAAACAGGAGACCGGGATGCCCCTCAATCTGAAAATAGACTACGTCGAATTTTACAGTGCTGAGCTGGAGGCCACCGAAGACTTCTTTGCCAAAGCTTTTGATTGGAATTTTGTGGAATACGGCCCGGATTACCGCGACATTCAGAACGCAGGCATCGGTGGGGGGATCGCGCGCGGCGCGCCTCAGGCGCCTCTGATTGTGCTGAAGGCAGATGATCTTGAGGCCGCTTACCAGCAGATTTCCGACACAGGCGCGGAGATCACCAAAGAGATTTTTGAGTTCCCCGGGGGCAAACGGTTTGAGTTCCGCGAACCGGGTGGCACAGCCATGGCGGTCTGGTGCCCGGCGTAAGCCACCGAAAAAAAGGCGTCTTGTCAGATCTCCATCGGGATCGTCACCGGCCCATCGTTGATCAGCGAGACCTTCATATCCGCCCCAAACCGCCCGGTTTCAACCGGCACATAGGCGGCAAGCTCCTTGGCAAAGAGCTCATAAAGCCGCTTGCCCTCTTCAGGCGCGGCGGCTGTGGAAAACCCGGGCCGGTTGCCGCTGCGCGTGTCCGCAGACAGGGTGAACTGGCTCACCACCAACGCGCTGCCGCCAATATCCACCACGGATTTGTTCATCTTGCCGGCCTCATCCTGAAAGATCCGGCATTTCGCCACTTTTCCCGCCAGCTTGATCACCTGCGCCTCGGTGTCGCCCTGCATCGCACAGACCAGCACCATCACACCCGCGCCACAGGCTCCGATGACTTCTCCGTCCACGCGCACCTGCGCCTCGCTCACCCGCTGTATCACTGCTCGCATCTTTTGCCCCTTTTTGACGCCTTATTGATCCACGCAAAATGCGCCAGCGGGCAGGGCGCTGCAAGCCGCGCTTCTCATTCGCAAAATATCCCGGGTGAAGTCCCAACTTGCTTGGGACGAGGGCAGCGCCCTCCCGCGCCAAGCCGCCGTTAGCGCTTCGGCCCCGCCATCACGATACAGGTGGTGGAGCCGGTGGCATAGAGCTTGCCATCCTCAATGCCGCGGATCTCGCCATTGGCAATGCCGGTGGAGCGCCCCACATGCTGCACCTTGCCCACCGCGCGCACTTTCATGCCCACAGGGATCGAACGCAGAATGTTGATCTTATATTCCAGCGTTGTGTAGATCTGCCCCACCGCCAACGTGCTCTGCACAGCGCAGGCCATGCAGCTGTCCAGCACCGTGCCGTACCAGCCGCCATGCACCGTGCGGATCGGGTTGAGCACGCCAAACTCCGGCGCGCCTTCAAAGGTCACGCTGCCATGTTCCGCATGTGTCGGCAGAAACCCCATGGTGTCGCCAATCGGCGCACCGGGCAGAGCGCCGTCGATGATCGCCTGCATGAACTCCAGCCCGCTCATCGACAGGATGTCGTCAAAATTGGCCATCTCTTCAAGCGACTGGGCGTAGCGATGTTCCGGCATTGGGGCCTCCTCTGTGTTACTCAAAGAAGGCCGCAAGCTTTGGCTTGGCGCAAGAGCGCAGGGGCGCGGGTTACGCGACGTTTTGTAGCTTCACTTCCGGCACCACCCCAAGCGCATGACAGACATCGCGGGTCAGCTCGGGCCGGTTCAGCGTGTAAAAATGCAGCGCATCCACACCCTCATCCAACAGCTCAGAGCACATCTCGGTGCAGACCGCCGTGGCCAGCAGATCCTCACGGTCATCGCGCACCGCCTTCTCAAAGGCATTGGCCAGCCATGTGGGCACCGAGGTGCCGCAGCGCGCGGCAAATTTCTGCACGCCTTTCCAGTTCTCGATCGGCAAAACGCCTGGCAGGATCGGTGCGTCAATACCGGCTTTCACACAGGCATCGCGGAAGCGCAGGAAGGTCTCGCTTTCAAAAAAGAATTGCGTGATCGCCTCACTGGCTCCGGCATCAATCTTGCGCTTGAGCCACTCCACATTGGCGGCCATATCGGCGGCCTCCGGGTGGCTCTCAGGATAGGCGCCCACACGGATGGTGAATTTGCCGGTGGCGGCCAGCGCTTCAATCAGCTCCACGGAGGAAGTGAAGCCTTCTGGATGCGGCGTAAAGCCCACGCTGCCTTTGGCGGGATCCCCGCGCAGCGCCACAATCTCGCGCACCCCTGCGGTGGCAAACTCTTCGGCAATGCGCAGGGTCTCGGCCTTTGAGGCCTCCACACAGGTCAGATGCGCCGCCACATTCAGGCCAGAGGATTTGTGCAGCGTCGCCACAGCGTCCCGTGTCAGATCCCGCGTGGTGCCACCGGCGCCATAGGTGACCGACACAAAGCGCGGATCCAGAGGTGCCAGGGTCTGCACCGTGTCCCACAGGCGAAAGGAAGCTTCCAAAGACTGCGGCGGGAAGAATTCAAAAGAAACTTGAGGCGTGGTCATAACGGGCATCCTGTAACTTGCTGTTGTCCTCATGTCCCATGCGTGCGATCATTACGCAAATTCATAATACTCAAGAAGGTCATGAGCTTCATATGAAGATGCACATTGAATTCCGTCACCTGCGCACCGTGCGGGCGATCCATGAATGCGGCGGATTGGCGCGCGCGGCGGATCAGCTCAACATCACGCAGTCGGCATTGTCTCACCAAATCAAAGGTTTGGAGGAGCAAGCTGGCGTAGAGCTCTTTGTGCGCCGCTCCAAACCGATGAAGCTCTCCGCCGCAGGTCTGCGGCTGTTGCGTTTGGCCAATCAGGTGCTGCCGGAGGTGGAAAAACTTGAGGCGGAGTTTAACGGTTTGCGCGACGGCAGCTCCGGACGGCTGCACATCGCCATTGAATGCCACGCCTGTTTTGAATGGCTCTTCCCGGTGCTGGAGCAATTCCGCAAGAACTGGCCGGATGTGGATGTGGACATCCGCCCCGGATTGGCCTTTGACGCCATGCCTGCCTTGCAGAAAGAAGAGGTGGATCTGGTGGTCAGCTCTGATCCGGAAAACCTGCCCGGCGTCTCCTTCAGCCACCTGTTTGATTATGCGCCGGTCTTTGTCGCGTCCTCCCAGCATCCGCTGGCCCAGAAAGACTATGTGGAGGCCACTGATTTTCGCGGGGAAACCCTGATCACCTACCCGGTGGAGCGCTCCCGTCTGGATGTGTTCTCCCAGCTCCTGATCCCGGCGAAGGTGGAGCCCGGTGCCGTGCGTCAGGCGGAGCTGACCGCCGTGATCCTGCTGCTGGTCGCCTCAAACCGCGGTGTCTCTGTGCTGCCCGACTGGGTGGTGCGCGAGGTCAAATATTCCTCCGATTATGTGACCCGCCCGCTGACCGCCGAAGGGCTCACACGCCAGCTTTTTGCCGCCACCCGTGATGAGGATTTGAGCAAGCCCTACATGCAGGACCTGATCCAAATGGCGGGCAAAGAAGCCCGCAGGTTGCAAGAAACTTAAAAAAGAGTTGATAATACATCTAAGATTTTCCCCTTTAAGAATCGCTTAAGGGGGATCAAAGAAGCGCGCACTACGTTCATCTGTGTCTGGGAGGGGGCTCTGAGATCATAGATTGGTCATGTTGCCTGGCAGCTGATTGGATCTTGGTTCGGCCCTCATGTGTAGGTATGTCGACCACCTTTAATGCGCTCTCGATTGGCCAGCTGGCCGAGATTGATACGTTCGAAGGCAATTCCTTTGCCGAAAACGCCTCCGCTCTGGTGGGGCTGACCTTTGGCGGCCCCGGTGCGGCTTTGCTGAACAATTTTGTCGAAGTCTCCGCCACCGGCGGTGTCGGCGCGTTCTACGCGATGAACAACAATCCAAACGACCGCTTCCGGATTGACGGCGGTGCGCCGCAGCAGTTTGACGGCGTGGCGGTCTATAACGCCACCATCACCTATCTGGATGGCAGCACGGCGACTTATTCTGCGGTGTTGTTTCAGGATGTGGACGGCAACAGCTATCTTGCACCGGAACTGACCAACAACACGGATCAGGCCACTCTGGAAGCAGGCCCGATCCAATCCATCTCGCTGGACAGTCTCGCGGCGAACCGCGCGCAGGGTCTGGCGGCCAACCGTCAGGAATGGGATTTTGTGCCCTGCTTTGCGGCAGGCACGCCGATTGTCACCCAAAAGGGCGAGCGCGCGGTCGAGACGTTGCAGCCCGGCGATATGATTTTGACGCTGGACCACGGCTTTCAGCCGCTGCGCTGGATTGGTCAGCGCACGGTGGCGGCGCAAGGTGCGGTGGCCCCGGTGCGTTTTGCCGCCGGAGCGCTGGGCAATGACGCGCCTTTGATGGTCTCACCACATCACCGGATGATGCTGCGTGGCTGGCGCGTGGAAATGCACTTTGGCGAAGCCGAAGCGCTGGTGCCCGCGATCAGCCTGGTCAATGGCGACACCATCTGTCAGGTCGAGGGTGGGGAGATCACCTATGTCCACCTGATGTTTGACTGCCATGAAATTGTCTATGGCGGCGGTGTGCCAAGCGAGAGCTTCCTGCCGGGGGCGCAGGGGCTGAACGCTCTGGAGCGCTCGGTGCAGGAAGAGATCTTTGCCTTGTTCCCGGAATTGCGGGACGGGGGATTGCAGGCTTACGGCGCCGAGGCGCGGCCTGCTTTGCGGGTGCAGGAAGCGCGCTTGCTGGTGGCCTGAACGGGCGGCCTGTACGGGCCAAAATCCGCAGCCAAACGCACCGAAAATCAAATGAAAAACCCCTCGCAACGCACGCAGGGTTAAGATGTTGCGGCGCTGAAAATCGCACCTACGCAATACCACCGCGATACAGACGCGATACCGACGTTCCAACACGGCGGCTTTCGGCGTTAACCTATTGCCGCCGCCACGCAACAGCGCGCGTGATTTGGGGGCGGATCAGATCAGTTTGACGATCTGTTTGCCCTTGTTGCCGCCGGTCAGCATGGAGCGGAAAGCGGCAGGCGCATTTTCCAGCCCTTCGGCAATATCCTCCTGATAGGCGATCTTGCCAGCGGCCAGTTGCGGGCCGACTTCGCGCAGAAAATCGCCGTAGCGGTCGTAGTGGTTTGAGATGATAAAACCGTTTACGGACAACTGACTAACCAGAATGGTGCGCCACAGGCGCGGGCCTGTCAGGGCCTCCATCGCCGCATCCGCCCCGAGGCCACCGGCGTTGTACCAGGAGATCATGCCACACAGCGGAATGCGTCCGGCCCGGTTCATCATCGGCAACACCGCATCCAGAACCTTACCGCCGACGTTTTCAAAATAGATATCAATGCCTTGCGGGCAGTGTTCTTTCAGGGCGTTGCGCAGGTCCCGGGCGGTCTCATAGGCGCGGTGGTCCAGACAGGCGTCAAAGCCGTAAGTCTCTGTTGCGGTTTGACATTTCGCCGCACCACCGGCGATGCCGACCACCCGCAGACCGTGCAGTTTGGCGATTTGCCCGACCATGGAGCCCACAGGGCCGGTGGCGGCGGCCACAACCAGCGTTTCACCGGCCTTGGGTTTGCCGTGTTCCGTCAGGCCAAACCAGCCGGTAAAGCCCGGCATGCCCATCACGCCAAGCGCTGTGGTGATCGGGGCGAGATCGGGGTTAAGTTTTTGCATTTCCTCGCCTTTTGCCTTGCCATGGCTGGCCCAGCCAAACATGCCAAAGGCAAAATCACCCACACAGAAGTTGGGGTGGTTGGAGGCGATCACCTCGCCCACGGCACCGCCCTCCATGGTGCCGCCAATCGGCACTGGATCGGCATAGGATTTGGCATCATCCATCCGGCCGCGCATATAGGGATCAAGCGACATGTAGTGGCTGCGCACCAGCACTTCGCCGTCGCCGATTTCCGGCAAATCCGCTGTTTCCAAACGAAAATTCTCGTCCTGCGGTGCGCCGGTCGGGCGGCTGGCCAGCACCATGCGTTGCATTTTCTCTGTCATCTGGGGTGTCCTCCGAAGCTCTGCTTTCAGCTTGCGCCCAGTGCCTCTCTCTTGCAAGCAATGGCCCCTGACAGGTGATTTTCGTGACGCGGCGTTTCAAAAGGGGCTGCTATGCGCCCATTGGCCCTTGGCAAAAAGGGTTTGGCGGCGTATACGCCCGCTCTGAGCCAAAAGGAGCCGTGCCATGCCGGGCAGCGCAAATCTGAACATCATGATGAAGGCCGCTCGCAAAGCGGGGCGGTCACTGGTCAAAGACTTCCGCGAGGTTGAGAACCTTCAGGTGTCGATGAAAGGGGCAGGGGACTTTGTCAGCCGCGCCGACATCGCTGCCGAAAAAATCCTGAAAGAAGAGCTGCTTGGCGCGCGTCCGACCTATGGCTGGATCGCTGAGGAAGGTGGCGAGATTGCGGGCAAAGATCCGACCCGCCGTTGGATTGTGGACCCGCTGGACGGCACCACCAACTTCCTGCACGGCCTACCGCACTGGGCGATTTCCATCGCGTTGGAGCACAAGGGCGAGATCGTTGCGGGCGTGGTGTTTGATGCCGCCAAAGACGAGATGTTTTATGCCGAGCGCGGCGAAGGTGCCTGGCTGAACGACAGCCTGCGCCTGCGTGTGTCCGGCCGTCACCGCATGATTGAATCGATCTTTGCCACTGGCCTGCCGTTTGGCGGCCGCGCGGATCTGCCTGAAACCCTGCAGGATCTGGCGCGCCTTTTGCCTGCCACCGCAGGTGTGCGCCGCTTTGGTGCCGCCTCTCTGGACCTCGCCTATGTTGCCGCTGGCCGTTACGAGGGCTTCTGGGAACGTGGCCTGCAGCCATGGGACGTCGCCGCAGGTCTGCTGATCGCCAAAGAGGCCGGTGCGCTGGTTGAGCCGGTCAACCCGGATGGTGATATGGTGGAAGATGGCGAAGTGATCGTGGCCAACGAGCCGATCTTCTCGCAGTTTGCAAAGGTCATCCGCAAGGACTGACCCACGCAACGCACGCTGCCCTAAGGCGGCTTTGATGCGCTTGAGATAATTTGAAACCTGGCCCGATTGGGTCAGGTTTTTTGTTTTGTGTCTTCATCAAGGGCGAAACTGACACCATCAACCCAGTCAAACGGGGCATAATCGGCAGGGTTCACGCCTTCGAGTGCCCCGATGTTGACGCCATAGACGTTGGGGTTGGAGCGGCGCTGGTGGTGGGTGTAAATCCCGCAATGGCGGCAGAAGTAATGCTGCGCGGTCTTTGTACCCCAAGTGTAGAGCGACAGGCTGTCCGCGCCCTTGATGATGGTGAGATCCTCAAGCGCCACATCAACGTTTGGAGCAGCGCGGCGGCGACAAAATGAGCAATCGCAGGAGCGTGCATCGCTCAGGTCTTGTGCGAGGGTCACCTGTATTTCAACAGCCCCGCAATGGCAGGTCAGTTTGTGGCTCATCGGCGTCTCCTGACACGTGGAATGGAACTCTGGCTGAGACGATAGCGGGTCTCAGGGTGGGGCGGATGTCCGTGGGTGCGTTGCCAATATCCGGTGCCGCCAAGGCGGAGCCAGACCGGAATGGCGAGCACGACACCGATCACAAACCCGCCCGCATGGGCCCAATGGGCCACGCCGCTGGTTTCCGGATCGCTCAGCACCCCGTTGAACAGTTGAAGGCCAAACCAGAAACACAGCATGATCCAGGCAGGAATGGTGAAGATGCGGAAAATAATGATGAGAATCAGCAGGATGTCGACGCGCGCTTTGGGGAACAGCAGGAGATAGCCACCCATCACACCGGCGATGGCACCTGAGGCCCCCACCATGGGGATGATGCTGCCAGGGTCCGCTGCGATCTGGGCGAAGCCTGCACCAAGGCCAGATAGGACGTAGAAGACGAGAAAGCCGACATGGCCCATTTCATCTTCGAGGTTGTCGCCAAAGATCCATAGAAACAGCATGTTGCCAAGCAGATGCATCCAGCCGCCGTGCAGGAACATGGAACTGAAAAGTCCATGCAGGCGCTGGCCCTCCGTGACAGCGGCGGGGATCAGCGCCCATTGATCAAAGAACAGCGCGAGACGGTAATCATCGCCCATAATTGGCTGATAAATCAGGAAGATCCCGATATTGAAGATGAGCAGCGCATAGACGACAAACGGCGTGCGGCCTGACGGATTGTGATCGCGGATAGGAAACATGCGGCCAAGCTGCGGTGAATTGCGGGGGAGGTCAACCGCCCCCGCTCAAAAGCGCTGCGTTGCCGCCGGCGGCGGTGGTGTCCACGCAGACGTGGCGCTCGCCCAGAACCCGTGCGGCATCCGGCAGGCTGGTGATCAGCGGCAGGATCGGGCCTTCGCGCTTGGCCAAAGCCTGCTCCATTTGCCGTCCGGTTTCGTCATCCCCCCACCAGATCGCGCCTGAGAAGTCCATGAGATCACTCAGAGCCTCTGGTCGCAGCAGGCCATCTGAGACAACCGCTTGACCTCCCAATTTGATGACAGCCTGCGCTTGGGCCTGTGCGGTTTCCGCACCGGGGCCAAGGCAGAGGACTGGCGATTTGGCAAATGTTGTCAGCCGGTTGGACTCGCCTGTTGGTCCGGGAAGGGATGTTGTCTGAGGCGCGGACGTGACGCGGGCTTGATCCAGCTGTGCCTGCACATGTTCGCGCGCGACCTCTGTGCTCCAGTGGCTGGAAGGCTGGCTTTGCGGTTTGGCAAAGCGGGACAGGTAATGCGGCCCGCCCGCCTTGGGGCCGGTGCCGGAAAGGCCTTCTCCGCCAAAAGGTTGAGAGCCGACAATTGCGCCAATCTGGTTGCGGTTCACATAGATGTTGCCCGCTTTGATGCGGTCAGAGACATGCTGCACACGGTCATCAATCCGTGTTTGCAGACCGAAGGTCAGCCCGTAGCCGGTGGCGTTGATGTCGTCGATCACCTGATCCAATTCACTGGCTTTGAAGGTTGCCACATGGAGGACTGGGCCGAAGATCTCCCGCGTGAGAGCGGCAATGCCCTGCACGCGGATCAATGTGGGGGCAATGAATGTGCCGGTTTGCGGCGTTGGCAGTTGATAAAAAACGCGTTTTTCCGCCTCAGCCTGCGCAATATGTGCGGCGATGGTGCGATGCGCGGCGGTGTCGATCACAGGGCCACTGTCCGTGGACAGCTCCCAGGGATCGCCCAGTGAAAGCTCCTTCATTGCGCCTTTGAGCATGTCGAGCAGAGTGTCGGCGATGTCTTCCTGAACATAGAGGCAGCGCAGGGCCGAACATCGCTGGCCAGCCGATTGAAAGGCGCTTTCGACAATCGCGGTCACGGCCTGCTCAGGCAGAGCGGTGGAGTCCACGATCATCGCGTTCAGGCCCCCAGTTTCCGCAATGAGCGGGGTGCCGGGCGCGAGGTTGGCGGCCATGGTCTGGCGAATGCGCAGGGCGGTGGCCGTGGAGCCTGTGAAGGCCACGCCGTTGATGCGCGGATCAGAGGTGAGCGCTGTGCCAACTGTTGCGCCTGCGCCCGGGAGGAGTTGCAGCGCACTGCGCGGCACGCCGGCCTTATGCAGCAACTTGGCCGCTTCATGGGCAATCAGCGGTGTCTGGTCCGCCGGTTTGGCCAAAACCGCATTGCCTGCTGCCAGCGCGGCTGAAATCTGGCCGGTGAAAATGGCCAGAGGGAAGTTCCAAGGGGAGATGCAGGTGAAGAGACCTGCGGGTGGGGTTTCCGGCGCGTTGGCCCCGTAATAGCGCAGGAAATCAACTGCTTCGCGCAGCTCGGCCACAGCATCCTTCGGCGTTTTGCCGGCCTCCCGCGCAAGCAGGGCAAAGAACATGCCAAAGTTTTCTTCATAGAGATCTGCCGCGCGGGCCAAGATGGCACCACGCTCCTCACTTGAGACATCCCAAGGCGCGGCAGCGCTGAGCGCGGTGTTGATGTCCGCCTGGCTGGTATGGGCGACGGTGCCCGGGCTGTCAGTCGGCAGGGTTGGGTTTTCAACGGCGACTGCAGGCTCGGGCTGCGTTGTGCTATCAATAAGCGGCGCTGCGGCCCATGTGGTTTTGCGATAAGGTTCGCGCGCTGTGTCGATGGCATCCAAGGTGGGCAGATCGGTCAGATCAAAACCTTTGGAGTTTGGCCGTTCAGGGGCAAACAACGCGGGGCCTGTGAGCAGCTTGGCGGTTGGTTTGAGCGCTTCGGGGAACGGATCACGGGCAACCACCTCCGCAGGCACGTCTTCGTCTACGATCTGATTGACAAACGAGCTGTTTGCGCCGTTTTCCAGAAGGCGGCGCACAAGGTAGGCAAGCAGATCGCGATGTGCGCCAACAGGTGCGTAAATGCGGCAACGGGTGCTTTCATCGGTGAGCACAAGATCATGCAAAGCTTCACCCATGCCGTGCAAGCGTTGGAACTCAAAGGAAGATTTATCCTCAGCCATATGCAGAATAGCGGCAACCGTATGGGCGTTGTGGGTGGCAAACTGCGGGTAGATGAGATCGGTCATGCCCAGAAGTTTGCGGGCGTTGGCGATGTAGGAGACATCGGTGGCGGCTTTGTTGGTGAAGACCGGAAAGCTCTCCAGCCCTTCAACCTGAGCGCGCTTGATCTCTGTGTCCCAATAGGCGCCTTTCACCAGCCGCACCATGATCTTGCGCTCACATTTTTGGGCAAGCTCATAGAGGTAATCAAGCGTCGCGCCCGCGCGTTTGCCGTAGGCTTGGACCACGACGCCAAAGCCGTCCCAGCCCGCCAGCGCTGGTTCTGCCAGAACCGCGCTGATCACATCCATGGAGAGTGAAAGACGGTCGGCCTCTTCAGCGTCGATGTTCAGGCCCATACCTGCGGATTTGGCCAAGAGGGCGAGGGAGCGCAGGCGGGGGACAAGCTGTTCCATGACCCGCGCGGATTGCGCGACCTCATAGCGGGGATGAAGCGCTGAGAGTTTGACCGAGATGCCGGGATTTTGGCGGATGTCGTCGTGAATACAGGCGGTTGCGATGGCGGAGATCGCGCGGGAGTAGGCGAGGTGGTAGCGCATGGCGTCCGCGTCGGTTTTCGCCGCTTCGCCCAGCATGTCGTAAGAATAGGTGTAGCCTTTGGCCTCCATATGCGCTGCGCGCTCCATGGCGGAGGTGATGGTTTCCCCGAGCACGAATTGGCGGCCCATCTCTTTCATGGCGCGGCCAACGGCGGTGCGGATGACCGGTTCGCCCAGACGTTTCACCGCGCCGCGCAGGGTGCCGATCAGGCCGGGGTTGCTGTCTTCCATCACCTTGCCTGTCAGCAGCAGCGCCCATGTGGAGGCGTTGACCAGAGGCGAGGTGGATTGCCCCAGATGTTTGCCCCAATCTGAGGGGGCGACCTTGTCCTCGATCAGCGCGTCGATGGTTTCGGCGTCCGGCACGCGCAGTAGGGCCTCGGCCAGACACATCAAAGCGACGCCTTCATCTGTGGACAGGCCATATTCTGCGAGAAAGACCTCCATCAGGCCGGGGCGTGTTTCTTCGCGGATTTTTGTCACCAGCTGTGCGCCGCTCTGGCAAATGGTGGCACGGTCGCTGTCAGACAGCGCAGCCTGTTGCGCCAGCTCTGCAATCAAGGGGGGTTCGTCCCGGTAAGTCGTGGTGTCGATCAAATCGCGCGTATTGGTCATGTCGCCTCCTGTCTTTTGAGTAGAATATCTTGGTAATGATGGTCATATTCTCCTAAATAGGGTGGTTGAGTAGTCTAAGTGTGCTCAAGTTGGGGGATTGAATTTGCAAAGTGAAAATGTCGCGCTGGATGGCTATGACCGGGCGATTCTCGATGTGCTGTCACGTGATGGGCGCATTTCGATCACCGATCTGGCGCGTGAGATCGGCCTCTCCAAGACCCCGACCCAAGCGCGGTTGCGACGTATGGAGCGCGAAGGGGTAATCACGGGCTATCGCGCCTTGCTGGATCCGATACGGTTGGGGCTCGACCATGTGGCCTTTGTCGAGGTGAAGCTTTCAGAAACCCGAGAGCGGGCGTTGCAGGCCTTCAATGAGGCTGTTGCCGAGGTGCCGGAGATCGAGCAGGCGCATATGATCGCCAGCCATTTTGACTATCTGCTCAAAGTGCGCACGGCGAGCATGTCGGCTTATCGCCGGGTGCTGGGAGAGAAGATTTCCGCTTTGCCTTATGTGGCCAGCACCTCGACCTATGTGGCCATGCAGGCAGTGAAAGAGACCGGCCTCGCAGAGATGTGACTTGGCGCAATGCGGGATGCCGTGTCAGCCTTTGCGGATGCTGAGATATCTTGCCGCGATTTGCCTCTGTCACCCCGCCTTTGCTGCGGATTGTCCTGCGCCACCTGACCATACTGTGGCCTTGGATGCTCTGATTGAGCGGGTTCAAAGGGCGCCGGATCAGGCCTCGGCACAGATACTTTCCGGGGAGATGTGGCAATATTGGGCGGATGCGCCGGATGACACCGCGCAGGAGATTTTGAACCGGGGGATGCGCAAGCGTGAGTCCTGGGATTTGCTGGGCGCGCGGTCAGATTTTGATGCGTTGATTGCTTACTGCCCGGATTATGCGGAAGGGTACAATCAGCGGGCGTTTGTGAATTTTCTGAGCCAGAATTTTGAGGCGGCTTTGCCGGATCTGGAGCGGGCGCTTGATCTGTCGCCGCGCCATGTGGCGGCGCAGTCCGGACTGGCGTTAACGTTGATTGGTCTGGGACGGGAGGCTGAAGCGCAGGATGCTTTGGCTGCGGCTTTGGAGCTTAATCCATGGCTGCCAGAGCGCTCGCTTTATCGGGCGCCGGGTGTGTCAGACAAGCCGGGAGAAGACCTGTAACCTGTGCGCGGCGTTTGGCGTCAGCCGGCTTTGGAGATGTGCAAAAAAACTTTGCATTTTGGCGGGCAAACCCTCTTCACACTGACGGCCAACACGCTATTGTCGCGCCGCTGACGTTATGTTCGCGCTGCGTGCCCGCGTGGTGGAATGGTAGACACAGGAGACTTAAAATCTCTAGGCCGTATAGGCCGTGCCGGTTCGAGTCCGGCCGCGGGTACCAGATAAATCTCTGATAATTCGAAGTTTTGCAGCCGGTGTTTCTGATCGCGCGGCTGATGAGAGGCTATGTCAGTTCGCCTTATTTTCGCGGCGCATGGCCAGCACGGCAACGAAGAGGCAAAGGAGCGCACCTGCAAAGGCGCTGATGCCTAGCATCATGATGGATGCCGTGATGACGGGTGGGATGATCTCAATGATATTCCAGATCACGTTCAGGATGGCTTCCATTGCTTGGTCTCCTTTTGCGTCGGTCAAACATCACGTCAGAGCACGCATCGCGCGCGGTTGACATCAGCTTACTATTGAAATACCGCAAGGTCGCGCTTTGATCTTGGTCAGATTTACAGGGCAACCGGCGAGGGGCCACAACGTTTGAGGGTAAGAGCGCAAAAGCAAAGGGCCGCACCAACGATGAAGAAGGTGCGGCCCCAAGGATTTCAGCTTACGTGCGGTTTAGCTCTCGCGCTTGCCTGCGAACTTTTCCTGCCACTCTTCGCGCTCTTCATCAGAGACTTTGCGGAAGGTCACATCTGGCACTGTGAAGGCGTGACCGGCGGCGAGGGTGTCCAGCGCTGCAGCCACATCTTCGGGCCAGCTTGTGTCCTCAGTCTGCATCGCCGCCATCAGTTGGGCTGAGGCATCTGGGATGAAGGGCGCAGACACAACAGCGTAGAGGCGGATCAGATTGAGCGCGAGGCGAATTTGCGCTGCGGCTTTCTCAGGATCTTCCTTGAAGGTGGACCAAGGTGCAGCCGTTTGCAGGTACTCGTTGCCCGCAACCCAGATCGCGCGCAGTTCCTGGGCGGATTTGCGCACTTCCATGTCCGCCATATGGCCCTCATAGGCGCGCAGACGGGTGGTGAGTTCGTTGATTAGAGCAGTCTCGGTTTCGCCGAGTTCGCCACCGGCAGGGATCTCTTCGCCAAATTTGGAGCGGCAGAATTTGGTGACGCGGCTGACGAAGTTGCCGAGCACGTCCGCGAGGTCTTTGTTCACCGACTGCTGGAAGTTCTCCCAGGTGAATTCGCTGTCAGAGCTTTCCGGCGCATGGCTCAGCAGCCACCAGCGCCAGTAGTCGGACGGCAGGATTTCCAACGCCTGATCCATGAAGACACCGCGCCCACGTGAGGTTGAGAACTGGCCGCCGTCATAGTTCAAATAGTTGAATGACTTGATGTAATCCACGGCCTTCCATGGCTCCTCAGAACCGAGGATGGTGGCTGGGAATGACAGGGTGTGGAACGGCACGTTATCCTTGCCCATGAACTGGGTGTAGGTCACATCCTCTGCGCCTTTGTCGGTGCGCCACCAGCGTTCCCAATCGTCGCCCTTACCGGCGTCGACCCATTCCTGTGCGCAGGCGATGTATTCGATGGGGGCGTCAAACCAGACGTAGAAGACTTTGCCTTCCATGCCGGGCCAGTCTTCGCCGCCTTTCTTAACGGGCACACCCCAGTCCAGATCACGGGTTATGCCGCGGTCTTGCAGGCCATCGCCGTCGTTCAGCCATTTGTTGGCAATCGAGGTGGTCAGCACTGGCCAGTCGGTCTTGCTGTCAATCCAGGCCTGCAGCTTGTCGCGCATTTGCGACTGACAGAGGAAGAGGTGTTTGGTCTCCCGCTCTTCCAGATCGGTGGAGCCGGAAATGGTGGAATAAGGGTTGATCAGATCGGTTGGGTCGAGCTGCTTTGTGCAGTTGTCACACTGATCGCCGCGCGCGCTGTCAAAGCCGCAGTTGGGGCAGGTGCCCTCAATATAGCGGTCCGGCAGGAAGCGCCCGTCCGCGTTGGAATAGACCATCTTTTCAGTGACTTCACGGATCAAGCCCATGTCGGCAAGTCGGCCTGCGAAGTGCTGGGTCAGCGCATGGTTCTGCGGGCTGGACGAGCGGCCGTAGTGGTCAAAGCTGAGGCGGAACCCTTCGGCGATTTTGGTTTGAACCTCATGCATTTCGGCGCAGTAATCTGCGACGTCTTTGCCCGCCTTGGCAGCCGCGAGTTCAGCCGGGGTGCCGTGCTCGTCGGTGGCGCAAAGGAACAGAACTTCATGGCCGCGCGCGCGCATGTAGCGGGCAAACAGATCGGCAGGCAGCTGGCTGCCAACGAGGTTGCCGAGGTGTTTGATGCCGTTGATATACGGCAAGGCCGAGGTGATCAGATGGCGCGCCATTTTGGGTGTCCCTTAACTGTTTCGACCCCAATTAGCTCAAAGGGCGGAGCAATTCCACAGGGGAAATCGCACGTCGGTAACACGTCGGTATTGCATCTGTATCGCGGTGGTATCGCGGGAGTGCATTGTCGGTGCATTTTGGGGAGGTTTTTTGCGCCTCAATTGTTGGTTTCGTCAGACTTGGTTGGCTGTTCGCGCTGCCGCTTGGTGATGCGCCCAACGGTGAACGATGTGCGGGGGGCATATACGTAGCGCGTGCGATCAGCGACGGTTGGGCGGGCGAGCATCCGGGCGAGGCCAAAGACGATCAGGAGCAGATGGCCTGCGGCGATCATGATGAAAAGTGCGGAGGGGCCAAAGCGCTCAATCAGGCCAGAGGCAAAGAGCGGTGTGCCAATGGCGCCAACGGCAAAGAAAAACATCAGCGCGGCAGAAAGCTCGACCCGTTCCTCAGACGTGGCGAAGTCATTGGCGTGGGCGGCGGCCACCGAATAGATCGGGAAGGAGGTAAAGCCGAAGAAGCCTGCGTTCAGCATGACCATGGCGGTGCTGCCTCCGCCGAGGGTTACTGTGGTGGCGCAGCTGAGTACGGCGGCAGCAGAGAGCCAGATCAGCACCCAGCGGCGGTCATATTTGTCCGCAAGCCAGCCCACGGGATATTGCGCAATCGCGCCGCCAAGCACAAAGGCGGCCAGAAACCATGCGATCTGGCTGACCTGCAGGCCGACCTCGGTGCCATAAACCGGGCCGACCATACGGAAAGAGGCGGAGCTGAGTGCGGCGACAATCACGCCCGCCACGGCGAGGGGTGAGCGCTCATAGGCGAGCTTGGGGCGCAGGCGCGGGGCCGCAGGGGTTTTGGGTTGTGGCGAGGTTGTGAGGGTGATCGGCAGTAGGGCGACACAGCATAGCAAGGCTAGCAGATTGTAGGAGACATATGAAGCAGGCTCCAAAACGCTGATCACCAGCTGCGCGGCGAGGGAGGCGACCATATCCACCACGCGGTAGGTGCCCATGGCGCGGCCGCGGGTTTCATTGGTGACTTTGGATTGCAGCCAAGCCTCCACCACGGTGAAACAGCCTGCCACACAGAGGCCGGATGCGATCCGCATGATCGCCCAGGCGGTGGGGTCAACAATGATGAAATGGCCCAGAAGGCCCATGGCCCCAAGCGCGGTGAAAGTGGCAAAGGCGCGGGAATGCCCGACGCTGCCCATGAGGCGCGGCGACCACCAGCAACCGATAAAAAAGCCGAGGAAGTGGGCCGAGCCCAAAAGGCCGATTTGTTCGGTGGAGAAGCCAAGCGCGATGCCTGAGAGCGCATCCAATGGCCCCACGCCGCCGGAGCTGAGCTGCAAAAGGATGACGGAGAGGAAGAGGGCCGAGAAGGTCAGGATCATACGCATGAGGGCAGAATGCCGCAAAGCGTTGGGAATGCTAGGGGAAAGTAGAGGCTGGCCTACTCTGTTCTAAATTTAGTGTGGCTGCTTGATGGTGAAGGCACGTTAAAGTAGTTTCAAGAAAGGTAACACTTCGAAGTGAGATCAATGACGCGCCGTATCTACCTAATTTTAGCCGCATTGCTGCTTTGCCCCGTCTCAGCGGTATCCCAAATGCACCCGGATCAGGGGTATACCGATCTGAAAAAGGGAACAATTTTCTTATACGAACGAAGTGATAAGGGGGATTTTTTGTTGCGCTTTGAGCGTATCCAAAACGGGCTGCACGAGTTTCAGGCACATCGAGTCGATGGCAATAAGTCAACTTATGAACGAACTATTTTTAGAAACTCCAGAGGTCAAACGGTTCGTATAGAATGGCCGAATGGCAAACAGGTGAGATACGAACCTCATGACTGTAGATACGTGGTGGGCGAGTGCAGTTATGTCTTTTATGACAGAAAGGGTGTTCCGGGAGAGTATCGGTCTTCAGGAAGTTGGTCTGGTGCAACCTACCGGCAAGTTACAGAGATTCTGAGGGGCGCGAAATATGCGCCTTTCTCCGACGTTCGTTTCAAGTTTGATAAAAACGGGTTGGAAGTTAGTCGGAATATTCGGCAAGGCAAAACACGCGGGAAAATTAAGTTGAAGAGATTCCTTCCTCCCGAGTAGCTCTAAGCAATTAAATCTGCTTAGCTGCATTCATTGGTACATTTCATCCATCCATCGATCCATAAGTGTACCAATTAATATTTAGCTCATTAGTCATGCAAAATTCGGCGGTATGAGATTAGCTTGTCTTAAGCGCCGCACTTGTCTGAACCGAATACCCAATCCTTTGCAGCTGCGGCCCAAGCGGGCTGCTTTTGCGCCAGATCATGCCGATTTTGCGGTTGGGCTCGACGCCTTTGAAACGCGCGACGGTGACCTCTGCGGAAGGGGTTTCGACCGGGACCGCCATTTCCGGGATCAGGGTCACGCCCAAACCTGCGCCGACCATTTGCACCAAGGTCGAGAGCGAGGAGCCGTCCAGCCCTTCATGGGCGCGGGCAGTGGGCATGCCGCAGAACGACAGCGCTTGGTCGCGGAAGCAATGGCCCTCTTCCAAAAGAAGCAGACGTTCGCGCTCCAGATTTTCCGGTGCCGGGACAGGGGCGTCGGCCTCGGACTTGGGGCGCACCAAGACGAAATTTTCCGACAGAAGCGGCATTTCCTCAAAGGTCGGTTCTGAGACGGGCAGGGCGACAATCGCGGTGTCGATGCGGCCCTGACGCAGCTCCTCAATCAGCGTGGCGGTCATGGTTTCGCGTACGTGCAACGTGAGATCGGGGAAATCGGTCTTCAGCCGACGCAGCAGATTGGGCAGCAAATAGGGCGCGATGGTGGGGATCACCCCAAGCCGCAAGCGCCCCACCAGACCGGATTGCGCCATCCGCGCCATTTCGCCGATTTCCTCCACGCTGCGCAGCACGTTCCGGGCACGTTCTGCCATGTCTTCCCCAAAAGGCGTGAGGCGGATCTGGCGGCTGGAGCGCTCAAACAGGGGGAGGCCAAGATCCTCCTCCAACTCTTTGATTTGCAGGGACAAAGCCGGTTGGGAGATGGCGCAGGCATCAGCCGCGCGGCCGAAGTGGCGGTGCAGGGCAAGGGCTTCGAAGTAGCGCAATTGGCGGAGCGTGAGATTTGTCATTTGTTTTACTTATTAAACCGATTGGAAAATGCAACTTCTTTAAATGCCCGCCCTGGGCGTAGACTGCCTTCAGAGAATCGAAAAACCCATCTATCCGACAGGAGACCGATATGGACGGAGATATGAAAACAGGTGGTTGCCCGGTGATGCATGGCGCCACCAGCAACAAGACACGTGGCAACCGCGACTGGTGGCCAAACCAGCTTAACCTGCGGATTTTGCACCAGAACTCTGCCAAATCTGACCCGATGGGCACCGCGTTTGATTATGCGGAAGAATTTAAGAAACTGGATTATAAGGCGCTGAAGGCAGATCTGACGGCGCTGATGACAGACAGTCAGGACTGGTGGCCTGCGGACTATGGTCACTATGGCGGTCTGTTTATCCGTATGGCGTGGCACTCTGCCGGGACCTACCGGACCGCGGACGGCCGTGGCGGTGGCGGCACCGGGCAGCAGCGTTTTGCGCCGCTGAACTCCTGGCCTGACAATGGCAACCTCGACAAGGCGCGTCGCCTGTTGTGGCCGATCAAGCAGAAATACGGCAACCAGATCAGCTGGGCGGACCTCTATATCCTCGCGGGCAACGTGGCGATTGAGAGCATGGGTGGCACCACCTTCGGCTTTGCCGGAGGCCGTGCAGATGTTTGGGAGCCGGAAGAGGACGTTTATTGGGGTGCGGAAGCGGAATGGCTTGCGAGCTCTGAAGCGGACAACTCCCGCTACTCAGGTGAGCGTGATCTGGAGAACCCGCTGGCTGCAGTGCAGATGGGGCTGATCTATGTGAACCCGGAAGGCCCGGACGGGCAGCCGGACGTGCTGGCCTCTGGTCGTGACATTCGCGAGACCTTTGCGCGGATGGCGATGAACGATGAGGAGACCGTGGCGCTGGTGGCTGGTGGTCACACCTTCGGTAAGGCGCATGGCGCTGGCGACCCTGAGCTGGTTGGCCCGGAGCCGGAAGCGGCCCCGATCGAAGCCATGGGCTTTGGCTGGATCAACAAGCATGGCAGCGGCAAGGGCGGCGACACCACCACCTCCGGCATCGAAGGCGCGTGGACAGCAAACCCGATCCAGTGGGACAACGGTTACTTTGATCTGCTGTTTGGCTATGAGTGGAACCTGACCAAGAGCCCGGCGGGTGCGTGGATCTGGGAGCCAATCGACGTCAAAGAAGAAGACATGGCGCCAGCGGCCCATGACGCGAGCCTGAAGGTGAAGACCATGATGACCACTGCCGATATGGCGATGCGTCTGGATCCGATCTATGGCCCGATCTCCAAACGGTTCCACGAGAACCCGGAAGAGTTCGCCGATGCCTTTGCGCGCGCCTGGTTCAAGCTGACCCACCGCGATATGGGCCCACGTGCCCGGTATCTGGGGGAAGAAGTGCCAGCCGAAGAGCTGATCTGGCAGGATGTGGTTCCGGCCAGCGAAACCGACCTGTCTGACGATGATGTGGCTGCACTGAAGGCAGCTGTGATCGGCTCCGGTCTGTCGGTGAGCGATCTGGTGAAAACCGCCTGGGCCTCTGCCTCTACCTTCCGTGGCAGCGACATGCGCGGCGGGGCCAATGGCGCCCGTGTGCGTCTGGCGCCGCAGAAAGACTGGGCGGCCAATGAGCCAGAAGAGCTGGCGCGCGTTCTGGACAAGCTGGAAGAGGTCAAAGCCGGCTTTGGCAAGCCTGTCAGCACAGCAGATTTGATCGTGATCGCGGGTGCCGCGGCAGTGGAGAAGGCTGCTCTGGATGCAGGGCATGACGTCTCCGTGCCGGTCTCCCTGGGTCGTGGGGATGCGACCCAGGAGATGACCGACGTGGAAAGCGTTGGTATGCTGGAGCCACAGGCAGACGGGTTCCGCAACTATCAGCGGGCGCAGTTCGCGATCTCTCCGGAAGAGCTGCTTGTGGACAAAGCACAGCTGCTGACCCTGACTGCGCCGGAAATGACCGCATTGGTCGGTGGCCTGCGTGTGCTGGGTGCCAACCACGGCGGCAGCCAGCACGGTGTCTTCACCGACCGCGTTGGCCAGCTCAGCAACGACTTCTTTGTGAACGTGCTGGACATGGGCACCGAGTGGTCTGAAGGCGAAGACGGCGTCTATGAAGGTAAAGACCGCGCCAGCGGCGATGTGAAATGGACTGCCACCCGTGTGGATCTGGTGTTCGGCTCCAACTCACAACTGCGCGCAGTGGCTGAGGTCTATGGCCAGAGCGACGGTGAGGCCAAGCTGGTCAGTGACTTCGTCGCGGCTTGGACCAAAGTCATGAACGCGGATCGCTTTGATCTGAAGTGATCTGAGCGGATAAGAGATGAGAGAGGCGCAGCTTAGGCTGCGCCTTTTTTTGTTTGGGGTTCGTGATCATGTATTTCCGGCAAGCGTGATCAGGTGCCGACGCAGGCTTTCCTTGCCATCCGAACCGATAGCCTCACCTATCTCGGTTTCTATTCTTCGAATTTGCTCTGCCGCGATTGTGCGCCACCGGTGTCCCTTGGGCGTGATGGAAACGAGCTTGTCGCGTTTGCTATGGGGATCAGGCTCGACTGTGATCATACCGTGACCGATCAGACGCTCCACGGCTTGCTGCGCTGCCTGCCGCGAAAAGCCCATCTCGCGGTGTATTGTCGACAGTTTTACGGTGCGCCCCCGCAGTCGCGCAAAAACCCGAATGTCTGCCGGGCGCACATCTGCAAACTCTGTCTCTGCGCGTGCCTCATCCATTTCAGCATTCCAGCGCGCGATCAGCGTCATCATCATGCCTTTGATGTTTTGCCCGAGAAAGGCATGGTCTTTTTTATCAATCACGGTTGACAAATCACTTCTTGCTACTTCTATATCAATCATAGTTGACGTTCTTTGGGGGATTCAATGGATCGTAGAACTTTCTTGAAGTCCACTGGAGCAGGAATGCTTCTTACTGGTGGTGGCCTCGGCTGGGCCCAGCCTGCGATGCGTCCACTTCCACTCATCCCTTTGACAGATTTAACGGGCGGGATCGAAGATCGAGTTTCTCTCTCTCTGGGCTTAGGTCGTCATGATTTTGGAACCGGGACTGCGAGTGACACCTTTGGGATCAATAACGCCTACCTCGGTCCCGTTCTGAGGGTGAAGCAAGGCCAGACGCTTCCTGTTGATGTCGCCAATAATATTGGTGATACCTCGACAATTCACTGGCATGGGCTACACATTCCCGGAGATGTCGATGGCGGACCTCATCAGGAGATCGCGCCCGATGCTGTTTGGTCGCCGAATGTGCCGATTGTCCAGCAAGCCTCAATGAACTGGTTTCATTCGCATATGCACGGCAAGACGGCCCGTCAGACATACAATGGTCTGGCGGGTGTTCTGCTGGTCGAAGATGACGCGAGCCTGTCAGCAGACCTGCCCAAGACCTACGGCGTGGATGATTTCACACTGGTCCTGCAGGACAAGATGTTCGATGCGAATGGGCGTATGACCTATGAACTGTCCGCAGCCGTCTTTGAGGACGGCTTTGAAGGGGACACGTTGGTGATAAACGGAGCCATCGCCCCTGTTGGTCAGAATGTACCTACGGGTCTTGTCCGACTGCGCATTCTGAACGCCTGCAATGCACGGTTTCTCAGACTTTCGATGGAAGCCGGGCCAATCACTGTGATTGCATCAGATGGCGGGTTTCTTGCGGCTCCGGTTGCGACTGAGAGCATTTTGATGTCGCCGGGCGAACGTTATGAAGTGTTGGTCGATATGAAGGCGTTTGAAACGAACACCTTGAACGTGAACCTGAATGGGGACGGCGGTGGTTTCTTTGAAAACCTCTTTGGCGGAGGTCAAACCGTTCCGGCTCTGTCGCTTACCCGCACCGCAGACAAAGGGTTTGATGGGGCGATGCCGACGCAATTGGCCATTCTTGAACCACCAAAGCCAGAGGATGCCACTGTTACGCGCTCTTTCCAGCTAGAAATGGATGTCGGAGCCGACTTGGCGGCGCTCGCTCTGGCGTGGGACAATTTTTGCGGCGATGCGGGCGCAATGGCAATCAACGGCCAGCCAATGAAAATGGATCGGATCGACGAAGAGGTGCGCAAAGGCGATGCCGAGATTTGGCGTATCTCGGTGGATGACCAATTACACCCATTTCACATACATGGGTGTTCTTTCCGCATCCTCAGTCAAAACGGTGCCCCGGCGCCAGCATATGCCGCTGGTTGGAAGGACATGGTTCACGTGGAAGAAGGCTTGTCGGAGGTTCTGGTCCGGTTTGACTATGAGGCCACAAAGGACGCGCCTTATATGTATCATTGCCACATCCTTGAACATGAAGACTGCGGAATGATGGGGCAGTTCACGGTCGGGTAGATGCTGGTTGTGCCAAACACATAAAACCGTGGGTAACCCCTACAATCTGACAAAGCTTCAGCGTGCGGTTTGCACCAAATGTTGCAGGCAGCCTTGCAGGGCTGCGGCGTCGTCGGTAATGACGCTGAGCGGGATGGTGGCTGGGGCGACGATGCCGGGGCCTTCGGAGTCCAGTGTCTCTACAAACAGCGGTAGGGCGCGGCTGCGGAGCACGCCTCGGGCGGCGCTGCCGGCGAAGACGATGCCGTCACGTGGCAGGTATTGGTGGATCAGGGCGCGGGTGAGATAGGCCAGCGCCTTGGTGAAGAGCTCTACTGTGACTGTCGCGGCTTCGTCGTTTGCCTCATAGGCGGCGATGATGCTGCCACCGTCCAGCGTTGCGCCGGTCAGAAGGCTGTGCAGGCGTTCAAGACCGGGGCCGCAAAAGAGGTCTTCGACGGTTTTGAGGGGCGCGGCCTCTGCACCCAAAGCGTCTTGCATCAGCTGGCCAATGCTGTGGGGCACTTCGGCGTGACCGAGCTCGGCTTCAATCACCAGCGTGTCGCCATGGCGGGTCTGTTTGGTGAGACTTACGTTAAAGCCCGTGCCAAGACCCGTGACCAAGGACTGACCATTGGTGGGGGCGACGCGGGTGCCAAAGATATGCTCAGGCGTGAAGCGGGGCAGGGCGTAGCCAAGGGCGGCGAGGTCGTTGATCAGCTCGGCACGTGCCGCGCCGGATTGTACGCCAAAGCCTGCGGCAGAGAGTGCCCAATCGCGGTTGGTAAGGCTGCCCTCGCCCGCTTGCACGGGGCCAGCGATGGCGATGCAGATGCCATCAAGGTGGCCGGTCTTCTGGGTCGCAAGGAAATGCGCGAGGACAGCGTCAAAGCTGTCAAAGTCGTCATTGCGGGCGCGCAGTATCGTTTCCTGATGCACGCCTTCCGGTCCGGCCAGTGCCAGACGGGTGTTGGTGCCTCCGATATCGCCGACAAGGTAGGTCATGCGCCCGCAACTTTCTTGGTTCATCTGTTTTGGTTCGTTTAGCGAATTTATTCAGCCCTGAACAGGGACGCCTTCAGGACGTTTGCCCAGAATGATCATGCCGAGGAGGTCATCGTCGGTGACGTCTTTCACATCCACCGTGCCGACGAGTTGGCCGTTTTTCATCACAGAGGCGCGGTCACAGAGCTCCATGACATCGTGGATGTCGTGGCTGATCAGGAAGATACCGATGCCTTCGGCCTTAAGCTGCTGGATCAGCTCAGACACCATCTGGGTCTCATGCGGGCCAAGCGCGGCGGTGGGTTCGTCCATGATCAGGATCTTGGCGTCAAAATAAACCGCGCGGGCAATGGCAACCGATTGGCGCTGACCACCCGAAAGGGCAGAAACAGGCTCGGAGAACTTCTGGAAGTTCGGGTTGAGCTTGCCCATGATCTTGCGGGTTTCGGCCTCCATCGCGTCGTCATCCACGGTGCCAAAGGCGGTGGTGAGCTCACGCCCCAAGAACAGGTTGGAGGCAGCATCGAGGTTATCGGCCAGCGCAAGGGTCTGGTAGATGGTCTCGATGTTGTATTTGCGCGCATCACGCGGGTTGTGGATCTCTGCCTTTTCACCGTTGATGTAGATCTCGCCGCCGTCAGCTTGGTAGGCGCCAGACAGGATCTTGATCAGGGTGGATTTGCCTGCGCCGTTGTGGCCCAGAAGACCAACCACTTCGCCGGGGTGCAGATCAACAGAGACATGGTCGACCGCTTTGATCCCACCAAAGGAGATGTGGATGTCGCGCATGTCTACGAGAGGGGGTTGCTTGTCCATAATAGAACTCCTTATGCGCCGGTTACGCGCCAGTACGGCGGCGGTAGACGATGTCGACATAGACGGCGAAGACCAGAACGATGCCCACAACGATGTTTTGCAGCGGGGCGTCCACACCCACGGAAGCCATGCCCGATTGCAGGGATTGCATGATCAGGGCGCCGATGACAGCACCGTAGATGGTGCCTGCGCCGCCTGCCAGGGCTGTGCCGCCGATCACGGCTGCTGCGATCACGCGCAGTTCGTCCAGTGTGCCGAGGCCCACGTCTACCGCGTTCAGGCGTGCCGAGGCGATGATGGAAGCGATGCCGGTCAGTGCGCCCATGAGCGCAAAGATTTTCACGGTCAGCAGGCGCGTGTTGATGCCGGACAATTCCGCCGCCTCTGGATTGCCGCCGGTGGCGTAGACATAGCGGCCAAAGCGGGTGCGGGTGGCGACGATGGTCATCACAATCGCAACGCCCAGTAGGATCACAACAGGGATGGCAACACCGTGGTTCCAGACCAGACCCTCGGTGTATTCGATACCTTGCGCTTCGGTCATGCGGCGCATGGCGCCTTTGGGGATTGGGTAGCTGTTCATGATCCAGACAAAGCACATGATCAGACCGGCCGCGATCGCGATGAGGACGCCTTCGGCCCAGACCGGCTTTACCGTGAAGCCATGGCTCGCCTTGTTGCGGCGGCTCATCAGCATGAGGGCGACGGCGACAACGGATGCAAAGATGCCAAACCCCCAGCTGAGCGTTTCGCCCAGAGTGCCTTCTGCGCCGCCGCCAAGGAGGCGGAAGGTCGGATCAAGCGGGGCTTGGGTCTGGCCTTTGGTGACCCACCACATGGCACCGCGATAGACGAGGAAGCCACCCAGTGTCACGATGAAGGCCGGCACGGTGAGGTAGCCGATGATCCAGCCCTGAAACGCGCCGAGCAGCGCCCCCATGAACACAGCGGCAAACACAGCGATGATCCAGATCGACCAATGGCCGAGGCCAACAATCTGAGGCAACCATTGCACCTGAAGCGCGGCGACGGTCATGCCGATGAAGCCCAGCATCGAGCCGACGGACAGGTCGATGTTGCGGGTCACGATCACGAAGACCATGCCGGTGGCCATAACGGCGACAGAGGCGGTTTGGACCGAGACGTTGAAGAAGTTACGTGGAGACAGGAAGCGGCCATCGGTGAAGATGCCGAAAACAACCCAGATCACCACAAGCGCGCCGATCATGCCAAGCAGGCGGACATCCAGCCCAAGCTTGTCGATCAGGTTTTTGGCTTGTTTTTGCATTGTGCGTTACCTTTTTGAGCGCCGGAATTTGGGTGTACAGGGCCAGCCTGTGCGACCCGGGCCGCGACAGCAAAGTCTTTTGCAGTTGTGTGGGGGTGGGGAGTGAGGTGTGCCCCCCTGACGGATCAGGAGGGCAAAGTATCAGATCAGTTGCAGGCGGCGTTGGAAGAGCCTGCGCAGAGCACGTCTTTGGCAATCCAGCCCGCGTCCAGAACAACGTTCAGGTTGTCAGCGGTGACAGGCACCGGTGCCAGGAACATGGAGGTCATTGTGGTGCCGCCCGGGGATGTCCAGTCGGAAGCACCGTCAACCGCCTCGCCTTTGGCCAGAGACACAGCGATCTCACCAGCCGCTGCGCCAAGTGCGCGTGCGTCTTTCCAGACAGACACGGTCTGGGTGCCGGTGGCAACGCGGTTCAGAGCTGCGTGGTCACCGTCCTGGCCGGAAACCGGAATGCCTTCCATGCCTTGAGCGGTCAGAGCAGCCACAACACCACCGGCGGTGCCGTCGTTAGAAGCCACAACCGCGTCCACTTTGTTGTCCACGGAGGTCAGGATCTGCTCCATGTTGCGCTGTGCGTTGGCTGGAACCCAGCCGTCAGTGTAGGCTTCGCCAACGATCTTGATGTCGCCGGAGTCAATTGCTGCCTGCAGCACTTCCTGCTGACCGCCGCGCAGGAAGTCTGCGTTTGGATCGGTTGGGGAGCCTTTAATCATCACGTAGTTGCCCTTTGGCATCGCTTCGAGCACGGCGCGGGCCTGCATGCGGCCAACTTCAACGTTGTCAAAGGTCAGGTAGAAAGCGCGGCTGTCTTCGATCAGGCGGTCATAGGCAACGACAGGGATCTCTTCGTCCGCTGCGGCCTGCACGGCTGGGCCAACAGAGGAGGCGTCCTGTGCAAGGATGATCAGCGCGTCTGCGCCCTGAGCAATCAGGCTTTCGATGTCAGACAGCTGCTTGGCAGAGGAGCTCTGCGCATCGGCGGAAATATACTTGGCGCCAGCTGCGTCCAACGCGCTTTTGATGGCGGCTTCGTCGGTTTTCCAGCGCTCTTCCTGAAAGTTGGACCAGCTCACGCCGATCACCAGATCTTCGGCAAACGCCGCTGTGCTCATAAAGGCGCCGGCGATGATGGCCGTCGCAGAAGCGAATAGTTTCATGGTTTCCTCCCAAAGGTTTTCCCCGGCGGTGGCCGATGTGAATCGGTTTTGCTCCGGGTTGACCCATTGTTAGCAAAATAAATTTGTAAATCAAATTAATTCAGCTAAGCTTGCATGAAGGCACAGAACGCCGCCATGGTGGTGGGCCAGTTCAGCGCAGTATTCCACTATGGAAGTGACGCGATGCCTGATGGGAGGGAGGTCCGTAAATGTCTGTTAATCAGAGGGAAATTGGTCGCCGTGTGCTGCTGGGAGAAATTCGCAGACATCAGCGCATCCCGCGGATCAACCTCAGTGAGATTACTGGCATTAGCAGAGCGACCGTGACCACGATCACTGCAGAGTTGTTGCGGGAAGGATTGATCGAAGAGGTTACCAGCGAATCTCCTGACAAGGATGCGCGCCGGGGACGGCCCAAAGTGGACCTCAAGATTCGCGGTGCGGCGCGATTGATTGCCGGGGCGAAGATCTCAAACCGGACGGTGTCTTTGGTGTTGCTGGATTTTGAAGGCAATCAGCTTGCCTCCCATGAGGCGGAACTTGAACATGCGATGCAACCCGCCAAAGATTTGGCGGACACTCTGGCTGAGCTGGTTGAAGCTCTGGCGCAAAAGATCGACAAATCGCTGACAGATGTCGCGGGGCTTGGGCTTGGCATCGCGGGCATTGTGGATGCGCCGCAGGGGTTCGTGCATTGGTCTCCGTCCTTAAGCGCGCGCAATGTGCAGTTTGGCGCGGTTCTGGAGACGGCGCTGGGCATTCCCGTCTTTCTGGACAACGATGCCAACCTTGTGGCGATGGCGGAGAAGAGCTTTGGCCTGGGGCAGGGGCATCGCGATTTTATTGTGGTCACCATCGAGAGCGGTGTGGGGATGGGGATCGTCATCAATGACGAGATCTACCGGGGCACACGTGGCTGTGGTGCGGAATTTGGCCACACGAAGGTGCAGCTTGAGGGCGCTTTGTGCCGCTGTGGGCAGCGAGGGTGCCTTGAGGCTTATGTTGCGGATTACGCGCTGATGCGTGAGGCGATGATTGCGACCGGTGAAATGGCCGAGCGGCAGGTGGTGGATATTCTGGCCTCCGCCAAGCAGGGCGATGAGGTGGCGGCCTCCATTGTGGAGCGCGCCGGGCGGATGTTTGCAATGGGGCTGGCCAATCTGGTGAACATTTTTGACCCGGAGCTGATCATCCTTGCCGGAGAGCAGATGCAATCCAGCCACCTTTACGCCGAAGAGGTGATTGATGCGATGCGTAAGTCGATTGTGCAAATCGACAAGGCGCCGCCGGAGGTGGTGATCCACAAATGGGGCAACCTGATGTGGGCACGAGGAGCGGCGGCCTATGCGCTTGAAAATGTTTCGGAAACCGCGTTGCAGGGGATGGCAGATCATGTTGGATAAGCTTGTGACGGGCTTGGCTGTGCTGGCGGCAAGTGGTGCTGGGGCAGAGGTGAAATTTGTGCCAGTCGATGTGTCGCCGCACAGCTATGATGGCGGCTGGGAATTTTTTGTCGGCGGGGGCGTGGCCGCCTTTGATTGTAATGGCGACGGACTGTCGGAGCTGGTGGCGGCGGGCGGGGCAAACCCACCTGTGCTGCTGCGTAATCGCAGTGACCTTGGTGGCGCTGTGGTGCTTGAAGCGACCTTGCCTGAGGCACTGAATATCACGGAGATCACCGGGTTTTATGCGCTCGATATCAATGGCGACGGGTGGCAGGATCTTGTGGCTCTGCGCGTCGGAGAGAACAAGCTGTTCAAAGGCGACCCTGAATGCAGTTTCACACCTATGGATGTGCCGGGCTTTGAGGGCGGCGATGCCTGGACCACGGCGTTTTCGGCCACTTGGGAAGGGGAGAACACGCTGCCCACGCTGGCGTTTGGCAATTATGTGGATCGGGAAAATCCGGATGGGCCGTTTGAGGCCTGTGATACAAACGATCTGTTCCGACCCGATGGTGAAGGCTACGCACACATTGCGTTAGAGCCGGGGTTTTGCCCACTGTCGATCCTGTTCTCAGATTGGGGGCGCAACGGGCGTGCTGATCTGCGGATGAGCAATGACAGGCACTATTATGTGCGCGGTGGGGCGGAGCAGCTTTGGGCGATGGAGGCCACACCACGGCTTTATGGGGAGGCGGACGGCTGGGCGACCCATATGCTTTGGGGCATGGGGATTGCGGAGCGCGATCTGGATTTTGATGGCGTGAGCGAAGTGTTTCTCTCCTCCATGGGCGATCAGCGCCTGATGCGGCGCACGGATGGGGCGCTGCCGACCTATGAAGATGTGCCCTATGCGCTGGGCACCTCGGCGCATCGGCCCTATGTGGGCGATGACGGGCGGCCCTCAACCGGTTGGCATATCGCCTTTGGGGATGTGACCAACGATGGGTTGGATGATGTGTTTATTGCCAAAGGCAATGTGGAGCAGATGCCGGATGCGGCGATGGAAGATCCCAACAACCTGTTGATCCAGCAGACAGATGGCAGCTTTGCCGAGCAGGGTGACGCGGCCGGGATCGCAACACTGGCGCGCAGTCGGGGCGCCGCTTTGGTGGATTTGAATGGCGACGGGTTGTTGGATCTGGCGGTGGTCAACCGTCGAGCGCCGTTGGAGGTGTATCAGAACGTCAGCGCAGCGGCGGGCAACTGGCTGTCGTTGAGCCTGCAGGATAATGGGCCAAATCGTGATGCAGTTGGCGCAGTGATCGAGCTGCAGGCCGGAGAGCGGGTTTATACCCGTGAGATTACAGTGGGCGGTGGCCATGCAGGCGGCGTGTCTGGCGCGGCGCATTTTGGGCTTGGCGCATCTGAGGCTGCTAAGGTGCGTGTGATCTGGCCGGACGGCACAGTGGGGTCTTGGCAGAAGGTGCCCCTCAATGGGCACTGGCAGATTGAGCGTGACGCTGGCCTGAGCGCTTGGCCAAAGAGCTGAATGGGGCGGTTTTCTCGATCAGTTGTCGAGCGGCAGACCTGAGGGGACCGATGTTGGCACGCCGAGGCGACCTTTGATGGCGTCATAGTCTGTGAGACTTTCGAGGAATGCGAGGATTTGGGCGACCTCTGCATCTGAAAGCGACACCGAAGGCAGATCGCTGGCTTGAGCGATTTGCGTGACTTCAGGCGCGTCGTTCATCAATTTGAAATCATTTGAGAATGCCCCATCAGAGAAGGTCGCCGCTGCAAGGGTGTAGGCGCTGAGCGAAGCTTCCGGGCTCAAGTGATGGCGGACGATACCTTCGAGGCTTGTGAAAGCCCCGTTGTGACCATAGGGGGCGGTTTGCGTGATGTTGCGCAGCGATGGCGTGCGGAAGCGATAGAAATCTTCGGCTGCACCGGTCACGCGACCGCGACCGACGTCGCGATTGTGGCGTTCAAATCGGGCAGCCTTGCCCGGGCCGATCTGCGGCAGGGCGATGGCGTGGAAGCCGTGATCGGTCTGGAATTGGCCGCTGTGACAGGTGCTGCACTGTGCCTTGCCGTAAAAAAGCGCCATGCCGGCGGTGGCATCCTCGGGGAGAGGCGTGCCATCGCGCAGATAGGCGTCGAAGGCGGAGGCATCTGCGCGCCATTCAAAGGCGATGAAGGCCGCCATGACATTGGCGATGTCGTGGAACTTGATTGGTTGCGCGCCAATGACGTCGTCAAATGCCGTGCGATAAGCGGGGATGGCCTCTACGCGTTTGGCCAGTATGTCCCAGGCACCTCCGGGGCCGGTGAGGCGACCGAGGCGGACAGCTTGAGAAACATCGTTTTCGGAGTAGTGCCCGGCCATTTCGTCGCCTGATAGCACGGGGAACATGGCTTGGGCGGCGAGCGCATTGTCAAAGCCCATTTCCATTTCGGCGCCCAGCGGGGTGCGGATGCCAGAGGGGCGGGTTGGGTCGTCTTCCAAGCGCCCGTCATGGAAGAAGACGTTAAATTCCGTAGCGCCGAGATTCCACAGTGCGGGGGCGTTGCGTGGGATGCGTTGCTCTGGAGGATTGTCCGGATTGATCTTGCGGTTGAGCCCAAGGCCGGTTGCGCCGTCGCCGAGCCCCAATGAGACCCCGTCAGAGGTGCCGAGATCTGGATGGTGGCAGGAGGCGCAGGAGACAGATTTGTTTCCTGACAGAATGGGATCATAGAAAAGAAGTTGGCCAAGTTTGACCTCCGCCATGTCCTGTTCCGGGAAGGCCGCATCTGCTTTGGGCAGCGGTGAAGCGTTTGCCAAAGCGGGCAAGATGGCGACGGTGCAGAACAGGAGATGGCGCATGGCTGGTCTTCCTTGGCTGTGTCTCTCCCCACCTCGTAGGGCAAGGTGAGGAGTGTGGTTAAATTTTATTTAAACAGCATCTTAGACGAAGCGGTTCACGTAGTTTTCAAGGATTTCCTGACGGCCTGATTTGGGCGCAGGGTTGATTTTACCGCTCATCACATCGGCGAATGTGCTGTCCAGATCACCGGCGAGCATGGCTTGGGCTGCATCGCTTTCCCAACCGGCGTAGCGTTCGTTGAGCGCTTGTTCCAAGCCGCCGTCCTCAATCATCGCTGCCGCCGCTTTCAGGCCACGGGCGCAGATATCCATGCCGCCCACATGGGCTGCGATGAGGTCTTCGGCATCAAGCGACTGGCGGCGTAGCTTGGCGTCAAAGTTGGTGCCGCCTGTGGTGAAACCGCCCGCTTTCAGGATGTGATAGTAGGACAGAGCCACCTCGGGCACGTTGTTGGGGAATTGGTCGGTGTCCCAGCCGGACTGGTAGTCGTTGCGGTTCATGTCGATTGAGCCCAGCACGCCAAGGGCGGCGGCGGTGGCGATTTCGTGTTCAAAGCTGTGACCGGCGAGGATCGCGTGACCTTGTTCTAGGTTCAGCTTCACCTCGTTTTCAAGACCGTATTTCTGCAGGAAACCATAGCAGGTGGCGGCGTCAAAATCATATTGGTGCTTGGACGGTTCCTGAGGTTTGGGTTCCACCAGAATGGCGCCCTCAAAGCCGATCTTGTGCTTGTAATCCACCACCATGTTGAGGAAGCGGCCCATGTGATCAAGCTCGCGCCCCATGTCGGTGTTGAGCAGGGTTTCATAACCTTCGCGGCCGCCCCAGAGCACGTAGTTTTCACCGCCCAGACGTTTGGTCGCGTCCATGCAGGTTTTCACGGTGGCGGCAGAATAGGCAAACACTTCCGGATCGGGGTTGGTCGATGCGCCTGACATCCAGCGGCGGTGGCTGAACATATTGGCGGTGCCCCAGAGCAGTTTGATTTTGCGTGTGCTCATCTTTTCTTCAAAGTAATCAATGATCTCTTCGAAGTTCTTCAGGCTTTCGGCAAAGCTGTCGCCTTCGGGGCGCACGTCTGCGTCGTGCCAGCAGAAGTAAGGCTGGCCGAGAATGTCAAACATCTCAAAGGCGGCATCTGCTTTGACTTTGGCCATGTCCATGCGGGTTTGCGGATGCCAGGGGCGCTCAAAGGTCTGGCCGCCAAACGGGTCGCCGCCCTCCCATGCAAAGGAGTGCCAATAGGCGATGGCAAAGCGCAGGTGATCCTCCATGCGTTTGCCCATAACAACCTCATCGGGGTTGTAGTGGTGGAAAGCCATTGGATTGGTGCTGTCGGCGCCCTCAAACTGGATGGGGGCGATGTCTTTGAAGAAGTCGGTCATTGTGTCAGGGCCTTTATGCCGGGGTAAGTTTCGACGAAGGCAGCGTAGGCCGCCTCGTAAGCGTCGCGCAGCTCAGTGCGCGGGGCGATCGTCGTTGCGATCTCGGGTTTGGTCATGATCTCTTCGGGTGCGGCGCCGGTGGTGGCGCAGATGGCAAGGCGGGCGGCCCCCAAGGCTGCGCCAAATTCGCCCGCTGCGGGCAGGGAAATCGGCAGGTTCAGAAGCGTGGCGATGAGTTCGACCCAATAAGGCGATTGTGCGCCGCCGCCGATGGCGATTAGGCTGTCGAGCTGTGCGCCCGTGGATTGGAGGGCCTCGTAGTTGTCACGCAGGGCAAAGGCCACGCCTTCGAGCACCGCTTGTGTAAGCGCTTCGGGGCCGGAATTTATGTCGATGTTGAGGAAGCCGCCGCGGATTTCGGCGTCGTTGTGCGGGGTGCGCTCGCCGGACAGGTAGGGCAGGAAGCGGATGTGGCCGGGGCCTGTGATGGTGTTGCCCAAGGCGCTGGTGAGGTCGGCGGGGCTTTGGCCCAGATTGCGGGCCAGCCAGTTGAGGCTGTCGGTGGCCGCAAGGATCACACCCATCTGATACCAGCGGCCCGGAATGGCGTGGCAGAAGGTATGCACAGCGCTTTCGGGTTTTGGCGCATAAGCGCCGCGCCCGGTGAGCAGCACGCCGGAGGTGCCAAGGGAGACAAAACCGTCCCCCTCGTTCAGCGCGCCAATGCCACAAGCGGCGGCGGCGTTGTCTCCGGCCCCGGCGGCAACAATCACACCTTTGGGCAGGCCAAGTTCTGCGGCGATGTCGTCGCGCACCGTACCGATGGCCTCAGAGCCTTCAAAAAGTTTGGGCATCTGATCGGCGTGCATGCCGGAAGCTGATAGCAGCGTATCTGACCAATCGCGCACGCCAACGTCGAGCCAGCTGGTGCCCGCGCTGTCGGACATGTCAGAGGCATAGATGCCGGTGAGCCAGAAGTTCAGATAGTCCTTTGGCAGGAGGACCTTGGCGGTTTTGGCAAATGTCTCAGGCTCATTGTCGGCGACCCAAGCAACTTTGGGGGCGGTGAAGCCTGGAAAGACGATGTTACCGGAGAGCGTGCGTATCTGATCAACGGCGTCCAGACGGGCGGCCTGATCGACAGAGCGGGTGTCGTTCCACATCATGCAGGGGCGCAGAGGCGCGCCGGTTTCGTCCAACAGGTTGGCGCCGTGCATGTGGCCTGAGACGCCGATACCTTTGATCGCGGCAACCTCATCAGGGAAATCGGCAGCCAGTTGGGCGAAGACCTCTTTGGCGGCGCGGGTCCAGTCAGATTGCGCCTGTTCGCTCCAGCCAGCATGGGGGCGGGCGGTGTCATAATGCGCCTCACGCGCGGCGATCACATTTTGGCTCGCGTCAACCAACAGCGCACGCAAGCCAGACGTGCCCAGATCCAATCCCACAAACATGGGGGTCCTCCCTAGGTCTCCTCGACTTAATTTTTGCGTCAAATTAAATTGGAGATCAAACAGAAAATTGCGGTCGGCGCACATTTCATGGGGTGTCGGTTCGTAGGGGCTGCCAAAATTCGAGGGGTTGTTGACCAATATCAATGTGTTGAGGGGCTTTGAGGCGCAAATTTCAAGCAAACGACATGTTCTGCTAAGTGGCCTTGACCTTCCACTTACTGGAACCTTTATATCCCTTAGTGGCGGGGGACGCCGACTCAGAAAAGACAGATCCATGCAAACACTGACCTTTCATCTTGACGGCCTGAACTGTGCTGCATGCGTTTCACGTGCTGAAAAGGCCTTGGCGAAGACTGAAGGGGTGCAATCTGCAGAAGTCAATTTGGCTAATGAGAGCGCACGTGTAGTGGTTATGGAAGGCGGCACCGAAGCGGTTTTGGGGGCCTTGAAGGACGCGGGTTATCCGGCGCGTGTTCGGTCGGTGACCTATGATGTGGCGGGTATGAGCTGCGCAGGCTGTGTGCGCCGGGCTGAGGCGGCTCTGTCCGAAACGCCGGGCGTGGTGGCGGCCAATGTGAACTTTGCCAGTGAAACTGCGACCGTTGAATATCTCGAAGGTGAGGCCACGCCAAGCGAGATTGCGGCACGCAGCACCAAGGCGGGCTATCCAGCGCGGCTGCAGGAAGAGTGTGGTGAGGAGGTCGATCACAAGGCTGACGAGGCGGCAAAGCTCAAGCGTGATGTGCTGATCGCTGCGGCGCTGGCGTTGCCGGTGTTTGTGACCGAAATGGGCGGGCATATGGTTCCGGTGTTGCATCATTGGTTGATGGCTCAAGTGGGGATGCAGGCGCTGTATTTGATGCAGTTAGTGCTGACGTCGGCTTTGCTGATCGGACCGGGGCGACAGTTCTACGCCAAAGGGTTTCCGGCGCTGATCAAAGGCGCGCCAGAGATGAACTCGCTGGTCGCTTTGGGCACCAGCGCGGCCTATCTCTTTTCCGTGGTCTCAACCTTTGCCCCCGGCTTGCTGCCTGTAGGCGCCGCGCATGTTTATTATGAGGCGGCAGCGGTGATTGTGGTGCTGATCCTTACTGGGCGCTGGATGGAAGCGCGGGCGAAGGGGCGCACGGGGGAGGCGATCCGGCAGTTGATGGGGCTTCAGCCGCGGGTGGCGCGGGTAGAGCGCAAGGGTACAGTGCAGGAGATTTCCATTGATGCCGTGGCTGTGGGAGATGTCTTGCATTTGCGGCCCGGCGAGCGCGTGGCCGTGGATGGGCGCGTGATTGACGGGCAGTCCTTTGTGGATGAAAGCATGCTGTCAGGCGAGCCGGTCCCGGTGGAAAAGACCGCCGGGGATGCGGTGATCGGTGGCACGATCAACGGTCAGGGCGCATTGCGCTATGAGGCCGAAAAGGTCGGGCGGGACACAATGCTGTCTCAGATCGTTGCGATGGTGCGCGAGGCGCAGGGTGCGAAGCTTCCCATTCAGGCGCGGGTGGACCGCGTGACAGCGGTGTTTGTGCCGGCTGTGATGGCTGTGGCGGCACTGACCTTTGGGATCTGGATGGTGGTGGGGCCGAGCCCGGCGTTCGGCCATGCGATTGTGGCGGCTGTGGCGGTGCTGATCATTGCTTGCCCTTGCGCCATGGGCCTGGCGACGCCGACCTCAATCATGGTGGGCACGGGCCGTGCAGCACAGCTGGGCGTGCTGTTTCGCAAAGGGGATGCGTTGCAGAGCCTTCGTGATTGCAATGTGGTGGCCTTTGACAAAACTGGCACGCTGACGATGGGCCAGCCGGAACTTACTGATGTGGCGTTGGCTGAAGGGTTTGAGGAAGCGGATGTACTGGCACTTGTTGCGGCGGCAGAGGCCTCCTCGGAACATCCTTTGGCGCAGGCTTTGGTGCGTGCGGCAGAGACGCGCGGGCTGGATGTGCCACGTGCCGCGCGTTTTGAAGCGCAGGTCGGCATGGGGATTTTTGCTGAGGTGTCTGGACGGTCTGTGCTGGTCGGTGCCGCACGGTACATGGCTCAGGAAGCGGTGTCCTTTGCGGCGTTTGGGACGCAGATTGAGGATCTTGCATCAGGTGGGAAAACACCGATCTGTGTGGCGATTGACGGGCGGGCTGCGGCGGTGCTGGCTGTGTCTGATCCGATCAAACCCGGTTCGGCAGCAGCTGTTCACGCGCTGCATGACATGGGCCTGAAGGTGGCGATGATCAGCGGTGACGCGCGTGGCACGGCAGAGGCTTTGGCCGTGCAGTTGGGGATTGATCATGTGGTGGCCGAAGTTCTTCCGGATGGGAAAGTGGCCGCTCTGGAAGAGCTGCGCGCGCGCTTGGGCAACGTGGCCTTTGTTGGGGATGGCATCAATGATGCGCCCGCATTGGCCAGCGCCGACGTCGGACTGGCAATCGGCACGGGTACGGATGTGGCCATGGAGGCGGCGGATGTGGTGCTGATGTCCGGCGATGTGAGCGGTGTGATCAACGCCTTTGAGGTCAGCCGCCGTGTGATCCGCAATATCGGGCAGAACCTGTTTTGGGCCTTTGGCTACAACGTAGCGTTGATCCCGGTGGCCGCAGGTATTCTGGTGCCCTTTGGCGGGCCTGCGTTGTCACCTATGCTCGGTGCAGGGGCAATGGCGCTGTCCAGTGTGTTCGTGCTGTCAAACGCGCTACGCTTGCGCCGTGTCGCGCCGGTTTTGCAGGAGGAGGGCGCATGAACATCGGGGAAGTTTCCAAACGCTCCGGGCTGCCCGCGAAGACGATCCGTTATTATGAGGACATCGGCTTTGTAACGCCGGGGCGTGGCGAGAATGGATACCGCAGCTTTTCAGAAACGGACCTGCACAAGCTTGCATTTCTGGGCCGGGCGCGGGGGCTTGGGTTTTCGATTGAGGACTGCAGGACGTTGTTGGCGCTCTATGAGGATCAAGGGCGGGCGAGTGCGGACGTGAAGCGGGTTGCGGAGCGGAATCTGACAGAGATTGATGCAAAGATCGCCGATTTGCAGGCCATGCGGGCGACGTTGAGCCATCTGGTGGAGAGGTGTGCAGGGGATGCACGACCGGATTGCCCGATCCTGGAGGATTTGGGGCGGGGCTAAGGCTCGGCGGGGACGGGTTTCTGAGCGGTGATTATTGATTTGTGCCGAGAATACCACTCGCAGCGCGTGTGGCTAGAAGTCCGCAGCGCTCGTTATGATTGGCATGCAGACAATCAATGACATTCATTTTTCGCTGCATAATCATTAAAAGCGTGAGCAAGCTCTTTTGCTTGCTTTTCTGTTTTCACACGAAACTGAAGCTGCGGAACAGCGACAACTTCCCCCGTCAAGAACGTTTCTGCGGATCGATCGCCACGACCTGCGAAGGTAGTAGTGGTTCGATAGCTTGCTGGCGTATCAATCGCTTCAACTGCTTCAGTAAATCGGAAAAAGTCAGGCGCGTCTCCGTGAGGTTTGAGAGTTTGGGAGCCTTCACCTGTCGAGACTACTTCGGCCATCACACGGAAAAAAATTCTGCCACCGTCTGTTTCGAATGTTTCCCTGACAATTTGATCGCCAGAAAAGAACCGTTTCAGTTTTTCGCCGCCTGCATCGATGACTTGGCGGGCTTGCTCTAGCATTCGTTCGTCAACTTTACTCCGGCCAATGCGCAAGCCAAAACTCTTTGGTCCCGCCGTAAAATGAACTGTATTAAAATCATAGTTCCGCAAATCTGCTTGAAGAACCATTCGCGTTAAAGCAATCGGAGAGTTCTCTTGTCCAGTGCTTTCGACCGTCATCGAAAGGTTACATCCGTCTAACGAAACAACTCCATCCAGCCCAATCACTTCACTCAAATTACTGCTTAGCTGGTCTTCGGTCGAAGTTGAAAAGACTGAAAAAAGTATCCCTGCCGCTACTACCGCAAAGACGACTAAAGCAATAATTCTCTTCACCTAGAAATCCTCTAACGCTTGCTTGAGAGACACTTGGAAATCACAGTCCGGAATGAGAAACAAGCGAACTTTCAGAACCTTTAAGGGGTTTCTAGTTGCGGTTTTTTTCACCTTCAGGTTGATCGGCGTATTTACCCAAAAAATCTAGAATTGGCACGGTAACCAAGGCAAGCGCAGACTCGTCGGTGAAATCGGTTAGAAGGCTGCCTCAAAGAGAGACAGCCTTCCAATCACTTAAGCCAGATCTTTGTAAGACACTTCTTTGGCGTCCACACCTTCGCCCACCTTGTCGCGGCGCACGAGCAGGCGGTTCAGGGCGTGGATGTAGGCTTTGGCGGAGGCCACAACCGTGTCGGTGTTGGCCGACTGGCCGGTCGCGATCACGCCGCCTTCTTCCAGACGCACAGAGACCGTGGCCTGTGCGTCGGTGCCTTCTGTCACAGCGCTCACCTGATAAAGCTGCAGGCGGGCGGTGTTGGGGTGGATTTTGCGGATCGCCTTGAAGGTCGCATCCACCGGGCCGTCACCTTCGCAGGTCGCGGTGACGTCTGCGCCGTCCACTTCCATCTCGACGGTGGATTCTGCCGGACCACCTGTGCCGCAGACCACTTTCATGGAGACGAGCTGTAGATGATCATTTTCGGCATCTTCGCCGCCACCGGCGCGCACAAGCGCCACGATGTCGTCGTCAAACACCTCTTTCTTACGGTCGGCCAGTTCTTTGAAGCGCACAAAAATGTCTTTGAGCTGGTTGTCGCCCACTTCAAAGCCGAGCTGTTCCAGCTTGTCGCGCAGCGCGGCGCGGCCGGAGTGTTTGCCCAGAGGCAGGGAGGTGCCGGAGAGGCCCACGTCTTCCGGGCGCATGATTTCGAAGGTCTCTTTGTTCTTCAGCATGCCATCCTGGTGGATGCCAGACTCATGCGCGAAGGCGTTTTTGCCGACGATGGCTTTGTTGAACTGCACCGGGAAGCCGGAAACGGTTGCCACGCGGCGAGAGATGTTCATGAGCTTGGTGGTGTCGATGCCTGTGGTCCAAGGCATGATGTCGTTGCGCACTTTCAGCGCCATCACGACTTCTTCCAACGCGGTGTTGCCTGCGCGCTCGCCCAGACCGTTGATGGTGCATTCGATCTGACGCGCGCCACCCGCCACAGCGGCCAGCGAGTTGGCGGTGGCCATGCCGAGGTCGTTGTGGCAGTGGGTTGCGAAGATCACATCATCCGCGCCGGGCACAGTTTCGATCAGTTTCTTGATCAGATCAGCGCTTTCCATCGGGGCGGTGTAGCCCACGGTATCTGGGATATTGATGGTGGTGGCACCGGCTTTGATGGCGATTTCGATCACGCGGCAGAGATAGTCCCACTCGGTCCGGGTGGCATCCATCGGGGACCACTGGACGTTCTCACAGAGATTGCGGGCGTGGCTGACGGTCTCGTGGATCTTGTCAGCCATCTCATCCATGGTGAGGTTGGGAATGGCGCGGTGCAGAGGGGATGTGCCGATGAAGGTGTGGATGCGGTTTTTCTCCGCATGTTTCACGGCTTCCCAGCAGCGGTCGATGTCTGCGATGTTGGCGCGTGCAAGACCGCAGATGCGGGAGTTTTTGGCGCGCTTGGCAATCTCGGAAACAGCGGCGAAATCGCCTTCAGAAGCGATCGGGAAACCGGCTTCGATGATGTCCACCCCCATGTCATCCAGCATCTCGGCGATTTCGAGCTTTTCGTCATGGGTCATGGTGGCGCCGGGGCTTTGCTCGCCGTCGCGCAGGGTGGTGTCAAAAATAACAACGCGGTTGTCGGACATGGGTTTGGTTCCTGTTTAGATATGCGGGGGGAAGACTGCAGTATTGGTGCGGCCTCCGAAATTGGAAATGCCTTGCGGCGCAACAGTGCATGGGCCCCAAGAGCTTGAAAAATATGGCTGTTTTTCAAAGAAACTGGATGTTTGCATAGGGTTTCCTAGAGGCCTGTCAGTGTCGGGTTGCCGTTGGGCGGTTCAGGGCACTGCGCGTTTGGTTTGAATCTCTTGTTTGCGGCTTATTCCATAGGGGAAACGCAAAAGTCGATTCTGTTTGTACTCATAAAAAACGCGAGGTGCTTTAGACATTCGGCGCGGACATCTCTCCTCTGAGCACGCGCGCCGACACGGTCACGCTCAGAGGCGGACTAGGAGTAGGTCTAGGCCACGCGCAAACGGCGCCGGAAGGCGTGCGGATGTTGCGATATGGGCCAAACGTGTCATGACGCAGAGTTATACATGCCGAAGGGTAAATGAAAAGAGCAAAAGTGGCGTGTTTTGTGAGCGAGAATAGCACGGGGCGTTGGGACGGTGCTGGTCTCACAACGAAGCGAGAACGTCTAAAGCGCTTCTGACCTAAATGAAGCTAAGGGCGGTGCTGTGCCGTATGCTCTTGAAAAGAAGGAGATTGACTGTGCGGGCCTTAGTGATTGGTGACAGCGGCGGCATTGGTGCGGCGATAGCGGATAGGTTGAGAGAGCGTGGTGCCGAGGTGGTGGGGCTTTCTCGTGCGCACAACGGGTTTGACATAACAGACTCAGAAGTTGTTGAGGCGTCATTGAACGCGGTCGAGGGCGTGTTTCAGCTTGTCTTTGTGGCCACGGGCGCTTTGGCCGTGACCCGAGAGGGGCCAGAGAAATCGCTGCGGGAGGTGACTGCTGAGGAGATGGCCGCTCAATTCGCGGTCAATACAATTGGACCGGCTTTGGTGATGCGTCATGCCGCGCGGTTGTTGCCGCGCAAGGAGCGGGGCGTTTTTGCAGCCTTGTCGGCGCGGGTCGGGTCAATCGGCGACAATCGCGCAGGGGGGTGGTATTCTTATCGCGCCTCCAAAGCGGCACTCAATCAGGTGATCCGAACCGGTGCGATTGAGTTGGGCCGTAGCCACAAACAGTCCATTTGTGTGGCACTGCATCCGGGCACTGTGGAGACATCCTTTACTGCCAATTACCTGGCTCACAAGAAGCACAGCGCTGCGATGGCTGCGCAAGCTTTGCTGGATGTGCTGGACGGTTTGTCACCCAAGGAAAGCGGGAGCTTTTATGACTATGCGGGTGCGCCTGTGCCTTGGTAGCGGAAGGGACCGTCTCCCACAAAACAGAAAAGCCGCGCTCAGGGCGCGGCTTTGTAGATGTTTGATCCGGTAACTCAGCCGTCGGTCTGCGCGGCACCGTTTTCGGCGAGTGAGCCGTTGTTCCAGTTGCCGCTGCGTTCCTCGCCTGAGGCATAGCGCATCGTGCCTTCGCCCTGACGTTTGCCAGCCTTGAATGTGCCTTCGTAGATGTCGCCATTTGCGTAGGTGGCCACGCCAATGCCGTTGATCTCGCCAGCCTGCCATTGGCCGGAATATTTGAAGCCGTCAGGCATGATAATTTCGCCGCTGCCTTCGCGCTGACCATTGGCGAATTGCCCGGTGTAGACGGTGCCGTCAGCGTAGGTTGCGGTGCCGGTGCCATGGCGCTGGCCGTTTTGCCATTCGCCTTCATAGCGATAGCCATCCGCATAGGTCATCACGCCACGACCGTGGTTGCGCGCGCTTTTGAATTCACCCTCATAGACCAGACCGTTGGCATAGGTTGCCTTGCCCGCGCCGTCGATCACGCCAGCCTTCCAAGCCCCTTCGTAGGTTGAGCCGTCGGTGTAGGTGATTTTGCCCTGACCGTCGGCAAGATCATCCTGAAACTGACCCACATAGACAGATCCATCCGGGTAGGTGACCTGACCTTGGCCTGCGATGTGACCTTCGACCCACGCGCCGATATAGACATAGCCATCGGTGCCGGTGAATGTGCCCTGGCCATCGCGTTGATCGGCGCTGAAGTCCCCTTCGTAAGTGTCTCCATTGGCATAGGTGACAAAGCCTTTGCCTTGGCGTTTGCCACCAACCAGTTGTCCCACATAGACGTCGCCGTTGGGTTGGGTCAGGGTGCCGTCCCCTTCGATCTGGCCAGCAACCCAGTTGCCTTCATAGACCAGTCCACCGGGCATGGTGAGGCGGCCTTGGCCTGCGCGTTCGCCGCCTTTGATTTCACCGTCATAGATGGTGCCGTCATTATAGGTGATTTTGCCAAGGCCTTCTTTGACGCCATTGATCCAATCGCCTTCATAGCGATAGCCCGCGGGACTGATCATCACGCCTTTGCCGTGGTGATTGGCATTCTGGAAGCTGCCTTCGTAGCGCACACCATTCGCGTAGCTGGCCACGCCTGTACCGGTGATTTTGCCGTCGACCCATTCGCCTTCATAGGTGCCGCCGTCGGTGAAGGTGATTTTACCAAACCCATGCGGCTTGCCCTTGGCAAAGGCCCCCTCATAAACAGAGCCGTTGGGGAAGCGGGCAATGCCCTGACCGCGGATCTCGCCATCAGCCCATTCGCCCTCATATTCATAGCCGTTGGGCAAGCGATAACTGCCGGTGCCGTGCTGCAAACCACCCTTGAAGGTGCCTTCATACACACCGCCGTCATCATATTGTTTTGTCAGAACCTGGCTGTCCTGTGCAAAGGCTACTGTGCCCGCGAGCAGGATGGCTAATGTAAGTGCCTGAGTTCCGTGCATATTTTTGGCCTCGACTTTTCCCCAAATCGCTCCTCTTGGACGCGAGAAGCATTAACCTGATTTTAGGACATGGGGTTCGGCGGGGCAAACTGTTTTGCGCTTTTCCGCGCGTAACTCCTAAGCAGAGTGACGAGTCAGGGGATAAATTGCTGTGCTTTGCGCTTTTCCTTGGCGCTGTGTCTGCTACATCTCTGGCAAGACCCGCAGAACAAGACCTGCAGCATAGGAGAACACCCATGGCCGATACATTCCGTTTGACGTTGGCACAGGCCAATCCGGTCATGGGGGATTTGTCTGGGAATGCGGACAAAGTGCGTGCTGTTTGGCAGGAGGCCAAAGCGGCAGGCGCGGATATGGTGGCTTTCCCGGAGATGTTCATCGTTGGCTACAACGCGCAGGATTTGATCCTGAAACCTGCGCTGCAGGCGGCCGTTTTGGCAGAGATTGAGCAGCTGACCAAAGATTGTGCCGACGGGCCGGTGGTAGCCGTTGGCGGACCTCTGAAAGAGGGCGACGCGCTTTACAACGCCTACTTCATTCTGCGGGATGGCAAGATTGCGCATATTCAGCGCAAACACAATTTGCCGAACTACACAGTGTTTGACGAGGAGCGCCTCTTCACAAGCGGGCCGATGGGAGGACCTTACAGTGTGAACGGCGTTCGGGTTGGCTCGCCCGTCTGTGAGGATGCGTGGTTTGAGGATGTGCCGGAGACGCTGGAGGAAACCGGTGCGGAGTTCCTCGTGGTGCCCAATGGATCGCCTTATTATCGTGACAAGTTTGATCGTCGCATGAACCATATGGTGGCGCGGGTGATCGAGACCGGATTGCCGTTGGTCTACCTCAACATGGTGGGTGGCCAAGACGATCAGATGTTTGATGGCGGCTCCTTTGTGCTGAACCCGGGCGGGCAATTGGTGGTGCAGCTGCCGGTGTTTGACGAGGTTGTGGCCCATGTGGATTTTGAGCGCACGGCTGAGGGCTGGCGCTGCAAAGAGGGGCCAAAAGCCGTTTTGCCTGCGGGCGAAGAACAGGATTACCGCGTCTGCGTAGAAGCGCTGCGCGATTACATGGGCAAGAGTGGATTTTCCAAAGTTTTGCTGGGCTTGTCAGGCGGCATTGACAGCGCGCTGGTGGCGACTATTGCCGTGGATGCGCTGGGCGCGGAGAATGTGCGCTGTGTGATGCTGCCAAGTGAATATACGTCGCAAGGCTCATTGGATGACGCCAAAGACATCGCTGAACGGCTTGGCGTGCGCTATGACTATGTGCCCATCTCAGAGGGGCGGGATGCAATCACCAATACTTTGGCGCCACTGTTTGAGGGGCTTGAGTCCGGACTTGCCGAAGAGAACATCCAGAGCCGTCTGCGTGGGCTGCTCCTTATGGCGATGTCCAACAAGTTTGGGGAAATGCTGCTGACCACAGGCAACAAATCTGAGGTCGCGGTGGGCTATGCCACGATCTATGGGGATATGGCGGGCGGTTTTAATCCGATCAAAGACATGTACAAAACGCGGGTGTTTGAGACGTCTCGCTGGCGAAACGAGGTGCATCGCGACTGGATGATGGGGCCGGAAGGCGAGGTGATCCCGCCGGCGATCATCGATAAGCCACCCTCAGCGGAGCTGCGCCCGGATCAGAAAGACGAGGACAGCCTGCCGCCTTATGATGTGCTGGATGCGATCCTTTACATGCTGGTGGATGAGGACAAATCCGTCGCGGAGTGTGTGGCCGCTGGCTATGATCGGGAGACGGTTAAGCGGGTCGAGCATCTGGTCTACATCAGCGAGTACAAACGCTTTCAGTCGGCACCCGGTGCGCGGCTCAGCAAGAAAGCGTTCTGGCTTGATCGGCGCTACCCGATTGTGAACCGGTTCCGTGATCCAAGCTGATCGACCACGCAAAAGTACACAAATATAAGGGCTTAAACCATGATAGAGCGCATTCACACTGGCACCCGCATGTCAAAAATCGTGATCCACAATCAGGTTGCCTACCTGTGTGGTCAGGTTGGCGCGGGTGACACCGTGGCCGAGCAAACCCGCGATTGTCTGGCCCGCGTGGACGCGTTGCTGGAAGAAGCAGGCTCTGATCGTGAGCACATCCTGCAAGCCATCGTTTGGCTGTCTGACATGAGTGATTTTGCCGAAATGAACGAAGTTTGGGACGCTTGGGTGCCTGAAGGCCATGCCCCGGCGCGTGCCTGTGGCGAAGCCAAACTGGCGCGCGATGTGCTCAAGGTTGAGGTGATTGTCACTGCGGCGGTGAAGGGCAGCTGATCTCACACACGCTTGGTTAGGGTGTTTGTCACAACACCCTAAGTCTTCGGCGCGCCCCATTGCGAGGCGCGCCGAGTCTGTGTCGCGTGATCAGCCGCGGGCTTTGATCACTTGCAAGAGCGGCATCACGGCGGACATGTCCGGGCCGTGGCTCTGGCCGGTGAGAGCCTTGCGCAGTGGCATGAAGAGACCGCGGCCTTTGCGGCCGGTGGCCTCTTTCACGGCGGCGGTCCAGCTGCCCCAGGTGCTGTCATCAAACGGGCCTTCGGGCAAAAGCGCCATGGCCTCTTTGATGAAGTCTTGGTCTTCGTCTTCGATGGCAGGCTCCGCACCGTTGGCGAAGAGATCCCACCACGGCGCAATGTCTTTGCGGGTGGTGATGTTTTCGCGGGTCACGTTCCAGAAGCGCTCAGCCAGATCAGCCGGCACGCCAGCGGCGGCGATGTCATCGGCCATCTCGGAAAGCGGTTTGTCGTGCAGCACTTTGCCGGTGAGCGGGTAGAGGTCCTGCTCGTCAAACTTGGTGGGCGCTGCGCCGAATTTGTTGACGTCAAAGCCTTCGGCGATTTCCTCGATGGAGCCGCGCAGCTCAACCGGATCGGAGCTGCCAAGGCGGGCCATCAGGCTGAGGAGTGCCATCGGCTCCACACCGGCTTCGCGCAGATCGCGCAGGGCCAGCGTTCCGAGGCGTTTGGAAAGCGCTTCGCCCTGTGGGCCAGTTAGCAGGGAGTGGTGTGCAAAGTTTGGCACGCCGCCACCCAGAGCTTCGATGATCTGAATCTGGGTCGCCGTGTTGGTGACGTGGTCAGAGCCGCGCACAACATCGGTGATGCCAAAGTCGATGTCATCGCAGACAGAGGCTAGCGTATAGAGGAACTGACCATCCGCGCGGATCAGGACCGGATCAGAGACAGAAGCGGCGTCAATCGAGCGATCGCCCAAGATGCCATCGGTCCATTCGATGCGGGCGTGGTCGAGCTTAAAGCGCCAGTGACCATTGCCACGGTCTGCACGCAGAGCGGCTTTCTCGTCTTCCGACAGCGCAAGAGCGGCGCGGTCATAAACCGGCGGTTTGCCCATGTTGAGCTGTTTCTTGCGCTTGAGGTCCAACTCGGTTGGCGTTTCAAAGCACTCATAGAAGCGGCCCATATCGCGCAGTTGCTGCGCGGCGTCTTCATAGCGCTCCAGACGGGTGGATTGACGCTCCATCCGGTCCCAGGTCAGGCCGAGCCATTCCAAATCTTCCTGGATGGCATCCACATATTCCTGTTTGGACCGCTCAGGGTCTGTGTCGTCAATGCGCAGGATGAAGGTGCCACCGGATTTGCGAGCGATCAGGTAGTTCATCAGCGCGGTGCGCAGGTTGCCAACGTGGATATAGCCGGTTGGCGAAGGGGCGAAACGGGTCGTCGTCATGGGAATCTCCTGTTGGGGCCTCCCTTCCCACATGAATGTCATTTTGTCCAGAAATCCGGCTTAGATCCGCGCAACAAGGGCGGTTGAGCCTGATTTCTTAATATTCTCGTAAGGAAAGTGGGCTGGTTCCTGCTCCTCAAGGGACCGTGAATTGCAATCCAAACGCGTAAATCTATCGTAGCCCCAACAATATCAAAAAATAGATATTTTTCCGCAGGAGGATTGGACCATGACCAAACAAACCAAATTGACCCGCCGCAGTATGTTGGCAGGCGCAGCCGCTGCCCCGGTTGCGGCAACTTTGCTGCCAAACCAAAGTCTGGCAAAAGCAGAGATGAAAGGCGTTGGCACCACGCGGTTTAACCGGATGAAGCTGGGCCAATTTGAAGTGACCACGCTATTGGTGGGGACGCGCACAGTTGAAGGCCCACAGAACATCTTTGGTATGAATGTGAGCGCCGAAGAGTTTGCCAAAGCCTCCGAGGCAGCCAACATCCCGACCAATGCGGCACAGTTTTTCTTTACGCCCACCATTGTGAACACCGGCGACGAGCTTGTGCTGTTTGATGCGGGCTTGAGCCCCGAGGCAATCACTGGGGCACTGGCTGCGGCGGGTTACACACCGGATCAGGTGGATAAGGTTGTGATCACGCATATGCATGGCGACCACATCGGCGGTGTTGCGGGCGAGGGCGGTGTGACCTTTGGCAATGCGCAGCATTTGACCGGCCGCGTGGAGTTTGACGCTTGGGCGAAAACCGATGGCAACAAAGCGTTTGAGGGCAAGATACGCCCAAATGCAGAGCGTTTTGATATGATTGAGGATGGTGCCTCGGTGGCGAGTGGCATCACCGCCGTTGGCACCTTTGGCCATACGCCCGGTCATATGGCCTATATGATCGAAAGCGATGGCAAACAGATCATGCTTTGCGCGGATTTTGCCAACCACTACGTCTGGTCGCTGGCCTATCCGGACTGGGAAGTGAAGTTTGACATGGACAAAGCCGCAGCCGCTGCGACCCGTCGCAAAGTGCTTGATATGCTGGCGGCAGATAAGGTGCCGTTTGTCGGCTATCACATGCCATGGCCAGCTGTGGGCTATGTCGAAAGCCACGATGGCGGCTATAAATATGCGCCGGCGAGCTATCAGTTGATGCTCTGAAAATCCGAATAGATAGCTTATGAGAGGCGGTCAGGCATGGCCGCCTTTTTTGCGCGTTTACAAAGGTCTATGTGATGATCTTCGCACCGACTGCGCGGAGATGCATATCCACCAGCGCCGTTTCATCTGCACTCAGATCTTGCTTGCGCGGATAGTTTGGGGCGGCTCTGTCGTTTAGAATTGGCGCGTCCCATCCAGCGGTTGTTTCAAAGAAACGGGCGACGCCGGCCTCTTCAAAATGTCTCAGGTATCCCTGGACCACCACGTCGAGATAGCTGAGCCAGATCGGGTGGCGGACGTGCGGTGACAGCCCTTGATCTGCAGGGACATGGTAGACTGCGATGTCAATTTCACCAGGTTTTGCGTGACGGATGGCAGAGGTTGCGCCCACTCTGTCGTAGGCGAATTCCCGTTCATCCAGCGCAGCCCAATCGTCGTTTGGCACATGCGCGATGATGCCTTCGATTTCGCAGGTTTCATCAGGCTCAGCGGTCAAGAATGCAATCGGGCGCAGGTTTGTATGACGCCAGGCGCGGCGCCAGCCTTGCAGGGTTGCTTTGTGCAAGTCCTCGTAATCGTGTGTTTTTTCGTTCACAAGGCTGCCGTAGCCGAAGAAGTAGGACGCGGTCATGAAATGTAGGGATCACGCAGCTTGATCCATGTCAATGCTTTCCTATGCGCATTCTGTCACACCGGCTAACGGGGAGTTAAAAGGCAAGGGTAAAGCGGGAACTTTCATATGCGCATCACCAAACGGACCAATATTGCGATGCGTGTGCTGATGTATTGCGCGGCGAACCCTGATCGTCTTGTCACCAAACATGAGATTGCCGGGGTCTGTGCGGCTTCTGAAAACCATCTCGCGCAGGTGATTCACAAGCTCGCTTTATTGGGGGTTTTGGATACCCATCGCGGACGCAGCGGGGGCGTCAGGCTGGCACATGACACAAAGGACATCTGTGTTGGAGATGTTTTCCGCGCCATGGAAGGGCCAGTACCTTTGGCGGAGTGTTTTGCGGATGTGGATACGACCTGTCCCTTGGTCAGCGCTTGCCGTCTGAAGCCTATCTTGGGGGAGGCCGCAGAGGCCTTTTATGCGCGCCTTGATGAGGTCACGCTGGACACTTTGATGTGTGAAAACGCCGCCTTGCTCAATATCTTGACGCCTGAGCCGTGCCACAAAGGTCCGGCGCGTCGGTAAGCCAAGTGCCTGTAGATTAATCAAAATTGATTGCGCGATAAATAACACGATAACGTGGCTTGTCTCACCGCGTTCGGTATACTACCGTGCACCCAAGGTGAATCGGGAGAACCGGATTAGTCCGGTGCCGAAGGAGCAACCGCCCCGGAAACTCTCAGGCCACAGGGACCGACACACCGACATAAAGACTCTGGAGAGTGGCGCCTATGGGCGTCCGCCGAAGGGATAACGATCTCAGGCTGAAGGACAGAGGGGGCATCGCACGTGCAGATTTGCTGCGCGGTTATGGGATGCCGGATGTGACCATCAAACATGGATGCGCCCGGGTAGAGAAGGGCTAAGCCTATGGGAGAGTCGGTCGCAGAGCTGAAGCGCACGCCGCTATATGATCTGCACATTGAGCTGGGCGCCAAGATGGTTGGGTTTGCGGGCTATGACATGCCGGTGCAATACCCGATGGGCGTGATGAAGGAACACTTGCACACACGTGCGGCGGCGGGACTGTTTGACGTCAGCCATATGGGGCAGGTGGTGCTGAAAGCCGAGAATTATGACGCCGTTGCAAAGGCTTTCGAAACTTTAGTTCCAATGGATGTGCTCGGCCTGAGCGCAGGGCGGCAACGCTACGGTTTTTTTACCAACGACGCTGGTGGCATCGAGGATGATCTGATGTTTGCCAATCGGGGCGATCATCTGTTTGTTGTGGTCAATGCGGCCTGTAAAGAGGCTGACATCGCGCGGATGATCGGGGCTTTGACACCGGACGTTTCGGTGACGGCGATCACCGATCGCGCATTGGTGGCGCTGCAGGGGCCAGCGGCTGAGGCCGCTTTGGCACGGCTGAACCCGGCTGTGGCAGATATGGCGTTTATGGACTTTGCGGATGTAGAGCTTGATGGGGTGGCCTGTTGGGTCAGCCGGTCGGGCTACACCGGTGAAGACGGCTATGAGATCTCGATTCCTGCCGACGCGGCAGAGGGTCTTTGTCGCAAACTTCTGGCGATGGAAGAGGTAGAACCCATTGGGCTTGGCGCACGTGACAGTCTGCGCCTTGAGGGCGGGCTGTGTCTCTATGGCAATGACATTGATGTGGCGACCTCGCCAATTGAGGCTGCGCTGACCTGGGCGATCCAAAAGGTGCGCCGCGCAGATGGCGATCGGGCAGGCGGTTTCCCGGGCGCTGATCGGATCTATGGAGATCTGGCTGAAGGTGTGGCGCGCAAGCGTGTGGGGCTTGCGCCTCAGGGGCGTGCGCCCATGCGCGCAGGCACACAGCTTTTTGCCGAAGCAGAGGGCGGTGATCCGATTGGTGAGGTCACCTCTGGCGGTTTTGGCCCCACGCTGAATGGCCCCGTGGCCATGGGATATGTCGGCAGCGCGCAGGCGTCGCCGGGCACAGAAATCTTTGGCGAAGTGCGCGGCAAGCGCATGCCGGTGACAGTGGCAAAGATGCCGCTGGTGCCTGCCAATTTCAAACGTTGAGTAACAGGAGAGCAAGCAATGAAATTCACAGAAGAGCACGAATGGCTGCGCGAAGAAGGTGACCTGATCGTGGTGGGCATCACAGAGCACGCCAGCGAGCAGCTGGGCGATGTGGTGTTTGTGGAACTGCCAGAGGCAGGCACCGAAGTGACCAAAGACGAGGAAGTCTGTGTGATTGAGTCCGTGAAAGCGGCCAGCGACATCCTTGCGCCGCTGGATGGGGAAATCGTTGAGGTCAACGAGCCGCTGGTGGATGAGCCGGGCAAAGTGAACGAAGACCCGATGGAAGGCGCTTGGTTCTTCAAGATCAAGCCGTCCGATCTGAGTCAGATGGACGATTATATGGACGAGGCCGCTTACAAAGATTTCATTGGGTAAGCGCCGTCTTAGAAACGGTCCGGGCGACCGTTTCAGGTGCGAACGGGCGGAGCCCCGGCCGTTTATACCCCGATGATCACACATGAAATTTGATTGGTTCGGCCTCTGTGGTCGAGCCGACGCCCAGCTTTTTTCCCGCACCTGCGGCTGCGGATCGTTGAGGAGACACCGATGAACTTCACCCCAACTGAATATCTACCCTATGATTTTGCCAACCGTCGCCACATCGGTCCGTCTCCTGAGGAGATGGCAGAGATGCTGCAGGTGATCGGGGCAGACAGCCTTGATGCGCTGATTGATGACACCATGCCGGACAGCATTCGTCAGAAAGAGCCGCTGGATTTTGGGCGTCCGCTGTCTGAGCGGGAAGTGCTGCGACACATGCGCGAAACCGCCGGTAAGAACAAAGTGCTGACCAGCCTGATTGGTCAAGGCTATTATGGCACGGTCACGCCACCTGCGATCCAGCGCAACATTCTGGAGAATCCGGCGTGGTACACCGCCTATACGCCTTATCAGCCCGAGATTTCGCAGGGCCGCCTTGAAGCGCTTTTGAACTATCAAACCATGGTCAGCGATCTGACCGGGCTTGAGGTTGCAAACGCTTCGTTGCTGGATGAGGCCACCGCCTGCGCTGAAGCGATGACCATGGCGCAGCGGGTTTCAAAATCCAAAGCCAAGGCCTTCTTCGTCGATGAAAGCTGCCATCCGCAGAACATCGCTGTGATGCAGACGCGAGCAGCCCCTTTGGATATCGAGATTATCATCGGCAATCCGGATGATCTGGACGCGGAAAAGGTCTTTGGCGCGATCTTCCAGTACCCTGGCACACATGGCCATGTGCGCGATTTCACGAAGGAGATGGAGGCGCTGCATGCCACCAAGGCGATTGGTGTTGTCGCGGCCGATATTCTGGCGCTGACCCTGCTTAAAGAGCCGGGCGCGATGGGGGCGGATATTGCCGTAGGCAGCACGCAGCGCTTTGGCGTGCCGGTGGGCTATGGCGGCCCGCACGCTGCATACATGAGCTGTCGTGATGCCTTCAAACGCGCGATGCCGGGCCGCATTATCGGGGTGTCTATCGACAGTCACGGCAACCGTGCCTACCGCTTGTCTTTGCAGACGCGGGAGCAACACATTCGCCGTGAGAAAGCCAACTCCAACGTCTGTACGGCGCAGGCGCTGTTGGCGGTGATGGCCTCGATGTATGCGGTTTTCCATGGGCCCAAGGGGCTGAAGGCGATTGCACAGCGTATCCACCGCAAAACCGTGCGTCTGGCGCGTGGGCTTGAGGCCGCAGGTTTTACCGTGGAGCCAACGGACTTCTTTGACACGATCACAGTCGATGTTGGGCTGCTGCAACGCGGTGTTCTGCAACATGCGGTGCAAGAAGGCATCAACCTGCGCAAAGTGGGCAAAACCAAAGTGGGCATCTCGCTTGATGAGATGACCCGACCGCAGACCATAGAAGCGGTTTGGCGTGCCTTTGGCATCGTTCAGGACGATGATGATTTTGCGCCAGCATATCGTCTGCCGGAGTCGTTGCTGCGCAAGTCTGGGTATTTGGATCATCCGATTTTCCACATGAACCGCGCGGAAACCGAGATGATGCGCTACATGCGGCGTTTGGCGGATCGGGATCTGGCACTGGACCGTGCGATGATCCCGCTTGGTTCCTGCACCATGAAGCTGAATGCTGCTGTGGAGATGATGCCGGTGAGCTGGCGCGAATTCTCGCTGATGCACCCCTATGCGCCCAAAGATCAGGCGCAGGGCTACACCCAGCTGATTGACGATCTGAACGACAAGCTTTGCCAGATCACTGGGTATGACGCGATTTCCATGCAGCCAAACTCTGGTGCGCAGGGGGAGTATGCGGGGCTTTTGACCATTGCAGCCTATCACCGCGCACGCGGTGAAGCGCATCGCAACGTCTGTCTGATTCCGATGAGTGCCCATGGCACCAATCCGGCGTCGGCGCAGATGGTGGGCTGGAAAGTTGTGCCGGTGAAGTCTGCCGAGAATGGCGACATTGATTTGGACGACTTCCGTGCAAAAGCGGAAAAGCACGCGGGCGAGCTGGCAGGGTGCATGATCACCTATCCGTCCACGCACGGCGTGTTTGAAGACACGGTCCATGAGGTCTGCGGCATCACGCATGAATTCGGTGGGCAGGTCTATATTGACGGTGCAAACCTCAACGCCATGGTCGGGCTAAGCCGTCCGGGCGATATTGGCGGGGACGTCAGCCACCTCAATCTGCACAAGACCTTCTGCATTCCGCATGGCGGGGGCGGCCCCGGCATGGGACCGATTGGTGTGAAAGCGCATCTGGTTGCGCATCTTCCGGGCCATCCCGAAACCGGTGGCTCAGAAGGTCCGGTTTCGGCGGCACCATTTGGGTCTCCAAGCCTTCTGCCAATCAGCTGGGCCTATGTCTTGTTGATGGGCGGTGAGGGGCTGACCCAGGCGACCCGTGTGGCGATCCTGAACGGGAACTATATCGCCAAGCGGCTCGAAGGCGCGTTTGACGTGCTTTACAAAGGTCCAACCGGCCGTGTGGCGCATGAATGCATCATCGACACGCGCCCCTTTGCGGAAAGCGCGGGGATCACGGTGGATGATATTGCCAAGCGCTTGATGGATGCGGGTTTCCATGCGCCGACCATGAGCTGGCCGGTGGCAGGGACGCTGATGATCGAGCCAACGGAATCGGAAAACAAAGCCGAGATCGACCGCTTCTGTGAGGCCATGCTGGCGATCCGTGAGGAAATTCGGGACATCGAAGACGGCCGTATTGATGCGGAAAACAACCCGCTGAAAAACGCGCCGCATACGATGGAAGATCTCGTGAAAGAATGGGATCGCCCCTACAGCCGCGAGCAGGGCTGCTTCCCTCCAGGTGCGTTCCGAGTCGACAAATATTGGCCACCTGTGAACCGGGTCGACAACGCCTTTGGCGACCGCAATCTGGTGTGCACCTGTCCTCCAATGGATGATTACGCTGAAGCCGCAGAATAAGGCGAGGGGGCCAGCCCCCTCACTTGTGTGACCACAAGCTCTCCCCCGGGATACTTCTCGAATGAGAAGATCTTTGGGGGTGGGCTTTTTTTGTTCAGTCTCTGGCGCGCAGAATACGGGCCGGGCGCGTTGCCAGCGAAGGCCAGGCAAAGACGAGACCGGCCAAGAGGTTGGCGAAGACGCCGGCGCTGAGGATCCATAAAGCGTTGGGCCAAATGACGATGAAATCGCTCTCCATCACAAAGGTCATCACGGCCCAGCCTCCCAGCAGGCCAACTGCGAGTGCGACGCCGCCAGCGGCACCGCCCAGAAGGGCTGCGCGCCAGGCGAAGCTTTTGAGGATCTGGCCGCGCGTGGCGCCGAGGGTTTTTAATATGGCGGCCTCATAAGTGCGCGCGGATTGGCCCGCGGCGGCGGCGCCAAAAATCACCAGAAGGCCTGTGAGCAGGATGGTGGAGGCGCCGTAGGTTGTCGCATTGGCCAGCTGCGCCACCAAATCTGAAACCTGTTGTGCAGCGTCGCGTACATGGATCGCGGTCACATTGGGGTAGGTTTCAGACACCTCTTTCAACAGGCTCGCTTCGCTCTCAGCCTCCGCGTAGACGGTTGCGATGAAGCTGTGGGGGGCGCCGGCGAGGGCGGCTTCGTTCATGATGATGACAAAGCCCATGCCAGCGTTGGAGAAATCCACCTCACGGAAGCTGGTCACCGTGCCGGTGATATCCCGTCCGAGGATGTTAATTGTCATGCTGTCGCCCAGTGAGAGACCCATCTCTTCGGCTTCTTCATCGGCAAAGCTGATCTGGGGCGTGCCCGAATGCTTGGGATTCCACCATGTGCCAGCGGTGAGTTTGGTGCCTTCGGGCATGTCGCTGGCATAGCTCACGCCACGGTCGCCGCGAATGACCCAGTGGTCGCCGGCCACGTCTTTGGCGGGGCGGTCGTTGATCCGGGTGATCACGCCGCGCAGCATGGGGGCGTTTTCGACATCTTGGATGGTTGGCGTGTCTGCCCAGTCAGCTTCCAGAAGCGGCATCTGATCGCGCTGGATGTCGACAAAAAAGAAGGAGGGCGCGACTTCGGGCAGATCACTGGCAATGGCGTTGCGCAGATTGCCGTCCACCTGGCCAACGGTGGCAAGCACGCTGAGGCCCAAACCAAGGGATAGCACGACCGGGGTTGTTGCCTCCGAGGCGCGGCCTACGGATTGCAGCGCCCAGCGGACTTGTGGGGATTGGCGCAGACGTTGGGAGAGGCTGTTGAGCAATGCGCGCAGTCCGGCGGAGGCGGCAGTCAGTGCGAACATGGCGATGGCGACGCCCCCCGCGAACCAGATCGTGAGGCGCGCTGAGCCTGAAAGCCAGCTTGCGAGGGTGATCAGTAAGGCGATTAGGCCCACAACTGTGAGCATATAGCGCAGGGCAGGCCAATGGCGGGTTTGCCCAAGCTGGTCGCGAAACAGCGCGCTGGGGCGGACGTTTTCCACGCGCGCCAGCGGCCAGAGGGTGAAGATGGCGGCGGCCAATGTGCCGTAGAGTGCGGCTTCGATCAGCGGGAGCGGATAGATCGCAAAACTTGCCGGAAAAGGCAGTACAGCGGTGATCAGCGGAGCAAGCAGAATTGGCAGCAGTGCGCCGAGGATCAGGCCTGAGGTAATCCCAATCAGCGCCACAAAGCCGATTTGCAGGAAATAGCTGAGAAATATCGTGCGACGCTCAGCGCCAAGGCTGCGCAGGGTGGCGATGGTCTCGGTCTTGCGGGCGAGATAGGCGCGGATGGCGGTGGAGATTCCCACGCCGCCTACGGCAAGGCCCGCAAGGCCCACAAGGATCAGGAACGCGCCGAAGCGTTCCACAAAACGAGTGATGCCCGGCGCACCGTTGCGGCTGTCTCGCCACCGCAGCCCTGTGCTCTCAAAGGTGGCTCTTGCGTCGGCTTCAAGCGTGGCAAGGTCGGCTTGCGTAGGTAGGTTGAGGCGGTAATGGGAGGTGAACAGCGTACCGGGGGCCAGAAGGCCGCTTTCAGAGAGGTCACTTGTGCGCACCAGCGCGCGGGGGGCGAAGGAGAAACCATCGCCGGTGTCGGGCTCGCGCAGAAGGCGCGCCATATAGACGAAGGTTTGCGATCCCAGTTGAAAGGTGTCGCCGGGAGAAAGGTCAAGACGATCGGCCAGAAGCCCGTGGAGTACCGCGCCTGGCAGGTTGTCTTGGCCGTTCAGCGCGTCCTCCAAGGAGATGTCTGGCGACAGAGAGACTGCGCCGACAAGCGGGTACGCGGTATCCACCGATTTGACTTGGGCCAGCGCGCGTTCGGTCTCGGCCTCCCTCGGGACAACCACCATGGAGCGGAAATCGATGATTTCGGAGCTTCCCGTGGTGTTGGAGGCCATCCATGCGCGCTCTTCCTCGGTGGCGCGCCGGTAGGTGAAGCTCATTTCCGCATCCCCGCCGAGTAGGGTCGCGCCCTCAGAGCTGAGACCGGTTTGGATGGCACTGCGCACGGAGCCAATGGCGGCAATGGTGGCGACGCCAAGGATTAGGCAGGCGAGAAAGACGGTGAAGCCCCGCAACCCGCCCCGGATTTCCCGGCGCGCGATGCGCGTTGCGGTTGACAGGCTCATGCGCGGGCCTCGGATGCGACGGGTGCCAGATGGGTTTCATCATCCAAGCGACCGTCACGCAGGCGCACAACCCGTTCGCAGCGAGCGGCGAGGCTGTTGGAATGGGTCACCATGATCAGAGTTGTGTCGCGTTTGGCATGCAGATCAAACAGCAGATCCATGATGGTTTCACCGGTTGCCTGATCAAGATTGCCGGTAGGCTCATCTGCCAGAAGCAGTCGCGGTGATGGGGCGCAGGCGCGGGCCAGCGCGACGCGTTGCTGCTCCCCGCCCGACATTTGACTTGGGTAGTGATCGGCGCGGTGTGCGAGGCCGACGGCCTCAAGCTCGGCACGGGCGCGCTCTTGCGCGTCGCTGCGACCCGCCAGCTCCAGAGGGGTGGCGACGTTTTCCAGCGCGGTCATGGTGGGGATCAGGTGGAAGTTTTGAAACACCACGCCCATGTTTTCGCGGCGGAAGCGCGCAAGGGCATCCTCATCCATCGCCGAAAGATCGTGATCCAGCGCCATGATCTGCCCGGAGGTCGCGCGCTCAAGCCCACCCATCAGCATCAGGAGTGAGGATTTCCCTGAGCCAGAGGGGCCAACAAGCGCCAAAGTTTCGCCCGCGGCCACATCTAGCGAGATCCCATGCAGAATTTCTATCCGTCCGGCATTGCTATCCAGCGCTAAAGTCGCATCTTTGAGGGAGAGTATGGATGACATGTCGGAGGTCGCCTGTTGAAACTTCATTCCTCTCTATATGGGGCCGTGTCGCGTTGCGGCAAGGCATTGGCATTTGGCATTTTAAGCGTCTCATTAAGCGTTTCTGCGGCCAAGGCGGAGACCGTTGTGATTGCCGCTTTGGGGGACAGTTTGACCCACGGCTATGGCGTGGCGCAGGGTGCCGGGTTTGTGCCGCAGCTTGAGGCCTGGCTGATTGCGCAAGGCCATGATGTGAAGCTGCAAAATGCTGGCGTGTCCGGAGACACGACGCAGGGCGGCTTGTCACGTGTGGGCTGGACGTTGGGGCCGGATGTGGACGCGATGATTGTGTCTCTGGGTGGCAATGATGCGCTGCGCGGCATTGATCCGGCGGTGAGCAAAGCCAATCTGGCGGGCATCGTGGAGGCCGGACAGGCGGCAGATGTGGACGTGATGCTGGTCGGAGTGCAAGCGCCGATGAATTTTGGTGCGGACTACAAGCAGGACTTTGATGGCATGTATGGAGCCTTGGCGGAGGACTACAACCTGACGCTTGCGCCGGATTTCTTTGCGGCCATCCGGGATTTGCCGGAAGATCAGCTTCGCGCTTTGATGCAGCCAGATGGCATTCACCCAAATGTAGATGGGGTGGCAGCGATTGTCCCTGTTCTGGGGTCTTATGTGGTCGAGATGCTGGAGCAGATGCAGGAGTAGGCGATGCCGGGGCGGTTCTTTCTGACCACGAAAATGCGCGATGTTGGCCAGTGGGTCAGCGCAGATGCATCGGCGGTCGAAGATGAGCCGCCGCGCCGAAATATTGCTCCGGGGCAGGAGGTTGTCTGTCTCACCTCAAGTGGCTTTCAGCGTATGCGCTGGGGGATCATCCCGGTGGGGCGCGTGAATGCGCGTGGGCGGCCTGTGATGGAAACGATCATCAATGCGCGCTCTGAAACCGTGTTTGACAAGTCGGCTTTTGAGGGCACAGGGCGCGCCGTGATTATCGTCGATGGCTGGTATGAATGGACGGGTGAGACGCGGCGCAAGACAGCTTGGCGGATATCTGGCGACGACCCACTGATCTTTGCCGCGATCACAGATGTCTGGAAAGCGCCGGGTGGGCGCGAGGTACATCAGGTGGCGGCAGTGACTTGCGCGCCGAACGCCGATGTTGCGCTGATCCATCACCGGATGGGCGTGTTGCTTGAGAAGCAGGATGTGCCGCTTTGGCTGGAAGGCTCACCGGAAGAAGTGCGCCCGCTGATGGTGCCTTGGCCCGATGGTCGGCTCAAAATTGAAGAGGCATCAGATGTGGATTGGGACGCGCCTTAGGCCGCCAACTCAATCCAGACAGGCACGTGATCTGAGGGTTTGGAGCGGCCGCGCTCTTCTTTGTCGATTTGGCAATCCTGCAAGAGATCCGCACATTGCGGGCTAAGCAGGAAGTGGTCGATGCGGATGCCGTTGTTGCGGTTCCATGCGCCGGCTTGGTAATCCCAGAAGGAATACATGCCGGATGCAGAAATGCGGGCGCGGAACGCCTCTGTCAGGCCGAGGTTCACAAGGCGGCGATAGGCGGCGCGGCTTTCTGGGCGGGCGAGGGCGTCTTCTTGCCAGTCTTCGGGTTGGGCGGCGTCTTCATCCTGCGGGATGATGTTGTAGTCGCCTGCCATGAGGAAAGGCTCTTCCGCTGCGAGGAGCGCTTCGGCACGGGCGCGCAGGCGCTCCATCCATGCGAGTTTGTAGTCGTACTTCAGCCCGGGCGTCGGGTTGCCGTTGGGCAGGTAGAGGCCACAAATGCGGATCGGCGTGTCGCCCATCACCGTTGCTTCGATATAGCGGGCCTGTTCGTCGCTGTCGTCACCGGGTAGACCGCGTGTCACGTCTTCCAGTGGAAGCTTGGACAGGATCGCCACGCCATTGAAGCTCTTCTGGCCGTGGGTTTCGACCTGATAGCCGCGCTCTTCAAAAATCTCGCGCGGAAAGGCCTCATCGACGGATTTGATTTCCTGCAAGATCGCCACATCGGGCTGCGCCTCATCCAGCCAGCGGGGCAGGGTTTCGATGCGCGCCTTGATGCCATTGATGTTGAACGTGGCGATTTTCATGAGGCTGTCCTTTGTCCGCTGGGTCTTTGTATCTACCCAGCAAACATCGGTGGCGGCAAGATGAGAAACGCCGCGTGCTTACATCGAAAAGCTGGTGCCGCAGCCGCAGGAGCTGGTGGCATTGGGGTTGTTGATCACAAACCTTGCACCGATCAGCTCTTCAGAAAAGTCGATGACCGCATCCGTCAAGAACGGCAGAGAGACGCTATCGACCAGAACTTTCTCTCCAGCACCTTCAAGCACAAGGTCATCATCCTTGGGCGTATCGAGCTTGATCTCATACTGAAAGCCGGAGCATCCGCCACCCTCGACGGCCACGCGCAGGGCTTGACCCTGATCGGCGGCGCCGATCTCTGCGAGACGTTCGAAGGCTCTTTTGGTTACTTTGGGCGGCAACTGCATGATTTTTTGTCCTATTCGCGCGATTTGCCCGGTTCAAAGCGGGCGCAAAACCCAATATAGAAAAGCCAAGGACAGGCTACAAGGACCACGCACATGTATGCGCCCTACGCCTCAGATCCGGCACATGCGCGGGGACGGCGCATTCCGGAGGAGGAGAGCAGCTTTCGGTCATGCTTTCAGCGGGATCGGGACAGGATCATTCACGCCAGCGCCTTTCGGCGGCTCAAGCACAAAACGCAGGTGTTTGTGGAGCATGAAGGGGATTATTTCCGCACGCGGCTGACCCACTCTATTGAGGTCGCGCAGGTGGCGCGGACCATCGCAGGGGCTCTGGGCCTCAATCAGGAAATCACTGAGGCCATCGCTTTGGCGCATGATCTTGGTCACACCCCTTTTGGCCATACGGGTGAAGATGCGCTGGACGCGCTGATGCAGCCCTACGGCGGCTTTGATCACAACGCCCAAGCGGTGCGGATCGTGACATCACTTGAGCGGCACTATGCGAATTTTGACGGGTTGAACCTGACCTGGGAAACCCTTGAAGGCATTGCGAAACACAATGGCCCAGTTGTCGGCGATCTGCCTTACGCGCTGGCGGATTACAACGCGGTGCATGATCTGGAGCTTCACACCCATGCGAGTGCGGAGGCGCAGGTGGCAGCCTTGGCCGATGATGTGGCTTACAACAACCACGACCTGCATGATGGGTTGCGCGCTGGGCTCTTCACCGAAGAAGAAATCTGCGCGCTGCCGATTGTCGGGGATGCTTTTGCGGATGTGGACAAGACCTATCCAGGGCTTGAAGCGATCCGTCGGCGGCATGAGGCCTTGCGCCGTGTGTTTGGTGTAATGGTGAGCGATGTGATCGCAACCTCGCGCGCGGCGCTTGAAGAGGTGGGAGCGCAATCTGTGAAGGAGTTGCGGGGATGCGGAAGGCCGGTGGTGCAATTCTCCAGCGCATTGTGGGCAGACCTCAAAGAAATCCGTGCCTTCCTGTTTAGCCGCATGTATCGCGCGCCTTCAGTTGTGAAGATGCGCAAAGAAGTGACAATCGTGGTGGAGGAGCTGTTTCCGCTGTTCCTCAAGCAGCCTGATTTGCTGCCTGCACGTTGGCATGATGATCTGCGACGATGTGGCGATGAAACCGCTGTGGCGCGCATGGTGTCGGACTATATTTCGGGTATGACTGACCGCTATGCATTGCAGCAGCACGCGCGCCTTATTGGCAAGTGACGTTGACGTGACAGCCTGTGGTGATAAACCCACCGCAATCTGACAAGACCAAAGACATGTATAGGACGGTCTGATGAACCTGTTTTCCGAGATCCGCGCGCTGGTGATTGACGCGCTGGAAGCGATGCAAGCCGAGGGCGCACTGCCTGAAGGGCTGGACTTTAAAAACGTGGCCGTTGAGCCACCGCGCGATGCGCTGCATGGCGATATGGCCACCAACGCAGCGATGGTGTTGGCCAAACCTGCCAAAATGAAACCGCGCGACATTGCCGACACGCTGGCGGGTAAGCTCGCGGAAGATGCGCGTGTCGACGTGGCGGAAGTTGCGGGCCCCGGCTTTTTGAACCTGCGCCTCGCGCCGGTGCTCTGGCAGAATGTTGTGAAAGCCGCGCTGGAAGGCGGCAATGACTTTGGCCGCTCCACCATGGGCGCGGGCAAGAAGGTCAACGTAGAGTATGTTTCTGCGAACCCGACTGGCCCACTGCACGTGGGGCACACCCGCGGCGCGGTCTTTGGCGACGCACTTGCGAGCCTTCTGGATTTTGTCGGCTTTGACGTCACGCGCGAATATTACATCAACGACGGTGGTGCACAGGTCGATGTGCTCGCGCGCTCTGTGTACCTGCGTTATCAGGAAGCGCACGGACAAGAGGTGGCGTTTGAAGATGGCACCTATCCCGGTGACTATCTGATCCCGGTTGGAGAAGCGCTGAAAGAAAAGGTGGGCGATGCCTATCTCGACAAAGGCGAAGACGTTTGGCTCGCCGAAATTCGTGAGTATGCCACGGAAGCCATGATGGATCTGATCCGCGCTGACCTGAAGGCGCTGGGCGTGACCATGGATAAGTTCTACTCGGAAAAGTCGCTTTATGGCACCGGCCGGATTGAGAGCGCCCTGGCGGAGCTTGAGGGCAAAGGCCTGATCTATGAAGGTGTGCTGGAGCCACCAAAGGGTAAGAAGCCGGAAGACTGGGAGCCACGTGAGCAGACCCTGTTCCGCTCCACCGATCATGGCGACGATGTTGACCGTCCGGTGAAAAAATCGGATGGCAGCTGGACCTATTTCGCGCCCGATATCGCATATCACTATGACAAGGTCACCCGTGGCTTTGACGCGCTGATCGACGTCTTTGGCGCGGACCATGGCGGCTATGTCAAGCGCATGAAGGCTGCGGTTTCGGCTCTGTCGGACGGCAATGTGCCGCTCGACATCAAGCTGACCCAGCTGGTGAAGCTCTTCAAAAACGGTGAGCCGTTCAAGATGTCCAAGCGGGCAGGGACGTTCATCACCCTGCGCGACGTGGTGGATCAGGTTGGGCCGGATGTGACCCGTTTTGTGATGCTGACCCGCAAGAACGATGCGCCGCTGGACTTTGACTTTGACAAGGTGCTGGAGCAGTCCAAGGATAATCCGGTTTTCTATGTGCAATACGCGCATGCGCGGGTGTGTTCGGTTCTGAAGAATGCAGCATCTGCGGGCATTACTGCAGACGATGCCACGCTGGCTGGCGCTGACCTGAGCAAGCTCGGCCATGATGCAGAGATTGGTGTGGCCAAAAAGATTGCTGAATGGCCGCGTCTGGTAGAGATTGCGGGGCGCACAAATGAACCGCACCGCATTGCCTTCTATCTCTATGAATTGGCTGGAGAACTCCACGCGCTCTACTACAAAGGTAATGAGGATACCTCGCTGCGTTTCGTGCAAGAGGGCGATGCGGCCACAAGCCAAGCAAAAATTGCACTGGCACGTGCCGTGGCCGTTGTTATTTCCGCCGGTCTTGGTATTCTTGGCGTAACTCCGGCGCAAGAGATGCGCTGAAACTGCACGTTCGTCGGGGTTGAGGACTAGGCAAGACGACCCCGGCGACACCGTATCGCTTACGAGAGCGCGCGCGGGCAGTGAGGCGAAAATGGCAGAAATTCCAATGGGTGCGCCTGGCGCGCCCAACGGCGACTCCCCGAATGCGGCCCTTTTGGTCAATCGCGCGGGTATGTTTGTTTCGGCAGCGCTTGTGCTTGGCACCTGCGTCTGGGGCTACCAAATTCTTTCACGGGATGTGAGCGGCGTGCCTGTGGTGCGCGCGCTGGAAGGGCCGATGCGTATTCAGCCCGAGGATCCCGGCGGACGACAGGCGGGCCATCAGGGTTTGATGGTCAATGAGGTTGCGGCAGATGGCGGCGCGGCTGGTCCCGCCGATCAGGTGATTGTCGCGCCCCCGCCGATTGCATTGACCGAAAGAGACCGGGTTGTGTCTGGCGCTGCCAATGCGGCCGCTCCAGCCGCAGAGCAACCGGTCACGCGTGTGTCACCACCAGCGGTGGAAACGGACACGCTGACGCTTGCTGATACAGCTCCGATCGTAGCCCCCGCGGCTTTGGACGTGAGCAAACCTTTGTCGGTTGAAGAGCTTGCTGCGCAGCTCTCTGCCGGGGCAACACTTTTGAGCGGCACCGAAGCGGCAGAGGCACAGGCCATCCCCGCGTCGCTGAATGTGATCGAAGCTGAGAGCGAGATCGCGCCAGAAACCGAGACACCCAAGCCCGAGATTCAAGGTGGGATCAAGCGCTCCTTGCGGCCCGTGTTGCGCCCTGCAGGCTTGTCAGCCTCTCCGCGACAACAGCAAATTGCTGCGATTGATGCCGCTGTGGGCAGCGTGCTGAAATCCATCGATCCGGAAGATATTCCTGCAGGGACACGTCTTGTCCAGCTTGGTGCCTATGAAACCGCAGAAATTGCGAGCGCTGAATGGGCCCGCCTTCAGAGCCGTTTTGAGCCGTATCTGGGCGACAAAACCCGCGTGATCCAGAAAGCCAGCAGCGGAGGCCGCGTTTTTTACCGGCTGCGCGCCATGGGTTTTGAAAACGTTAGTGATGCACGTCGTCTGTGTTCCGCTCTGAAAGCTGAAAACGCGGACTGTATTCCGGTGACCACCCGGTGAGCCGGTTTGGTGCGGTCATTTCCGGCTGCGAAGGTCTGCGCGTAACTGCGGAGGAGAAAGCGCTCTTTCGCGAGACGCGGCCTTTTGGCTTCATCCTTTTTGCGCGCAATATCGACACTGCGGATCAAGTGCGGGCGCTGTGCGATGATCTACGCGCCTGCGTCGACCATGATGCGCCGATCACCATTGATCAGGAGGGCGGGCGTGTACAGCGCATTCGCGCACCCATGGCCACGGAATGGCTGCCGCCTTTGGAGCAAGTGGCACAGGCCGGTGAGAATGCCGCCCGCGCGATGTATCTGCGCTACCGTATGATTGCGCATGAGCTGCGGGGCCTCGGGATTGATAGCAACTGCGCCCCCATTGTGGATGTGGCACGCCCTGAAACCCACAAATTCCTCCAAAATCGCTGTTATGGCGATGACAGCGCGAAAGTTGCTGAGATCGGACGCGCGGTTGCCGATGGCCTGCTGGATGGCGGTGTCTTGCCGGTGATCAAACATATGCCGGGCCATGGCCGCGCCTTTGTGGACAGCCACTTGGATCTTCCCCGCGTGACAGCTCCACGCGCGGAGCTTGAGGCCGATTTCGCCCCCTTTCGGGCGCTAAATGACCTACCGATGGGCATGACCGCACATATCGTATTTGATGCGGTTGATGATGCCCCGGCAACCACCTCTGCCAAAGCAATGCAGATGATCCGCGAGGACATTGGCTTTGGTGGTCTGATCATGACCGATGACATCGGTATGGAAGCCTTGAGCGGCACCGTTGCTGAGCGTTCCATCGCATCGCTGGCGGCAGGCTGTGACGCGGTTCTGCACTGCAATGGCAGCTTTGCGGATCGACAGGCCGTTGCGGAAGCTTGCGGTGAGATGAGTGATGCGGCACAGGCGCGGGCTGAGGCCGTTCTGGCGATCAAGCGCGTGCCACAACCTGTTGACATTGAAGCGCTTGCCGAGGAACTTAAAGCGTTCTGAACGGGCAGGTGAATGGCCGACACTGACATCGAAGACACCGGACCCGATGACACGGGGGAGATGACTGTCGCTGAGCGTATGGCGGCTGAGGCTCTGATTGTGGATGTCGATGGTTTTGAAGGGCCATTGGACCTTTTGTTGACGCTGTCGCGCACGCAGAAGGTGGATCTGCGCAAGATCTCTATTCTGGAGCTGGCTCAGCAATATCTTGATTTCGTGGAACGGGCCAAGCGTTTGCGGCTGGAGCTCGCAGCGGATTATTTGGTGATGGCCGCATGGCTTGCCTTTCTGAAGTCGCGGTTGCTGCTCCCTCCTGATCCCACGGAAGAAGGCCCCTCGGGCGAAGAACTCGCTGCGCACTTGGCGTTTCAGTTGGAACGCTTGCAAGCGATGCGTGATGCGGCGGCCAAGCTCATGGCGCGTGATCGGTTGGGGCGAGATTTTTTTGCGCGCGGCATCCCAGAGAGCGTGGAGCGTGTGCGCAAAGTGACATTCACAGCCACACTGCTTGACCTGATGCAGGGATATGCGCGGCTTAAAACCAAAGATGAGTTCCGCCCATTTGTGATGGACCGCGAATCCGTCTTTACGATGGAAGAAGCCTTGGAGCGCATGCGCGGGTTGATCGGCTTTGCTGGCGCTTGGACGGATATTTTAAGCTACTTGCCAACTGGGTGGGAGAACGATCCGAAGAAACGGCGTTCGGCCACGGCGGCGACATTTGCAGCGTCTTTGGAGCTGGCCAAGGAGGGCAAGGTATTTATCCGGCAAAGCGAGACCTTTGCGCCGATAGAAGTGCGCAGGAGAGACGACAGGGATGACTGAGACCGACAACGCCGCCAATATTGATTCCGGGGCAGAGGCTGAGGCTGCGCGCAAAGAGCGGCCCGGGCAGGAGGAAAGCCTGTTTGAGGCACCGCCCATTGCGGAGCAGGAGCGCATGTGTGAAGCGATCCTCTTTGCCAGCACAGAGCCCGTGAGCGTCAAGGAAATGAACGATCGCATGCCCCACGGCTGTGATGCGGCGGAGGCGCTGGCGCACCTGCGCAAGCGCTATGAGGGGCGCGGCGTGCGTGTAGTCAAAGTGGGCGACGCTTGGGCCATGCGGACAGCGCCTGATCTAAGCTTTTTGCTGCAGAAAGAAACCGTTGAGACGCGCAAGCTGTCGCGTGCAGCGATCGAAACACTTGCCATTATCGCATACCATCAGCCGGTGACTCGCGCCGAGATCGAAGAAATCCGGGGCGTGAGCGTGAGCCGGGGCACGGTTGATCAGTTGCTTGAAATGGAATGGATCCGTTTAGGGCGTCGTAAGATGACCCCGGGACGTCCGGTGACCTTTGTGGTGACGCCTGAGTTTCTGGATCATTTTGGCCTGTCCAGTGCGCGCGATCTGCCCGGTTTGAAAGAACTGCGTGCCGCGGGGCTTTTGGAGAACCGTCCGCCGCCGGGCACCATCCCGTTGGGTGTATCCACAGGTGATGATGAGGACGAAGAGGCCGTCACAGGCCAATCCGAACTCTTTGAGGATTAAACACAATCCCGACAACAGGGAGCGTGGGCCTTAAATTCGGCGCAATCTTAGTATACATTCCGCTTGAGGCAGCAGGGAGCGCGCAAAATGAACGCGAACCAACTTATCAATATGGTCATCCGTCAGGTTGTGCGGCGGCTGGTGAATGGCGGGATCAACGCAGGCTTTGACGCCCTGTCCAAATCGCGTGGCAAGTCCCAGAAACATGCGCGCGCGAATGGTGACGAAGGGCAGGGGCCGCAAGTGAACCCGCAAGGGAGCAAGCAGGCCAAACAAGCCATGCGCGCGATGCGCCGGCTGAATCGCTTCTAAGCTCCGATGGCAGCGTCTGTGTTACGCTGCCTTAAAATGTTTGCTGAGTTTCAGGCCTTGACCCTGATAGTTGGACGCAATGCCAGCGCCATATAGCTGTTCTGGCACATCCGCCATGCGCTCATAGACCAAGCGTCCGACCACCTGGCCATGTTCCAACACAAAGGGGGCCTCGTGGCAGCGTACTTCCAACACGCCCCGTGACCCTGTTCCACCAGCTTCAGCGTGGCCAAAGCCCGGATCAAAGAAGCCCGCGTAGTGAACGCGGAATTCACCGACCATCGCAAGGAACGGAGCCATCTCAGCGGCATAAGCCGGTGGGATATGCACGGCTTCACGGCTCACCAGAATGTAGAATGCGCCGGGATCGAGAATGATCTTTCCGTCCGAGCTGTGCAACTCTTCCCAGTATTCTGAGGGGTCGTAATGCCCGATATTTTCCAGATCAATCACGCCCGTGTGCGGCTTGGCACGATAACCAACAAGAGTGCCGTCTGCGGGTTTCAGATCGACAGAAAAGCCAAGACCGTCGTCAATTACAGCCTCGCCGTCCACCAGTGGGCTGCGCTCATGCAAGACGCGCAGATCGGCGTCGCTCAGGAGGCTTTGTCCCGCACGGAAGCGAATCTGGTTGAGGCGCATTCCAGGGCGCACCAGCACCGAAAAGCTGCGTGGGCAGATCTCTGCATAAAGTGGGCCGTTGTAACCGGCAGCGATGCGGTCAAATTCCGTGCCGCCATCCGTGATGGTGCGGGTCAGCAGGTCCAGTCGGCCAGTTGAGCTTTTGGCGTTGGCAACAGCTTGAACATCTTCGGGAAGGTTAAGCGCTTCCATCAGGGGCACGACATAAACGCAGCCCTTTTCCAGCACCGCGCCATCTGAAAGGTCAATACGGTGCATCTCAAATTCGCTGAGACGTTCGGCCACCGTGCGGCCCTGTCCGGCCAGGAATGATGCGCGCACGCGATAGGCAACATTGCCCAGGCGCAGATCAAGCGATGCAGGTTGGACCTGGCCTTCAACAACCGGCTCTGACACGCGAATTTCGCCGTTTGTCAGCATGGTTTCAATGGTTTGGCTGGGCAATACGCCGGTCATAATGGTCCTTCCGGATATACAAAACGCCCGGACCTTGCGGCACACGGGCGGTTTTGAATGGTCGGGCTAGCAGGACTCGAACCTGCGACCTTCCGTCCCCCAGACGGACGCGCTACCAGGCTGCGCCATAGCCCGACGATGGGCTGTTCATAACGGAATTGCGGGCGGGAGCAAGTCAAAAATTGCAACTTTTTCGCACCCTTCCGGATTAGCTTGCTTTGGCGTGCAATGCCTCAAGGCGCGCTAAAAGCTCAGCGGCGCGGCTTTGATTTTCTGGAGCCACACGCACCTGTTTGGTGAACACGGAAAGGAAGGCATCTTGGCTTTCCTCCTGTTCTATTGTCATGCCGGTTGTTTCTGCCTCGACAGGCTGGCCTTCCTCTGCACTTGCGGGCTGAACTGCGTCTACTGAAGGCATATCTTCAGGCGTCGCAGGTGCTGTCTGTTCAGGTGCGAAAGGCTCGTTCTCGGCAGACGCATCAACAGCCTGAGCTGTGTCTGCAGCAAACGGAGCAGCCTGTTCCGGAGAAGAAGCGGCAGGGGCAGTCGTTTCTGGCGCTTCACTGACTTCGGACTTAAACGCCGGTTCCGGCATGTCGGTCGGGCTTGTTTCAAGCGTGTCCTCGACAGTGAAATCCGCTTCTACATCCGTTGGCGTAGAGGAGTCTGTCGCAGGCTCAGGCGTTTCGGTCTCTAAGACAGAGTCGAGCTCTTGTTCTGCCGATGCAGCGTCCAAAGAGGCAAAGAGATCGCCTATAGTTGCGGTGTCCGCGCTACCTATTGTGTTGTTGGCAGCTGGCGCCGAGGCCGGCGCGTCGTCGCTGGCACTTGGCGTTGGCTCAAAGCTCATCTCCGCGTCAGCGGTGCCCGCCGCCACCCTGTCTGGAAGCTCTTCCGGCTCAAAGAGAGGCGGGGTTTCCAGATCATCTGCGCCTGAAGCCACAGGAGCCGCAATCTCGTCCTGCGAAATCTCTTGCTCGTCTGTGCCGGTCACTTCTGTTTCAGAAGCTTCTGGCAGCGGCGTTTCTTCGAGCTCTTCTTGGGGCTCAAAGGCTGGCGCTTCGGTTGTTTCAGATGGGGTAAACGCCATCTCAGGAGATGGCGCGACCTTCGTCTCAGTCGCCACCGGTTCCGGCGTCGCTTCGATTTCTGCCTTAGCAGGGGACTTGCTTGGCTCGTCTATGGGCTGAGATAGCGAAGAAACGTGTTTCACACCCATTTCGCGAATGAGCTTCTGCGCATCTTTGATGGGCATGCCATCTTCGTGCAAAAGCTTTTTGATACCGCCCAGCAATTCCATGTCCTGCGGTCGATAGTAGCGTCGACCACCGGCACGTTTGACAGGTTTCACCTGCGAGAATTTGCTTTCCCAGAACCGAAGAACATGGGTTTGGACATCAAGCCAATCGGCCACTTCGCTGATTGTGCGAAAGGCCTCCCGGGATTTCGCCATGGGATGTAACTCGCTTTATTTCTTATTGCCTGCCGCGACGCGGTCTTTCATCAGGTGAGACGGGCGGAAGGTCAGCACGCGACGCGGGTTGATCGGCACTTCCTCACCGGTTTTGGGGTTGCGGCCAACGCGGGCGGCCTTGTCGCGGACGCTGAAGGTGCCGAACGAAGAGATCTTCACCTGTTCGCCACGGACCAGTGCATCGGACATATGTGCCAGAACACTCTCTACGAGTTGCGCGGAATCATTTCGGGAAAGGCCCACTTCGCGAAACACGGCTTCGCTCAGGTCCATCCGGGTCAATGTCTTTCCAGTCATGCAGTCCCCCCTGTGAATAACGCTCTCAAAAAACATAGAGGCATGGGAATTTATAAGTCAATGATTTGGGCTGTGCCAGCCCCGTTTAACTTTGATGCGCACCAAAGGCTTAGGCGGCAATGCTTACCAACGAAGCGCCACCGATCCCCAAGCCAAACCACCGCCAATAGCTTCGGTTACGAGCAGGTCGCCGGGTTTGATTTTGCCGTCGGCAACACCAACGGAAAGCGCAAGCGGAATGGAGGCTGCAGACGTGTTGCCATGGTCCTGAACGGTGACAATCACGCGCTCCATCGGGATGCCGAGCTTTTTTGCGGTGCCTTGAATGATCCGGATATTGGCTTGATGCGGCACGATCCAGGCGACGTCATCATGGCCCAGATTGATCTTGTCGAGCGCGGTTTGTGCCGTAAAGGCAAGCTTCTCGACCGCCTGACGGAAGAGCGCGTTGCCCTGCATGCGCAGTTTTCCGGAGACACCAGAGGTGGAGACCCCGCCGTCGACATACAGCATATCGCGATAGCGGCCATCAGAATTTAGGTCAGCGCTCAGAATGCCGCGATCAGAGGATGTGCCTTCGCCTTCTTGCGCTTCGAGAATAAGTGCGCCTGCGCCGTCCCCAAAAAGCACGCAAGTGGCGCGGTCTGTCCAATCCATGATCCGGCTGAAAGTTTCGGCACCGATCACCATCACACGTTTGGCTTGGCCAGAAACGATCAACGCATTGGCGTTTGTCAGCGCATAGACAAATCCGGCGCAAACCGCCTGAACGTCAAACCCAAAGCCGCGGGTCATGCCAATTTTCTGCTGCACCATGGTGGCAACAGATGGGAATGTCAGATCCGGTGTCGAGGTAGCCACAACAATTGCATCAAGGTCATCTGCCTCCAGCCCGGCATTTTGCAGTGCGGCTTTGGCTGCGAGGCTGCCCAGGTCAGAGGTGGTTTGATCATCTGCGGCAAAATGGCGGCGCTCAATGCCTGAGCGCGTGCGAATCCATTCGTCGGTCGTGTCGAGGGTTTTTTCAAACTCGGCGTTTGGAACGACCCGTTCGGGCAAGTAGTGGCCTATACCCAAAACCACGGCGCGTGTCGTCATCTGTGAGCCTTGCTATATTATAGTTATTCGCTTGAGTTCTCGGCATCTTGCGGCAGGGAAACCGCAGATGCAACCCGCGCGGCGAGCTTTTCAGAGAAGCCTGATTGCGCAAGTTTGAACGCAAGCTTTACCGCGGAGGAAACACCGGTGGCATCAGAGGAGCCATGTGATTTCACGACGGTTCCGTTGAGACCAAGGAAAACACCGCCATTCACGCGACGCGGGTCTATGCGTTTGTTGAGGCGGTTCAGGGAGGTGTAGGCCATCAGAGCCGCGAGACGCGACAGAGGCGAATACTTGAACGCCTCACGCAAACGGGCGCCAATCAGCCCTGCGGTGCCTTCGCCGGTCTTAAGCGCCACATTGCCTGTGAAGCCATCTGTAACAATCACGTCGGCCTTGTCTGACGGAATGTCATTGCCTTCTACAAAGCCGACAAAATCATAGTTCGCGATCTCGGCATTGCGCGCGATCAGGTCGTGCGCGAGCTTGAGCTCGTTGCGCCCTTTGTGTTCTTCGGTGCCGACATTCAGCAGGCCAACACGGGGGCGTTGAAGCTCCATGCCATTGCGCGCGTAGGAGGCCCCCATCAGGGCATATTGCAGCAGGTCATGTTCATCCGCGCTGATGTCCGCACCGGCGTCGAGCATGATGTTGAAGCCCTGCGGGGCGCGGGATGGCCAAAGAATGGCGATGGCCGGGCGGTCCACTCCTAGAATTTTGCGCAGGCGGACAACGGAGAGCATCATGAGCGCGCCGGTGTTGCCGCAGCTGACCACGGCATCGGCTTCGCCGGAGCGCACCGATTCGATGGCGGACCACATGGAGGTGGATTTCCCGCGCCGTATCACGTCGCGCGGCTTGTCTTCCATTGCAACCGCACCGGAGACATCGCGAATCTCCACGCGCCCTTCGAGATTGCGTTTGCGCGCAACCAAAGGTTTCAGCTCGGCTTCAGGGCCGTGCAGAATGAAAGCAATATCCGGGTTTTTGTTCGCAGACAGCGAAATGCCGGCAACAACAGCTGCCGGCCCGCGATCGCCACCCATGGCGTCAACTGAGATCACCGTGCGCCCGCCAACGGGGTTTGCTGATGTAGTCAAACCGGCCATGAGGACGCAGATCCTGTTGTTTATGCTGCGTCTTCGTCCAGATCGACGTCTTCAACCATCGCAACGACTTCACGGTCGTCGTAGTGGCCGCAGGATGCGCACACGTGGTGAGGGCGCTTCAGCTCGCCGCAGTTTGGGCATTCGTTAGGGTTCGCTGCAACCAGGGCGTCGTGTGCACGGCGGTTGTTGCGGCGCGATTTAGATACTTTGTTCTGCTGGACAGCCATGTCGCAACCTTTGATTTACTGGGGCAAGTTGCCCGTTTTCCTGAGCGTCCTGAGCCTCTACGCAATAAGCGCGCCCGAGTCCAACGCTAAATTCGAATGAGCGCGCGAAAATACTGCGATTTTCCCACAACGCAAGCCCTATTCGTTGTCTTTTGCCGACAGTTGGTCCCGCAGGGCCGCCAAGCCAGCAAAGGGGCGTGCATCTTCGTCTGTCATCGCCTTTTTCCCCGCTTCGGTAAAGACGGCATCTTGCAGTTCTGCGCCAGCAGCGCGCGGAAACTGCGGGACATTCAGCGCCAAGGCTTCCTGCATGACCGCAAAGACATCAATGGTGCTGCCAAGCGGTTCGGCGTCTTCGTCCTCAGGCATCTCAACTTCTTCGTCTTCAGCAACCAATTCTGGCATCTGGGCGAGGAAGCGGCGCTCGATCTCTTCATCTATTCGTGAAGTCACAGGATCCAGAGACACTACGCAGGGCTGGACGACAGTTGCCCCAAGGTCGGCCACAAGCTCCCAGTCGTTTTTGCCAAAGGCGTGGATCTCGCCTTTAAAGACCAGCTTTTTGAGCCCTATCAAATCAAGCTCTTTGGCAATGGTCTCAAGCGTTTGCGGATCGGGGCGCAGCTCAAACGGCGTGGCGCGATTTTGCGGGAGGTCCGCCACACGAAATGTGGTGGAAGGGGGCACAGTTTGTGACATGGTTTCTGACTTTGGTCTGGAGTAATCCAACGCGCTTACTTTCTTGAACCGCGCGCATTCCTTCTATAAGCGAGATAAAAGGCAAGACGAGCCAACACAAGAGGACAAAGATGAACACGCGCAAGACGATGATCAAAGTGACGGTCATGGGGGCGGTGATTTTGTCTCTGGCCTCCTGTGCGACGCGATATAGAAATCACGGCTATGTGCCCTCTGATGAAGAGCTGGCTTCGATCACGCTAGGAGTGGATACCCGCGATTCCATTGCAGAGACCTTTGGCCCTCCGTCTGCCTCTGGTGTTTTGAACGACAGCGGCTATCTCTATGTACGCAGCCGCGTAAAACACTTTGGCCCGCGTCGGCCGGAAGTGGTGGATCGCCAGATCGTGGCCATTGGTTTTGATGGCAACGGAATCGCGCGCAACATTGAGCAATATGCGTTGGAAGACGGGCAGGTCGTGCCGTTGTCACGCCGGATCACCGACAACAACATCCAGTCCGGTGGTTTGCTGCGGCAGCTCGGCAGAAACCTCGGAAACTTCTCGCCTATTGGTACACCGGCTCCGGGCTCGGGTGACTTCTAAGCCGTTGAGACAAAACCGTCGGGCGTATGTCATTTGGCTGTCACCGGCGGTCTGCTAAATACATCGTATTCGGGACCAGCCCATAGGCAAGAAGATGCTGCAACAAGGCCGTTATCAGGTACGGATCGCCGCCGGCGAAAAGGATTTGCAAGCGGCGCAGCGGCTGAGGCATCTGGCGTTTCACGGGACAGCCGATGCCCTGGACTGCGACGATTTTGATCCAATCTGCACACACTACCTGATTGAGGCGTGCGCGAGCGGGCGTTTGGTCTGTGTTTTCAGGATGTTGCCGCTCACCGATGGGGCCGATATCGGGCGGAGCTATGCCGCGCAATATTACGAATTGAGCGCCCTGCAAGAGTATCAGGGGCGCATGGTGGAGATGGGGCGGTTTTGTATGCACCCTGAGGTGCACGACCCCGATGTGTTGCGCCTAGCATGGGCGGCGATGACCGCCTATGTCGATGAAAACAATGTCGAACTTCTCTTTGGCTGCGCGTCTTTCTCAGGTACGGATGCCAACTACTACCTCGACAGCTTCGCTATGCTCAGGGACCGTCATCTTGCACCTAAAAGGTGGCTTCCTAAGGTCAAGGCACCCAGCGTGTTTCGCTTTGCCGCGCGGTTGCGCCACAGGCCGAATCTCAAGCTCGCACAGCGGCACATGCCGCCTATGTTGCGCAGTTATCTGATGATGGGGGGCTGGGTCAGTGATCACGCCGTCGTGGATGAAAAAATGAATACGCTGCATGTGTTTACCGGTGTTGAGATCAAAGCGATTCCGCCGGCGCGCAAACGCTTGCTGCGGGCGCTGACGGCATAAGCTCGAACTCGGCCCGGCGAAGGTTGACGGGGTTTCATTTGCGGGCTAGGCGCTTTTGTCATGGCACGTATACCTCTTTTGCAGATGAACGATATCTCCCTGACCTTTGGCGGAGATCCGGTTTTTGATCAGCTGAGCCTTGTGGTGCAGCCCGGGGATCGGGTGGCGCTGGTCGGGCGCAACGGCTCGGGCAAATCCACCTTGATGAAGGTGATGGCCGGGCTGGTTGAAGCGGACCGCGGAGAGATCGTTGTGCCGCCGGGCATCAGCGTGGGCTACATGGAGCAAGACCCTGATATGAAAGGGTTTGCGACGCTTGGGGATTTCGCTTCGGTAAGCCTTGATCCGGGTGAGATGTACAAGGTTGAGCGGGCCGGTGAAGGCCTCAAGTTTGACCCGGCGGGCGCGGTGGAGACTGCCTCTGGCGGGGAGCGGCGGCGGGCGGCTTTGGCACGACTGATGGCCGAGGCTCCGGAGTTGATGCTGCTGGATGAGCCGACAAACCACCTTGATATCGAGGCCATTGCCTGGCTTGAGGCGGAGCTGAAAGCGACGCGCGCGGGCTATGTTCTGATCAGCCACGACCGCGCGTTTCTGCGTGCTCTGACCCGTGCAACCCTTTGGATTGACAGGGGAATGGTGCGGCGTCAGGAGAAAGGCTTTGAGGCGTTTGAGGCCTGGCGCGACAAGGTTTGGGAAGAAGAAGACATCCAGCGCCACAAGATGGATCGCAAGATCAAAGCTGAGGCGCGTTGGGCGGTGGAAGGCATCAGTGCGCGGCGCAAGCGCAATCAGGGGCGTGTGCGGGCGCTGAAGGATCTGCGGGCAGAGCGTGCCTCGATGATCTCGCGGCAGGGCTCTGCGGCGATGGAGCTGTCGGCGGCGCCAAAGTCTGGCAAAAAGGTGATTGATGCCAAGGGCTTGTCCAAAGGATTTGGCGACAAAGCCATTGTGTCGGACTTCTCTCTGACGGTGCAGCGCGGGGATCGGGTGGCCTTTGTGGGGCCAAATGGTGTGGGCAAAACCACGCTGATCAAGATGCTGATGGGGGAGCTTGAACCGGATGCCGGGACGGTGACTTTGGGCACCAATCTGCTGCCTGCGGTGTTTGACCAGGCGCGCGCGAAACTGGACCCTGAAATGACCCTCTGGGACAGTCTCACAGGCGATCCTGAGATGCGGGTTTCGGGCAAGGCGGATCAGGTGATGGTGCGCGGAAACCCCAAGCATGTTGTTGGATACCTTAAAGAATTTCTGTTTGATGATCGCCAAGCAAGAGCGCCTGTGCGGTCTCTTTCCGGTGGTGAGAAGGCGCGGTTGCTGCTCGCAAAACTGATGGCCAAAGAGAGCAATCTTTTGGTCATGGACGAGCCGACAAATGACCTTGATGTGGAGACGCTGGATCTTCTGCAGGAGCTGCTGGATGACTATGTCGGCACCGTGCTTTTGGTGAGCCACGACCGGGATTTTCTTGACCGTGTGGCCACCACAACCATTGCCCTGGAAGGCAATGGCCGGGCTGTAACCTATGCTGGGGGCTGGTCGGATTACCGAGCGCAGCGGCAGGAAGATGCGCCGAAAAAGGCCGAAAAAACAAAAGCTAAAGCGGAAAAGGTGAAGCAGGAAAAAGCGCCCGCAGCAGGGCTGAGCTTTACCGAAAAACACCGTCTTGAGGCGTTGCCGGGGATCATGGAACGGCTGGAAGCGGAGATCGCGAAGCTCGAAGAATTCATGGCGGACCCGGAGCTTTTCACCAAAGAACCGGTGAAATTCCAGAAGGCGACAGAGGCGCTGGTGGAGCGTCAAACGGCGCTTTCGGAGGCCGAGGATGAGTGGCTGACGCTGGAGGAAAAGGCCGAACGCAACACCTGAATCGCACGTCGGTATCGCGTCTGTATTGCGTCGTTATCGCGGAGGTCTGCGATTCTTGAATATGTTGCTTTGGGACGGTGGGGTAGGATGGCGTTGTCAGTTTTCCTGATGTGCAATTATAGGTTGCATAAACAGCACATTTCATACTTACGATTTTGACACACTTCAAACGACACCAGTCGCGATCTAGTTCTACTCAAAACAGACTAGAGAGGGAGCAAAATGGTTGGATCAACAAAATCTGATCACGAGTTATACAAGAGGATTGCGTGGGCTGTCTCGATTGGTGTCGCCTTAGTCTTTTTTCTAATAGTGGTTCTTAAAACCGTTGCATTTGAGCTGCCGTTTACTACCGACTATTTTGACCTAACCGCGATTACTGAACTCGGACTAAATGAATGGGGAGATTTCTTAGCCGGCGTTGGCGGTACATTGGCTTTAGTTTGGGTCATAACTTCGACAGTTCTACAGAGCGCCGAACTCGCGGATCAGCGCAAGGAACTTGTGAACCAGAACAAGGAACTAGGGCATCAAACTGAAGCTCTTCTTAAAGTGCGTAGCGCGATGGATGCACAAGCAGCAGCATTGAGAGAACAAGCCGATATTCTCCAGGAAACAAAGCGGAGCAATATCGAAGACCAAGCCTGGCGAGATATCAAAGAGCTGCTTGAAGCCATTCGTGAAAGAATCCCAGTCAACGACGACTTCTATTTTTGGACTTTGTCTAACACGGGTGGCACTGAAGGCGATAAATGCACGATCTCGTTCTGCTATCAAACGGACAATTCAGAAGATCTGGAGAAAGTCAGCGACATTACCTTCCTTTTTCGTGCCGGGGGAGGCCTCAGAAATGCAATGAAATTGTATAAGAGCAAGGTATCTGAGGGTTATAGTGTCGTGGAGAGTAGAAGTGGTGAGAAACGTTTCCAAGAGCTGAAGCAGCTATTTAGCCACGTAGAGGCGTTGAGCAAAGAAGTGTCTCTGCACTGTAAGAAGCTGGTTGAGGCCTGTCGTGTTTCTGAGTGGAACGCCCTGCTTGATACAGCGATAGAGGCATCCGACAAAAAAAGAAAACGTAGGACATTGGTGTCCTGAGGTTGCGCCGCTGCGGATGGCGTGATTGATGAGGGCCTTACCGAACTTTGGATTAGGTTTAGAAAGGTCTTGGGGCGGATGATCGCTTTGTCCGTCAAATTGTTCGCACGCGCTTTGGGTTCGCCTATCAACGCGTTAGAAGGCGATGCGCGTTTTTGGGACAATAAACAAAAAAGCCCCGACGCATCCGCCGGGGCTTTCTCTATTCTAACGCTTTCGCCTCAGATCAGGCCTTGAACAGACCCTCATAGGCAGGCTCCAGTGTCTCGGTCTCAAAGAGCGAGCTCACCGAGGTGCCTGCGGCGGTGTTCATGATGGCTTGGGCAAACATCGGGGCGGTGGGCACGATGCGGATGTTGCTGGCGCCGAGCACGGCTTCGGTGGGCTCGATGCTGTCGGTGATCACCAGAGACTTCATCACGGAGTTGGTGATGCGCTCGATCGCGGGGCCGGACAGAACACCGTGGGAGATGTAGCTGTGGACCTCGGTGGCGCCGTGCTCCATCAGCACTTCGGCGGCTTTGCAGAGCGTGCCTGCGGTGTCGCAGATGTCGTCCACGATGATGCATTTCTTGCCTTCGACATTGCCGATCACGGTCATCTCGGCAACTTCGCCCGGCTTCTCGCGGCGCTTGTCCACGATGGCGAGCGGGGCGTTGATGCGCTTGGCCAGCTCACGGGCGCGGGCCACACCGCCCACGTCAGGGGAGATGATCATCACGTCAGAGAGCGTGTCTTTGAACTGGGACTTGATGTCGAGCGCAAAGATCGGGGAGGCGTAGAGGTTGTCCACCGGGATGTCGAAGAAGCCCTGAATCTGCGCGGCGTGCAGATCCATCGTGAGCACGCGCTCGATGCCCGCTTCGACCATCATGTTGGCGACAAGCTTGGCGGTGATCGGGGTGCGTGCCTTGGTGCGGCGGTCCTGACGCGCGTAGCCGAAGTAAGGGATCACCGCGGTGATGCGGGCCGCCGAGGAGCGGCGCAGGGCATCGGCCATGATCAGCAGTTCCATCAGGTTGTCGTTGGCCGGGTTGGACGTGGACTGGATGATGAACATGTCTTCGCCGCGCACGTTGTCGTAGACTTCGACAAAGATTTCGGCGTCGTTGAAACGCTCAACGCGGGCGTTGACCAGATCCATCGCAGAGCCCCGGTGCATGGTCATGCGCCGCGCAATCGCGTTGGCAAGCGGTTTGTTGGCGTTGCCAGTGATCAGTTTGGGTTCGAGAATGTTTGCCATAGCGCGGAGGTCCCTAGGTGGCTTTGGTGACAGATTCGTGACATTGCACTCCGCTTAACATGGCCCTAACGTCTCGCAAAGCGATGCAGATGGATAGAGGGGCGCAAATGGCCACGATCACCTATTATTTCTCGACAATTTCTCCTTATACCTATTTGGCAGGCACCCGTCTGGAAGAGGTTGCGGCCAAACACGGGGCGGAAATTGTCTATAAACCGCTGGACATTATGGCGCTGTTTTCGCGCACCGGGGGCACGGCGCCCAAGGATCGGCACGCCAGCCGTCAGGAATACCGCGCACAGGAGCTGGTGCGTCAGGGCAAGAAGCTGGGCATGGATTTCAACCTCAAGCCCGCGCATTGGCCAACGAATATGGCGCCGTCCTCTTATGCGTTCATTGCGGCGCAGAATGCCGGTGGCGGTGATCTGGGCGCGCTGGCGCATGGCTTTACCCGCGCCTGCTGGGCCGAGGAGAAAGACATCGCGCAGGATGATGTGATCCGCGATTGCCTGAGTGCGGCAGGCTTTGATCCGGCGCTGGCGGACAGCGGCATGCTGGTCGGCGCTGAGACCTATGCGCGCAATCTGGAAGAGGCGGTGGAGGCCGGAGCCTTTGGCGCGCCATTCTACATCACCGACGATGGTGCGCGGTTCTGGGGGCAGGACCGGATTGAGGAGCTGGACATGCATTTGGCCGGTAAGCTCTGACAAATGGCACTGGACGGGAAAGTAGAGGCCGCAGATCACGGCCTCTTTTGGCGTGTGCTGGGGCAGGGGCCGAGGAAAGCGCTGGCGCTGCATTGCAACCTTGGGCATTCCGGCGCGTTTCGCGGTATTGCCGAGGCACTGGGGGATGTGCTGACGCTTGAGGCACCGGATATGCCGGGGCACGGGCGCAGCGTGGCCTACCGCGTGGAGATCCCGGCCGGGCAATGGATGCTGGATGCGATCCTCGATCAGATCACCGAGCCAGTGGATGTGATCGGACACAGCTATGGCGGGCTGCTGGGCCTGCGGCTGGCGCTGTTGCGCCCGGATCTGGTGCGCTCGTTGTCGCTTTATGAGCCGGTGACCATGCTGGGGGCGCTGGAGAAAGCACCGGAGGCGGTGGCAGAGAACCATGCCCATATGGAGCGGGTCATCGCGCTTTATGAGGCCGGGGACTCTGAGGGCGCGGTGCGGCTGTTTGTGGAGGAATGGGGCGATGGACGCCCCTGGGCGGCCCTGCCGGAGGCCACGCGCGCGCAGTTTGCCGGGCTGATGTCCTTTGTGGTCGCCAGCCAGCTTGATGTGCTGCATGACGTGGGCGATATCATGCCGCGCCTTGGGCAGATCGAGGTGCCGGTTGTTGTGATGGATGGCGCGCTGTCGCCGGCCATTATGAAACCGGCCTGCGACTATGTCGCGGCGCAGGTGCAGAACGGGCGGCGGGCGACCGTGGCCGGAGCCGGGCATATGGGGGCGATTTCCCACGCGGCGGAAGTGGCGGCTGAGGTGCGGCGGACGGTGGAGGCCGCTGGCTGATACAGTGGCCCGTTTGAAAGGAAACACCCGCAGCGCCGAGGCGTCGCGGGTGTTTTTGTTTGGCGGGTGTGGATCAGTGGCCTAATGCGCCGATCTGTGCCAGCACCGCGATCCAGTCTTCGAGGTGATAAGTGTGGGTGACCATGCCCTCGTCGTTGAAGTGGTGTACGTCGATTGCTTTGGCGGTGAAGGATTTGCCGGTTGCAGCGTGGCCCATGAAGTCGCTCGCGTGGGTGCCGGAGAAGGTGGAGCGCGCCACGATCACATTGCCTTCTTCGACCAGTTCTTCGACTTTCCACTCAAAATCAGAGAAAGAGGCGGCGATCACCGGAATGAAATCTTTCAGACCCTGACGACCCGCACCTTGACCAGGGTTGGCGTCATAGGTGACCCAATCTTCGATCAGCACTTTGTCCAGAGCGTCTAGATCGCCTTCTGAAAAGGCGGCGTAGAAGTTCATCAGGTTTTTCTTGTTTTGAGACATGTCGTCAGCTCCTGCGGTTGTAGAAAAGAGCGCCAGTGTGAGTGCGGCGATGAAAGAGGGCAGCAGTTTCATGAAGCGATTCCCGTGTTTGTTGCTTGCTGATTTTAGGTATCAATTGTATACCAAGGCGCAAGAACGCACTTTGGGGGGCTTAGGTATGGTCAGAGTAACCGTGCTGGAGAAGAAGGATGCAGAGAATTGTCCCATCCGGGATGTGCTTGATCGGGTGGGGGATAAGTGGTCGATCCTGATTTTCTGTGTTCTGGAGGATGGCGATAAACGCTTTAATGAGATCAAGCGCATGCTGGGTGACATCACGCAGCGCGTTTTGACGAGCACACTTCGCAAACTTGAGACAGAGGGATATCTTACGCGTGAAGTGTTCCCGACATCGCCACCGAAAGTGAGTTACGGGCTGACCGAGCGAGGGCGGACCTTGCTCGAGTTGATGAAGCCGGTGATCGAATGGGCCAGCAGCGCGCATCCGGACATCAAGGCAGATCGCGCGCAGGCATGATCCTTGGAGGCGGGGCGCCGGTGTCCCTGGCCGGTCAGGAAATCGCGCTCAGATACATGCGTCGGAAGACCTGGGCCGTTGGGGCCCAGTCGCCGGTCATGGCGGCGTCACATGCGGCGCCGTAGCCGTCATCTGGTCGGGGTCTGAGCCGAACGAAGGGTGGCAGGCCATAACGCATGGCGATGAACCCGCTCCAGATCCGCGCGGTGCGGCCGTTTCCATTTGCAAAGGGATGAATGCGCACCCATTCGGCATGCACCCAAGCACAGAGCTCGAGAACGGCGTTAAGCAGGTCGCCTGTGTTGGGCGCATCGCACTGGGGAATGAGCGCGTCCAGTGCCGCAGTGGCGCTTTGAACACGCTCTTCAAAGCGCGCCAGCTCCTCACGCACCAAAAAGGCCGGTGTTCCCCTGTGAACGCCAATGCCGACCTCACAGTGCGTCAGCCCAGTCTCGCCTCGAAAACGTCCGGAGAGCGCCTCTGCTGTAACCGAGAGTTGGGAGAGAACCGCGTCAGGGACAGTGAGGCCCTCCAGAGTTCTGGCATGCCAATCTCTGGCCATTTGCAGGGTCGGCTGTTTGCGCGCGAAGGCGGCATCGCGCGATGCGCGGTAGGCATGTTGCAGGTTTTCTGTCAGTTGGTCGCTGTCAGCGTCCCAATCAGGCACTGAGCAGTCCGCGCACAAGGGACGTGGCCTCTTGCGGCTCATCCGTCAGGAGTTCCCCTTGTGCGGGGTCCTCCTCGGTGGAACGTTCGGCGGCGACCACCGCTTCGATGGCCTGTTCAAAATCCGGGTCGGCGGCGCGGTACTGGCGCAACTGCGCAAGGGAGGCCTCAAGCTCAGCCTCCAAGGCGTGGGATTCCTTTGTGACAAACTGGTCCAGCGCCTGCACGATGAGCTTATTGACCGTCATCTTCCGCAGCTCTGCCAGTTTGGCGAGATGGGCCTTGAGGTTCGGGTCAACACGCAAAGACATTTGTACAGACATGGGGATGCTCCTGTCAGGAATGAGTTCAAAATAGGATTTTGATGTCATTTTGTCAAGATGAGTGCATTTTGGGCCATCTTTATGCGGCGCACAGAGACACTGCCGCCAGTGTAGTGTGCTGCGCGCACTATAGCAGATTGCGTTTGACTTGAATCGCTTGTTCGCTGTCTCTCCCATTCGGTCGAACGCGAAAAGCGATCCACTGGCCACATATAAAACGCAAACTGCTTTAGGCCCCAGCGACCATTAAGTCGCGCACCTACACGGCTTTCTCGAAGTGGTCGAGTTCATGCGTTTTGATCCACCAGGTGGCAGCTTCCATGAGGAGGTCCAGATCGTCATTTTTGTTTGCGAAAAACGCATAGAGAGACAGCCCGACGGTTTCGCCTGTCTTGGCGATCTTGTCGTTGCAGATGGTGACGGCTTTGGCGCGCAGGCTGTCTCTCATGAGCGGCTTACCCAGCCGCCAAATCCAAGAACTTGTGGATCTGGTCCTGCTCAATCGACCAGTCACAGACAAACCGTGCGGGCAGCATTTCGGTGTCATCTTCGCCTTCCAGCTCGCCGCCCCACAGGTGATAGACCGCGCCTGCGTCAAAGAGGCGTTTGTGGGTGGCGCGGGGGAGGTAGACAAACAGCATGTTGGCTTGCGGTGGGTGCATGAATTCGACGCCGTCGATCTGGCGCAGGCCGCCTGCGAGATGGGCCGCGCTGGCGTTGGCCTTGGTGGCGGCAGTGATCCATGCGTCGTCTTTGAGATAGCCGAGCATCTGGGCCGACAGATAGCGGTGTTTGGAGAAGAGGTGTCCGCCACGTTTGCGGCGCAGCTCAAATTCGCGGGCGTGTTTGGGATCAAAGAAAATCACCGCCTCAACGCCCATGCAGCCATTCTTAGTTCCGCCAAAGCTGACCGCATCCACACCGGCCTTCCAGGTCATCTCGGCAGGGGTGCAGCCCAGAGCGACCATGGCGTTGGCAAAACGCGCGCCATCCAGATGCACAGGGCAGTCAAAGGATTTGGCCACGTCACAAAGCGCCTTGAGCTCGGCCAGCGTGTAGACTGTGCCGCGTTCTGTCACCTGTGTGATGGAGACCGGGCCGCGTTGGGGGCCATGCACGCCACGGGTTTCTTCACCCTCGATGGCGGCGCGCAGGCTGTCGGGGGTCATCTTGTCGACATCCTTGGGGCTGGCCATGGTGAGCTTGGCCCCGCCGGTGTAGAACTCCGGCGCGTTGCATTCGTCCTCGTGGATGTGGGCCACATGAGAGCAGAAGATGGTTTCCCAAGGTTTGCAAAGGGTTGCCAGCGCCAGTGAATTTGCCGTGGTGCCGGTGGAGACCAGATAAACCGCCGCCTCAGGGGCCTCAAAAACCTTGCGAATTGTCTCGACGGCCTCTGCCATTTCCGCATCCGCCCCATAGCCCATGGCGTAGCCTTCGTTGGCTGCGGTCAATGCTGCGAGGACTTCGGGAAGGGCGGGGCCGGAGTTGTCGGAGGCAAAATGCATCAGAGAGGTTCCTCGATTATATGGTCTTCCCACTGCTCCAGCGGGGTTTCAAATTCGGAGACGGTTTTGAACTGCACCGACACGCCAGCGTCATGCACGGTGTCAGCGGTGCCGGAGATCAGCGGGTGCCAGTCATAGAGCGGTTTGCCTTCCCAGAGCAGGCGATAGGCGCAGGTCTGGGGCAGCCAATAGGCGTGCTCATGGATGTTTTTGGGCGTCATCACGATGCATTCGGGCACAAACTGATGACGGATGTCATATTGGGTGCAGCGGCAGGTCTCATCGTCCAGCAGACGGCAGGCGACACAGGTGAGGGCGACCTCTCCGGTGTCCTCATCCTCAAGCTTGTTGAGGCAGCATTTGCCGCAGCCGTCACAAAGCGCTTCCCACTCACGGTCGTTGAGTTTGGTCAGCGGCTTTTTTTCCCAGAAACGTTTGGCGAGCCCTTGGCGTGCTATGGGATCTTGGGTGCTCATAAGGCGCAGAGGATCTCCCGGGCTTGGTCGCAGTCTTTGCCCATCTGCGCAATCAGGGCGTCAAGGCCGTCAAATTTCAGCTCCGGGCGGAGATAGTCGACCAGCCCCACGGAAAGCGTGTGGCCGTAAAGGTCGCCTGAGAAATCAAACAGGAAGGTTTCGATATTGGCTTTGTTTTCGCCAAACATTGGGCGCGTGCCAATCGAGGAAGCGCCAAAGTAGCTGCCCTGATGGGGGCCGTCGCGCACATCCACCAGCACGGCGTAGACGCCGTATTTGGGTTGGTGCAGATCATCGATCGACATATTGGCGGTGGGAAAGCCCAGATCGCGGCCCCGTTGTTCGCCACCAATCACCGGCCCGTCGATGCGGTGCCAATGGCCCAGCATGGTGGCCGCATCACGGGGGCGGCCGTCGCTCAATGCGGCGCGGATGGAGGTGGAAGAGACCTGACCGTCACCGCCCTGCACCAGAGGCGCAATGGTCACGCCAAAGCCCATCTCCTTGCCAAAAGCGGCGAGGTCTTCTGCGGTGCCTGCGCGCCCTTTGCCAAAGCAGAAGTCTGCCCCGACAACCACATGAGCAAGGCCAAGCCCGTCAGCGATCACTTCACGTGCGAAGGCCTCGGGTGTGAGGCTGGACAGGGCGGCGTTGAACGGCAGCTCATAAAGTCTTTCCACGCCAAGCTTTTCCAGCCTGTGGGCGCGGGTCTCCGCAGAGGTGAGGCGGAAGGTGGGCGCATGGGGCGCAAAATATTCGCGCGGATGGGGCTCAAAGGTCATGATGCCCAGCAGGGCATCCGGCGCGGCGTTGCGCGCCAGGTCGATGACCGCCTGATGGCCCAGATGCACCCCGTCAAAATTGCCAATCGCGACGCTGGCGCCGCGATGCTCGGAGGAGAGGAATTGGTAGTCGCGAATAATTTGCATGCGGCAGGGTTAGCTTTTGCGCGGGCGGGGCGCAAGAGAGGAGCTGACCTCAGGCAGATCGGTTGCGGATCATCGGTGACAAGGGCTGGGGCTTTGCCCCCGACGCCGCAAGCGGCATCTCCCCCAGCATACTGGAAGAATGAGAAGCCGGGGCGGCGGATTTCCCTGTCTGACGCGGGGAATGTGTCCTGTGATGGCAGAGACAAAAAAGGCGGCACCGTTCAGTGCCGCCTGATACGGACCAAGCGTCTTGGCCTCAGTCGAGTTTGCGCGAGGGCGCGAGGACGGTGGCCTCTCCGGCGAGAACTTTCTTGCCCTCAACGGTGCAGGTGCAGTCAAGCTTCACGCGGCGTTTGGCGATGTCGATGTCGGTCACGGTGACCGTGGCCAGCACCGTGTCATCGGGGCGCACCGGGGCGAGGAACTTCAGCGACTGGCCCATGTAGATGGTGCCATGGCCGGGGAGTTGTTCGCCGATCACGGCCGAGATCAGCCCGGCGGTCAGCATGCCATGGGCGATACGCCCGCCAAACATGGTGTCTCTGGCGTAATCCTCATCCAGATGCACGGGATTGTGGTCTGTGGAGACGGCGGCGAACATCTCGATGTCCTGATCGGTCACGGTTTTGCGCACATAGCGGGACATGCCGATTTCGAGGTCTTCGATAAAGATGGTGCCGCGGGGCAGATTGTCCAACATGAGGCCTCCACACAGATGGTTTGAGGTTTTCGCTAGGTAACTTAATGGCGCATGGTGCGCATGATTTGCAACTTTATTACTTTGCAGGCGCAGAAAATCAAGTGTTTTCTGTTAACGAAGCTTGCCAATGGCGTATTGCGGGGTGACTTGCTCTGCCGCGAGATAGGCGGCAAGGGCCTCTGCGTCGGGCTGATGCGCGGTTTTGGTCTCTTTTTCCGCCAGGCCGCCGGTGATGAAGAGCGAATCGATGTTTTCGCCCATGCCGCCGGCAATATCGGTGTGGGGCCCATCCCCGATGGCGAGGATCTCGCTGTCTGATACCGAGACACCCAGGGCTGCGAGGCGGCGGCGGGCGAGATCATAGATCGGCGGATGGGGTTTGCCGAAATAGAGGCTTTCCCCGCCCATGTCGGTGTAGAGCTTGGCCAGAGCACCGGCGCACCATTCGCGGATTTCGCCGCGGTCGACCACAATGTCGGGGTTGGCGCAGAGCAGTTTCATGCCTTTTTGCTTGGCAAAGAGGAAGTCGGGGCGGTTGATCTCGACCTCGGCCATCGGGTCAAACGGGCCGCAGCAGACGATGCCCTCAGCCTCGGCCAGTGGCACGCGCTGGATGTTGACCGGGTTGTCCAGAATCTCAAGCGGCTGGAAGAAGCCTTCGTCACGCGCGGGTTCGCCCATGAAGTAGACCTTTTCGCCAACCGCGCCCTGAAACATCGCGGAGCGCGCGCTGTCCCCGGAGGTGGCGATGGTGTCATAGGCATCAGCAGGCACGCCAAAGTCGCCCAGCTGTTCGGCCACACCGGCGCGGGGTTTGGGGGAGTTGGTGACAAGCACCACAATGCCGCCTTTGGCGCGATAGGCTTGCAGTGCGGCCACGGCCTCAGGGTAGGCGGTGACGCCATTGTGCACACAGCCCCAGAGGTCGACAAACAGAGCTTTGTAGCGGTCGGAAACCTCGGCAAGAGAAGCGATAATTTGGGTCATGATGCGGTCCTGATCGGCTGTTTGCCGCAAGGTATGGCAAATAGCTTGTCAAAGGGCCAGTGATTTCGAAGTGGCGGTGAACTGGGGCTGTGGAGCGGGGTCAGGTGAGGCTGTCTGGCAGGTGCAGCTGGGGGGCAAAGCCGCCGCGCAGGGCGAGGATACTGGGCGCCGGTGTGAGCACAGGCAATGTGCCTTGCGGGCGTTTTATGGGGGCGCCGTAACCGTCGGGTGTAAACGGCAGGGCCATGTCGGCCATGAGCATCAGGGGGCGTTCGCCATCCAGCACAAAAGTGGCGTCAGGCAGATCTGTGACCGCCATAAGGGGGCGGTTTTGCAGGAATTTGCGGGGGATGGCACGCGCGGCGTGCAGGTGCTGGTCAAAGGCAGGCGCGGAGCCTGTGTGGCCAGCCGCAGCAAGATAGGCTTTGTGATCGGCGCGGCGGCATTCGGCGCAAGGGCGGTGACCGGCGGCCAGCGCAACCGCTTCGTCGTGAAAGAAAAGCTCGGTGTAGCGGTGGGGCGCCATGAGGGTGCGGCGGCGGCTTTTGAAGGACAGCACGCAACAGACCCAAGCCTTGTGTTGCCAGCGCCGGTGGGTGAGGCCGCCGTGATCATGCGCCTCGGTGTCATGCAGGATGCCGCGATTGCCCATGAGGCTGCCCCGCGCGGGATGGCGCAGGATCTCTCCGGTGGGCAGAACGCGGTTTTGGCGGGGCATGGTGGGGCTCCTTTTATAGAGAGCCTAGCATGGGGGAGGGGGGAGGTGCGCAGTGAATGCGCACCCTACGGGTTATTGCATTCTGAGGGCGCCGTCGATGCGGATGACCTCGCCGTTGAGATAGCCGTTTTCCACGATGAAACCGGCGAGGCGGGCGTATTCGGACGGGTCGCCCAGACGTTTGGGGCAGGTGACATCGGCGGCGAGCTGATCCTGCACCTCTTGGGGCAGGCCCTGCAGCATGGGGGTGAGGAATATACCCGGGGCGATTGCCATAACGCGGATGCCAGAGCGTGCCAAATCGCGCGCCATAGGCAGGGACAGGCCAACGATGCCGCCTTTGGAGGCCGCGTAGGCCGCCTGACCGCGCTGACCGTCCATGGCCGCAATAGAGGCGGTGTTGATGATCACGCCGCGCGCGCCGTCTGCTTCCGCCGCGTTTTCGGCAATCACTTCGGCTGCCAGACGGGCGACGTTGAAAGAGCCGACGAGGTTGATGTCGATGGTTTGCTGGAAGACATGCAGCGGGTGCGGGCCCTTTTTGCCGATGGTGGTGGCCGCGGGCGCGATGCCTGCGCAGTTGACCGCGGCGGTGATGCTGCCCATGGCGGATTTGGCGGCAGCGATGGCGGCGGCCACGCTGTCTTCATCGGTGACGTCCGTTTCGTGGAAGGTGCCGCCCAGCTCTTCGGCGACTGCTTGGCCGCGCTTCTCATTGAGGTCAAAGAGGGCAACTTTGGCACCATTGGCAGCAAAATGGCGGGCGGTTGCTTCGCCGAGGCCGGAAGCGCCACCGGTGATCACGGCGCAGGTTTGATCAAGTTTCATGGGCGGGCTCCTCCGGGTGATAAATGAACGTGTGTTCAAATAAACGGATCAGCGCGTATCTGTCCAGAGGCATGAGGGGCCAGCCCCTCTTGGCCAAAGGGGCCAATTCACCCCGGGATGTTTTGAGAATGAGAAGCCCAAAGAAAAAGGCCCGCGCAAGTGGCGGGCCTTCGTTTGAGGTGGTTTTTGTTGCGGATCAGCTGTCGAGCTGTACCAGCGCGTGGCGTTTTTTGCCTGCGGAGAGCTTGATTGGCGAAGACAGCGCGGCGGCGTCGATCATCAGCCCTGCGTCGGTCAGCGGCGCGTCATCCAGTTTGGCGCCGTTTTCCTTGATCAGGCGCTTGGCGTCTTTGCCGGATTTTGCGAGGCCGGATTTCACGATCAGCTGAACGATGGAGATACCGTCGCCGAGATCCTCGGAGGTGAGGGTCACGGTGGGCAGATCATCGCCCACGCCGCCTTTTTCAAAGACTTCACGTGCGGTGGCTTCAGCTGTGGCAGCGGCTTCTGCACCGTGGCAGAGGGTGGTCACAGCATTGGCGAGGATGATCTTGGCTTCGTTGATCTCGCTGCCTGCCAGAGCGCCGAGACGGGCACATTCATCAAGCGGCATTTCGGTGTAAAGGCGCAGGAAGCGGCCCACATCGGCGTCGGTGGTGTTGCGCCAGAACTGCCAGAACTCGTAAGGAGAGCGCATGTCGGCGTTGAGCCAGACCGCGCCATCGGCGGATTTGCCCATTTTCTTGCCGTCAGAGGTGGTCAGCAGCGGGGAGGTCAGGCCAAAGAGGCCGCCATCGTCCACACGGCGGGTGAGGTCGATGCCGTTGACGATGTTGCCCCATTGATCAGAGCCGCCGAACTGCACCAGACAGCCGTAGCGGCGGTTGAGCTCCAGGAAATCATAGGCCTGCAGGATCATGTAGTTGAATTCGAGGAAGGAAAGCGATTGTTCCCGATCCAGACGTGATTTCACGCTCTCAAAGGACAACATGCGGTTCACCGAGAAGTGGCGGCCGATGTCGCGCAGGAATTCGAGGTAGTTCAGATCGTCAAGCCACTCGGCGTTGTTGAGCATCAGCGCATCGGTTTCGCCATCGCCGTAGTCGAGGTATTTTGCGAAGACCTTTTTGATGCCGGCGATGTTGTCGTCGATCTGTTCGTTGTTGAGCAGCGGGCGCTCATCGGCGCGGAAGGACGGATCGCCCACTTTGGTGGTGCCGCCGCCCATCAGGGTGATCGGTTTGTGGCCGGTCTTTTGCAGCCAGCGCAGCATCATGATCTGGATGAGCGAGCCCACGTGCAGGGACTTGGCGGTGGCGTCAAAGCCGATATAGCCGGGCACCACACCATCACAGAGTGCTTTGTCAAAGCCTTCATAATCCGTGCAATCGGCCACAAAGCCGCGCTCTAGCATCACGGTGAGGAAATCCGATTTGGGCTGGTAGGTCATGGTGTCGATCCCGTATGATTTGCGAGCCTGTGTATAGGCGGGGAAGAGCAGAAGGAAAAGGCCATGTTGAAGGGCCAGAAAGCCGCGCAAAACGGCGGTGCGCAGAAAGCCACGGTTCAGCGGGCCTTGGGGGCGATGTCAGGCACGTCTTTGGACGGGGTGGATGCGGCTGTGGTGGAGACCGATGGCGTGGAGATCCATGGCTTTGGGGCCAGTGAGTATCGGGCCTATTCTGCAGAGGAACAGGCTGTTTTGACCAAGGCGCTGGGCCATTGGGCCGGGCCTGAGGCGGAGGCCGCTGCCAAAGTGATTGAGGCGGCGCATGCAGAGGTGCTGGGCCGGTTTGAAGATATTGATCTGATCGGCTTTCATGGCCAGACGCTGGCGCATGAGCCGCGCGGACGGGGCACTTGTCAGGTGGGAGACGGGCAGGCGCTTTCAGAAGCGCTGGATGTGCCGGTGGTCTGGGATTTTCGCAGCGCGGATGTGGAGCTTGGTGGCGAAGGTGCGCCCTTGGCACCGTTCTTCCATTTTGCCTGTGCCAAGTGGTTTGGGGCCAAAGAGCCGGTGGCGTTTCTGAATTTGGGCGGTGTTGGCAATATCACATGGGTGGATCCGCGCAAAGAGGGGCCGGAGGCAGACGGTGCCTTGCTGGCCTTTGACACCGGTCCTGCGAATGCGCCGCTCAACGATTTGCTGCGGGCACGGCGTGGGCTGGCGTTTGACGAAGGTGGGAAGATCGCCGCGCAGGGCACTGTGGCCACGGGCGCGCTGGAACTGTTTTTGCAGGAGGCGTATTTCTCACGTATGCCGCCCAAGTCTCTGGATCGGAATGATTTTCCGGAAATGATGGATCTGGTGCGGGAACTCTCTGATGAGGATGCAGCGGCAACCATGACGGCGATGTGTGCCGCCAGCGTGGCGCAGGGTATGGGGCATTGTCCGGTGCCGCCAAGCCGCGTGTTGGTGACCGGAGGCGGGCGGCACAATCCGGTGCTGATGGAGATGCTGCGCGTGTCGCTGGATTGTCCGGTGGTGCCTGTCGAAGAGGTGGGGCTGGATGGTGACATGCTGGAGGCGCAGGCCTTTGCCTATCTGGCTGTGCGCGTCGCGCGAGGTTTGCCGACCTCTGCGCCAAGCACAACGGGTGTGATGGCGATGGTGGGTGGTGGCACGGTGAGTGTGCCGCAGGGGTGATTGCCTTAAGAAGGGCTTTGCCCGACCTCGGGCGGGCGACCTCACATCTGAAATCTGCGAATACATCCCGGCGCATGTAGCGGTTGGGAATGTTCAGAACCAACAAAATCGCCCTCCCATGGGGGAGATCGGGCCAGGCCCGGCCTATCGTCCGGGCGTCAGGTCTGATTGGTAGTCGCTATGAAAAGCTTTGTAGCCCTTTGAAGTGCTTTGCAGATGCGGCTTCAGGTCTTCATGCAGTGCGGGGAGCTGGTGGAAGGGCACGTTCGGGAAGGCGTGATGCTCCGCGTGATAGGGCATGTTCCAAGCCAGAAAGCGCACCAGACGGTTGGTGAAGGTGGTGCGAGAGTTTTCCAGCATATTGGCCACGGGCGGGCAGCGGCCGTGCTCCGCCAGAAGATAGGCGCGCAGGAAAGGCTGGCCGATCAGGCTGGGCAGGATCCAGACCCAGAAGAGGAGCGGCGAGACCAGCAGGCTGACTATGATGAGCGCATAAAGCGTGAGAAGAATGCGGGCCTCGGTGCGCATGGCGGCGTATTTTCGGGCTGGCAGATAGGGGGCGTCCAATGTGCCAAAGGCGTTCTGTAGAAGCGTTTTTACCGCGGCTCGCCAGTAGCTTAGGCCGGAGAGGTAAAGCAGGTAGCTGCGCCATGTTGCCGGGCGTGGGCCGCCTGCCAGCTCCGGGTCGCGCTCGGGATCATTGGTGAATTTGTGATGCGCCATGTGAAAGGCGCGAAACCATGTGAAAGGCAGTATCAGCGGCAGAGCGCAGGCGTGGCCCGCCGCGCGGTTGATCCAGCGGGTGGCAAACGGCGTGTCGTGGGTGCATTCATGACTGAGCGTGAAGAGGAACACCCAGAGCACGCCGAGCGGCAGGAGCATCAGCGGCCAGAGCGGCGCGCGCAGGCCGACCCAAAGCGCGCAGAACAGGAGGGCGCCGAGATAAAGCGCGAGATGGCGCAGGCCTGCGGCGTCAGAGCGGCTTTGCAGCAAGCTGCGGCGTTCTGGCGTAAGACGCGCAAGGGCTTCCTTGTGGTTCAGCGGTGCGCTCATCGCGGGATGTCAAATCCTGGGGCGGCGAGCTCGAAGCCTTCGAACTGGAACGCGGGGGAGACGGTGCAGCCGACAAGGGTCCAGTCGCCCGTGCTGCGTGCGGCTTGCCAGTGGTGGGGCGGCACGATGTGCTGAGGCAGCTGGCCTGCGGCGAGATCCGGGCCGAGGGTCAGGTCTTGCGCCGGGCCAGCGTGGGATTCTGCAAGCGACAGGATCAGCGGCGCGCCCGCGTAGTAGTGCCAGATTTCGGCGGCATCGACGCGGTGCCAATGGGAGACCTCGCCCGCCTTCAGCAGGAAATAGATCGCGGTGCCGGCGGGGCGCGTGCCCTCTGGTGCGTCCGCGATCCATGTTTGGCGGTAATGTCCGCCTTCCGGGTGCGGGGCGAGATTGAGCTGGGCGATGATTTGATCGGCGGTCATTTGGGTAAGTCCAAGTTCTTTTGGCTCCATAGGGCCATATGCAGCGCAAAGCGCAAGAAAAAAGGCGGCTCGGGGAGCCGCCTTTCATCGTTCGTGACGGTGCGCAGTGAATGCGCACCCTACGGTTATTTCAGGATTGAGCGGCCTGCGTATTCTGCCGTCTCACCCAGCGCTTCCTCGATGCGGATCAGCTGGTTGTATTTTGCCAGACGGTCAGAGCGCGACAGGGAGCCGGTTTTGATCTGGCCGCAGTTGGTGGCCACGGCGAGGTCGGCGATGGTGGCGTCCTCGGTCTCGCCGGAGCGGTGGGACATCACGTTGGTGTAACGCGCGCGGTGGGCCATATCGACGGCCTTGAGCGTCTCGGTCAGGGAGCCGATCTGGTTCACTTTCACCAGCATGGAGTTGGCCACGCCCTGCGAAATACCGTCTGCCAGACGGGTCGGGTTGGTCACAAAGAGATCGTCACCCACCAACTGTACCTTGTCGCCGATTTTGTCGGTCAGCAGCTTCCAGCCGTCCCAGTCATCTTCGGCCATGCCGTCCTCGATGGAGATGATCGGGTAGTCGTTGCAGAGCTCGGCGAGGTAGTCGGCGTTTTCCGCAGAGGTCAGGGATTTGCCTTCGCCCTTCATCTCGTATTTGCCGCCCTCGTAGTATTCGGTGGAGGCGCAGTCGAGTGCGAGGTAGATGTCTTCGCCCGGTTTGTAGCCAGCTTTTTCGATAGAGCTCATGCAGAAGTCCAGCGCCTTGCGGGTGCTTTCCAGCGCCGGAGCAAAGCCGCCCTCATCGCCGATGCCGGTGTTGTAGCCTGCCTCAGAGAGCTCTTTTTTCAGCACATGGAAGACTTCGGCGCCCATGCGGATGGCTTCGCGGATGTTGGCCGCGGAGACAGGCATGATCATGAATTCCTGAATATCGATCGGGTTGTCGGCGTGCTCGCCGCCGTTGATGATGTTCATCATCGGCACAGGCAGAACGCGCGCAGAGGTGCCGCCCACGTAACGGAAGAGCGGCTGTGCGGTGTGGTCAGCCGCAGCTTTGGCGGCAGCGAGGGACACGCCGAGGATGGCGTTGGCGCCAAGGCGGCCTTTGTTTGGGGTGCCGTCGAGTTCAATCATGGCGGCGTCGATGGCAACCTGCTCGGTCACGTCCATGCCCACCAGAGCTTCGGCGATTTCGCCGTTTACGGCGTTGACCGCTTCCAGCACGCCTTTGCCCAAGTAGCGGGATTTGTCGCCGTCGCGCTTTTCCACGGCTTCATGTGCGCCGGTGGAGGCACCTGACGGTACGGCGGCGCGGCCCATGGTGCCGTCTTCAAGGATCACGTCGACTTCGACGGTTGGGTTGCCGCGGCTGTCGAGAATTTCACGGGCGAAGATATCAATGATGGTGCTCATCCTGGGGGTCCCTGCACTGGTCAATTGTTGAGGCAGCTATAGCAGGGCGGAGGCAAAAGTAAACGGCATTTGGTAGCGCTAACGGTGGTTTTTATCAAGGTTAGGGCTAACAGTTGCGGGGCGTTGCGAATTATCCGCGGCGGGCGAGGTCGCGTTCGCGCAGGAAGGTGTAAAGACCTGCGGCGACGATGAGGGCCGAGCCTGCGAAGGTGGGCCAAACCGGGCGCTCGCCAAGGATGAAGATGCCAAGCAGCATGGCAAAGACAAGGCGGGTGTAGCGGAAGGGGGCGACGGCTGAGGCTTCACCCACCCGCATGGCGATAACGATGGCCCAATAGCCTGCAGCGCCAAAGAGAGCAGCTCCCAAAAACCGCACAAATTCATCGGATGTCACTGCTCTAATGCTGTCGCCCATTTGAAATGACAGCAACAAGCCCGCCACAAAGAAACTGGAGCACCCCTGAAGAGCCACAACATGAGAGGACACATTGTCGGCTATGCGACGGGTCAGGATATCCCGGATGGCGATCCCCAATGCGGCTCCCAGCACAAGAAGGGAATTGGCGTTGAAACTCCCGAAGCCGGGGCGAATTATCAGAAACACTCCTAAAAATCCGATGACCAGAGCGCTCCAGCGGCGCCAACCGACGGTTTCCTTGAGAAATACTGCGGCGAGCAGTGTGATCATCAGTGGCATGGCTTGAAAGATTGCTGCCGCGCTCGACAAGTCAATGCGCGACAGTGCCATGGTGAACATGATACCGCTGATTGCTTCGAGGGCGGCGCGTAGCAGCAAGAGCGGGCTCCAGTGATGAGGCGCAAAAAGAGGCAGTCGATTATAGATAATAATCGCCAAGAATATGGCCCCGGAGCCCAAGCCGACGCCCATCAACACCTGACTGGGCGGCAGAAACCCGGTCAGCTGTTTCATAAACATGTCGGCGATGGCAAAGCCCAGCATGGAGGCAATGACAAGCAGGCTGCCTTTGATGTTGTTCATTTGTGGTGCAGCCCTAAGTGCAGAATGCTTCTCTGCATCAGAGGGGGCGTATCTTGAGGTCAGTGATCCGGTTGGCCTCGCGCCCAGTGACTTCGAAACGGAAGCCGTGGAAGGAGAAGACCTGCCCCACGGTGGGGATCATCTGGGCCTCATGGATCACCAGACCCGCCACGGTGTTGGCCTCATCATCAGGCAGGTTCCAATCGGTTGCGCGGTTGAGATCGCGGATCGTCATGGCACCTTCGATCAGGAACTGGCCATCCTCGGATTTGCCAATTTTGTGGTCGCCGTCCTCGTCAAATTCGTCGGTGATCTCACCCACAATTTCCTCAAGGATGTCTTCGAGGGTGATCAGGCCCTGCAGCGAGCCATATTCATCTACCACCAGCGCAAAATGGGCGTGGCGGCGCAGGAATTCGCGCATTTGATCGTCAAGCGCCGTGGTTTCCGGCACGAAGTAAGGCTCTTTGGCCACCTCATCGAGCACAATGTCTGTCATGCGCTCAGGCGAGGTGCCCGCCTCACGCACGCGGCGGTACATGGCGCGGAAGAGGTCTTTGGCGTGCACGACACCAATGATGTTTTCCGGCTCATCCTTGAAGACGGGCAGGCGGGTGTGATTGCTCTCCAGACATTGGTTGAGGATGTCGGCGGGGCTGTCATCGGCGTTGATCATCTCAATGCCGGAGCGGTGCAACATGATTTCCTCAACCGTGCGGTCAGAGAGATCGAGTGCGCCCAGGATGCGGTCGCGGTCTTCTTTTTCGACGATGCCTTCAGAATGGCCAAGCTGAATCGCACCCGCGATTTCTTCGCGCACGGCGAGGATCTGGCTGTCCGGGTCGATCTCCACACCAAAGAGACGCAGCACGGTGCGCACCAAGATACGCACAGCGGCCACCACGGGGGAGAAGACCGTGACCACAAGGCTGATCGGGCCAGCGACGGTGGAAGCGGCATCTTCGGGCCGCGTGATGGCGTAGGTTTTGGGCAGCACCTCGGCAAAGATCAAAACCAGCAGGGTCATGACCAGAGTGGCCATGGCCACGCCGCTTTCGCCAAAGGCGCGGGTGAAAAGCGCGGTGGCCAGCGAGGTGGCGAGAATGTTGACGAGGTTGTTGCCCAAGAGCACGGAGCCGATCAGGCGCTCGCTGTCTTCGGTGACGGCAAGGGCGCGCTGTGCGCCGCGGCTGCCTTTGTCGGCCTGCGTGCGCAGCTTGCCGCGCGAGGCCGCCGTGAGCGCGGTTTCAGAGCCCGAAAAGAAGCCCGAGAGCATGAGCAAAAAGAGGATTACCCCGGCGGTGATCCAAAATGCGGTGTCGATGGACGATGCGGGCTCCATAAGATCCTCGTTTGACTGGTCAAATTGGTTATGGGTGCAGGGGCAGGGCGGATCAAGGGGGCGCGGCGCGGTTAATAGTTATTTTATACCGCGCGCTTAAGTGGGCGGCTCAGAGTTAGAAGTGGGAGACTCAGGCTTATGAAAGCCCTTATTTTCTGCGCGATGGCTGTGCCAGCTGTTGCGATGGCAGGTGATGCCGATGTGGCATTTTTGACCGAAGACTATGCGCCTTATTCGTGGATGGAAAACGGCGAGGCGGTTGGCCATGGTATTGATCTGATCCATGAGGTGGCGAACCGTGCGGCACTGTCCTCTTCGGTGGAGATCACAAAATGGACCCGCGCCATTGTGCTGGCGGAAAAGAATGAAAACACCTGTGTGTTTTCGACCGCGCGCACCGAAGAGCGGGAACCCAAGTTTCAATGGGCTGGTCCGATGTATGTCGAGAGCACCTATCTGGTGCAGCGCGCCGGTGAAAACGCAGATGTAACGACATTGGACGTGGCGCTGACCAAAGCCATTGGCACGCAGGTCGGCGATTTCACCGTTGAGTTGCTAAACGGGCTTGGGGCAGCAAAAGTAGACACAGCGCCAGATCTGGAAAAAACGCTGAAGAAACTGCGCGCTGGGCGTCTTGACTACGTCATCCTTGGCGAAGATGGCGCGAAGTCTATTACCGCGCAAAACGACGATCTTGAGATGGCGTTGGAAGTGTCCCGCGATGAGTTCTTTATTGCCTGCTCCAAGAGCACGCCAGCGGAGACCGTCGCAAAGATTGATGCGGCTATGGCGTCCATGATGGAAGATGGCACTCAGGCGCAAATGGTGGCAAAATACAAATAACGCTCTGCAATCGTGGCGCATTTGAAAGGCCGGGGCGTTTGCTCCGGCCTTTTGTTTGTGCTGTCCGATGGGGGGGCGCATTTTGTTGGCGGATTTGTGATTGGGGCCGGCGCGCGCTATTGCGCTAGAGCAGGGGCACGAAGTTAGGGAAGGCGCAGCGGATGCAAGATTTGGGCAGGCTTGATGGACCGGTGTTGGTGTTTGGCGGGCCGTATTCGAATTTGCAGGCTACAGAGGCGGTTCTGAAAGAGGCCAAGGTTCGCGGTATTTCGGGGCGCAATCTGATTTGCACCGGGGATGTGGTGGCCTATTGCGGCCAGCCTGCGGAAACGGTGGCCGCAGTGCGCGACAGCGGTGCGGTTGTTGTTGCGGGGAACTGTGAGCTGCAGTTGGCCAGCGGCGCGGCGGATTGCGGCTGCGGCTTTGAGGAGGGCACGGTCTGTGATCTGCTTTCGGCCGGATGGTATGGCTTTGCCGCCCAACAAGTTGACGATGCAGCGCGGGGCTGGATGGCGGCTCTGCCGGAGATCGTTTGTTTTGAGCTGGCGGGGCAACGTGTGGCGGTGATCCACGGCGGTGTCACGGATGTGGCGCGGTTCCTGTGGTCAACATCGCCGGAAGCCGCCTTTGCCGAGGAGATCGCAGCGCTGAAGGATAAGGTTGGCCCGGTGGATGTGGTGCTGGCAGGGCATTGTGGCATTCCGTTTGAGCGGCAGATCGGTACGGTGCGCTGGATCAATGCCGGGGTGATCGGAATGCCGCCACATGATGGCCGCCAATCCACGCGCTTTGCGATTTTTGACGGGCAGGCGCTGAAAATCTGTGGTTTGGCGTATGATGCCGGGCAAGCTTTTGCAATAATGCAAGAGGCTGCGCTGACCCAAGGCTACCACGAGGGGCTTGTGAGCGGCTATTGGCCGTCTGAAGACGTGTTGCCGGAGGATTTGCGGGTGCCGCTGTATGAGCGGCTTTCGCCCTCACGCGCCAGCGGGTGATGGGTGGTCACCAGCTCATGTAGGCGTTCATCCAGCACGTGGGTATAAATCTCGGTTGTTGAGAGATCGGCGTGCCCCAGAAGGGTCTGGATCACGCGCAGATCGGCGCCATTGGACAGCAGATGGGTGGCAAAGGCATGGCGCAGCGTGTGTGGCGTGACCTTTTCAGGTGGCACGCCTGCGGTGATGGCAAGATCTTTGATCAGCGTGTGAAACCAGTTGCGGGTGACATGGCCGAGTGCGCCGCGTGAGGGAAAGAGAAACAGCGAGGCATGTTTGCCTTTGGTGCGTTTTTCTTCCTCGGCTTTGTCGCGGACTGCCAGCCAGACAGCGAGGGCTTCGCGCGCGGGCGGGGAAAGCGGGACCATGCGTTCCTTATCCCCCTTGCCGCGCACCAGAAGCATCTGCGGATTCCCGCGTGCGGCAGAGACCGGAAGGCTGACCAGCTCGGTGACGCGCATGCCGGTGGCATAAAGCAGCTCCATCAGGCAGGTGTTGCGCAGGCGGTCTTGCGGGGTGCGCCCCGTTTCTCGCGCCGCCGCCAATAGGGCGTCGACCTCGGTCACCTCAAGGGTTTTGGGCAGGCGTTTGGAGCGACCGGGGCCGCGGATTTGGACGGCCGGGTTGTTGTCGCGCCAGCCCTCTTCAAAGGCAAAGCGAAACAGCTGTTTGAGGGCGGAAAGACGTCGCGCGCGGGTGGCCTGTGCAAGGCCTTCGGCGTCACAAAACAGCAGGAAGTCTTCGATTTGCGCCTGTGTGGCGGTTTCAAAGGTGACGTGCTTGCGTTTGGCCCAATCCGTAAAGGCAGTGAGGTCGCGCATATAGGCGGCCAGCGTGTTGGGAGAGGCGCCAAGCTCTGCGGCCTGGGCTTCCAGAAAGGTTTCGATCCAGAGGCTTTGGGAGCTGGGAGCCATGCGCCTGCTAGCCCCGCGTGTCCAGAAGTGCAACCTGAAGGGCGGCGCGGCGGGCTGTGTCCTCCAATCCAACGGCGCGGAAAGTGGCCAGCGCTTCGGTCAATGCGCCAAGGTTGCCTGCGGCGCCGTCGTCCATCAGCGACATGGCGGTGAGGATGCTTTCGCCCAGCTGGCCGCGCGCCAGCATGGTGGAGATTTCCTGCGGAACCCCCGCGCCATGGAAGGCATCGGAGATCGCGCGGTGCACGGGATCTGTGGTGATGCGCGGCGGTGCGCCCAGCGCAAGACCGGCAAGGAAATCACGCGGACCGCTGCGGGCGGCGCGCTCATAGTCTGACGACAAGAGCGCAATGTCGCGGGCCTGACGGGCGGACACACCTTGCAGCGGGAGCTTTAAAAGCAGCGGGCCATAGATGCGGGCAAAAGGCACTTCGAGGTGAACCTGCTGCATAGCGGCCCAAACCGATGGCAGGGTGTCGGCCACTTTGGCGGTGTCATTGCTGCTGATCGCCGCATCAAAGGCCTGAAGCGCGGCGACGCGATCCCAGATCATGCCGGAAGCGGCGGGCTTGCGCTCTGAGTAGATGCCAAGCAGGCGGTTTTCATGGAGCGCGGAGGTGCGCGCCAGACGCTCGGAGGCCTCAAGCTGCGCTTTCCAACCTGCGGTGTCGCGCAGATCCGCATGGGCATAGGCACGGGGCAGGCCGGTGGTGGATTGGGTTTCGCCGATCGCCTCATAAAGACGGAACTTGAGCGGGGTCACCGGCCCTGCGGCGACCAGAAGCGGCTCGCCTTCAAAGAGGTCAGGATCCAGGAACCGCAGAAGGAGCGCGTCCATCTCCTCGGAGATCAGGCCCAGCGCCTTGGCGGAATCCAGTGTCAGCGCTGCGGCGCGCCAGTCTCCGGAGCGGGCGGTGCAGAAGATGCGGGCGGCATAGTCCGGCGCCAGATGCGGCGCCTGCATGAGGGCGTCGCAAGCGCGTTGCTCTTCGCCCATCAAGAGGGTCACATCAAACCAGCGCGCAAACAGCGCGGGCGTATCCGCACCCGCGCGTTCAATGAGGGCACCGGCCTGTTCCAGTGCGCCCATTTCGATCAGCTTGTCGATTCGCGCGATCAGCAGTTCGTTGGCGACTCCGGCATCGCGCGGCGCGTCGGCCTCTGCGAGCAGAAGCGTATAGAGAAGCGCCTGCATCGCCGGAAGCACATCGGGGCGCTGGGCGTTGACAAGATCACTGAGTTTGGAGGCGCGGGAGGCCGACCAGAGCGAGGCCGGAAGGCCGGTGACTGAGGAGGGCAGAAGGCCGGTGGCGTCGTGGCCGTTGTCATCCAGTGAGGTGACTTTGATGTTGGGGGTGCTGAGTCCTTGGGAGACAGGTGGTTCGCCTTGCGGCAGGCCGATGTCCAGCGTCACGGTGGGGGTCGGGTTCAGCCATTCGATGGCTGACAGGGGTGCCTCCTGCGCCACGCCAGGCGCGGCGGCGAGGCCGATCAGAAAGGGCCATGTGCCCAAAGCCCGCAGAACGCTCATTCTTCGCCTTGCAGCTCGATTGGAATGCGGATTTCGTTTTGTTGAGCGGAAAAATCAGCTCCAAAGATTGGTCCGACGTAGGCATATGCAACCAATGCCAGCGCCGCCAAGACGAATAGAACCAATAAGGCCCGAATGACTTTGCCCATGAGTCCTCTCAAATTTCCTGCCCGTTTTTTTCAACTTATAACTGGCCTTTTGCACAAGATCACGTCATTCAATGCCGAAATCTTAATTTTGGGCAAGGCTTGGCCGATTGTGGGCGTTTCATGGGCTATGAACTGAAAAAAACCGTCGTGCTGGTGGGCATGATGGGGGCGGGAAAAACCGCCGTTGGACGGGCTTTGGCAGCGAAACTTGATGTGCCGTTCATCGACTCGGATGCGGAGATCGAGAAGGCAGCCAACATGAGCATTGCCGAGATTTTTACCCGCGACGGTGAGGCGTTTTTCCGCGAGAAAGAGAGCCAGGTGATTGCGCGCCTGCTGGATGAGGAATGCTGCATTCTGTCCACCGGTGGCGGGGCCTATCTGGCCGAAGCCAACCGAGAGGTGATTTCCGAGCGCGGCGTGGCCGTGTGGCTGAATGCGGATGTGGATCTGTTGTGGTCGCGGGTGAAGCACAAGGACACGCGGCCTTTGTTGCGCACCGAAAATCCACGCAAGACGCTGGAAGAGATCTATGCGGCGCGGGTGCCGCTTTACAGCCTTGCCGATCTGCCGGTGGCAGCAGAGGCAGGCTTGAGCATTGAGGAAATGGCGGCGCGGGTGGCTGACGCTTTGACAGGTCAGCGCCCAGACGTTTTGGAAGGGGCAGAGTGATGATGGAAACGGTGCATGTTGGCCTTGAGGGGCGCGCGTATGACATTCACATCGGCCCCGGGTTGCTCGCACAGGCGGGCGCGCTGATCGGGCCAGTGCTGGCGCGCAAACAGGTCTGTGTTGTGACCGATGAAAACGTCGCGGCGCTGCATCTGGAAACCCTTCGGGCTGGCCTGGCAACTGACGGGATCAGCATGGAAGCACTGGTGCTGCCCGCGGGCGAAAGCACCAAGAGCTGGGCACATCTGGAGCAAACCGTGGAGTGGCTCCTGGCGCAGCGCGTGGAGCGTCGCGATCTGGTTGTGGCGCTGGGCGGCGGTGTGATTGGGGATCTGACCGGTTTCGCCGCAGCGATCCTGCGCCGTGGCGTGGGCTTTGTGCAGATCCCGACGAGCCTTTTGGCGCAGGTCGACAGCTCGGTTGGCGGCAAGACCGGGATCAACAGCCCGTTGGGCAAGAACCTTGTGGGCGCGTTTCATCAGCCTAAGCTGGTGCTGGCAGATATTGATGTTCTGGGCACGCTGACGCCGCGCGATTTCCTCGCCGGTTATGGCGAGGTTGTGAAATACGGCCTGCTTGGCGATGCGGCATTCTTTGAGTGGCTGGAAAAGCTGGGGCCGAAGCTTGCGGCAGGGGACGTGGAGGCGCGGATTGCTGCGGTGAAACGCTCCTGTGAGATGAAGGCCGAGATTGTGATGCGCGATGAGACCGAGCAGGGGGATCGCGCGCTTCTGAACCTTGGGCATACATTCTGTCACGCGCTTGAGGCGGCGACGGGCTATGGTGACCGCCTGTTGCATGGGGAAGGCGTGGCTGTCGGCTGTGCGCTTGCGTTTGAGCTGAGCGCGCGTCTGGGCCTGTGTTCGCAGGAAGATCCGAGCCGCGTGCGTCAGCATCTGCGTGAGATGGGCATGAAGGTGGATCTGAAGGACATCGACGGAGATCTGCCGGATGCAGATGCGCTTTTGGATCTGATGGGGCAGGACAAGAAGGTTGTCGATGGTCAGCTGCGCTTCATTCTGGCGCGCGGGATCGGCAATGCCTTTGTGACGGCGGATGTGCCTCGGGATGTTGTGCACGACCTGTTGGTGCAAGAGCTGGCGAACCGCTAAGACCTACCTATGCGCCGTGATGTGAGCCGGACGGTGCCGGCTCACACGGGGTTTTCTATCAGATGAAGACAAAGTCGCTTTCGTCCAGATAGCGAGAATGCAGCGTGATGGAGCCGTTGTCGCCTTCAATGGTGGCGATGCGGCCGCTGAAAGCGGTGTTGTCCATGACGGCCGCGTAATCTGCGAAGTCAGACGTGCTGACCACGATGGTGTCATGCCAGCCAAAATCGCTGATGGTGTCATCGCCGCTGAGCGTGGTGAAGTTGAACTCATCCGCGCCCCAGCCGCCGTGCAGCTTATCGTCGCCTTCGCCGCCAATCAGCGTGTCATGGCCGCTGCCGCCGCGCAGGACGTCATTGCCGTCGCCGCCATCGAGCAGATCATTGCCGCGACCACCTTTCATGTAGTCGTTGCCGCCATCGCCTTCCATGCGGTCGTCACCCCAGCCGCCGAACATACGGTCATTGCCGCTGCCGCCAAACTGGATGTCGTCACCGAGCCTGCCATACATGCGGTCATTGCCTGCGCCGCCGATCTGGATGTCGTCGCCTTTGAAGCCACCGCTGAGATAGTCATCCGCCGCGCCGCCAATTTGCACGTCATCGCCAAAGGAGCCGCGGTCCCAGACAGGGGAGACATCGGCAATGTCGATGGGCAGGAGCACGGAGTCGATCACATGGATTTCGCCGTTTGAGGCTTCGATGTCGGTAAGACCTTCGACAAAGTTGGGGTTGGCACGACCGGGATCGGCATCGTTGAGGCTGTTGCCATCAACCACAAAGCGGCCGCCCTCAAGCGCTGTTTCCACAAGGCGGCCTTCCTGGATGTCGGCAAGGGATTTGCCGCCTGCCTGCACGTGATAGAGCAGCACGTCGCGCACCAGATCAATGCCTACCGCGCCCACAATTGCGCCCGGCAAATCGGCATCAGCAAGGCCTGTGGTGTCAACGCCCAACTCTTCGGCCAATGCGCGGAAGGCATCATCGGTGGGCGCAAAGACGGTGAAGTCGTTGTTGGGATCGGTGAAGAGGTCGACCAAACCTGTGGCAACAAGCGCGCCGACAAGTGCCTCAAAGGCGGGGTTGCCGGAGGCGATGTCCGCTATGGTGGGCTGTGCGTTGGCTTCGGCCACGTCGATGGGCAGCAGCACGCGGTCGATCACATGGATCACGCCATTGGTGGCTTGAATGTCGGTGAGACCATCGACAAATTCCGGGTCTTCCACATCGGGGTCAGCGTCATTGAGCGTGTCGCCGTCCACGCCAAAGCTTGCGTCGCTCAGCAGCGTGTCCACCGAGCCGCTGTTTTGCACGTCCTCAAGGGAGCTGCTGCCAGCTTGCACGTGGTAGAAGAGAATATTGGTGAGCGTCGGGACACCCACTGCGTTGACGATTTCTGTTGCGATTTGGGTTTCTGAGAGGCCGGTGGTGTCGATGCCCAGCGTGTCACGCGCGAGGATTTCGAAGGCTTCATCGGTCGGGGCAAAGACGGTGAAATCGCCGGGGTCGAGGAAGGTCTGGGTCAGACCAGCTGCGTTCAGTGCAGCGACCAGGATATCAAAGTTTCCGTTGGTCGAGGCGATCTCTGCAATGGATTGTGTTGGCGCGGGGGCCGGTGCGGGCTCGGGGTCGTGGAGATTGAGGCGTTCCAGCAACCGCTTCAAGAAGGCTTCGAAAAAGTTCATTGTCTTCTCCCATTTGTTTTCAATGGGAGGGTTACGTAAGCGACAATTTCACGGATGTTCACGAAGCTGTGAGCTGTTGTGGCCTCGGCAAAGACCCGCCAGCAGGTGCTGGCGGGCCATGTGGGGTGAATGGCGGGTTAGCCGCTGCGCTGCACCAAATTGAGGATCACGCGGGTGGCACTGGCCATGTCCTGCACCGAAATCCATTCCAGAGGGCCGTGGATTTCCATCATGCCGGTGAAGATATTGGGGCAGGGCACGCCTTTCTCAGTGAGCTGAGAGCCGTCTGTGCCGCCGCGGATGGGCACGGATTTTGGCTCAAGACCCTCTGCGCGAATGGCGTCGCGGGCGAGCTCCACCGGGGTCATGTCTTTCTCCAGCCAATAGCGCATGTTGCGGTATTGTTTGGTGATGTCGCAGGTCACTGTGGCGCCGGGGAAGGCGGCCTCGGCCTTGCTACAGGCGGCTTTGAGGCGGGTGGCCTGTGCTTCCAGATCGTCCATCTCAAAGGCGCGCAGGATAAACCGGAGCGTGGTTTGCGAGCTGCCACCTTCCTGAGCGTAGATATGGGTGAAGCTTTCGCGGCCATCGGTGGTTTCCGGTGTGGTGCCGACCTCATCGAGCTCGGAGATGTTCTGTGCGGCCACATGCAGCGCGTTGGTCAACTTGTCTTTGGCGTAACCCGGATGGGCGGAGGTGCCGGTGATGGTCACCACAGCACCGTCTGCGGAAAAGGTTTCATACTCCATGGTGCCGCGCTGGGCGCCGTCAAGCGTGTAAGCGAAATCCACGCCAAAGTCGGCGGGCAGATCAGGGTGCACACCGCGCCCGATTTCCTCATCTGGCGTGAACGCGAGGCGTACCTTGCCGTGCTTGAGGCCCGGTGTGGTCAGAAGATGCTCGGCCATGGTCATGATGATCGCGACGCCCGCCTTGTCATCTGCGCCCAGCAGAGTGAGACCGGAGGCGGTGATGATGTCTTCGCCCTCTTTACCGGAAAGATAGGCTGAGGTTTCGGGGGAGAGGATCAGATCAGGATCGTCTGGATAGGTGATCGGGCTGCCGTCCCAACCATGGATCACGCGGGGTTTGACGCCGGTGGCGTTGAACTGCGGGGCGGTGTCCACGTGGGCGCAAAAGCCGATGGTCGGCGCGTCCGGGTCTGTTGCCGGGACAGAGGCGAGAACGGCACCATAAGAGGTGAGGGTCACGTCCGATGCGCCAATGCGCTCAAGCTCGGCCACCAGATGGCGGGAGACATCGAGCTGGATTTCGGTGGATGGCGTGGTTTCTGAGTGTTCGTTGCTTTGGCTGTCGATGGCGCAATAGGCGACCAGACGCGCCTCAAGCGCGCGGTCAAAATTAGGATAGTCAGACACGCTTTGTCCTCACGTTGATGCTGTTTTTCTGAACATAGGCAGCATTTACGCGAGGGGGTAGGGGCTTGGCGCAATCCTGTGCAATTGGCAGAAAAAAGCCCCGGCTGCGAGAGGCGGGCCGGGGCTTTGAGCGGGTTTATTGGGGGAGGCTTTCGCCTCAGTCGCCCAGCGAGATTGTGGGCAATGCGGCTGCAGGCTGCACCAGAGGCGCGGCACCGGAGTCGGCCATCACTGCGGCCTGTAGAAGCGCGGTGCGCTCGGTCTGGCCCGGGGCGAAAACCGGCTCGGCCCCATTGTTCAGCGCGTCAATCGCGGAGGTGTACCACGCCTGCGCCTGATCGGTGTTGGTGGCGACCCCAAAACCGTGTTGCAGGTGATGGGCAATCAGCTCGCCATAAGGCTTCTGACCGATGGCAGACATGATCAGCGCAGAGCCAAGGGCCACCTGCATGTCATCGCGGCGATAGGCCGAGAATAGGCAGATCTGCGCGGTGTCCCGCAATTGCTCCAGCGACATGTTGGAGTTCAACACAAAGCTCTGCACCTCTGACTGCAGTTGCGCAGGGGCAGCGGTGGAGAGTTTGCCCACATAAGGCGCAAGCACGGGGCCGAAGGCGTCACATTGCTGATCGACCTGCGCCTGAGTGGCGCCCTGCACCGATTGCATGAGCTTCTCGCCATTGGCCACCGTGTAGGTGCGCGCGAGGCAGAATTGTTCGCTCAGCACAAAATCGGGGTCGGTGATCTTGGAGACCGTGGTGAAGCCGCCGTTGGAGCTGGTGAGCAGACCGACCTTGCCGCAATAGCCTGCGAGGGATTTTTCCGGCGCGGCGGGTTGCGCTGTCTGGAAGAGAGTGAGGCTCTGGGCCGCGGGCTCCTGCGCAGCCACGGGCACGGTTGCGGGGGCCGTTGCCGGGACAGTCACTGGCGCTGCGGGCGCTGGAGCAACCGGCACTTCAGGTGCGGCGGCAACCTGGGTTGTGGCTGAGTCGTTCAGGCGGCAGGTGGACTGGTGACAAGAGAAGCTTGTCGGTGTGGCCACATGGCTGAGGAAGTCATTTCGGGTGAAGCCGCTGGGGCCTGAGGCAAAGACCATCACAGTACAGTCTTTGGCCCCGCACCAATAGGCGCTGCCGGAAACAGATGTGTCCAGAATGTAGTCGGTTTTGCCGTCGCCATTGAGGTCGGCCAGCTGGATGAAGCCGGAGCGCTGCAGGAGCTGCTCGGCACTTGGATCGGAGCTCTGTGCCACTTCGTCGATGGCGTTTGAGACCTCAACCGGCATGCCACCATAGATCGTGCCGGAGGGGCCGCCATGGACCTCAGCGTACCATGTGGTGAGTAGGCTGCGCACGCCGTGCTGGTGGGTCTGCATGGCTTTCACCACCTGCGGGCCGCCAACCTGTGCGCGGTTGTAGGAGGACACGAGGAAGTCACGCTCATAAGGCGAGAGGCGACCGGTGGCCGGAAAGCCGACGTAGCTTTGATATTGAATGATTGCGGAACGGGAGCGCGCGCCAAGCACACCATCCGGCGTGCCAGCCGGGAAGCCAAAATAGTTGAGCGCGCTCTGGGTTTCGCGGTTTTGGGCGCGGGTGGCGGAATAATAAGCGGCGCTGGAGCGTTGTCTGGCTTTGTTCTTTTGGGCGCTCGATACGATGGCACCACCGACAATGGCACCTGCAATGGCGGCGCCGAGATCGCTGGCCATGGCCGGCGCGGTTGCAGATGTCGCCAGAAGCGCCGCTGCGGCAGTTGTTTTGATAGATTTAGAAAACACGTCTATCTCCCTGATACGTAAGTATGACTTTGCAGAGAGACCACGCGCTCGTCGGTGCTTTTGAGGATATGCCCTCGTGGTGCACCACCCAACTCAACCATGAACTCTCTAACAGAAATGAGTGCGTACTGACATTGAGTGTCCCTTAGTTTTAAGGTTCTGGCAAGTCCGCATTTCCGGATGTGACAGGCCGTGGCGGCAACAAAAAAGGGCCGGCGGATGCCGACCCTCTCTGAATATCTGCCCGTCTGGCGCTGAGGCTTAGAACGGGATTTCGTCGTCCATGTCACGGCTTGGGGCGCCGCCGCCCTGATTGCCGCCGCCAAAGCCGCCACCGCCGCCTTGATCATAGCCACCGCCGTAACCGCCGCCCTGATCGTAGCCGCCACCGCCGCCACCAAAGCCGCCGCCACCGCCGCCTTCGCCACCGGAGCGGCCGTCGAGCATGGTCAGAACGCCGTCAAAGCCCTGCAGCACCACTTCGGTGGAATAACGATCCTGACCGGATTGATCCTGCCATTTGCGGGTCTGCAGCTTGCCCTCGACATAGACTTTGGAGCCTTTGCGCAGGTATTGCTCTGCAATGCGCACCAGGCCTTCCTGGAAGATTGCGACGGAGTGCCATTCGGTGCGCTCGCGGCGCTCACCGGTGTTGCGGTCTTTCCAGGTTTCAGAGGTGGCGATGCGCAGGTTGCAGACCTTGCCGCCATTCTGGAACGAGCGCACCTCTGGGTCGCGGCCCAGGTTGCCAATGAGAATTACTTTGTTCACCGATCCGGCCATACGCCTATCACTCCCACGGATTCTATCAGTCGATTTGGATCACCATACACCACCGCAAGTCGCGAATGGGAAGCAGTTTCTTGTGGAAAAGCTGGGTTTGCGGGTCACTCCGGGCGCTCGAATTTCCAGATGACGGGGCTGTGTCTGGAAAAAATTTCACGATTTGATATAGAAAAGTTCGGAATCATGGTGGAGCGGGCGCACATGCGCAGGATCATGGCACGGAGTTTGGGGGCGCTTGTGGGCGCGGCGGTGGTTACTGGTCTGACGGTCGGCACGGCAGCGGCGCAATCTGTTTCAAGCAAGTCTCAAGCCCGGTTGTTTAAAAATCAGACACGGGTGCTGGATGGTCGGGCTGCGGAGCAATACCGCAATTCGGTGCGTCTTAAGCCAAAGCCGGTCTACACGCCCTCCAAGTGGGGGGATGGCAGCTACAACGGCAAATACCGGGGGCCTTATCTCGCCATGGCGCGGGAGGCGGCCTTGCTGCATGGGGTGCCGGTTGATCTGTTCCTGAAGCTGGTGCAGCAGGAAAGCAACTGGAACGCCAAGGCGAAATCCCACAAAGGGGCGTTGGGGCTCGCGCAGTTGATGCCTGGCACCGCGCGGGCGTTGCGGGTGGATCCGCTGGATCCTCAGCAGAACCTTGAAGGGGGCGCGCGCTATCTCAAGCAGCAGTATTTGAAGTTTGGCAGCTGGCGCTTGGCGCTGGCGGCTTATAACGCAGGTCCGCATGCGGTGGAGAAATACGGCGGCGTGCCACCATTCAAAGAGACCCGCAACTACGTGCGCAAAATTTTGGGCGGCTGAGGGGGCTGCCCGAACATTCAAACCTGCCAGGCGCGCTTTGTGATCCCAGCCAAGTTTTTCATCCTGTGAAAGGAGTGCGCTTTGCCGCATAAAACTTGGACCGCAGACCACAAAGGTCACAGCATCCGCTTGCACAATCACTGGTCTTTATTTCCTCATAAGAGCCGTGGGGAGTGGATCGAGGTTGATGGCGCAACCGTGGTGTCGGGCAAAACATCTGCTTGGCTGGATTTAGGGGCGCGGTTGAACGTTCCGTTGGAGATCGAAGGCGATCGCTTGGTTTTGGAGGGGCGTCTCGGTTGGGACGGTTACAAGTTGCGCGGTCAGATACTTGTGGATGGAGAGACGATTGGCGGTGATGCCAGTATGGGGGGGCTTGCACGCAGATATCTACAGAAGACAGTCGATCGCGGCTTTATGCGTCATGTCGTTGTGTCTGGGATGTTGAGCTTTGGTTTGCCCTTTGGTCTTACAGTATCAGTTGCGCAGTATCTCACGATGGATTTGGAGTCTGACCTGATGTTCCGCTCTGTAGGTATTTGGACCGTTTTCTATGGCGGGATGATGGGCATTTGTACTTACGTGATGCGATGTCGTGCCTATCGCAAGCTCTATGCAGATCTTGCGCCCTAGGGCTTGATCCACAAAGGTATGGCGTTATCAGCCCATTTCAGATCCCACGTGCCTGTTTGCGCAGCTTTGTTGGTGCGGCGCCGAAGTGTTGCTGGCAAAACCGTGTGAAATAGGCGGCGCTGCCAAAGCCAAGGGCGCCTGAAATGCGGTTGATGGGCAGATCGCTTTCCATCAGCAGGCTGCGGGCCCTGTGTTGCACCATTTGTGAGAGCATTTCTGCGGCGGTGATACCGGCTGATTGGCGGCAGACGCGGGTGAGATGCGTCGGCGTGATGTCGAGCTGTTCTGCATACCAAGCCATGGGATTGCCCGAGGTGAACTCCTGCGCGAGAAGATCGCAGAATTGACGCACCAGCCGCTCGGTGGCGCGGGCGCGTGGGGGCGGGCCTTCGCGGTCGATGGCGCGCCGGAGCGTGACAGAAAGCAGCTGCGCATGCGCGTTTAAGGCGTCATTCATCAAGGGGCGCAGGTCGGCGCATTCGCGGCGCATGGCGTCAAGAATGCCTGTGAATTCAACCTGTTCGGCGCTGTCGTTTAAGCGGATCAGATGCGCTTGGTCCGGCAGCGAGATGCGTCCGTCGTTTGGCAGCATCGTTGCCAGCCCTTGTACTTGCGGGCCAAGCTCGATGGAGAACAGATGTCCCGCAGGCACAAAGATCACATTACAGGCGCTGAAGCCGCGACGGCGGCCATGCAGCAGCACGCGGCCCTGTCCGCGGGTGGACCAGAGCAACATGTGGTGGTCGCGCTGATGCAGCTGTTCAAGCTTCCAGCGCGCGGTCTGGCTGGCGCCCACCAAACTGATGACGGTGATGTCAGAGACCGGCTGATCCGGTTGGCGCAAGGCCGCGCGTTTGGAGCGCGGTGCGCGTGGTTTGATGGTTTTGGGCAGGGCTTTAGACGGGGCTTTGGGCGCGGCGTCTTGCGTCGGTTTGGACCCCATGCCGGGCCGCGTCATGAACGACGGGATATTGATCGTCTTCTCAGTCACCTTGGCGGGGACTTAAGCGCGGCGGAATAGATTCGGGCAAGCTTTTGGTTAACGCAGACCGATCTGTGCCAAAATCTGCCATCAGAATAGGCGCTTCAGTGGAGAACCGCTTGCACCGGCTGACGGGCAGTCTCAGTCGGTTGGGGTGTAGTGATGCCATTTGGACATTTTGGAGCGAAACCATGTGCGCTGGCGTTTGGCGAACTGGCGCGTTGCGATGGTGGCGCGCTCGCGGGCCTCATCCAGAGTGAGGGTTCCGCGCAGATGGGCGATGAGCTCGGGCGCACCGATCGCCTTGGCGGAAAGCTGCGTCGGGTCGAACGTGGTCAGGTTTGACTGGGCTTCTTCCAAAGCGCCTTCTTGCAGCATCAGATCAAAGCGACGGGCAATGCGGGCGTTGAGCCAGTCTTTGTCCACGTCAAAGACAATCGGCATTGTGTCTGACAGCGGCAGGAGGGGCGGGGGCGTGTCGTCTTGCCACTCTGCCAGCGGGCGGCCTGTTGCAGTGAGCACTTCCCAGGCCCGCTGCACGCGCATCGGGTTTTGGGTGTCGATGCGCGCGCGGGTTTCAGAATCAAGCTCTGCCAGCAACGCTTCGAATCCCTCCGAAGCGACGCGGGCGTTGGCGGCAAGGCGCAGATCAGGCGGTGTGGCGGGGATATCGGCCAATCCTTGGGTGAGCGCTGTAAAATAAAGGCCGGTGCCGCCAACAATGATCGGGCGGGGGCCCTCTTTCAAAAGAGGGGCGACATCGCGCAGCCAATGGCCAACAGAATATTCTGAGGATCCCGGAACATGACCGTAAAGGCGGTGCGGTGCCCGTGCTTCATCCTCGACAGAGGGGCGGGCGGTTAGGACGCGCCAATTGCCAAATACTTGAATTGCATCAGCATTTACGATCACGCCGCCCTGCGTTTCGGCGATTTCCAGCGCCAGGGCGCTTTTGCCGCTGGCGGTGGGGCCTGCGATCAGGACCGGCTGATCCGGCGCGATGGATGGCAAAGATGGCATGAAGTGGCCCGGCTTTTGAGAGTTTGTGTGGAAAGCAGGCAACTCTCGCATTGAACCCGCGCCCGTTTTCCGACATTTTGCGCGCAATCCTAAAACGATGCGCAGATGGAGTGCAACATGAGCGACGCCGCCGTTCCCGCCGAGGTGACCTTTAACCGTGTGATGTTGAAGATTTCGGGGGAGGCGTTGATGGGAGATCAGGGCTTTGGCCTGCATCCGCCCACGATTGAACGCATCGCCAAGGAAGTGAAATCCGTTCACGACATGGGCGTTGAGATCTGCATGGTGATTGGCGGCGGCAATGTGTTCCGCGGTCTGTCCGGTGCGGCCCAAGGCATGGAACGCACCACTGCGGACTATATGGGCATGCTGGCCACCGTGATGAACGCGCTGGCGATGCAGAGCGCGCTGGAAGGGCTGGGTGTTTTCACCCGTGTGATCAGCGCGATCCGTATGGATGAGGTGGCAGAGCCTTACATCCGCCGCCGCGCCGTGCGCCACCTTGAGAAAAAGCGGGTCTGCATTTTTGCGGCAGGCACCGGCAACCCCTATTTCACCACCGACACGGCGGCGACGCTGCGTGCCAATGAGATGGCCTGTGAGGCGATCTTTATGGGCAAGAACGGTGTGGACGGGATCTATGACAAAGACCCGGCGGAACATGACGATGCGGTGCGCTTTGACGCGATCAGCTATGATGACGTGCTGACCAAACGCCTGAAGGTGATGGACGCAAGCGCGATTGCCTTGGCGCGTGACAACAACCTGCCTTTGATCGTGTTCCCGCTGGATGAGCCGGGCGGGTTCCGCGGCATTCTCGGCGGCAAGGGCACCTACACAAAGGTGAGCTGAGCCTAGGCCTTTATCAGATGTTTTTGGAGCGCAGCAGGTTTCGGCCCGCTGCGTTTTTTCTTTGCGAGTTGGGGTTACTCCGCAGGCACAGGGTGCTCATCCGTGAGGTTGCGGCCGTAGGCCAGGCGGTAGGCAAGCGCCACGATCCCGGCACCGCCGATGATATTGCCAATCAGAACTGGCACCAAGTTGCCCATGAGCGCAGCGAAGCTGACATCAGCACCCGACAGAGCACCTGCGGGGATCAGGTACATATTGGCGATGGAGTGCTCCAGACCGATGGCCACAAAGGCGGAGACCGGCCACACGATGGACAGGATCATGCCGAGTGTGGAGCGCGCTGACACCGCAAGCCAGACCGCCAGACACACCAGCGCATTACAGAGAATGCCACGGCAGAAGGCTTCCAGCGGTGTGAGAGCAATTTTGGCCTCGGCAATGGCTGTAGCGCGGGTGCCGTGGGAGCCATCCAGCAGGCCCGATCCCTGCACCAGAAGCAGCACAGCGATGCAGCCAAGTGCATTGCCGACAAGCACCACCGCCCAATTGCGCAAGAGCGCTTTGGTGGTGATGCGTTTGTCCACATAGGCCATCACGATCATTGTGTTGCCGGTGAAGAGCTCTGCGCCGCCTATGACCACGAGTATGAGGCCAAGGGAAAACGCAATGCCGCCCATCAGTTTGAGGGCGCCGTTGATGTCGGCAAATCCGGATGTGGTCTGGGTGAAGAACAGCGCGCCAAAAGAGATAAATGCGCCACCAAGGATCGAGAGGGTGATGAGCGGGAGAAGCGGCATTTCCGCTTTGGTCACGCCGGACAGTCTGACCAGCCGGGTGATTTCGGCTGGCTTGTGGGCGTCCAGTCCGCCGGCGCTCATATTGGGAATCATTCTGCTCATGGGAGGTATCCTGAGATAGGGGTCTTTCGAATTCTTATAAAAATTATCAGGTACTATCGCGATGAGGAAAACGACCTTTCAGAGCGGCTTTGCGCAGGCATCATAACAGCTTGGGCAAGCGCGGCAGAAAGGGTGCGCGAGAATGTGGCGTCAAAACGGCAGCGTTTGGCAGAGGTAGGGGAGAGGGGACTTCACCGTCCCTGTGCGGTGCTATACAAAGAATGGACAATAGCCTATGAGCGTTACCAGCAGAACATGAAAGACTGGAAGAGCAGCAATGTCTGACCAAGAATTTGAACTTGATACCGATGACCTGACGCGCCGCATGGATGGTGCAATGGGGGCTCTCAAAACCGAATTTGCCTCGCTGCGGACCGGCCGCGCCTCGGCCACGATGCTGGAGCCGGTGATGGTGGATGCCTATGGTTCCAAGACGCCGATCAACCAGGTGGGCACCGTGAACGTGCCGGAGCCACGTATGGTGACCGTGAACGTCTGGGACAAATCGCTGGTGAGCGCGGTTGAGAAGGCGATCATGAACTCCGGCCTTGGCATCAATCCGCAGACCAACGGCACCATCGTGATGCTGCCGATCCCTGAGCTGAACGAAGAGCGCCGCACCGAGCTGGCCCGTGTGGCGGCGCAATATGCCGAGCACGCCCGTGTGGCGATCCGCAACATCCGTCGTGACGGCATGGACCAGATCAAGAAAGCCAAGGGCGATGGCATGTCTGAGGACGACCAGAAGCTCTGGGAAGGCGAAGTGCAGGAGTTGACCGACAGCTACATCAAGCAGGTCGACAGCGCGCTGGAAAACAAACAGTCCGAAATCATGCAGGTATAAGGACATGGCTGAGGACCTTCCCGCGACCGCTACACGTTCCGGCCCGCGACATGTGGCCATCATTATGGATGGCAATGGCCGTTGGGCTCAGGCGCGCGGGCGGCCTCGGCTGTTTGGGCACCATGCAGGCGCCAAGCGTGTCAAAGAGATTGTACGCGCTTGCTCGCCGCTGGGTGTTGAGTATCTGACGATTTTTGGGTTTTCGACGGAGAACTGGAAGCGGACACAGGCCGAAGTGGCGGGGCTTATGAGTCTGTTCCGCCAGTATATTCGCAAAGAGGCGCGCTCTCTCAAAGCAGAGGGCGTGCGGGTGCGCTTTATTGGCGACCGCCCCGGGCTGGATGTGAAGCTGCAGGCGCTGATGGATGAGCTTGAAGAGCTGACCGCTGAGAACACCGGCGTCAACCTGACCATTGCGCTGAACTATGGCGGGCGGGACGAGGTCGCGCGTGCCACGCAGCGGCTGGCGCAGGATGTGGCGGCTGGCAATCTGAAGCCGGAAGATGTGAACGAAGAGACCTTGCCCAAGTATCTGGACACCTGCGTGCTTCCAGATCCGGATCTGGTGGTGCGCACCAGTGGTGAGGCGCGGATCTCCAACTTCCTGCTGTGGCAGTCCGCCTATGCAGAATATGAATTTATCGACACGCTGTGGCCGGATTTCTCCAAAGAGGAGTTCCGCAAGCTGGTGGAAGCCTATTCGACTCGTGATCGCCGCTTTGGAGCCGTGAGCGCGTGAGCAGCGCCGGGAAGGACAGCGGGATCTGGGGGGATCTGCCAGCGCGGGTCGCATCTGCGCTGGTGATGCTTCTGGTTGGTGGAGTGGCCATCTGGCAGGGCGGCGTGCTGTTCCATGAATTGGTCGTCGTGATCTGTGCCGGGATGATCTGGGAGCTGACCCGGATGCTGAACGGCGGGGACGGACGCAGCGCCATCGTGGTGGCGGTGATTGCCGCCGCGGCGCTGTTGGCGACCTATGTGCTGCCGGGGCAGGCGATTGGGCCGGTGCTGGCGGCAGCTGGCTTTGTCGGTGCAGGTCAGGCCAAGAAATATCGTTTGGTTTACGGCGCTTACGCGATTGGCCTGATGTTTGCCTGCTATGGGCTGATTGTGCTGCGTGATGTGCGCGGGGCCTATTGGCTGTTGTGGCTTGTCTCTGTGGTGGTGGCGACGGATATCGCGGGCTACTTCGCTGGGCGCATGATAGGTGGGCCGAAATTCTGGCCGAAGGTGAGCCCCAAAAAGACCTGGTCCGGCACGATTGCGGGCTGGGTTGCGGCGGCCTGTGTGGGCTTGGCCTTTGGCGGCACGACCCTGATTGTCCTGAGCATTCTGACCTCCTTTGCCTCCCAGATGGGCGATGCGGCAGAGAGCGCGCTGAAACGCAAGACCGGGATCAAGGACAGCTCCAATCTGATCCCCGGACATGGTGGCCTGCTTGATCGCTTTGACGGGATGATGGGCGGTGCGCTGCTTGTGTTGTTGATGGGCGTCGTTCTCGGGCTGCCTGCAACGTAAAACCGGTGACAAGAGACTGGTAAGATGAGAAAAGTTTCCATTTTTGGCGCCACCGGATCGATTGGTCAGAACACCATTGATCTGATCCGGCGCGATCCTGCAGCTTATGATGTTGTCGCGCTGACAGGCGGGCAGAACATTGCGCAGCTGGCAGAAGATGCGATTGCGCTGAAGGCCGATGTGGCTGTGACTGCCAATGAGGCGCTGCTTGGTGATCTGCGCGATGCGCTTGCAGGCAGCGGGATTGAGGCGGCGGCAGGCGCAGAGGCGATTGCAGAGGCCGCGGCACGGCCTGCAGACTGGGTGATGAGTGCAATTGTTGGCGCTGCGGGCCTGGCTCCGGGGCTGGTGGCGTTGGAGCAGGGCGCGACCCTTGCGCTGGCCAATAAGGAATCTCTGGTCACGGCTGGCCATCTGATCATGGGCACCGCTGAGAAACACGGCGGCCGTATCCTGCCGGTGGACAGTGAACATTCTGCGGTGTTTCAGGGTCTTGTCGGCGAAGACATGGACGCGGTGGAGCGCATCATCATCACCGCCAGCGGCGGCGCGTTCCGGGATTGGACCCTGGAAGATATGGCGCGCGCCACGCCGGAGCAGGCCAGCAGCCACCCGAATTGGAATATGGGGCAGCGGATCACCGTGGACAGTGCCTCGATGTTCAATAAGGCGTTGGAGGTCATTGAGACCAAAGAATTTTTCGGCTGCGCCCATGAGCAGATCGAAGTGCTTGTACATCCGGAATCGCTGGTGCACGCGCTGGTGGGCTTCAAGGACGGGGCACTGATGGCCCATGTGGGACCGCCGGACATGCGCCATGCGATTGGCTATGCGTTGCATTGGCCGGAACGCAAGGATCTGCCGGTATCCCGACTGGATCTGGCGCAAATCGGATCGCTGCATTTCCGCGCGCCGGATCTGGAGCGCTACCCCGCGCTGCGACTGGCGCATGATGTACTGGAGATCGGTGGACATGCTGGGGCGATGTTCAATGCCGCCAAAGAGCGGGCGCTGGATGCCTTCCTGGATCACCGCATTGGCTTTTTGCAGATGGCCGAGGTGGTGGAAGAGGTGCTTGCGCAGCTTTCTCCCTCACATTGCCTCAAGAATGCCGAAATGAGCCTTGATACGGTGATGGAAACTGACCATCTCGCCCGCAAGACTGCGGATGAGATCATGCAAAAAATGGCTTAAGGCCGCCAGAAGCGCCAAAAAGAGGACGTGCATTTGGATATTTCGACGCTAATCCCGAGTTTCGGCAGCGGCGCCCTAACGGTTGTTTGGTTTGTGGTGGCCTTGTCGATCATCGTGGCGATCCACGAATACGGCCACTACATCGTTGGTCGCTGGAGCGGTATCGGCGCGGATGTGTTCAGCATCGGGTTTGGCCCTGTGCTGTGGTCGCGCGTAGACAAACGCGGCACGCAATGGCAACTCGCCGCGATCCCGCTGGGCGGATATGTGAAATTCAAAGGTGACGCCAACGCCGCAAGCGGCAAGGATGGGGAGGCCATGGCGGAGATGAGTGACGCCGAGCGCCGGGCCACCATGCATGGTGCGCCGCTTTGGGCGCGGGCCGCCACCGTCTTGGCGGGGCCGGTGTTCAACTTCATTCTGTCGCTGATCATTTTTGCCGCGGTGATGATGTCCAACGGGCAGGTGGGCGACAAGCTTATCGTCGGTGACATGCGCGAACTGCCAAACGCCCCCTACACCTTGCAGGAAGGCGATGTGGTGCGCGCAATCAATGGCGAGACGCTGCCTTCCTTTGATGAACCCGGCGCATTTGATGACTTCTGGGACGAGATGGCAAAGCAGGATCCGCTGCCCTATGTGGTGGGCCGCGCGGGGGAAGAGATTGAGGTTTCCGGGCCATATCTCTATCCGCCAATGGTCCTATCGCTGGCACCGCGTTCGGCGGCGTATAATGCGGGGCTTGAGGTTGGCGATGTATTCACGGCAATCGACGGCACCCCGATTGTTGCGTTCTCCGAGCTGAAAGAGGCGGTGGAATCCGGCGAAGGGCGCACATTGCTGTTGACTGTTCAGCGGGACGGCGAGGCGCAGGAGTTTGCCCTGACACCCCGCCGCGTGGATGAGCCGCAAGCGGATGGTGGCTTCGTCACCAATTGGCGGATCGGAATTGGCGGCGGTTTGGCCTTTGAGCCTGCAACAGAAGCCCTGCCATTTGGCGACGCTGTTGTGGCAGGCGCGCGTCAGACCGTTCGGATCATGGAAGGCTCGTTGAGCGGGCTTTATCATATGGTCACCGGTGCGATCAGCAGCTGTAACCTGTCTGGCCCGGTTGGGATTGCGCAGACCTCTGCCGCGATGGCGAGCCAGGGCACGCAGAGCTTCATTTGGTTCATTGCGGTGCTGTCCACCGCGATCGGGTTGCTGAACTTGTTTCCGATTCCAATGTTGGATGGCGGCCATCTTGTGTTTTACGCCTATGAGGCGGTTGCAGGGCGTCCTCCAGCCGATGGCGTGCTGCGCGTGCTTATGATGGGTGGTTTGATGATCGTGCTGGGCATGATGCTGTTTGGTCTGACAAACGATCTTTTCTGCCCCTGATCGCAGGGTTTTTGATACCCGCTTTCTGGCGGGGCTGAGTTAACCATGTGGGCGCGCAGATCATCTGTGCGCCCAAATTTTGCCCTATTCTAAGGTTACTATTGTTTAACGATACTGCGTTGGGATGTGGGAAATGCAAACGATTACAAGTGGATATCGCGCAATTGGCCTGTTGATTGATGTCAACTGGGAGAGATTCCTTTTTCCGTCGGCGGTTGTGGTGGGCCTGTTGATCGGGGCCTACATCAGCAGCCTGATCCACTGATCGCCGGGATGTGACAGGGGCAGACCACCTGGTTTGGTGTGCTCTCTTTGATCTCAATGAGTTACAAGATGATGTGGCGTCGCAGTCTGCGTGCGCCACAATTTGCTATGTTGGCTATAAGAAACAATGGCGATTTTCGTGCCATTGCAGTTTTGACAATGCCGGGTATTCCCGTTACTCACATGCTATACAGGGATACTTCGGAGTTTGGGAATGACCAAACAAGCATGTGCTTTGGTAACAACCAAAGACCGTGACGAGGCGCAGAGCAGGCGTTTTGTGACAGGAATTTATGGTCTGGCTTTTGCGGCAGCGATGACGCTGCCGACGCTTGGCCATGCCCAGAACTACAATTTTGGCTCCATTCGCGTGGATGGGAACCAGCGGATCGAGGCCTCCGCGATCACCAATTATGCTGGATTGCAGACCGGCACGCCGGTGACCGGTGGCCAGTTGAACGCGGCCTATCAACGGGTGCTGGAAAGCGGCCTGTTTGAGACCGTAGAGCTGGTGCCAAGCGGCAATACGCTGACGATCAAGGTGACCGAGTACCCAACCATCAACCGCATCAGCTTTGAAGGCAACCAACGCCTGAAAGACGACGCGCTTGAGGGTTTGGTCGAGTCCGAGCCGCGCCGCGTTTTGAACCCGACGGTAGCGGAACGCGATGCCGCGCGCATCACGCAGGCCTACGCGGAATCCGGTCGTTTGGCGGCGCGTGTGACCCCGCGGATCATTCGCCGCAGCGAGAACCGCGCCGATCTGGTGTTTGAAGTTTTTGAAGGCGGGATCGTTGAGATCGAGCGCATCGGCTTTGTGGGCAACCAGAACTTTGGTGACAGCCGTCTTCGTCGTGTGTTGGGCACCAAGCAGGCTGGCCTGCTGCGAACATTCTTCCAGCAAGACACCTTTGTGAACGACCGCATCGAGTTTGATAAGCAGGTTCTGCGCGATTTCTACCTGTCCCGCGGTTATGTGGATTTCCGTACCCTCAGTGTGAACGCCGAGCTTTCCCGTGAACGCGACAGCTATTTTGTCACGTTTAACGTTGAAGAAGGGCAGCAGTTCAAATTTGGCCAGATCACCGCATCAAGCGATATCGAAGGGCTGGATCCGCAAGAGTATCTGGAAACCCTGCGTCTGAAGCCGGGGGTGGTTTACACGCCGAGCCTGGTGGAAAGCTCGATTGCGCGCATGGAGCGCTTTGCGCTGAAGCAGGGGCAAGATTTCCTCCGTGTGGAGCCGCGCATCACACGCAACGATCGTGATCTGACGCTGGATGTGGATTTTGCCATCACCCGTGGCCCGAAGATCTTTGTTGAGCGTATCGACATTGAAGGCAACACGACCACACTGGACAAGGTGATCCGTCAGCAGTTCCGCATAGTGGAGGGCGACCCGTTCAACCCGCGTGAAATCCGTGAGAGTGCTGAGCGCATCCGTGCGCTGGGGTTCTTCTCTTCTGCGGAAGTAAATGCACGTGAGGGCAGCAGCCCAAGCCAGGTGATTGTGGATGTGGATGTCGAAGAGCAGCCAACCGGCTCGCTGTCTTTGGGCGGCACCTACTCCACCAACGACGGTATCGGTCTTGCAGTCCGCTTTAATGAAACCAACTTCCTCGGGCGCGGTCAGAACCTTGGCGTGTCGTTCTCGACTTCCTCGGACATCGTGGACTATGGGCTTTCTTTCCAGGAGCCGGCTTTCCTCGGGCGGGATTTGAGCGCTGGGTTCAATTTGTCCTATCGCGAGTTTGAACCAAGTGATGCGCGTTTCACTAACACGATTGGTGATTTTACGCCGGCCATCGGGTTCCAGCTGGGCGAAAACTCCCGGATGCAGCTGCGCTATTCGCTCGTGAACTCCGATTTGAGCGTCCCGGTTGACGCCGCTCTTAACGGTACGCTGATCAACCAAGAGGCCGCGCGAGGCGACATCTGGAAGAGCGCTCTGGGATATACCTATCGCTATGATACACGCCGGTCTGGTCTTGATCCGACACGGGGTGTGCTGCTTGAGTTCAGCCAGGACTTTGGGGGCATCGGCGGTGATTATACCTATATCGAAACCACTGGCCGTGCTGTGGCAGAGACGCTGGCCTGGAACGAAGAAGTCACATTGCGGGCCACCTTTGAAGGGGGCGCACTGTACTCTCCTGATGACGACAGCCGTGTGGATGACCGCTTTATCGTAACAGCGCGCAACATCCGTGGTTTTGAACCGTACGGCGTTGGTCCACGTGAACAGGGTGCCGGCTTTGATGATGCTCTGGGCGGCAACTTTTACGCCGTGGCCCGGTTTGAAGCAGAATTCCCGCTTGGTCTGCCAGAGGAGCTGGGGCTGCGTGGTGGTCTCTTCTATGACGTTGGCTCGCTCTGGGGGCTGGATCAGACCTCCAACAATGTGGTGGGCGAGGACTTCTCGCTGCGTCATGTGATCGGGGCGTCTATTTTCTGGACCACGCCAATTGGTCCGCTGCGCTTTAACTTTACCAAAGCGCTGCAGAAAGAAGACTTTGACCGCGAGCAGACGTTTGACTTCACGATCAGCGCTCAGTTCTGATTTGTGATGCGGCGACTGGCAGCAGGTTTTGCAATTGTGGTGGCGGGGCTTTTTCAAGCGCCCGCCACTTTCGCGCAGGAGGAGGCGCGCGCGCCGCAAGAGGTGCCGACCGCAGCCGTTTTGACCGTGGACAGCGATTTGATGTTCTCCCAATCGCTGTTTGGCCTGCGGGTGACTCAGGAATTGGCAGCGGAAGAGGCGGTGCTTCTGGCAGAAAACCGGCGCATTCAGGCCGAGTTGACGGCTGAAGAACGAGAACTGACCAATCAGCGCGAGGGGATGGATCCCAAGGCGTTTCGCGCTGTTGCCGATGCCTTTGACGTGCGCGTCGTGCAGATCCGCAACGAGCAGGAGCAGAAGTCGCGCAATATTGAGGTGCAGCGACAGCGGGAAGAAGAGGCCTTCATCCGCGCAGCCAGCCCGATTTTGACGGATCTGATGCGGGAGGCGGGCGCCAGTGTGATCCTGGAGCGGCGGGAGGTGCTGTTGTCTGATCCCGCAATCGACATCACGTCGATGGCGATCAAACGGCTCAACCAAATTTTGGGAGATGGCCTTCCATCCGCGACAGATACGCCTGAAGACTGAATAAGCGGCACCTTTCAGGTTTGGCCTAGGGGACTGCCAAATCGGTCGTATGCTTGCCCCCGGCGCCTGGGATTGCTAGGGCTACTTCAACAAACAAGACGCAGCAGGAGCGCAAGATGTCTCAAGAGCTTAAGAGTGCCGATATTGGCCTGATCCAGCGGATCATTCCGCATCGCTACCCGTTTCTGCTGGTGGATAAGGTGGTTGATATCGATGGCTATGCCTCTGCGACGGGTATCAAGAACGTCACCATGAACGAGCCCCATTTTCAGGGCCATTTCCCGTCCAAGCCGATCATGCCGGGCGTCACCATCGTTGAAGCGATGGCGCAGACCTCTGCGGTGATGGTTGGCGTTTCGCTGGGCATGGAAGACAAAGAGCTGCTGGTCTACTTCATGGGCATCGACAAATGTAAATTCCGTCGCATGGTGGTGCCTGGAGATGTGCTGGAAATGCGCGTGACCACGACACGCGGCAAGCCGGGCGGCAAAGTCTGGAAGTTTGCGGGCACCGCAACCGTTGACGGAGAAGTGGCCTGTGAAGTTGAATTCACAGCCATGATGGATTTGCCCAAGGAGTGAGCCTCATGGGAATTTCTGAAACCGCTGAGATCCACGCGTCTGCGGTCATTGAAGAGGGTGCGCGCATCGCGGATGGCTGTGTTGTCGGCCCGTTTTGCGTGGTCGGGCCAAATGTCGTGCTGCACAAAGGTGTGGTGCTGAAAAGCCATGTGGTGGTGACCGGCAACACAGAGATCGGCGCGGAAACTGAGGTTTTCAGCTTTTCGGTGATTGGCGAAGTGCCACAGGACCTGAAATTTGATGGCGAGGCCAGCAAACTCGTCATTGGTGAGCGCAACCGCATCCGTGAGCATGTCACGATGAATAGCGGCACCGAAGGCGGTGGCGGCGTGACGCGCGTGGGCGATGGCGGGTTGTTCATGGCTGGCTGCCACATCGCACATGACGCGCAGATCGGCGATCGTGTGATCGTGGTGAATTCTGCCGCTGTGGCAGGCCACTGTATCATCGAAGATGACGTGATCATTGGCGGTCTGTGTGGCATCCATCAATGGGTGCGCATCGGCCGTGGTGCGATAATTGGCGCGGTCACAATGGTGACCAATGATGTGATCCCATACGGTCTTGTGCAAGGTCCGCGTGGGGAGCTCGACGGGCTGAATCTTGTCGGGCTGAAGCGTCGTGGTGTTGCGCGCGCGGACATCACGGCGCTGCGTGCGGCCTTTCAGATGCTTGCGCAGGGCGAAGGCGCTTTTCTTGAGCGTGCAAGACGTCTGGGGGACGAAACTGACAGCGACTATGTGCAGGAAATTGTGGCCTTTGTGCTGGGCGAGACCGATCGCTCCTTCCTGACACCACGGTAAGCCCTAACTTCCGGCGAGGTTGAAATGAGCAAACTGGGGATCCTATGTGGCGGGGGCAATCTGCCGCTTGCCTTGGCGGCTGCCAATCCTGAGGCCTATTGTGTGGTCTTTGAGGGTGTCGAGCACGCTATGACCGGGCAAGTGCACACCCACCGGTTTGAGGAAATGGGCGGGCTGTTTGCTGCGCTGCATGATGCTGGTGTGACCCAGCTGGTGATGTCAGGTGGCCTTGGCCGGCCTGCGCTTGATCCGACACGGTTTGATGCCGGTATGATGGCGATTGCGCCGCGTTTGCTGCCTGCGTTGCAGGGCGGGGACGATGCGATTTTGCGGCTGATCATTGCGGTCTTTGAAGAGCAGGGATTTGAAGTGGTCGGGGCGCATAGTCTGCTGCCGGAACTGTGCATTGAAGAGGGGCTGGTGGCCGGTGCAGCGCCCTCAACGCAGGCGCTGGCCGATGCGGATCGCGCTTATGATATTCTGTCGGCGCTTTCACCGCTGGATGTGGGGCAGGGCGCTGTTGTGGCGGCCGGTCTGTGTCTGGGGATTGAGACTTTGCAGGGTACAGACGCTTTGTTGCGCTTTGTCAGCGAAACCCCGCAGCATTTGCGCCGGGGCAAAGGCGTGTTTGTGAAGGCATCAAAACGCGGGCAGGATCTGCGCGTGGATATGCCTGCCATTGGGCCGGGCACAATTGCCGCGGCGGCGGCAGCCGGTGTGGAAGGTATCGTTGTGGAGGCGGGCAAGGTGATGATCATTGATCGCGCCGAAACTCTCGCAGCGCTCGAAGACAGCGGGTTGTTTCTAATGGGACGGACGCTCTGATGAAGGTGTTTCTGGTCGCTGGAGAACTGTCGGGCGACCGGTTGGGCGGGGCCTTGATGGCGGGCCTGCGCCAGTTGGTGCCCAATGTCGAATTTGCGGGTGTTGGCGGACCTTTGATGGGCGTGCAAGGGCTTGAGAGCCTGTTTCCCATGGATGAGCTGAGCGTGATGGGCATTGCAGAGGTGCTGCCCAAATATCGCCACCTCGTCAAACGGATGCATCAGACAGCGAAAGCGGTGCTCGACTGGCAGCCGGATGTTTTGATCACGATTGACAGCCCGGATTTCTGCCTGCGTGTGGCACGCGAAGTCAAAGCCGTCAGCACCATCCGTTGTGTGCATTATGTGGCGCCGTCGGTCTGGGCCTGGCGCCCCAAGCGCGCGCAGAAAATGGCGCGGTCCGTGGATCATGTGCTCGCGCTTTTGCCGTTTGAGCCGCCCTATATGGAAGCTGTGGGACTGCGCTGTGATTTTGTCGGTCATCCGGTGGTCACGGAGCCTGTTGCGAGCGCTGAAGAGGTTGCCGCCTTTCGGGCGCAGCATGGCATTGATGATGCGCCCCTGATGGTGGCGTTGCCGGGATCGCGTCGCGGCGAAGTTGGACGGCTGACGCCCGCGTTTGGCGAGGTGGTTGCGCGGCTAAAGCAGAAAAAGCCAGATTTGCAGGTGGTTGTGCCCGCGGCTGCACCGGTGGCGGATGCAGTGAAAGAGGCGGTGGCCGGATGGCCGCATGTGCCGATCGTACTGGATCCCAACCTGATGGGGCCAGAGGAAGGGCTTGGGCAGAAACGCGCGGCCTTTGCCGCCGCGGATGTGGCATTGGCGGCCTCGGGCACTGTGTCGCTGGAGCTGGCGGCCAGCGCGACGCCGATGGTTGTGGCCTACGACATGAGCTGGCTGAGCTGGCAAATCATGAGCCGCATGGCGCTGATTGATACGGTGACGCTGGTTAATCTGGTGTCAGAAACACGCACCGTGGAAGAGTTCCTTGGCCCTGCGTTTCAGCCCGAAGACATTGCACCGGCCATTTTGCGCATATTGGATAACCCTGAGGCACAACAGGCGGCCATGGCGTTGACCATGGAACGTCTCGGAAAAGGGCATGAAGCGCCGGGGCTGCGCGCCGCGCGTGCCGTGCTGGACGGCCTCGGCGCATGATGGAGGCCGTCGCTCTGGCGGTTTCTTCTTGCCTGACCCATTTGGCGACCAATCTCGACAATCTGGTGGTGATGCTTGGGCTTGCACTAACGACGGCGCGGTTTCAGGTGATTGCGGGCTATATGCTGGCGCAGGTGCTTGTGCTCGCAATTGCCTTTCTGGTGGCCGAACACGTGGACACAGAACTGCCGCTGCCTGTGGGCTGTCTGGGGTTGGTGCCAATCGGGCTTGGCCTCTGGGGGATCGGGCAAAACCGCAGCGCGGCCGACGTTGATGGGCAAATGCCAGTGGTGAAGGCAAACACCATGGCGTTGACGGTGCTGTTTCTGAGCCTGTCGTTTGACACTTTTGTGGTGTTCACGCCGCTGCTCGCGGACTCCCGTGCGGTCTATTCAGCTCCGGTATTGGGAGGCGCGCTGATTTCAGCGCTTGTGGTCGCGGCCATCGGGGCGGCTGGTGCAGGTATCGCGCCAAGCCGGATCGTAAGTTTGCAAAAGCTCGAAGGCTTTGCGCCTTATGTGATGATTGCGGTCGGCCTCTATGTTGTTTTGAACACAGCGACCGACGCGATCTAGAGCGGGCAGGTGGCCTAAGAGTTCACCCAGAAACTTGGCTGCTTAGTAGCCGCGCCATATCCAGCCGCCGCCAAAGATGCGCGAGCTTTCATTGTCATAAAAGACGCAGGCCTGACCGGGGGATACACCTTCTTCCGGTGTCAGCAATTCCACCTCTGCGGTGGTCGGGCCGGTTGGACGGATGATGGCGTCGCGCGGCGGGCGTGTGGAGCGGACCTTGACGGCCACATGCCATTCCGGTTTGGAGTCAAAGGGTTCGTCACCAAGCCAGTTGATCTCGCGCACAGGAATGATGCGGGTGGCCAGCATCTCTTTGGGGCCGACCACCACCTGTTTCTTCTCAACGTCCAGTTTCACCACATAAAGCGGCTCAGTGAGCCCGCCGATGCCAAGGCCGCGACGCTGCCCGATGGTATAGTGAATGACGCCATTGTGGGTGCCGCGCACATTGCCTTCGTGATCCACGATTTCGCCCGCGTCGGCTGCGCCAGGGCGCAGTTTCTCAATCACGCTGGCATAGTCGCCATTGGGCACGAAACAGATGTCCTGACTGTCGGGCTTGTCGGCCACCGAGAGGCCGTACTCTGCCGCCAGCGCGCGCGTTGCGTCTTTGTTGGGCAGATGGCCCAGCGGGAAGCGCAGGTAGTCGAGCTGTTCCGGCGTGGTGGAGAACAGGAAATAGCTTTGATCGCGACGGGCGTCTTCGGCGGAATGCAACTCTGCGCCTTGGGTGCCCATCTTGCGCTGGATGTAGTGGCCCGTGGCCATGCAATCTGCATCCAGATCCTTGGCAGTCTCCAGAAGATCCTTGAATTTCACTCGTTCATTGCAGCGAATACAGGGCACCGGAGTGGCGCCTGCGAGGTAGCTGTCGGCAAATTCGTCAATCACCGCGTCTTGGAAGATATTCTCGTAATCCAGGACATAATGCGGGAAGCCTTTTTCCTCGGCGACGCGGCGTGCATCGTGAATATCGATTCCCGCACAGCACGCACCTTTCTTCGCCAAAGCCGCGCCATGGTCATAAAGTTGCAGTGTTACACCCACCACATCGTAGCCTTCGTCCGCCAATTGGGCTGCGACAACGGAGCTATCCACCCCGCCGGACATGGCAACGACCACGCGGGTTTCAGAAGGGGGCTTCGCAAAACCCAATGAATTAAGGGGTGTGTCGCTGTGAAGCGCCATGGTGAGTCTCTCCGGTCAGAAGTCGACGAGAATATAGGAAAATCTTAGATACTCTCAAGGGGCGCTTTAGGGCCTCGTTAAGTCCACTCGTAGAAAATTTTCCTCACGCGAGGAGATGGACGCAATGTTTTTGAAAAAAGTTGAGGGGCCAAGATGTGTTACCCTGTCAGACGGGCAGGTGATGACGCGGGCCGATTTGCCACCGGCCAATACCAAACGCTGGGTGGCATCACGCAAAGCTGCGGTTGTGCGCGGCGTGGCCTATGGGTTGATTACAAAGCGTGAAGCGCTTGAAACCTATCGATTAAGTGATGATGAGTTCAACGAATGGGTGACCGCTGTGTCGACCCATGGACAGGAGGCTTTGAAAGCGACAGCGGTGCAGAAATTTAGGCAGAACTGATTTTGCCTCTTAACCTTCCTAAATTGGTAACGGCTCGTTAACCTTTAACCATTAAGGTTAATGTTAACGCATAAACCCTCCCAGTTGTAAGGAAGTCCAAATGAGAGTGCTGCTGGTCGAAGACGATCCCACCACATCTAAAAGCATCGAGATGATGCTGACCCACGCCAACCTGAATGTCTATGCCACAGATCTTGGCGAAGAGGGCATCGACCTGGCAAAGCTCTATGACTACGACCTGATCCTGCTGGATCTTGGCCTACCAGATATGACGGGCCACGAAGTGCTGCGTCAGCTGCGCACATCGCGCATCGACACACCGATCCTGATTCTGTCCGGCGCAGATGACACCGAAAGCAAGCTGAAAGGCTTTGGCTACGGTGCAGATGACTACCTGACCAAACCGTTCCACCGCGAAGAGCTGGTGGCGCGCATTCACGCGATCATCCGCCGCTCCAAAGGCCATTCGCAGTCTGTCATCAAAACAGGCCGCATCTCTGTGAACCTGGACGCCAAAACCGTTGAAGTTGAAGGCAAAACTGTTCACCTGACCGGTAAAGAGTATCAGATGCTGGAGCTTCTGAGCCTGCGCAAGGGCACCACGCTGACCAAAGAGATGTTCCTGAACCATCTTTACGGTGGCATGGACGAGCCGGAACTGAAAATCATCGACGTCTTCATTTGTAAGTTGCGCAAGAAACTCAGCGAAGCAACCGGTGGCGAGAACTATATCGAGACAGTCTGGGGTCGTGGCTATGTGCTGCGCGATCCTGAGCCGGTATCGGCGACCGACGATCCGGTGGCAATGCGCGCCTGATAAGCGCCGGGATCTACTGGACCTCGCCGCGTCTCAGCCCTATCACTTGGGAGGGTATGATAGGGAGACGCACGTGGCCAAAGAGATTGCCATTGCAGAATTGACTATGGAGCAGGCGCGCGAGGAACTCGGGCGCCTTTCCGCGTTGCTGGCTCAGGCGAATCGCGACTATCACGGCGCCGATGCGCCAAAGCTTTCGGATGCGGAATATGACCGGCTGAAGCGGCGCAACCAAGAGATTGAGGCGCGTTTCCCCGATCTCAAACGAGTGGACAGCCCCTCTGAGCAGGTGGGTGCGGCGCCAGCCGAAGGTTTTGGCAAGATCACCCATGCTGTGCCGATGCTGAGCCTTGGCAACGCGTTTGAGGACCAGGATGTTCAGGATTTTGTCGACCGTATCCGCAAGTATCTGGGGCAGGGCACTGGCGCGCTGGCGTTTACAGCGGAACCCAAGATTGACGGATTGAGCCTGTCGTTGCGCTATGAGCAGGGCAAGCTGGTCTATGCGGCGACCCGGGGCGATGGCGCGACGGGGGAAAATGTCACCGAGAATGCCAAGACCATTGCAGATATTCCCCATGAGATCGCCGGTGCGCCGGATGTGCTGGAGGTACGCGGCGAAGTCTATATGAGCCACGCGGATTTCGCGGCCTTGAATGCGCGGATCACGGCAGAGAACGAGAAACGGGCAGAGGCGGGTAAGCGCGCGCTGACCGTGTTTGCCAACCCGCGCAACGCGGCGGCGGGCAGCTTGCGGCAGCTGGATGCAAATGTCACCCGCGAGCGCCCGCTGAGGTTCTTTGCCTACGCCTGGGGAGAGCTGTCTGAGCCGCTGGCAGAGAGCCAGTTGGAGGCCATCAAACGGCTTCAGTCCTTTGGGTTCGTGATCAATGATCTGACGGCAGTTTGCACGAACGCCGACGAGATGATCGCGCATTACCGCAAGATCGAGGATGGCCGCGCGGACCTTGGCTATGACATCGACGGCGTGGTCTACAAGGTGGACGAACTGGTCCTGCAGGCGCGGCTGGGCTTTCGCTCAACCACTCCACGGTGGGCGGTGGCCCATAAGTTTCCGGCAGAACTGGCCTGGACCTGGCTTGAGGCCATCGACATTCAGGTGGGCCGCACCGGGGCGCTGAGCCCGGTGGCGCGTCTTGCACCGGTGACGGTGGGCGGCGTGGTGGTCTCCAACGCAACGCTGCACAATGAAGACTACATCGCCGGACGGGACAGCAAAGGTGTTGAGATCCGCGGCGGTAAAGACATCCGCGAAGGCGACTGGGTGCAGGTCTATCGCGCGGGCGATGTGATCCCAAAAGTGGCGGATGTGGACCTGAGCAAGCGCAAGGATGATGCCGCGCGTTATGCGTTCCCGGAAAGCTGTCCGGTGTGTGGCTCACCTGCGGTGCGTGAAGAAGGCGACGCGGTGCGCTATTGCACTGGCGGGATGATCTGTGCCGCGCAAGCTATTGAAAAGTTGCGCCATTTCGTGGCGCGCAAAGCCTTTGATATCGAAGGGCTAGGCGCAAAACAGATCGAGATGTTTTTTGACGATCCGGATCTGCCCATTCGAGAACCGGCTCAGATTTTCACGTTGGAACGCCGGGATGTGGGCAATCTGAACAAGCTGAAAAACCGCAAAGGCTGGGGCGATCAGAGCGCGGCCAATCTGTTTGCGGCCATCAACGATAAGCGCAAGATCGCCTTTGCGCGGGCGCTGTTCAGCCTTGGCATTCGCCATGTCGGCGAGAGCGCAGCCAAAGATTTGGCGCTGCATTTCATGAGCTGGGACAAGCTCGTGCATGCGGCAGAAGCGGCGCGACCAGCCGCGCTTGCCCATCGGGCGGCGGATCAGGCGGAAGAGGCCGAACGGATCGTGGCACAGCGTGAAGGTCGTCGCGCGCGGGTCAAGGAAAGCCGGGATGCGGCGATTTCTGAGTGCAAGGTGCCTGCTGGGGCGAAGGCGGTCTGGGCGGATCTGACCGGGATTGATGGCATTGGTGCCGCAGTGGGGCTGTCTCTCACGGATGCTTTTGCCAACGCCGAAGAACGCGCGGCCATTGACCGTTTGATGGATGAGCTGGACATCATCCCACCTGAAGCGCCGTCTCAGGAAAGCCCGGTGGCTGGCAAAACCGTGGTTTTCACCGGCTCGCTTGAGAAGATGACACGGGCCGAAGCCAAGGCGCGGGCGGAAAGTCTTGGGGCGAAAGTGTCCGGCTCTGTTTCCAAGAAAACCGACCTGCTTGTGGCAGGGCCGGGGGCAGGCAGCAAAGCAGCCAAGGCGCAGGAGCTGGGGATTGAAACCATCGACGAAGATGGCTGGCTGGCGATGATCGAGGGCCTATGAGCGGACGGCCGGAAAGCCTGTTTCCGCTTTTTGCGGATCTGACAAAACTGGACGGTGTTGGGCCCAAAACGGCGCAGCATCTGGGGCAGATTGATGTCACCAAACCGCGGGATCTGTTGTTTCTGCTGCCCTATGCGGGGATTGACCGTGCGCAGAAGCTTTCGGTGAATGAGGCGGAACTGCCCGGTGTGGTCACCGTGCAGGTGCTGGTGGGCGCGCATCGCCCGCCGCGCAATAAGGGCGGGGCATATCGGATCACGGTGCAAGACGCGATGACCTCGTTTCAGATCGTGTTCTTCCATGCACGCACAGATTATTTGCAGAAAATCCTGCCGGAAGGGGCGCGGCGCGTCGTGTCCGGCAAGGTTGAGCTGTTTGATGGCGTCGCCCAGATGGTGCACCCGGAGTATGTGGTTGCGCCTAATGAAGCCGAAGATATTCCCGCCTTTGAGCCTGTTTACCCGCTGACCCACGGGGTTTCGCAAAAGACCATGGTGAAGGCTGTCCGCTCTGCTTTGTCCAAGACATCGGATTTTGCGGAGTGGATTGATCCTTCCCAAAAGGATCAGGCGAAGTGGCCGTCGTGGTCCGAGGCGATGGCTCTGGTGCATCACCCGGAAGCGATGGAGCAGGTGTCCCCCAACCATCCGGCGCGGGAGCGGCTGGCCTATGATGAGTTTCTGGCGCATCAGATCACGTTGGCGCTGGCGCGGAGCCAGTTGCAGAAAGCCAAAGGCGTGATTTCGCAGCAAACCACTGTGTTGCAAGCGAAGGTTCGCGCGGCGCTGCCCTATAAGCCCACAGGGGCGCAGGAGCGGGCCATCGAGGCGATTGCGCGCGATATGGCTGAGCCAAGCCGCATGAACCGCCTGCTGCAGGGCGATGTCGGCGCGGGCAAAACGCTGGTGGCGTTTATGGCTTTGCTGATCGCTGTGGAGGCGGGCGGGCAGGGCGTGATGATGGCCCCAACCGAGATTTTGGCGCGCCAGCATATGGAAGGTCTGCGGCCTCTGGCGGAAAGCGCGGGCGTGGTTTTGGAGATCCTCACCGGGCGCGACAAAGGCAAAGAGCGCAAAGCCAAGCTGGAGGCGCTGGCGGGGGGGGACATTCACATTCTGGTCGGCACCCATGCGGTGTTCCAGCAGGACGTCCACTTTGAAGATTTGCGGCTGGCCATCATTGACGAACAGCACCGCTTTGGTGTGCGCCAGCGGCTGGAGCTGGGCAAAAAGGGTGCCGGTGCCGATGTTCTGGTGATGACGGCCACGCCGATCCCACGCAGTCTGGCGCTGGCGCAATATGGCGACATGGATGTGTCGGTGCTGGATGAAAAGCCACCCGGACGGCAGCCCATCACCACCGCCTTGATCCCGACCACCCGTATGGATGAGGTTGTGGGGCATCTGCAGAAAGCGGTGGCGGAGGGCAAGCAGGCCTATTGGGTGTGCCCGCTGGTCGAGGAAAGCGAGCGGGTGGATTACACCGCCGCAGATGCGCGGTTCAAAGCGCTCAGGGCGGCGCTTGGCGAAGGTGTGGTTGGGCTTGTGCATGGCCAGATGCCCCCTGAGGAGAAAGACGCGGCGATGGCGGCGTTTCAGGCCGGGGAGACACAGGTTCTGGTGGCAACAACCGTGATTGAGGTAGGCGTGGATGTGCCCAACGCCACGATCATGGTGATCGAGCGCGCGGAAGCCTTTGGCCTGGCGCAGCTCCATCAGTTGCGCGGGCGTGTTGGCCGGGGCTCGCAAGCCTCAACTTGTTTGCTGATGTATCAGGCACCGCTGACTGAAGGCGGGGAGAAGCGTTTGAAGGTGCTGCGCGAGAGCGAAGACGGCTTTGTGATTGCCGAAACCGATCTGCAAATGCGCGGGGCTGGCGATCTGATTGGCACCGCGCAGTCCGGTCTGCCGCGTTTTCGGATTGCGGATGTTGAAAGTCAGGCGAGCCTGATGGCGGTGGCGCAAAGCGATGCACGCAAGCTTTTGCATGATGACCCAACCTTGGAAACAGAACGCGGGCAGGCGGCACGTGTTCTCTTGTGGCTGATGGAGCAAGATCAGGCGATCCGTTTGATTTCAGTGGGTTAGCTTCCAAAGTCTCTTAATGTTCTCTTTTGTTCTCAAAAAGTTCTTTACTCGAATCGCGTCGCATGAGAACAAAGTGGCAACAAAACTTAGGGAGAAGGAGAGGCCCCATGATGCAGCAAATCAAATCGGTCGTGCGCAGTTCAGGTGACACACTGTTGCAGGATGCTGTTGGCGGGGTGGCTCTGGTGATCATGCTGGTGCTTGCGCTGCATGTGCCCGGTTTTGTGTGACTTGATCGACTGAACTCTTTCTGTGCCACTGAGGCAGTTTCTGTCTCACCTCATTGCCTGCGGCTTTCACGCTGACCATCTTCGCATCTGTCCCCACGTGATGCGTTCTGACTGACACTGCCTGTTCCTAGTCCTCTTGGGGGTCTGCCTCCCCCTTTGTAGATGGCTCAGGTCCCACGTGATAACGCTTGGCCTTACCGCCGCCTTCTCCCCGGAAGTGCGGCGGTTTTTTTGTTGTAGGGCAAGGCGTTTGGGTGGCAACGCGCGGAAGAGGAACAGCGGCAATGCGGCTTCCTCTTGCCCGCAATATCTCGGGGGAGAGGCCGAAGGCCGAGGGGGTTGGCCCCCTTTCATAGGGGGAAGGTCCGATAAAGCAGGCTTTGCCCCGCCCGGCCTGTGGTCGGGAATTAAGCGCAGTTGGCCTGTTCGGCGGCCTCAAAAGCTTCTGCTGTGGCTTCAAGGGCGAGCAGAATGGAGGCGTGGCGATTTTTATAGTCGCGCGCGGGGCGCAGAACTTCGAGCCCGTCAAAGGGGGGCGGAGGTGTTGGGCCGTCCTGTTTCAGCATCTCTTTGAGTGCATCGCGCGCGGCATCAATCTCTGCGCGGCTGCGGCCGATGACATTGGCACCGACGACGGAGGCGGCAGCCTGGCCGAGCGCGCAGGCCTTCACATCCTGGCCAAATGCGCTGATCACGCCATCAGCGACCGACACATCAACCGTCACAGTGGAGCCGCACAGGGGCGAGCGCTTTTTGACGGTTGCGTCCGGTTCATCAAGCCGGTTGGTGTGCGGAATGGATGCCGCCAATTGCAGGATCTGGCCAGAGTAAAGCTTGATCAGGTCGGTTTCGCCGGACATCGCTGTTTCCTTTGCTGCGTCATTCCTAGATAGAGAGGAAAACACGGGATGCAAAGGGGACGAAGGTATGGAATTTGATCCAAAATCACTGACCTACAATGAGGCGGGGCTGATCCCGGCGATTGCGCAGGACAGCGAAAGCGGTGAGGTGTTGATGATGGCCTGGATGAACGCCGAGGCGGTGGCCAAGACGTTGGAAACCAAGCGGGTGACTTACTGGAGCCGGTCACGCCAGTCGTTCTGGATCAAAGGGGAGACCTCTGGCCATATGCAGGAGCTGGTCGATTTCCGTTATGACTGCGATCAGGACTGCATCCTAGTGCTGATCAAGCAGGTTGGGGCGGCGTGCCACACCAACCGTCGCACGTGCTTTTACACCGCTGTGCGGGATGGGCAGACCGTTGAGCTGATGAAGCCGATGGATGAATGAGCTTCCAGCTCATGCCTCCGGCGGGAGTATTTTCAGCAGAATGAAGCCGGGGGCAGGCCAACCATGGCGCGGATATCTGCGGGGGAGGCGCCGTCTTCTCTGAACTTGGCGATGGCGCGGGCATCGTCGCGTTTCGCCAGACGTTTGCCCGCTGCATCGCGGATCAGATCGTGATGGTGATAAGTGGGCGTGGGCAGCTTGAACAGCGCCTGCAGGAGCACGTGGATTGCGGTGGCTTCAAAAAGATCCGCGCCGCGAATGACATGGCTGATATCGGTTGCCGCGTCATCCAGCACCACGGAGAGGTGGTAGGAGGCGGCCATATTGCGGCGCGCAAGCACCACATCCCCCACGTGGGTGATCAGCCTTTGGGCGACGAGCTGATGCGTGCCTGTGTGCAGTGAGCCCTGTTCTTCAAACGCTGCTGGTAAGGCCAAAGCGCAGGCCTTCTCCATATCAAGCCGTGTGCAAGTGGCATCTTGTGTGGCGTGATGGGCGTGGCGGCATGTGCCTGGATAGATGCGTCCGTCCGGGCCGAATTCTGGCACACCTTCCTGTGGCGCGTTGGCGGCGGCTTCAATTTCGCGTCGTGTGCAGGTGCATTCATAGGTCAGCCCCAGGTCGCGCAACTGTGTCAGAGCCAGATCGTAGTCGGCAAAATGCTCGGACTGTTTGCGCAGCGGGCCATCCCAGGAGATCCCGAGCCAGTGCAGATCCTCATAGATTTGCTCTTCCCACGCGAGACGGGCGCGGGATTGGTCCAAATCATCAATACGCAGAAGAAACCGGCCACCTGCCGCGCGGGCGGCATCATGGGCGCGCAGCGCGGAATAGGCATGCCCGAGATGCAAGGGGCCGGTGGGGGAGGGCGCAAAGCGCGTGATGAATGTCACGATGGTCTGCCGCTTGTCAGTTTGCACCACCCTAGGGCGATGCGGTTTAGGCGTCTACCGTTGCTTGTGCATCAAGCCACGCCTGCCAGTCGGCTTTGGCGCGGCCGGTGTAGGCTTTGTAGCGGTCCTTGCGGCCGCGGCGGCCCCCTTTGAGGCCATCTACCGGCTGGAACAGGCCAAAGTTCACGTTCATCGGCTGGAAGGTTTTGGCCTCCGCGCCGCCGGTGATGTGATGGACCAGCGCGCCCATTGCTGTGTTCAGCGGGGCGGTGGGCAGCGGTGCGTCGAGGATTTCAGCGGCCGCAAGACGTCCAGCGAGCAGGCCCATGGCCGCGCTTTCCACGTAACCTTCAACACCCGTAACCTGCCCGGCAAAACGGATGTTGGGGCGGGATTTCAGGCGCATCTGATCGTCCAGAAGGGTGGGCGAGTTGATGAAGGTGTTGCGGTGAATGCCACCAAGGCGCGCAAAGGAGGCGTTTTCCAGGCCGGGGATCATTTTGAACACATCGGTCTGTGCGCCATATTTCATCTTGGTCTGGAAGCCAACGATATTATAGAGCGTTCCCAAGGCGTTATCGCGGCGAAGTTGAACCACCGCATAGGGCTTGTCATCCGGTTTGTGGACGTTGGTCAGGCCAACCGGTTTCATCGGGCCAAAGCGCAGGGTCTCGCGGCCGCGCTCGGCCATCACTTCAATCGGCAGGCAGCCGTCAAAATATCCAGCTGTTTCGCCTTCGTGAAATTCGGTTTTGTCTGCCGCCAGCAGCGCGTCGATGAAGGCCTCATATTGATCCTTCGTCATCGGGCAGTTGAGGTAGGCTTTTCGCTCTTCTTCGGTCTCGCCTTTGTCATAGCGCGACTGCAGCCAGGCCACATCCATGTCGATGCTCTCGGCATAGACAATCGGGGCTATGGCATCAAAAAACGCCAGTCGGTCCGCGCCGGTTTCGGCCTGAATGGCCGCGCCAAGCGCGCTGGAGGTCAGCGGGCCGGTGGCGATGATCCAGTGGCCATCGCTGGGCAGTTCGCTGATCTCGCCGTACTCAACTGTGACATTGGGGTGCGCCATCAGCGCCTCTGTCACAGACTCGGCAAATGGATCACGGTCCACCGCCAGTGCGCCACCGGCAGGCAGGCGGTGTTCATCCGCCTTGGACATGATCAAGCCGCCCGCGGCACGCATTTCCCAATGCAGGAGACCCACGGCGTTTTGCTCATCATCGTCAGAGCGGAAGGAGTTGGAGCAGACCATCTCCGCCAGATGCCCGGTGCGATGGGCAAAGGTTTCCACCTTTGGGCGCATCTCGTGGATCACCACCTGAACGCCCATGTTTGCCGCTTGCCACGCAGCCTCGGAGCCGGCCATACCGCCGCCAATGATATGCAATGTCTGTGTCATGGGGGCGGACATAGGCGACGGCGCGCTCTTTGGGAAGGGGCAAGCGGCGCTCTATTGCTCCCAATTGGGCGTTTCTTTGTTGAGGAAAGCGTTGATCCCGGCCTCGGTTTCCCGCCAGAGCATATTTTGAACCATGACATCGCCGGTATAGTCGTAGGCCTCAGAGAGCGGCATCTGGAGCTGTTCATAGAACGCCTGTTTGCCGATCTTCACGGCCACACCAAGTTTGGCGGCGACGGTTTGAGCGAGCTCTTTGGTGGCAGGCCCGAGTTGGTCTTGCGGCACAACGCGGTTGATCAGTCCGAGGGTTGCGGCGCGATTGGCATCGATGAACTGGCCGGTGGTGAGCATTTCAAAGGCCTGTTTGCGCTGGATGTTGCGGCTGAGCGCCACCATGGGGGTGGAGCAGAAGAGGCCGATGTTGACGCCATTGACGCCAAAACGCGTGCCCTCAGCCGCCACCGCCATATCGCAGCTTGCCACAAGCTGGCAGCCTGCAGCGGTGGCAATACCATGCACTTGTGCAATGACCGGTTGGGGCAGGCGCTGGATGCTTTGCATCATGGTAGCGCAGCGGGTGAAGAGGTCTTTGAAATAGGCTTTGCCACCATCCTCAGATTGCCGTCCGGCGGTCATTTGTTTGAGATCATGGCCGGCGCAAAAGGCCTTGCCACGGCCTGAGAGGATCACAGCGCGAATGCTGCTGTCCTCACTCAAGGTTTCAAATTCAGCCTGTAGGGCGGCAAGCATTTCATCAGAGAGTGCATTCAGTCGATCCGGTGCATTCATCGTGAGATGTGCCACCGCTTCCGTGTCGCGACGTTCCAGAATTGTCATCTTGCCCTCCCTGACGTTTGCGGCAACGGTAACCCCAGAGGGCAGGGAGGAAAAGCATGCAAGCAGTGATGAGTGCAGAAGAAATGACCGATTGGCTGCAGTCGGTCTTTCCGCAGGTCAAAGACGATTTTGTGGTGGAGCATATTGATGGCACCAACACGGTGATGCGCCTGATGGTGGCGGAGCGGCATTTGCGCCCGGGGGGCACGGTTTCCGGGCCGTCAATGTTCGCGCTGGCCGATGTGGCGGCCTATGTGGCGACCATGGCTTGCATCGGAAAAGAGGCCCTGACGGTCACCACCAATTGTTCGCTGGATTTCATGCGCAAACCGGCGTCTGGCAAAGACCTGATTGCGAAAGCTACGCTTTTGAAGCTCGGGCGCAGCCTGTCAGTGACAAGCATTCTGATCTATTCCGAGGGGGAAGAGAGGCCGGTGGCACGGGCCAATATGACCTATGCGATCCCGCCCAGAAAGGCTCAGGCAGAATAAAAAAAGGCCGGGATGAACCCGGCCCAGGGGGGAAGAGGCAACTGACGGGAGTCAGATTTGCCACATCTTCTTTTCGACTTCTGCGCGGGCGTCTGCGAGCGATACGCCAATGTCTTTGAGCTGCGCTGCGTCGAGCTTGGAGAGGGCACGGCGGGTGCGTGCGCGCTGATCCCATGCGGTGACCAGAGCTGCGAAAGACAGCGCGAGGCGTGCGGCAACAGGAAGTTGTGCATTGGCGGCGTGGCTGGTCAGGCTTTCGAGATGTGCCGTGGTCATTGTCATGGTCGTCTCCAATATTGTATTGATACAATCCTCAAGTTTGTTACACTGCTTGTGTAGCTTTGGCGTGATACAATGGCGAGGAAAACATTGTGACTGGTACAATTTGGCCGCCTGATTTTGAAAATTGTACCGATCCGAAGTATCTTGTGTTGGTACAATCTCTTCGGTGTGCCGTGCATGGCGGGCAACTGCCTGTGGGAGAAAAGCTGCCCACGGTGCGGGACCTGGCGTGGGATCTTGGGATCACACCGGGAACGGTCGCTCGCGCTTACAAGCTCGCTGTGGAAGAGGGGTTGCTGGACACCACTGTAGGACGCGGCACCTTTGTGGCCGAGGGGCGCAGTGCGCCTGTGGCAGGGCCGGATCCTTTGGTGACGGACAGTCAGAGCGGCGATATTGATCTGCGGGCTGTCCGTGTGCCGGATGTGGGGCAGGACGGGGCCATTCGCGCGGCCATGGCGCAGACTTTGAAGGAGGGATCGCGCTATCTGCTCTGCCCTGACTCAACAACAGATAAGGTCGCGCGCGAAGCGGTTGTGCAGTGGATCGGACAGGACATTGCAGGGCGCATTTCAGCGGATGATGTGGTTCTGACGCTTGGGGCGCAGAGTGCCTCGATGATTGCCTTGCAATCCTGCCTGCATGGGGCGTCTCCTGTGGTTCTGACCGAAGAGATCACCTTCCCGGGGGTGCGTCACGCTTGCCGCCTGTTGCGTGCTGAGGTGATTGGCATTGGGCTGGACCAACATGGCATTCGCCCGGATCGGTTGGAGGAGGCGCTGCGGCGGCATGGGGGGCAGGTTTTGATGACCTCCGCCCAAGCGCACAGCCCAACGGCCATTCACACGCCGCTGGAAAGACGTCAGGAGATCGCGGCATTGGCGCGCCGATACAATGTGCAGATTGTTGAGGACGATTGTTACGCAATTTCTCCAACCGATGTGCCGTCTTACCGTGTTCTGTGCCCGGACCGCACCTGGTATCTTGGCTCGCTGACAAAGGCGGTCTCCTCTGCCTTGCGCTTCGGCTTCCTTGTGCCGCCGGAAGGGCGGGCGCAGCAGGCGCGGCATGTGGCGCAATCCAATTTCTATGGCGTGCCGCAGCCGATGTTGGACATCTGTGCCGAGCTGATCCTGAACGGGCAGGCGGATGGTATCAAACGGCGTGTGTTGGCTGCGATTGATGAGCGTGTCCGTGTGGCTGTGAATATTCTGGGCAGCTGGAACATTCGCTGGCGACCGGATGTGCCGTTTATCTGGCTGCGTTTGCCACAGGGCTGGCGTGGGTCCACTTTTGTGCGGGCGTGTGATGCGCAAGGCATCCGGATCAAATCGGCGGATGAATACGCTTTGCCGGATGGACAGGCGCCAAATGCCGTTCGGATTGCCCTCGCACCGGAATTGCCGGTGAGCGAATTGCAGGCCGCATTGGAAACCGTCTCGCGTTTGCTCGCGAAACCGCCTCTTTTGAATGAAAATTGATGGGGTAAAATAATACCTATTTTGTAAGTTGTTGTTTTTGTGTTTTTATTTCGGATTTACGCCGCTTGACGTGACGCATGGCTGCTTTATAACCCGCCCATCATTTACTGGAGAGACCGGCGTGCCGGGATTCCCGGCCAACCCGTCAACCAATCTGGAAGACCTAATATGAAAACCTTCTCTGCTACTCCGGCAGACATCGAGAAGAAATGGATCATCATCGACGCCGAAGGCGTGGTGCTGGGCCGTCTTGCTTCGATCGTCGCCATGCGCCTGCGCGGCAAGCACAAGGCGTCCTTCACCCCGCACATGGACATGGGTGACAATGTCATCGTGATCAACGCGGACAAAATCCAGCTGACCGGTAAGAAGCGTTCTGACAAGAACTACTACTGGCACACTGGCCACCCAGGCGGCATCAAATCCCGCACTGCAGGTCAGATCCTGGAAGGCGAGCACCCAGAGCGCGTGGTGACCAAAGCCGTTCAGCGCATGCTGCCTGGCAACCGCCTGTCCCGCAAGCAGATGACCAACCTGCGTGTATACGCTGGTGCCGAGCATCCGCATGAAGCACAAGCGCCTGAAGTCCTGGACGTTAAGTCCATGAACAGCAAGAACACCCGGAGCTAATCAATGGCTGATCAAATCAACTCGCTTGAAGAGCTGAACGCCGTAGCCGGTGAAGAAGCTGTTGTAGAAGTTGCGGCTCCTCGTGAGCCAGTGCGCGACGAACTGGGCCGCTCCTACGCGACCGGTAAACGTAAAGACGCTGTTGCCCGCGTTTGGATCAAGCCGGGTTCCGGCAAGGTCATCGTGAACGGCAAAGACCAGGACAAGTACTTTGCACGTCCGGTTCTGCAGCTGATCCTGCGCCAGCCTTTCCAGGTTGCCGGCGTAGAAGGCGAATTCGACGTATATGCCACCGTGAAAGGTGGCGGTCTGACCGGTCAGGCCGGTGCGGTGAAGCACGGTATCTCTAAAGCTCTGCAGCTTTATGAACCCTCCCTGCGCGCACCTCTGAAAGCCGCTGGCTTCCTGACCCGCGACAGCCGCGTTGTGGAACGTAAGAAATACGGTAAGCGCAAAGCGCGTCGTTCGTTCCAGTTCTCCAAGCGTTAATCGCTGGACAACATGCCAAAAAGAAAGGGCTCGCAGTTTTGCGGGCCCTTTTCTTTTGCGCATCTGGCGGGGCGATTGGTCGGTGATGCTGCAAGAAAAAAGAGGGGGCGTGGTGAACGCCCCCTTTGATTTTTGTGTTTGATTTGCAGGACGTTAGGCTTGCGCCAGGCCTTCTGCCTCGACCTGTTCCCAGATCGCGTCCCAGGCTTTCTGCATCCGGCCTTTGTGCTTCACGCCTTTGGCCGCATCATAGTTGGCCATCATGCCGTCGCCCTGCACGATGATCAGGCCGGCCATCCCCATGCTGGCATGCGGGGTGCATTTGTAGCCATAGAACCCTGGCACATCGAGCGTGATCTCAAAATCTTTGCTGATCTTGCTTTTCCAGGTGTCGACGCCTTCGGGGAGCATGCCCTCTATGCTTTCGCTGTTGTGGCCTTTGTCCTCAGAGACAAAGCGCACCGTGTCGCCGGCTTGCACAACCTGAATGAGCGGGTCGAACACCATGCGGCGCTTTTTGTCTTCAGGGTGTTTGTTCAGCATCTGAATGTCGACAGTGGATTGCGCAAAGGCAGGGCGCGCCAGCATCAGGGCAGCACCTGCAAGCATCAGCTGGCGGCGATTGATCTCAAATTTCATAGCGATGTCTCATGTTTTTGGCTGGGTGCCATACTGGCAAGCGGCCCTAGTTCTAGCTGGCAGCGTCTCTAACGCTTCATGGCTATGTTTAACGAGTTAATCTTGTGCGGCAGGAGCTTCAACCCAAATGGGAGGCAGTTTTGGCGACATTTTGTCTCTGTCACATTTCTTAGGCGGCTTCGGAATAGCTCTCCGTCACCGGGGAGTAAGTCACCGTTGTCGCTCAGGATTTTCACAATTAACGGTTGATTAACCATTTCTAACGACTCTTTAACCACGTTTGTTTGTGTTGCGGAGAGGGTTATGGTGTCTCCATCTGCGCGTGTTGTTCGCCTGTTGGCCTTGATGGCTGCGGTGCCAACCGTGGCGCTTGGCGGGTTGGCGATGCTGTCACAGGACAGCAAGCATGTGCTGGCGCATGGGCCGTTGATCTCAGGTCATGCGGAGGTCGCCTGCGACGCCTGCCATGTGAAAAGCACGGGGAGTATCCGGCAACAGATACAGGCGCAGTTGCACTACGCGTTTGGATCACGCGCCACGGCTGTGGATTTTGGATATCAAGAGGTGACATCAAAGGCGTGCTTGGCCTGTCATGCACGTCCCAATGAGCGGCATCCGATCTATCGTTTTCAGGAACCACGGTTTGCGCAAGCGGTACAAATGATGGATGCGCGCAGCTGTTTGGGCTGCCATTCTGAGCACCGTGAACAGGTCGTACACAGCGCTGTGGATGTGTGTCAGGCCTGTCATGAGGAGATCAAAGTTAAGAATGATCCCATTGATATAAAACATGAAATACTCATCGAGCAAAAGAAGTGGGAGAGCTGTCTGGGCTGTCACGACTTTCATGGCAATCATGCAATCAAGGCACCGTTTCATATCGCGGAGGCCATACCAGCAGAGGTGATCAGGCAATATTTTCTGGGAGGGCCTGATCCTTATGGGGAGGAAAAACTCTATGAAGCGAGGACGGAATGACAACGCTGCGTATCGTTTTGCTTGGCGGTTTTACCTGTCTGGCGATCTATCTCTTCGCCACGGCGCCGCCGCCTTTGAAAGACGGCGGCGAAAGGGTCAGCGACTGTCAGCACCCGGTCACCGATCTGTTTGCCGTTGCCAATCACATCAATGCGGCGGCGCGGGGCATCTACACCAAGCGCATCGTGGGCGGAGGGATGGCCGCTGGTCTCAAATTTGGTGAAGAGTGGCAGGAGCCCGGAGTGGAGCAGGGGCCATTGCCCGCTCTCTTATTGCGGGAGACGGCGGCGCAACTGGAGGCGTTACCACCGCGTCTGGGGCTCTATTTGGGCTCTGATGCGCCGATCAATCCCTCAAATCTCTTCTCCGATGCGCAGATGCGTGCGTTTGAGCAACTCAAACAGACGCGCGCACCGGTGTTTTCAGAAGATCATCTGGCCGGCCAAGTGGCGATGTATCCGGATTTGGCCTCAGTCGCGCCATGCGTCAGTTGCCACAATGAGCATAAGGACAGCCCCAAAACAGACTGGCAGCTCAATGATGTGATGGGGGCCACCACCTGGACCTATCCTTCCGCGCAGCTCTCTACAGAGGAGTTCTGGACCACCATCGAGGCGTTGTTTGTTGCGGTAGAGCGGACATATAGCGCCTATCTGGCCAAAACAGATGGCTTTGAGAAAGCGCCTGTTGTTGGAGCGCACTGGCCCGCGAAAGACAGCTATCAACTGCCGGAGACCAATGTGTTTGTCGGCGAGGTCCGATCGCAAGTCTCTGATGGCATTCTCAAAACCATGCTCCGCAGTCAGCGTAGCAAGGAGAGCGAAACCCAATTTGGCGCTGCAAATGCGGCTAGTATGGAAGGAGATCTCTCATGCGCATTTTGATCGCCACCATGCAACGTGTACCCTATGCGGCGATGGCTGTTTGGGGATTAAGCCTTGCTGCGACCATTCTGTTCTTTGAAATCAAGATGGGGTTGCTTGCGCCTCTCTCAGGCTTTGGCCAGCAAGTTCTGACAGGGTGTTTGCTGCTGGGGCTGCTGGGCTATCAATGGGTGCTGTTTGCCAAACGTGTGCGCAAAGACAACAGCCATATGCGGCAAAACCTGACCATCCACCGCTGGGTCGGTGTGGCGGCGACCTTTGTTTTTGCTTTGCACGCGGTGCGTTTCGGGCATGTCTGGATGACGGGTGTGAGCACGGTGTTCTTTTTTATCGCTGTGACAGGCGTGTTCAATCGCACGGTGCTTGGGTATCGCAAGAATTGGATGTATCTCGTTTGGCTGTTTAGCCATATCGGCCTGTCAGCCGCGCTTTTCCCGCTGGTCGGGGTGCATATCTGGGTGGCGCTTGCGTATCAGTGACGCGGGCGAAGCGCCTTGGTGGGGGGGCTATTTCCGACGCCGCTTCAGCACGCGGCGCATCAACCTTAGGCGCCTAAAGATATTGCGTTTATCGCGGTTTATTTCTGTGAGCAGATGGCAGGCCAGCGGCGCGAGCACAGGGTCTTCTTCTGCAGAGAGCCACAGCATGCCCAAAAGATTGCGATCCAGATCTCCATGCACGAGCGAATAGGGCGTGAGTTTGAGCGGAAGCTTTTTACCTTTACGAATTTTCGGATCAAAAGCGGTCTCAGCGGAGGCGCCGCTATAGAGGCGCTCTGTTTCATAGAGCTTCATCATGTTGAAAAATATGATGAGTTCTCCGGCGCATCGCCTCTGTGCCTCGGTTGTTCCCAAGTCGCGAAAGGTCTGGAGGGCAGAGAGCTTCCAACGCATGTCCAGCTCTTCCAAAAGGAACCTGGGGTGATCTTGCCAGCAGTTTTGAAACAGATCCTGCGCGATCTGTGGCGTGTTGCGGCGTCGAGAGGCTGCGATGACCAGCGCATGCAGAGCAAGCAGTTGGGAGCGCCCTGAGAATTCTGCCTGAATGTTCTGAAATTTCTCCGCTGCCGAAGCGAGGTTTTCGATATCCAGATTTTCGGTGGGCGGCGCGGTTTGGTCTTTGAGCTGCTCGAGGCCACCTTGGCTGATCTCTTCCAGAAGTGCCTGCATCCCGTGGTATTCGGCACGCTGCTGGGGCGCGCGTTTCACCATGGAGGCGAAACCATCCGGATAGGTTAACTCACCGCGAAATATGGTGAAAATATCCATTGCGGCTTACAAATCCTTGTCGATCAAACCAAGGCCGCGCAGGTAGACGCCGATGCCACTTTCCAAGAGGTCTTCGGGCGCGAAGGGGCTTTGGGTGCCGGGGGAGTTGCGTGCGTAGAGTTCGACGACACCGTGGCTCATGGCCCAGACATGGGCGGAGAACATGCTCGCGGGTGGGCGTTTTTCCGGTGGGATATGTTTGGAAAGCTCTGCGGCGGCGTGTTCCATAACGCCTCGGGCGCGGGTCGCGACTGCGGCAAGTTCTGGCGTGCGGTTGACGGAAATGCCGCTTTCAAACATGGCGATGTAGTGGCCGGGATATTTGCGGGCAAAGGCGAGATAGGCCCGCCCCGTGGCTTCAAAAGAGGCGAGGGCGGATGGCTGACCCTTATCAAAGGCGAATTGCATGAGGTCGGCAAAGATCTCATAGCCTTGACGGGCGGCCTCTGCGATCAGGTCTTCGCGGCCTTCAAAATGGCGATAGACCGCCGCTGGTGTGACGCCTGCGGTTTTGGCAGCCTCAGACAGGGTAAAGCCTGTGGGGCCTTTTGCCTCGATGAGACTCAGCGCTGCTTCGACCAGCGCCTGGCGCAGGTTGCCATGGTGGTATCCGCGTTTAGGCATCCCAGATATCCGGTCCGCCGCACACAGATGTATCAACCTTCCCAATAGCTTGCGTGTCTTTCCTTTCGTAAGGCAAGGCGTGCAGAACCGTGCGGATGGCATTGAGGCGCGCGCGGCGCTTGTCATCAGAGCGGATCACGGTCCAGGGCGTGTGCAGGCCATGGCAGCGTGTAAGCGTCTCCTCAATGGCGCTGGTATAGGCATCCCAGCGTTTGAGGCCTTCAACATCAATCCAGCTGAGTTTCCATTGCTTGAGCGGGTCTTTCTCGCGCTCCAGAAAGCGGCGGAGCTGCTCTGCGCGGCCGACGTTGAGCCAGAACTTGAAAAGATGCACACCGTCATCCACAAGCGCCTGTTCAAAGGCCGGGGTTTGCTGAAAGAATCGTTCACGATCTGCGTCTTCGGTAAAGCCAAAGACCTTCTCGACCACGCCACGGTTGTACCAACTGCGGTCAAAGAACGTGATCTCGCCACCGGAGGGCAGGTGATTGATATAGCGCTGAAAATACCACTGGGATTGTTCCGCCTCAGTGGGTTTTGAGAGCGCGACAACCCGCGCGCCGCGTGGGTTCAGGTTTTCGCGAAAGCGTTTGATGGTGCCGCCTTTGCCCGCGGCATCGCGCCCCTCAAAGACCATGGCGATGCGCGCGCCGCTTTCCTTGACCCAGCGCTGCATCTTGACCAGTTCGATTTGCAGCGCTTCCAGCTCTGCCTCGTAGGTCTTGCGGCTCAGGCGCTCTTTGTGGGGGTAGCTTTCGCTGAGAATGTCATTCTTGTCCGCCCCTTTGATGGCATCGCGTATGGGCTTGGGGGCCTCGTCTTTGAAATACGCGCTGATGGCACCGTCAAATGGCAAGTCCATGAAACATCTCCGTTTTCCCCAATATGGGGTGCATCGCGCCCTAGTGCAATCCGGCGCGGGTGGCGGCGCGGTCGATGGCGGCGACAATCTCGTCGGGGTTGGTGTGATGGGGCATATGCCCGACACCTTCCAGAGTGACAAGATGCGCGCCTGAAATGTCCTCAACCATGCGGGTGGAGTGTACTGTCAGGCCAACGATGGTGTCGGCGTCACCATGCACGATCTCTACTGGCAGGCTAAGGCTCTGATACTGTGGTGCCAGTGCGCGCAGCTCCTCTCGCAGGTCGGTACGCTGCTGGGCATTGGCGATCAGGGAGTGCGGGCGGAGGATCAGAGGCACGGCAATGGCCTCTGCATAGCCTTCTGGTGCGGCCTGTGGGGCAAAGATCTCGGCGATGCTTTTGGCGACGTATTCCTCGCTGGCCCATGCTGCGATGAGACGGGAGATTGTTGGGCCACTCCAAGGGTTTGCGATACGTTTGTAGAACCGGTTCAAAGGGCCTTGCCACGGGTATGTTGCTCCGGCGATGGAAACAGCGGCAGCGATGTGGTCGGGGTGATGCACGGCCCAGGCCATGGTCACCGCCCCGCCGAAGCTTTGGCCGACAACAATCGGATTGTCCGCCCCAAGCATCTTTGCGGCGGAGGACAGCAGCGTGGCCTGATCAATGAGCGTGACGCCTTTGCGCGCGAGCGGCGGGGTGTGGCCCATGCCGGGGCGGTCAAAGACAAGGACGTGATAGCGGTCGGTGAGGTGGTCCACAAAATCAAAGGTGAAGTCATGGGTGTTGCCGGAGGCGCCGTGGATCAGCACCACAGTTGGGTTTTCAGGGTTGCCACGCGCAACATAGTGCACGGGGTGACCGCCGACCTCCACAAAGGCCCCTTCAGGCGGGAAATTCTCTCGTGCGGCTCTCAAGCGGGATTGGACCTTCCACCAAGTGGCTGCTTTCACGACCAAAATCGTGATCAAACAAAGTATGACAATCCACCGCAGCATGTCTCTTCCTCCCGTCAATGACGCTCAGATCGCTCTGGGCATCTGTCCATAGACTAGCCAAAGTTGTGGGCATGAGGGGATTCACAATTGCGCGGGTGACGCAACGGGAGGCTGCGCGGGGGTTAGCCGCGCAGGTCGGTGATCTCCTGGCCGATGCGGCTCATGTCAAACGGCGTGGTGTGATAAATCTCGGAGATCCAGTTGCCGTAAAGCAGATGCGCGTGGCTGCGCCAGCGGTTCTGCGGTGGGTTGGCGGGATTGTCGTCCGGGTAGTAATTCATCGGCACGTTGATGGGTGTGCCCTCGGCTACGTCGCGGTCATACTCTTGTTTCAACGTGTCACTGTCGTATTCGAAGTGGTTGAAAATAAAGAGATCTCGGCTTTCAGGTGCCTCCACGAGACAAGGGCCGACGTCGGCGCTGTAGAGCAGGGTGTTCAGCTCTGGCCGGGCGTCGATTTCATCCTGACGGATTTCGGTCCAGCGGCTGACCGGGATCACGCAATCGTCTGAAAAGCCACGCAAATAGGGCGAGGCTTCGGCCAGATTCTGATGGCGGAAACAGCCAAAGGCCTTGTGATCGAGCAGGTGTTTTTTGACGCCGTGGAAATAGTTGATCATCGCCATGCCACCCCAGCAGACGCCAAAGGTGGAGTGCACATGTGTGCGGGTCCAGTCAAAGACTTCGCAGAGCTCTTCCCAGTAGGTCACATCATCAAAGGGCATATGCTCGATGGGCGCGCCGGTGATGATCAGCCCGTCAAACTTCTCTCCGCTGGCTTTAACATCCTGAAAAGGCCGGTAAAACTCTGCCATATGCTCGGCGGCGGTGTTGCGGGTTTTGTGCTCGCTCATGCGGATGAGCGAGAGTTCGATCTGCAACGGCGTGGCACCGATCAGGCGGGCGAACTGGTTTTCGGTCTGAATTTTCTTGGGCATCAGGTTCAGAAGCCCGATGCGCATGGGGCGGATGTCCTGACGGGCCGCTTGATCTTCGGCCATGACCATGACGCCTTCGTGCTTGAGCACGTCAAAGGCGGGTAGGTCGGCGGGGATCTTGATAGGCATGTCGGTCTCTTAAACTCTGAATGTCAGGAAGGGCGATACTTAAGCGGCGCGGGCCTGGTCCTCAAGGGCGCTGGCGATCACATGATTGAAATCATCGGCTGTGGCAACGGTTGCAACGCTTTCGGGCGTGATCGTGATGCCCCATTTGGCCATGGCGGCATAGCGCGGCTGGCGGTGCGCGAGTGCGCGGGCATAGGTCCAGCGCACGAAGGCGTCAGGATCAACGCTGCTTTCGGTCTGGCCGGTTTCGCCGAGATAGTCGCTCCACGCGGACAGAAGGAATTCCGGCTGGTAATACATAGGCTTAGGGTCGCGATCAAAGCGCTTTACCAAGGCCTCGGTATGGGATTCGGTGCCCTTGAGCCAGACCATCAGCGTGGTCTCAGACAGGGCGGTCATCACCGGGTCCGTCGAGTCCTCAGGATCAACCACCTCGCAGATCGATCCACCGGTGTCGCAGACAAAATGGTCGTAGCCGTAGAGGTCGTGCGCGCGGTTGATAAAGAGTTTGGTATCCATCAATGCGGCAATCTCTGCCGTGCGATGTTGCTCCTGCCGCGCCATGTATTCGGCAAACGGCAGACCGCCCTGGTCCGGGTTGCCCGGTTTGCCAAGGTAGGTGGAGAGCGGCGCGAGGTTGTTGAAGGTGATGTTGGAGCCGATGTAGATCGAATCCGTCATCAGGAGCTCGCGCAGAAAGGGCACTTTCATCGCCTCGCGCTTGGCGTTGTCGGCAATGTGCTCGCCCATGTAGCGGGTGCCGATGCGATAATCGACCGAGTAGTGGAACCAGTCGCCGTTGTCCCGCAGGGCGTTGGAAATATGCGTTTTTCCCAAACCTGACATGCCGAAGAGCAGCACTTTTTTCTGTGCCGCATCAAGCCAGTCTTGCGCCGATTTGTAGATCATGGGCGGGTCCCCTTTGTCTTGCGCCCATGGTGGTACTGCGCGCGGGCAGAGGGGTCAAACGCAATCGCGCAACGGGGGGCGTTAACCATGAAATCTCGTGTCGGTATTGCGTCGCTATCGCGGCTGTATCGCGGAGGTGCGAAAATCGCGTCCGAAAATTGGTTACGGCACCGCGCGTTGCGTGGATTTGCGCACCGCCGGAAAAGAAAAGGGCATGACCTGCGTCATGCCCTTGGTGTTGGTTTTGTCTGATTTTTGGTCAGTGATCAGACCAGCCGCGAGTTGTCTTTGGCGGCGCGCACAAAGTCGCGGAAGAGGGGGTGCGGATCAAACGGCTTGGACTTCAGCTCCGGGTGGAACTGCACACCGATGAACCATGGGTGGTCTTCCCACTCCACGATTTCCGGCAGGCGGCCATCAGGGCTCATGCCGGAGAAGCGCAGGCCGCAGGCCTCAAGCTGTTCGCGGTATTTGATGTCGACTTCATAGCGGTGACGGTGACGCTCTTCGATCGCCGTGCTGCCGTAGACCTCGGCCACTTTGGAGCCTTCGGTGAGGGCCGCGTCATAGGCGCCAAGACGCATGGTGCCGCCTTTGTTGTCAGACGCCTTGCGGGTGACCTTGGCGTTGCCCTGCACCCATTCCTTGAGGTGGTAGACCACCGGCTCAAAACGCTTGCCGCCAGCTTCGTGGTCGAACTCTTCGGAGCCTGCAGTATCGATGCCAGCCTTGTTGCGGGCCGCTTCGATCACAGCCATTTGCATGCCGAGGCAGATGCCGAGGTAGGGGATCTTGTGCTCACGCGCATATTGCGCCGCTTTGATCTTGCCTTCGGTGCCGCGCTCGCCAAAGCCGCCGGGCACCAGAATGGCATCATAGCCTTCCAGATGCGGGGCTGCGTCACCCTTGTCAAAGACCTCGGCGTCGACCCAGCTGACCTTCACTTTCACACGGTTGGCCATGCCGCCGTGGGTGAGCGCTTCTTTGATCGACTTATAGGCGTCTTCGAGCTGGGTGTATTTGCCAACGATGGCGACATTCACCTGACCGTCGGTGTTGTGCAGACGGTCGTTGACGTCTTCCCAGACGGAGAGGTCAGGGCGTGGGGCCGGAGCGATGCCAAAGGCATCCAGAACCGCCTGATCCAGACCTTCACGGTGATAGGCCAGTGGTGCCTCATAGATGGACTTCAGATCGTAGGCGGGCACAACGGCCTCTTTGCGCACGTTACAGAACAGGGCGATTTTGCCGCGCTCTTTTTCCGGGATCGGCTGCTCGGAGCGGCAGACCAGAATGTCAGGCGCGATACCGATGGATTGCAGCTCTTTCACGGAGTGCTGGGTTGGCTTTGTCTTCAGCTCGCCGGAGGCTGCGAGATAGGGCAGCAGGGTGAGGTGCATGAAGATCGCATCGCCACGGGGTTTGTCATGGGCAAATTGGCGGATGGCTTCAAAGAAAGGCAGACCTTCGATGTCGCCCACGGTGCCGCCGATTTCACAGAGCATGAAGTCAACTTCGCCGTCGCCCACATGCAGGAAGTCTTTGATCTCGTTGGTGACGTGCGGCACGACCTGAATGGTTTTGCCGAGATAGTCGCCACGGCGCTCTTTCTCCAGCACGTTGGAGTAGATGCGGCCGGAGGAGACGGAATCGGTCATGCGGGCAGGCACGCCGGTGAACCGCTCGTAGTGGCCGAGGTCGAGATCGGTTTCGGCGCCATCGTCGGTCACAAAGACCTCGCCGTGTTCAAACGGAGACATGGTGCCCGGATCAACGTTCAGATAGGGATCCAGTTTGCGCAGACGCACTGTGTATCCCCGCGCTTGCAGAAGCGCGCCCAATGCGGCTGATGCCAGGCCTTTGCCCAGCGATGAAACAACCCCACCCGTAATGAAAATGTAGCGAGCCATGCCTCTGGCGTCCCCCGTGATTGTCGATTTAGCAGCGCCCAAGCCGAGGCGATTCACACCGCCAAATGACCCAGCATCACGGGACTTAATTTATATAGGATTCGCAGCAAGAAGGCAACCGGACCGCAAGATGCTGTTGCGGTCGGCTTTCGTGCCTCAAGCTATGGTGGTGCCCGCAGGGGGCAAAAATAGTTGTGGCCCCCAAAGGAGGGCCACGTCAGCCAGCCCTTTGGGCCAGAGATCAGTCGGCGCGCGGCACCAGCGGCGCGTTGTCGCCTTCAGACGGTGGCAGCAGCGAGTCGCCAGCACCCGGCAGTGTCGGCGCGGTTTGCTCTGCCGCAGGGGCTTCGGTGCCCAGACGGTCAAACACAGAGCTGGATGCGGAGTTTTTCGCTGCGATCACGGTCAGGGCGATCGATGTACAGATGAACGCGCCCGCCAGGATCCAGGTCACACGTGTCAGCGCGGTTGCAGCTGCGCGGCCGGATACGGCACCGCCGCCGCCGCCCATGCCAAGGCCACCGCCCTCGGAACGCTGCATCAGAACGACGCCAATCAGCGCCAGAGCAAGAAGAAGGTGGATGATGAGGACAACGTTTTCCATTGGGACCTGTAAAAGCGAGCGTTCGGTTTTGTTAGCGGGGTATGTAGGCAAGTTTGGCGCGGGGGGCAAGGTGGTTTCGCGCGGCTCTTGCGCGAACACAGTGTTGACGGGGTGTTGCTGGGGCGTTGAGGCGTGCTGAAAGGGCAATAATCGTGCCATGCCAATGAGGTGACTGGACAGGTTTAAGAGCCCGTGGCAGGCTCCGGCCCATGCCACATGATCACGTAGACCACCCGCATTCACATTTGCCTTCTGACCCTGCTTTGCGGGTGAAGGCGCTGGAAACATTGTTGACGGACAAAGGTTTGGTTGATCCGGCCGCTTTGGATGAGATCATTGATCTTTATCAGAACAAGATTGGTCCGCAGAACGGTGCCAAGGTGGTGGCAAAGATGTGGGCGGACGCTGAGTTTCATGCGCAGATGATGGCCGATCCGATGCCAACGCTGCGCGAGATGGGGCTTTATGGGCGGCAAGGCGAGCATATGGTGTTTGTCGAAAACACCGATGAGACCCACAATATGGTCGTTTGCACGCTGTGCAGCTGTTACCCGTGGCCGCTTTTGGGCATTCCGCCGGGGTGGTACAAGTCAGACGCCTACCGTGCGCGTTCGGTCCGGGAGCCGCGCAAAGTGCTGGAAGAATTTGGTGTGACCTTGCCGGAAGGTCAGAAGGTGCGTGTCTGGGACAGTACGGCGGAGGTACGCTATCTGGTGGTGCCACAGCGGCCCGCTGGCACTGAGGGCATGAGCGAGACGGCGCTGGCGGAGCTGATCACGCGGGACAGCATGATCGGCACTGCCTTGGCGAGGGAGCCAGAGACATGAGCCGGATACATGATATGGGCGGGCGTCTGGGCACCGGGCCGGTGGACCCGACGGATGGCTATGAGTTTGCAGAGGCCAAGGAGTGGCACAAACGGGCACTGGCTCTGAACGTGGCCTGTGGCTTTCTGGGGCAGTGGAACATTGATGCCTCCCGCCATGCACGCGAGCTGCTGAGCCCTGAGGATTACACGCGGTTCTCTTATTATGAGAAATGGATGGGCGGCCTTGCGGATCTGATGGTGGCGCGCGGGATTCTGACGGAAGCGGAGCTTGCCGGTGGGCAGGCGGAAGGTGTCTCTCCCGTGGCGGATCGTGCGGCAAAGCCCGGTTCGGTCACAGGCGCGCTGATGAATGGCAGCCCCTATACACGGGAGGCCGCTGCGCCGCAGTTTGCGGTGGGCGCAAATGTGCAGACCCGGCGGCCTGCGCGCAATGTGATGGTGCAGGGCGGGCACACACGCCTGCCGGCCTACGCCAGCGGGGCCAAAGGCGAAGTGGTCCTGCGGCATGGCGCACATGTGTTTCCTGACAGCAATGCGCATTTTCAGGGCGAGGCGGCTGAGCCGCTTTATGCGGTGCGTTTTTCGGCGCAGGAGCTCTGGGGCGCGGAGGCTGACCCGCGTGATGAGGTCGTGCTGGACCTGTGGGAGAGCTATCTGGAGCCCGCAAAATGACGTGGTGCGGTGGCAAGCCTGAGCCTGCGTTTGATGCGCCCTGGCATGCGCAGCTTTTCGCGCTGACTGTCGCGCTGAATGAGGCAGGGCATTTTGGCTGGCCGGATTGGGCCGAGCGCTTTGGGGCCACGTTAAAAGCCCATGGGCTGGCCAAGGAGCTTGATGGCGGGGAAGACTACTTCAACGCCTGGCTGGAAACGCTGGAAGGGTTCTTGCAGGATCTGGGATTGGCGCAGGCCGCGGTTTTGCGTGATCTGAAAGAGAGCTGGACACGGGCTTATCTGAACACGCCACATGGGGCGCCAGTCCACTTGGCGGCGGGAGAAGGCGCGGGCTGAGGCCATTTGCGCGTTCTGTCAGAGAAATTGCGGCACTTACGCGCTTTGGCGCAGTTTGCGGTTTCGCACCTGCATCAACATCGCTAAAAGGGCGCGGGTTTGAACTCTCTGCAAAGGACCGGATATGGCCAATGTTGTTGTTGTAGGCGCTCAGTGGGGCGACGAGGGAAAAGGCAAGATCGTCGACTGGCTCAGCGAGCGTGCCGATGTGATCGCACGTTTCCAAGGTGGACATAACGCTGGCCATACGTTGGTAATCGACGGGAAAGTCTACAAGCTGCACGCGCTGCCGTCTGGCGTTGTGCGCGGTGGCAAGCTGTCGGTGATCGGCAATGGTGTGGTGCTGGACCCGTGGCACCTGATCAAAGAGATTGCGACCGTGCGTGAGCAGGGTGTTGAGATTTCCCCTGAGACCCTGATGATCGCGGAAAACACCCCGCTGATCATGCCATTCCACGGTGAGCTGGACCGGGCGCGCGAGGAAGCCGCCTCCAAAGGCACCAAGATTGGCACCACCGGTCGCGGCATTGGCCCGGCCTATGAAGACAAAGTGGGCCGCCGTGCGATCCGTGTGGCAGACCTTGCGGATGAGGCCACGCTGGAAGCCCGTGTGGACCGTGCGCTGCAGCATCATGATCCGCTGCGCAAAGGTTTGGGCGTGGAGCCGATTGACCGTGACGCGCTGATTGCTCAGCTCAAAGAGATTGCGGCAGAAATCCTGCCTTATGCAGCGCCTGTCTGGAAGGTGCTGAACGAGAAGCGTAAAGCAGGCAAGCGTATCCTGTTTGAAGGCGCACAAGGCGCGCTTCTGGACATAGATTTTGGCACATATCCTTTTGTGACCTCCTCCAATGTGATCGCAGGCCAGGCGGCCACCGGTGTCGGCATTGGCCCGGGTTCCATCGACTACGTGCTGGGCATTGTGAAAGCTTACACCACCCGCGTGGGTGAAGGCCCGTTCCCAACCGAGCTGCTGAAAGAAGACGGCACACCGGATGCGGATGGCGAGCGCCTTGGCACCCGTGGCCATGAGTTTGGCACCACCACCGGCCGTCAGCGCCGTTGTGGCTGGTTTGACGCCGCGCTGGTGCGTCAGACCTGTGCAACTTCCGGCATCAAAGGTATCTGTCTGACCAAGCTCGATGTTCTGGACGGCTTTGAGACGCTGAAAATCTGCGTGGGCTATGAGCTGGACGGCGAAACGCTGGACTACCTGCCCACAGCGGCGGATCAGCAGGCGCGCTGCAAGCCGATCTATGAAGAGATCGACGGTTGGAGCGAAAGCACCGAAGGCGCGCGCAGCTGGAATGACCTGCCGGCGAATGCGATCAAATACGTGAAACGCGTGGAAGAGCTGATCGAATGCCCTGTGGCACTGCTCTCCACCAGCCCGGAACGGGAAGACACCATTCTGGTGACCGATCCGTTTGCGGATTGATCGCGTAGTTGATTTGAAGGTCGCGGAAGGGAGAGAGTGAGATGGCACTGAGCTACAAGGCACGGCGGCGCGTTGCGCTTTTGGTTCTCGTGGTGGGGCTGCCGATCTACATCATCCTGGCGTCCGTTCTGGCCACGACGCTTTCGCCAAACTCCTTCATCGGGACGCTGGCGCTCTATGTCGGGCTGGGGATTGTCTGGATCCTGCCGTTCAAGTCGGTTTTCAAAGGCATCGGCCAAGAAGACCCCAATGCCGCGCCGCATCGGTTTGACGATGATCCGCAATAAGCGCGACCTAAATTGATAGAGAGAGCGGCGACACCTTTGTGTCGCCGTTTTCGTTTTTGCTGCGGGGTTGCGGGGCAGGCCGGGGTTTGCAAAGCTATAGCCAGACAGGAGAGGCAAGGGCCATGGCGCAGCTTCCAGAACGCACCGCGTTTTCTTACCGCGACGATCCCGCGATCCCGGATTTTGAGGACAGCGGACCCATTGTCGTGATGGACGGGGACTGTGCGCTGTGCAGTTTTGGGGCGCGGATGATTGCGCGGTTTGATCGCGCCGAGCGGTTTCGGATTTGCCCCGGACAGACCGCGCTGGGCACCGCGCTTTTGGCGCATTATGGCTTGCGGCCGGATGATCCGGAAAGCTGGCTTCTGATTGTTGATGGGCGCGCTTACAGCTCGCTTGATGCCGTCATTCGGGTCGGGACCGAGGTGGGTGGCGTGGGCCATCTGATGTGGCCTCTGAGGCTTCTGCCGCGTGCGGTTCAGGATTGGATTTACCGCCGCATTGCGCGCAACCGCTATGCGCTGTTTGGCCGCGCTGATATGTGCGCGCTGCCGGATGCACGGCTAAAGGCGAGGTTGTTGCTGGAGTGAAAAGCCTCACGTTAACCTCTGACTTTAAAGCAAAAACCCCGACCAACGGCCGGGGTTCTCTCGTCTTTTTAAAGTAAAAATCAGCCCGCTTCGCGGTCGCGGGGCTGGAAGTTGATCGCTTGGTTGGCGGTGAAACGGCCACCGGCGAGTTTGTCGATCTTTTGCTGGCGCAGGAGTTGGCCGAAGCTGCGCAGACCCTCTTCGCGGGAGAACTGCGGGATGTTCACTTCGCGGGCCATACGCATCAGCATCGGGCGGGTGAAGCGGTCCAGACCTTCCACATAGGTCAGATAGGCCGCTGCGGCCTCAACGCTTTCCGGCAGCTGGGTGGCGCCAACGGATTTGGCGTAGTCCAAAAATCCGCTCATCGCAGAGCTGCCCGAGCTGACCGGAGCCGCCGCGCGTGCAGCTTCTTCGCGGTCGACCTGATCAGCGGAAATGCGACGCGGGCGAACAGGGATGCGGCGCGGCGCTTTCTTGGGGGCAGTGCTCTCTGGTTGAGCGGATTTTTCTTCGGCCTCGGCGGGCGTGTCGACACGCTGGGCAGCCACCAGTTTCAGCGGGGCGGCTGCGGATTTGGCGCCACCTGTGGCGGCGCGCACAACGCTGGCGAGATCGCTGCGGTAGGCGGTTGTGCCGTCTTTGCTCTTGTTCGCAACGGCGTGTTTTTCGGCGCGGGTGGCAGCTACTGCGGCGCGCAGATGCGCGATTGCGCTGCGGCGGCCTTTGCCCGCAGGTTCCTGCATTTCGCTGTCCGCTTTGGCCATCAGACGGCTGAGATCTGGCTCAGGCTGCTGTGGGCGTTCTGGTGCGGGGGCGGCGGCTTCCTCTTCGGCCTCTGCGGCGGAGTCCTCAGAGAGGTCTTCGGCAAAGAGGTTTTCTTCTTTTTCCGGAGCTGCGACGGCGTCTGCCTCTTTGAGTTCGGCTTGCACTTTGGCCAGCTCAGAAAGCAGATCCGCTTCGTCTTCGGGTGTCAGGCTGGAGGTTGGGGCCGCCTCGGCGGTTTCCTCTTCGTCCTCATCCACAGGTTCCGCTTCCAGCAGACCGGCGGCAACCGCTTCTTCGAAGTCGGCCTTTTTCATGCGCACGACGCGGGCGCGCAGCGGCTGGGCTTCTGCTTCGGCATCAGCGGCGTGTTCGGCCTCTTCTGTGGCCTCAGCAGCGATTTTGTCCTCTGCTTCCGGCGCGTCGTCTTCGATCTGGGGATCCGCTTCGGCAACCGCTTCAGTGACGGCGGCGAAGTCGTCTTCTGACAGCACATCCTCAGAGGCTGGGGCGTTTGCCACTTCCTCAGCCGCAGTCTGCTCTACAGGTGCGACGTCCTGATAAAGCGCGGCGTCTTCTTCAAAAATGTTGCCGTCTGCAGCGGTCTCGCCGTCTTCCTCGGCGTCCGCTTCCATCGGGGTGGCGTCAGCTTTGGCGCTGTCGGCGCGGGAGACAACGGCGCGGATGCGCTCCAGCTTGGCCGCGATGGAGTTTTCCTCATAGGCAGCGCTGTCTGCCTCGTCTTCGTCCCAGTCAGACAGGTCGGCAACTTCAGGTTCGTCGTCGGCGTCTGCCTCTTCGCGCACCTCTGCGTCGGCGACGGCTTCAGGAGCCTCATCTGCCTCAGTGGCGAAAGGATCAACGGTGTCTTCTACCGCGTTCTCCAAGATCAGTGGGGCGTCTGCTTCATCGGAAATGTCGAGCGCGTCAACTTCCTCGGCGACTTCTTCCGTCAGCTCTTCGGCCAGATCCTCAGCATTGTCTTCCGCGGCGGTTTCAACGGTGTCTTCGTCTGCAAGCTCCGCGGCCTCTTCAGCCACGTCTTCTGCTGCGGAAAGCTCTTCGACCGTCTCTTCAACAACCTCTTCCGCCAGATCGTCCTCAGCCACATCGGCATTCACCGCGGCGGCGATGGCGCCGAGGTTGATCGGAGTCTCTTCGGCGGCGTCCTCAGGCGTGTCTTCGATGAAGGCGTTTGCATCGTCGGTCGCAGGGGTGTCGAGCGTGTCGTCTGCGATGACGGCAAGCACGCTGTCTGTCACGCTTGGAGCGGCCTCGGCCTCGATCACGTCCTTTTGGGGCGTGTCTTCAGCGACAGGTGCAGAAACAGGGGTGGCTTCGGCCTCTGCCACAACAGCGATTTCTTCTGCGGCCGCGATGTCTTCGAGCTCAGGCTCAACAACATCAGGCTCAACCGGTGCGGGAGCTGGAGTTTCGGCAACTGGGGCAGGCGCTGGTGCTTCGACCGGCGCTTGCACAGGAGCAGCGGCGGCGGGTGCTGCGGGGGCAGGGGCTGCTACGGGAGCTTCTGCAACAGGTGCTTGAACAGGTGCCGGGGCTTCGGCGGCTTGCGGTGCATTGGTGCTCAGAACGATGGTGCCCTGATCCATACGTGCGCTCACGCGGCGGGCAATTTCTTTCTCCGCAATACGGGCAAGCATTTCAGCGTCCGGGGTGGGAGGCTCGGCACCAAAGTACCGATCATCCGCGGCCAGATCGCGGAAGTACTCAGCGATGGCTTTCATTGTGTCAAACGACTCCTCAAACCCTTCAAGGGTGCAGGAGAACGTCCCGTATGAAACCGTGAGTACTTTGTTATTCGTAACCATCTTTGCGGGTCCTTTGCACTACTCAGCAACCAAACTATCACTCAAGGAACGTCGAAACGTGAACGAATCTGTGAAACTTAGAGTATGATTTTGGGGCGAAAATGTGTCCAACTACGCGGGGATAGGGGGGCGACCACAATATGTGCCAAATTCTTCAAAAATTTGCACCAATAACCTTGGCGGGGGCGGGTTCTTTGGAACCGTCCGACCTGTCTGTGGCCCTGGAACTGGGCCCAACCCTTGTGGCGGCGGATGGCGGGGCAGCCCATTGCCTGAGCGCCGGGCACATGCCGGAGGTGGTGATCGGGGATCTGGATTCGCTTCCAAAGAACATGCGAGAATCGATACCGCCAGAACAGTTAATTTTTGTTTCAGAACAAGATAGCACGGATTTTGACAAAGCTTTGCGGCATATTTCTGCACCACTGGTGCTGGCGGTGGGCTTTACCGGCGCGCGGGTGGATCATGAGCTGGCCTGCTATAATGCTCTGGTGCGGCATGCGGATCGGCGTTGTGTTATCATCGGGGAAAGCGATGTGGTCTGTCTTCTGCCGCCAAAGCTGTCGCTGCCTCTGGCCGCAGGCACGCGGGTGTCACTGTTTCCCATGCGCGCGGTGCAGGGGCGCTCAGAGGGACTGAAGTGGCCGATTGACGGGATCGGCTTTGCACCGGATGGCATGGTGGGCACCTCCAATGAGGCCACCGGAGCTGTGCAGCTGGAGGTTGAGGCGCCGGCGATGCTGTTGATCCTGCCCAAGGCGCATCTGGGGCTGCTGGTCAGCCAGCTTCTGGCGACGTCCGAAGGCTGGCTCGCTCCCTGAAGATCACATAAAGCCCGGCGCCCATGGTGACACAGATGCCCAGCGAGGCCAGCGTATTGGGCCAGTCGCCAAAGATCAGCCAGCCCACCAGCGCGGCAAAGGGGATCTCGACATATTGGATGGAGGCGAGCGTGGTGGAGGGCGCATAGCGCAGGGACCACGACATGAAGAGATGGCCCACGGTGCCGAGCAGCCCGATCAGCAGCAAAAGCCCCCATGTGTTGCCGGTGGGGCGGATGAAGGAGAGCTCTGCCACGCCAAGCTGATGGCCGATCAGCAGGGCCGGAAGCAGGAGTGCAGTGGCAATCACTCCGTTGGTTGCCTGCAGGGCGATGGGGTCAACCTCTTTGGCGATCTGGCGGGTGACCAGCATAAAGAGCGCAAAGATCACTGCCACGGCCAGCGGCAGCAACGCGGGCGCGCCGACCTCCACAAAGCTCGGTTGGATCACCATCAGCGTGCCGGAAAAGCCGACGATGCAGGCCATCAGGCGGCGCAGGCCAACCTCTTCGCCCAGAACGTATTTTCCCAGCATCAGCATGATGAACGGCATGACAAAGGCGATGGCCACCGCATCGGCCAGCGGCAGATAGCGCAGGGCGGTGAACATGCAGCCGATGCCCGCCATATGCAAAAGCGTGCGCCAGATCACGAGGCCCATCAGCTGTGGCCGCAAGCGCCACGGACGGCGGGTTGCGATGACAATCGGGATCAGGATCGCGGCCTGAATGGAGAAGCGCACAAGGATGAGCATGCCCAGCGGCAGGACGTTGGACAGCAGCTTTGCCGTGGCATCGCCCAGCGGGGCAAGCACACAGAAGCCAAGCATCAACAGGATGCCGAGAAGCGGGCGATCAGCATGGGACATTGGGGCAGGTTAGGGAGGAGTGAACGGTTGTTCAACTGGTTTGGGGGAGACACGCCTAAGGTAGATTGTCTTGGTCTTTGGGGGCGCGCGGTTCTGGTCTGACATTTGGCTTTGCGAGGCAAAGCTGCCGTGCCACCAGTTTTCACTGGATGTCCGGTCTTCGGTTCACGACCGAAGACCGGAAAAACTCATAGCGAGATTTGCCAACGGGTTGTGGCACGAAGCTTTTTGGCGAATTCCTCAACGTCCCGCGAAATGACAAAACGACCGTTCAAGAATTCGCCACAGAAAGATGCCGAGTCTCTTGGGCTACCCGCTGTCCAAGACGATCTAATTTAAGTGCATGTCGATGAACTGCTCAAAGGCACTCAAGGATCGCGTTTTGGATTAGACACTGAGGCTCGGCGCGTGGGTTTCGACCCAGTAGAGCCTGCGTTCCAATCAGTTGTAGGTGAAGGTGCCCGTCTTGCATACGTCAACACCAGAGCGCGTGAGAACGTCTCCGTCTTCGAACACAGCCTTGAAGTCAAACATGCAGTATCCGGTGCCATCCTCGAAATTTACCCGCACCGAACCCCCGGGTGGGAGAATGTCGGCGCCCAGAATATCTTCTTCCCAATCGTCCGTCCCCGCATTCGATCCATAGAACTCAACCATGACATAACCGGTTTCGTTCTGAATTCGGACGCGCTTGTCCTGCGCAACAACAGGCCCAACCGACGCCGCAAAAAACGCAACTGCAACAGCTCCAATTACTGTAGTTCTAGAAGTCATCCAAAGTTCCAATCTTATTGAAATTCAATCAAAAAGTGTCAGAGCCGCCTGACAAAAGCAATACGGTGAAAGAATATTCTAACGTTGAGTGAGCAACTGTGTCCGAGTGTGCCGGTTCGCAACGGTATCTATGATTGTGATCAGGGTGCACAGTTTTGCCGGCTTTCTGCGCACAGCAGTCTTTGGTGATCGACGCGGCATTCGTCACTTCGGGCTCAAAGCCACTTTTCCTCGCGCTTTAGTGGCAAGCCAGGTTGCAAACCATTCGCGCAAACCACTCCTCTCCTCCAAAAAAAACGGGCTGACGCGAGGGCCAGCCCGACAGGGAGTGATCCGGGCGCTGGAGTGTGCGCCCGGCTCGGGAAGGTCTATCGGTTCATGCGGTTTTCAATAAGATCATCGACGACGGCTGGATCGGCCAGCGTGGAAGTATCCCCCAGCGCGCCGTAGTCGTTTTCTGCGATCTTGCGCAGGATGCGGCGCATGATTTTGCCGGAGCGGGTCTTGGGCAGACCGGGCGCCCATTGGATCAGATCGGGGCTGGCAATCGGGCCGATTTCCGTGCGCACCCAGTTGCGCAGCTCTGTGCGCAGCTCATCTGACGGTTCGCGGTCATTCATCAGGGTCACGTAGCAGTAGATGCCTTGGCCCTTGATGTCATGGGGGTAGCCGACCACAGCGGCCTCGGCCACGGCGGCGTGCGCCACCAGCGCGCTTTCGACCTCTGCTGTGCCCATACGGTGGCCTGAGACGTTGATCACATCATCCACACGCCCGGTGATCCAATAGTCGCCATCGGCGTCGCGGCGGCAGCCGTCACCGGCGAAGTAATAGCCTTTGTAATCAGAGAAATAGGTCTTCTCAAAACGCTCGTGATCGCCCCAGACGGTGCGCATCTGGCTGGGCCAGCTGTCGGCAATGGCCAGCACACCTTCCACATCATTGCCGCTGATTTCCTCGCCGGACTGCGGATCCAGCACCACAGGGGCGACGCCAAAGAAAGGCTTCATAGCCGCACCCGGTTTGGTG